>JAHEGO010000020.1 GCA_024645045.1 Sphingobacteriaceae bacterium
TATCAAAATCCACATCGCCATATAATTTATAGCCAGACTTTGTGGTACTTGATAATTCTCTATTCATTCCAACATCAATAATTACAGCACCTTCTTTTACCATATCGGCGGTTAAAAAGTTTTTCTTTCCAATGGCTACAATTACAATATCTGCATCAAGAGTGAATTTTTTAATATCAGGTGTTTTACTGTGACATAACGTAACCGTGCAATTGCCGGGTTCTGCATTGAGCGACATCAATATACTCATAGGAGAACCTACAATTTGACTGCGGCCAATTACTACACAATGTTTTCCTGTTGTGGCTATTTTATATCTTTCTAATAATAGCATGATGCCATTAGGAGTTGCTGAAATATAACAAGGTAAATTTTTATTCATTCGACCAATGTTAATCGGATGAAATCCGTCTACATCTTTTTTAGGATCGATAGTTTCTACCACTTTTGCAACCGAAATATGAGCAGGCAAGGGGAGTTGTACAATTAACCCATCAATGCTATCGTCTTGGTTAATTTCTGCAATCTTTGCTAATAAAAATGCTTCAGTAATAGTTGCATCGTATCGAATTACGGTAGAATCAAAACCAACTTCTTTGCAATTCTTTTCTTTGCTATTGACATAAGTTTCGCTGGCACCATCTTCGCCAACTAAAATGGCAACTAAATTAGGCGCACGCATTCCCGAGGCTTTCATTTGCGCTACTTCTGCTGCAATTTCTAATTTAATTTCTGCAGCAATTTTTTTGCCATCTAATAATTCCATTTTATTTTGTTAGTCTAATTTAAGTACCGCCATAAATGCAGATTGTGGAATTTCTACACTTCCTACTTGACGCATTCTTTTCTTACCTTCTTTTTGTTTTTCAAGTAATTTTCTTTTTCGAGAAATATCACCACCATAACATTTTGCAGTTACATCTTTACGCAATGCCTTTACCGTTTCTCTTGCAATAATTTTTGCACCAATAGAAGCTTGAATAATAATTTCAAATTGTTGACGAGGAATTAACTCTTTTAATTTTTCGCAAATTTTCTTTCCAAAATCGTAAGAGTTACTTCTGTGAATTAAGCTAGATAGGGCATCTACAGGTTCGCTGTTCAATCTGATATCCATTTTAACTAAGTCAGATTTTCTGTAACCTATTTGATGGTAATCGAATGATGCATATCCTTTAGAGATTGTTTTTAACCGATCGTAAAAGTCAAAAACAATTTCACCCATTGGCATTTCAAAAATTAATTCTACTCTTTCTGAAGTTAAATAAGATTGATTGATGATGAATCCGCGTTTGTTAATACAAAGCGACATTACCGGCCCAACAAATTCAGACTTTGTAATAATAGTTGCTTTAATATATGGTTCTTCAACTGAATCTAATTTGCTTGGATCAGGTAAATCCGAAGGATTGTTTACATGTAATTCTTCACCTTTGGTTGTATAGGCTAAGTATGAAACGTTCGGTACGGTAGTAATTACCGTCATGTTGAATTCACGTTCTAAACGCTCTTGAATAATTTCCATGTGGAGCATTCCTAAGAAACCACATCTAAATCCAAAACCCAATGCTGCTGATGATTCTGGCTCAAATACCAATGATGCGTCGTTCAATTGTAATTTGAACATGGCTTCTCTGAGCTCTTCGAAATCTTCTGTATCTACTGGAAAAATTCCAGCAAATACCATGGGTTTTACATCTTCAAAACCTTGAATGGCTTCACCTGGATTTGCAACATGTGTAATGGTGTCTCCAACTTTTACTTCTCGTGCTTCTTTAATTCCTGAAATGATATATCCCACATCACCAGTAGATAATTTAGCTCTTGGTTCTTGATTTAATTTTAAAACGCCAATTTCATCTGCATTGTATTCGCTACCTGTTGCAACAAATTTTACTTTGTCTCCTTTTTTAATTTCTCCATTGACAACTTTGAAATAAGCAATGATACCTCTGAAAGAATTAAATACAGAATCGAAAATTAATGCTTGAAGTGGTGCAGCTGCATCGCCAACAGGAGCAGGTACTCTGTCAACTATGGCTTCTAATATTTTATCTACACCTAAACCAGTTTTTCCTGATGCAGGAATGATGTCTTCTCTTTTACAACCTATTAAATCTACAATTTGATCTTTCACTTCTTCTGGCATTGCACCAGGTAAATCCATCTTATTTAAAATAGGAATAATTTCTAAATCGTTTTCTAAAGCAAGGTATAAATTAGAAATAGTTTGTGCTTGAATTCCTTGAGATGCATCAACAATTAAAAGTGCGCCTTCGCATGCAGCAATTGATCTTGAAACTTCATATGAAAAATCCACATGGCCAGGAGTATCAATTAAATTAAAAACATATTGTTCTCCATTTAAATGGTAGTTCATTTGAATGGCATGACTTTTAATAGTGATACCTCTTTCACGCTCCAAGTCCATGTCATCAAGCAATTGTGCTTGTGCTTCACGCTTAGTAATGGTTTCTGTGAATTCTAATAAACGGTCGGCCAAAGTACTTTTACCATGGTCGATGTGTGCGATAATACAAAAGTTTCTAATATTTTTCATTCAGGCGCAAAGATAGGATATTTTGCCAATCTGAAGGGCTTAAAGGCTTAAAAACTATAAGGAAAGATTGTGTGGATGAATTGGTTGAAAACAAAAAAAGCCTGCAAAATTTGCAAGCTTTAATTTGTTAAGTCGGGGCGGCAAGATTCGAACTTGCGACCTCCTGGTCCCAAACCAGGCGCGATGACCGGACTACGCTACGCCCCGAGCTCCTATTGGAGGTTGCAAATGTAAGAAAAAATATTGTGGCCGCAATTCTTTTTTCAAATACTAGGCTTATAGATTGATTTTCAAGCTAAAAACTTTAGATAGGATCTTGTGCGGTGCGAAGTTGTTTGTTTGGGATTAGCTCGCTATGCTCGCTGATCCCATTAGCACCTTTGGAGGTTCAAGCTTTAAGCCCAAACAGCGAAGCTGTATTCCCAATTTGCTTCGTTGTTTGCTTGGGATTAGCTCGCTATGCTCGCTGATCCCAATAGCACCTTTGGAGGTTCAAGCATTAAGCCCAAACAGCTTCGCTGTTTGGGCTTTTTGTTTTTTAAAAAACCATTTGAAACTAGCGTTTCATGATTTTTTTTAAAACAAAAAGCCCAGTTCTTTTAGAACTGGGCTTAAAGCTTGCGGTGAGAGAGGGATTCGAACCCTCGGTACAGTTACCCGTACGACAGTTTAGCAAACTGTTCCTTTCGGCCTCTCAGGCATCTCACCGGCGGGTTGCAAATATAGTATTTCCGATACGACCTCCAAAAAAAATATTGATTTTAAGCTAAATTTAAGCTAATATCAAGAGTGTAAGCGAACAAATTTATGTTTAAAAACAAAAAACCTTCCGATTGGGAAGGTTTTGTACTGTTTGTAGTCCGGATAGGATTCGAACCTATGACCTACGGTTTAGAAAACCGTTGCTCTATCCAGCTGAGCTACCGAACCATTTTACGGACGCAAATAACGGAATAAATAATGAATTTCAGCTAATAAAAATGAAAAAATTATTGATTTAAGCTCCAAAACTCGACTTTTTGATCGTTTTTTTAGCAAAAGCCCTGATATAGAATAAAAAACAATTGGATTACGAAAAATTAATATTAAAATTTTGTTAATAAACTTCTTCTAAAACCGCTTTTTTTGGCACTAAAATTGTTTATATTTGACATTTGGTCAAAATTTAAACCTATGAAGAGAGTACTTCAAATTCTTTTATTGTTAACCGTTTTTATCACTGCTAATGTAAGCACCTCTCGTGCATCTCATTTATTAGGTGGGGAAATTACCTGGAAATGTATTACTTCTGGCGGCACGCAAAAATATAAATTTACGGTAGTTGTTTACCGTGATTGTACAGGTTGCACAGGATGTTTAGGCGCTACAGACGAATTAAAAGTTTGGAACATGAATGGTGTTTTAAGTACTACCAAAAATGTTGGTTTACTAAATGCTCCAACTGCAAACAATCAAAGCATTAAATTGACTAGAGTTTCACAAAAAGATATATCACCAACTTGTTCTTATCCAACTTCAGACCCACTCAACTGTGCTGCAGGAGAAAAAGGTGCAGTTGAAAAACATGTTTATGAATCTGGTTTAATTGATTTTGACGGCATTGCACCTCCTACAGATGCGAATACTCCAATTCGTTTTACTTGGGATCAAAGTGCGAGAAATCCTTCTGATAATATAGTGGGTGGTTCTATGGTTTTAATAACAAACATGTATCCATTTTATCCAAATGGATCAACTTCTGCAAAACCTATTTCTTCTTGCTTTGATAACGCACCTACATTTACAGAATCTCCAGCATCTTTGTTGTATACATCTGGTCAAGATTTTATTTTCAATAACAACGCAATCGATTTAGATTTAGATAATTTATACTACGATTTAGATGATCCAATTGTGGATGCGGGTTTAAATCCAAACGTTAAACAAGACCCTGCAGAAATTTGGTTAAACTATGATGTTTACAACAAAAACAATCCTTTTGCTTTGTCTCCAAGTCAATATACTTACAACCATGCAACCGGAGAATTTAAATTTAAACCGCTTACTGCTGGTGCATTTTGTTCGGTAATTAAAGTTTCTTCATACAAATGTGATCAAAAAGTTTCGGAAGTTTTTCGTGATTTTCAAGTGGTAATTTTAGTGCCAAATGCAAATCAAAACACGAATCGTTTTCCTACAGTTTATCCACCATTTGCTGGTGGTAAATCAAACTACATAGAAGTTACAGCTGGAAATACCTTGCGTATACCGATTGTTATTCGCGACTCCTTGGCTGGAGCAGGAGCAGGCTTAAGTCCGCAGAGTTTAGATTTAACAGTAAATGGTATTGCCATGGGTACTCAAAATGGAGACACACTTTTGGGTTGTCCATTTCCTCCTTGTGCCATGTTGACGAAAAAGAAAAATAATCTTACGTATAATTTAACCGATAATACGAAACCAGTGCCAATTCAAAATGTACCTGGTGAAATTTTTGGTTATGGTTATAACTTCAATGCACAATACAACGACACGGTTTGGTTATATTGGCCAACAAAATGTTCTAACTTAGACAAAGCAGATAATTGCAATGGATTAGAGTCTAGTTTATATAACTTCGTTGTTTCTGCAAAAGATAATTTCTGTCGTGTTCCCGCAAAAACAATCAGAACTTTTGCGGTTAACATCATGCCACCTAATTTTTATTTATCTCCTCCAATTAAGTGTATAACTTATAATCAGGAAACAAAAAATGTATTTTTAACTTGGGGTATTTCACCAGGTGACACGAATACATTTGTGCGTTACGAACTTTACAGAGATAACGTTAAAATATATTCTACAACAAACCGTAAACAATACGATTACATAGATTTTAATCCTCCACATGGAGATACATCTGAATATTATGTTCGTGCTGTAAACTTATGTGGTGTAGATGATGAAGTCTACCCAGTTAGGCCAATGCGATTAACAGCAAATTTTGCAAGAAGCAATCAAGCAAGATTAGTTTGGAATGGAATACGTTCATTTAAATTCTCTTCAAACAAAGGTTACACGGTTTACAGAAGTGAAACCATAAACCCATATACATGGGTTCCAATTGTTGATGGAGATGGTGATACTACCAATACTTCAGCAATTGATAATTATAATTTATGTAATGATACGACTTATTATAAAGTAGAAAGTTATGACACCATTCGTTGTAATTCTGTATCTACAATTGATACTATTTTTCATCAAAAAATTACTGCTGAATTCCATTACGATACTGTTTGTTTAGGTACGCCAACAAATTTCTATTTAGATACTTTATATGGTGGTATTCCTCCTTATACAACCGTTAGGTGGTTAGGCTACGAAGGTTTTGCAGCTGGTAATAACGATACGGTAACTTATACTTATCCAACTTCAGGTGTAAAGAAATTTACTTTCACAGTTATTGACTCTAAAGGTTGTCGAATTGATATTTCAGATTCAGTTTTGGTTTGGCAATTACCAGATGTTAAATTAGAACATGACTCTGCATGTCCAGGTTCAATTATTAATTTGAAAGCAGTAGTCAGTCCTACTACTCCACATATTAAATTTTATGAATGGACTGGTGATAATGGCTTAATGACTTTGACTTATGATTCTTTAAATTTAATGAATCCTGCTAAATGGATTTTCTCATCTGATGGTGGAGGTGGTTTAGGTAGAGGGAAATTCGGTGTACAACTACGTGTAATTGATGTGAATGGTTGTGAAACTATTTTAAAAGATACCATAGAAACAGGTGAACCTTATGTAGAAATACTTGGAGACACCAGCATGTGTGTATCTCAAGAAGACACCATCAAAATAAAACCATATTTCTTAACGCTACCTTTTAATACTGTTCAATGGTTTGACAATGCAACTGGTTCATTGATTTACCAAGGTGGTTATGAAATGCCAGCAACAAAATTAGCAGGTCGTAGATATGTAGATTTACGTGTAGATATTGAAGATGCAAAAGGTTGTTCTGGCTCTGGTAGAAAATCATTTAAACTTTCACCTGCAGTAAAATTCAATCCAGATTCTGTTTGTATTGGAGATCCAGTAGACTTTACTTTAAAGTTTGCACCTAATTCAGATACCAATAGCTTTACTTATTTATGGGAGCTAGATGCAAATACCATTTCAACAGATCGTTTCCCAATTCACACTTATAATTTTGCAGGTCCTAAAACGGTTATCATTACTGTTTCTGATCCTGTAAATGGTTGTAATACTGTAATTAGAAAAGACATTACTGTTCGTCCGCCAATGGATTATGATATTGTAATCAATACAAAATGTGCTGGTGAACCAATTGTTATGTTCCCAACCATTTTCTCAGGTGTAGATACCGCATGGGATTGGACAATCAATGAATATCCAGATGTGATTCCAAATAACACTTTACATTTTACAACTAAAACAGTAAATTATGTATTCCCTCCAGGTGATGGTTATTACAGAATTCAATTAAAAATCAATGATAAAAACACTGGATGCTGGACTAAAAAAGACACCATTATAAAATTGTTCAACCAACCAGATATTGATTTCTGGGTTGATTCATTGAATTGTAGAGGTAAATTCACGCAATTTATTTCAAGTGTAACTGGAAGTATCAATGGTGGAAATCATTTTAGATACGTTTGGTCAGGAGCAGATAATTTATCTGATACTGTCGCAAACCCAATTCACTTTTATGCTAATGGTTCAATTTATTATCTAGTTACTTTATCTGTAATCAATGATTCTAATTGTATTGTAAGTAAAACTAAAAATGTAAGGGTTTGTGATGATAATAGGACCTTAGTTTACGTGCCTGAAATCTTCAGCCCAGGTGGCCAAGACAATGCAACTTTAAGTGTATTCTATACTAACGTTGATAAATTTGAAATTAGAATTTTCAACAGATGGGGGATAGAGGTGTTTAAATCTAACGATCCTAAGTTTACTTGGGACGGTAAAGATACCACAGGTGAAATGGTTTTACCTGGTGCCTATGTCTATATAGTTAATGCATCTGGTTTGGGTAGAAAAAACCTTTTAGTTAAAGGAACAATTGCAGTTAAACGTTAATAAAAAAAAGAAATATAATGTTGGCATCGTATTTGTATGATTCCAATTATCAAAATCAATAATTTATGAAAAAAATAGTATTCCTGTTTTCATTTGTCATCCTCCTTTTTTCAGGAACTGCGAAAGCATCCCATTGTGTGGGTTATGATATGACGTTAATTTCCTTAGGAAATGATTTGTATAAATTTAGATTGGTTGCATTTAGAGATGTATCTGGTATTACACTTGATAACTCTTATCAGTTTAATATTTTTAAAAATTCTGATAACTCTGCTGCGCCTACTCCAACGATGACAGTGAATAAAATTTCACAAGTTGCTATTACTTACGATCCTAAAGATTGTCCGCCTCCAGGGGCAGATTTAAAGTTGGAGAAATGGACTTACGAGTCTGCTTCAATTAACCTTTCAGCGTTCAACTCTGCATCTGGATATTATGTAGTTGCAGGAACATGTTGTAGAAATGGTGGTGTTACAAATGTGTTAAATTCTTCTGGTGCGGGTATTACTTTTACCATGGATTTTCCTCGTTTAAATTCTACTGCTCCTACGCGTTATAATTCATCACCAGAATTCAAAAAAGCACCATTGGCATTCTTTTGCGTTGGTAAACCTTATACTTTAGATTGGAATATTACGGACCCTAACGGAGACTCTTTAGTATATTATGTTGCGCAATCTTACGATCAAAGTGCGTCAAAACCTTTTTCTGTAATTGCATACGCGCCAGGTTATAATTTATATTACAACAACATTGATGGTGTTCCAGATTTAACGATGAACATCAAAACAGGTATTATCAATTTCATTCCTACAAAGGTTGGCCGTTATTTAGTAGCCT
>JAHEGO010000021.1:0-1894 GCA_024645045.1 Sphingobacteriaceae bacterium
GAAGTGCCGCCAAATGCAGTAGACATGCAAATTATGAGCGATCCTGCTAAATATTACCGTGTATATAATTTAACGGTAAATCCATTTACAGATGGCAATACCTCTCGTTACCATAAATCGATTGGTGGTTACCATGCAGCTAAATTGAAACGCTACCAAGAGTTAATTGAAAATCAGATTTCAAAAGGTAACATGAATGTATTGAGCATGCTGAATACAAAATATTTTATTACTGCGCCACAAGGAACGAACCAAGTAATGCCACAAACAAACCCAATGGCTTGTGGTAATGCATGGTTTATTCAAGAAATTAAATATGTTGCCAATGCAGATTCTGAAATGTTAGCTTTAACTAATTTTGATCCTAAAAAGACCGTATTTATTGACGAAAGATTTAAAGAACGTGTTGGAAATATAAATTTAGCTAAAGATTCTAGCGCTAATATTACTTTAACTTATTACAGCCCTGACACTTTAAATTACAGCAGTAATGCCAGTGCAGAAAGCTTTGCTGTATTCTCTGAAATATATTACGAGAAAGGCTGGAATGCTTATGTAGATGGACAAAAAGCAGATCATGTACGTGTGAATTATGTTTTAAGAGGAATGAAAGTGCCAGCTGGTAAACACGAAATTTCATTCCGTTTTGAACCTGCAAATTATTTCTTAGGAGAGAAAATTGCATTCGCAAGTTCTATTGCTTTAATCTTATTAGTTGGTTTTAGCATTTGGGCTTCTTGGAGAAAAAATAACGCAACGGCATAATGATACGCATCGATATTATTGCGGGCGCACGCCCAAACTTTATGAAAATTGCGCCCATTATTGCGGCGATAGAAAATGAAAAACAAAAAGGCACTGCCATTGATTTTCGTTTGATACATACAGGTCAACATTATGACCAAAAAATGAGCGGTGATTTTTTTCAGCAATTAGGAATTCCTGCACCTCATGTTAATTTAGAAGTTGGTTCTGGCACTCAAGCCGAACAAACTGCTAAAATTATGATGCGCTATGAAGCTTTGTTATTAGATTCGCCAAGTAATTTATGTTTAGTGGTAGGTGACGTAACTTCTACCATGGCTTGTGCCATTGCAGCTAAAAAACTAAACATAGATGTAGCTCACGTTGAAGCGGGCATTCGTTCTGGCGACCGCACCATGCCTGAGGAAATTAACCGCATGGTTACAGACAGCATAACCGATTATTTTTTCACTACTTCTGAAGTAGCGAATCAAAATTTAAAAAATGCAGGCATGCAAGATGCGCAAATATTTTTTGTGGGGAATACCATGATTGATACTTTGCTGAAACAAATGCCAAACTTTAAACAGCCAACTTTTTGGGATGCAGAACAACTGAGCGAAAAATCTTATTTCGTGCTAACGCTGCACCGACCTTCGAATGTAGATGCAGATACCCAACTGAAAAAATTGTTGAGCGAAATTATGCAACATACCCAAGGGCATAAAGTTGTTTTTCCAGTACACCCTCGTACTGCAAAAATGCTTGCACAAATGGATACCACCTTCGATCAATTATTTTTAACTGAACCGATGAGTTACTTAGAGTTTAACTACTTAGTAAAACATGCGAAGGCTGTGATTACCGATTCGGGTGGCATTACAGAAGAAACAACGGTAATGCAAGTACCTTGTGTTACTTTAAGAAGCAGCACCGAAAGGCCAGAGACTTGCACCATTGGAACCAACGAACTCATTGGCACCAATCCAGATGCAATTAAACCAACTTTGGAAAAATTATTTGCTGGCAATTGGAAAAAAGGTGGCATTCCTCCGCTTTGGGATGGCCATACTGCAGAAAGAATTGTTGCAGCCATCAAAAACATTTACGCCATTTAATTTTTTAAATTAACGAATGCGCCTGGTCTTGA
>JAHEGO010000021.1:1994-8428 GCA_024645045.1 Sphingobacteriaceae bacterium
TCCATATCATGCTGCTTTAGCGCTTCGGCTACAATAGGTGTACTAATTTGACTCACCGCTCGGTAAGGCATTTCAATTACAGTGGCTATAAATAAGGCTGTAGAATAAACGGTGAAACTCGATAAATTAATCAGCGAGCTGATCATGTAACTGTCAATTTTATTGACCAATGTAGAACCAATACCCGCAATAATGATGAAGCCTAAGAAATACAAAATTTCTTTTTTGATTTTTACATCTTTTAATACACTGAAATCGGGCTTTAAATTTAAGCCCCACAAACGATGAATATAAACTAAATTGATGACCAAACCTGAAAAATATAACAAAGTAATGGCAACCATCAATTGATCAAAATTGAAATAATGCAAATAATTCAACACTAACAAAACAGACATACCAAAACGCAAATACACATCGCGAATTAATTTAGGCACTACAATGCGCAACTGCGAAGTGCAATATTGTTCGGTTATATTTTGATAAACATAAATAATAGTGAAGGGTATGAAATACCAGTAATAATGGAGCACCAAGGGCGAGTTGTCTTGAAATGAACTGACAAACAAAGGCCTCAGCAAAACAAATATTAAGCTAAAAAAAACAATTCCAATGAGTGGCGTTACAAAAATAAAAAACTGAAAACCTTGGTCGTTTTTTTCTTTGTTTCTAAAGTAAGGATAAAATTTATTGACTGCATTGGGCACGCCAATTTGTGCAAAGTAGGCCAAGAATAAACCCATCTCTAAAATAAATCGAATTAATCCAATTTGATCGAGCGGTAAACATTTAGGGAATAACCAAACAATATTGATATAGCCCAAAACCACGCCCACATATTGAACGACAATTGATTTAAAACTTTGACGAATAACGATTCCCAATTTATTGCTTTTGATAGATAACGGTAATACATGCGCCATATTTTGGTGGATACACGCGCATGGCTAATTTAACAAATGGCCTGGTTAATTGATAAACCATATCCAATGTTTGCCCTTTTAATTTCAAGGTATTTCTTAAAAACACTTCGTAGTAATTGCCATAGTTTAATGGGTTTGCAGGCTCTTTATGCACTGCAAGCACTTTTAATCCAAAAAGTGGTGCTATGTTGCACAACGATTGCTCATCCCATAAATTGATATGGTGTGGCGGCAAGTTTAAGGTATGGTCGGGATCGTTGCTAAATAAATAGCAGTTATTATTTGGTACACTGATGGCATAAAGTCCGCCAGTTTTTAAACAAGCAATGCTGTCTGCAAAAAAATCTTTGAGCTCGGCAATGTGTTCAACCACTTGAAATGAACAAATTAAGTCGTAATAGTTTGCATGCGTTTGTAAATGCGCATCAACTAATTGATTGAAAACTTGCAAGCCTTTGGCTTGCGCACTTGCTACCGCATGCGGATTTAATTCTAAGCCTATTGCTTCGGAAACTCCTAATGTTTGAATTTTTTCTAGAAAAGAACCATGTGCACAACCAATTTCCAAAACCTTTCCACCCTTAGGTAAATAAGCCAACAACTGCTCGTGCTCCCATTTCCAATTGGCATAATACTGTTCGTAGTTTTTTTCAAGCACCTCGTAGAATGCAGCATCGCCAGCTATTTGAGCCGGTGCATAAAATTTCAATTTGCTTTCTTTGCATTGACACACAAAAACTTCTGATATGTTTTGAAACAGCGGACGCACATTCAATCCTAACTCGTCGTATAAAGTAATAATTTGCTCGCTTGCAATACTTTCTACAATATCTATAGACTTACTTAAGTTGATAGGACTTTTAATTTGCATGTTGTGCAGCGTTTAATATATTTCTCAATGCTTGAATACGAAAACTCATTTCGTAATGTTGCTCCATGTGTTTGCGTGCAGCAGCACCCATGTTTTCTACCAATTGCGAATCGGACAATAAATCAATTATTTTTTGTGCCATTAATTCGTAATCTCCTTCTTCCACTAAATAACCTGTTTGCCCATTGACAACTGCTTCGCGTATGCCTGCATGTTTGGTGCTGACAATTGGGAGCCCAGTAGCAGATGCTTCCAATATAGTGTTGGGCGTGCCTTCGGAGTCGCCGCTTGCGGTTCTCAAAGAGTGTTGAACAAATATTTTTGATGCCGCTAAATAACTAGCAATTTCTGTTGGTGTTTTAACCCCTAATAATTTTACGGAATCTTGTAAATGCAATTGCTGAATTAAATCGGCACATTCTTTTTGCAATTCACCGCCGCCAATTAAAATTAATACGGCATCGGTAATTTCTTTTTTAACAATTGCGAAACTGCGAATAACCAATTGTGGGGCTTTTTTACCTGTCAATCGACCAACAGAAATTAATTGGTTTTTATTTTTAGCAGGCTGCGTTGTTTGAAAATTTTGCAGCTCCACTCCGTAAGGGTTGTTTTCAATTTTTTCAGCCGGTACACCTAATTGCAATAAGGCTTGACGCATGTCTTCGGAGACAACAATTATTTTTGCAGCGGTTTTTGCCATTGCCAAATAACGTTCTTTATAATTTGCAATGGTTTTATATTCATAAGCATCAAAGCCATGAAAGTGAGCCACTAAAGGTATTTGAAGGCTTTCACAAACAGCCGCAAAATTACATGCGGTAATGCCATATTCTGCTAATACCACTTCAATTTTTTGTTTTACTAAAAAGTTTTTTAACGCTTTTTGGTATTGCTGAAAATACAATTTAGGAAAATATTTTTTACAAGCGCCACGTATTATGTCAATCGCGAACAAGCCATTGAAAATGGAACGCCTTTGTGAATCTTGAAAAGGCATCCAACCATTGGTGAGCGTTTCAACAGGCTCCAAATACTTTACTTGATTATGTATAAAAGTTTCGGAATAAGAAAAGGGCTGCGTAAATGCAATTAATAATCTCATGTTTATTTTTTTGCTTTGGCAACTACTAAAAAAGTACAAGCATCGGTATCTTTAGTCGATTGTTTGGTTACTTTATCAAATAAATAAATCAAGATTTGCATTTTAAAAATGAAAAGCTGCTTCAATGGTTTAGGTAAATTAAACATTAATCCATCTTGAAAAAGCTGCAAACCCATTGCAGGCCTGCCAATGATGCCTCTGAAATCTACCACTTCAAAACCATTTCTCTCTACCACTTTTTTCAAACCTGAAGAAGTCCATCTCCAAAAATCATTTGGATCTGGATGAAACATCCAATATCCATGGGTAGTTAACAATAACAAGCCATCTTTTTTTAAGATGCGGTGCGACTCTTGTAAATATAATTCGGGGTCATCGACATGCTCTAAAACCTGCGTAGACAATAATAAATCTGCTGCACTGTCTGCATAGTTTAATTTGCCTTGTGGGTCAAGGTGAATATCAATTGCCGGGTTATCGGAAAGGTCTGCGCCTAAATAACTTTTTGTTTTAGCTTCAAATAAAGTTTTATAAGGCATGCTTCCGCAACCATAATCAACTAAAATGCCATCGGTGTTTTTAATATGCTTTTCAATTGCATATTCAATGAGCTTACGCAACATTTTTAAATAATAACGACGGGGATGAAACAATCCTGGTTGGGTTCTTTGTATAGCTTCGCTACTATTATGTCTATATTCGTTCATTTGATCGGATAAAACTTCAAAATTTTGTACTAAAATACTACATTCGTCTTGAAAATAGAAACAGCGCGTTAGAAAGCCAAAGATTATGAAAGTATTATTCACGTTTCCAGGATTAGCCCATTACCTAACTGCCTTATTAACTCGCTTAAGAGATGACGAAGGAATTAAAGTTGGGGCAATAGTTCCGGGAGCATATAGCAGGGCTCGAGGCGAAGGCGTTCATGTAAATGAAAACACTTCTATTAACACCTTCCGTGCAGCAGAAAGCAAACGATTTTTAATAGGGAAATCTTATTTTATGAATTTGTCTGTTGTATTGGAAAATGAAAAACCAGATATTTTAGTGATTGGCTGGCCATATGCACTTGACTTGATTTTCAATGCCCATCTTCGCAAAGTAATTCGAAAAAATAATATCAAATTAATTTACAAAGGCATTCCATTTAATTTACCACCAAGCAATAAAATTAGATCATTTTATTTTAGTGATAAATATACCGGCAGCGAAGCTGAGCAATCTAGAAAAACCATTGCTGGCTTTTTAAAGTTTTATTTGATTACTAAGCTACGCGGTTTTTATTTGAGAATGGCCGATGCACATGTGTTCTATATCGACGAAGCAGTTAAAACCGTTGCATCTTACGGTGTTGCCAAAGAAAAAATATTCATCACTTATAATTCACCTGACACCGATACGCATTTAGAAATTGAAGAGAAATTAAAAGACATAAATCCCGATCATCCAAACTTATTACACGTTGGCAGATTGGTAAGATGGAAACGTGTTGATTTATTAATTGCTGCTTATCGAAAACTGAAACTGAAATATCCGAAATTAACTTTAACCATTGTTGGAGACGGACCAGAAGATTTATACTTGCGCCATTTTGCCTCAGACGACAAAGACATTATTTTCTTAGGTTCTATTTATGATCCGATGGAATTAGGTAAAGTTTTTAAATCGGCTTCCATTTATGTATTGGCTGGAATGGGCGGCTTGTCTATCAATGAAGCCATGTGCTATGGCTTACCTGTGGTATGTTCTGTAGCCGACGGAACAGAAAAAGCAATTGTAAGAGCAGATTATAACGGTTATTATTTTGAAAGAAATAATTTAAACAGCTTATGCAATAGCATTGAATTGCTTTTGCAAGATGAAAATAAAATGAAGTTGTTTGGAGAGAGATCTTTGCAAATAATCAAAGAAGAAATAAACATTCAAACGGTTAGTAAACGATATGTTAAAGCTTTTGAATATGTAATGAATTTACCTGCAAAAAACTAACGCATGCGCACCAGTTTTGCTGGGCTTCCAACAACTATGCTATAAGGCTCCACATCTTTGGTAACCACGCTACCAGCACCTATTACAGCGCCTTTGCCAACAGTGACGCCTGGCATAATTTGCACTCCGCTGCCAATCCAAACATCGTCTTCAATTACAATAAAGTTTTTGCTGGTATCCCAAGGTTGATCAATCATGAATTGATCGCGGGCAGTTAAATGATTGGCTGCAACAATGCTGATGTGTTGAGATAAAATACATTTTTCGCCAATGCGAATACTTCCACCTCCCGCACGAATATTATTCATTTCTCCAATTGAAGTTCCCTTACCGATTGATAAATGTGAAACGCCCCATGCACCTTTTGGATCATCGGCACAAATTAAAATAGTATTGGCGCCAATGAATACGCCCTCTGCTAAAGAAAATCTTTTGGCATCGGTATATAAAATTTGCGCGTCTGGATGAATATGGCATTGGTACTTCACTTCCAAGCTAGCCGTCCTGAACCATTTACTGATCTTATTAAGGACCATGATGATTACCTTCAGGAATATTCCGATGAAGCCTAATTTATTGGTTAACAGGGCAAGTTTTCTCATTTCTTGAATTATAGGGACAAATTTAGAAGAATTTACAAATATTTATGTTTATCCTGATTATTCGGCTTATTTTAGCTTTTTATGAACAAACATGAGACTTTTTCTAGAAATTAGTTTTCGAAACCTCTATTACTTTTTGACTCGCAAAGCGGTTCGTCAATTTAATAGATTGGTTTTTCAATATGGAGACAGCCCAAGGTATTCGCCAAGACAAATAAAAGTAAATGGTTGGAACCTTCAGGTGCCAGATGCACTTTCTTTCATTTATCAGTTTCGCGAAATTATGGTCGACGAATCTTATTTATTTGAAAGTAAAAATGCAAAACCTATCATTATTGATTGCGGCTCAAACATTGGCTTAAGTGGAATTTATTTTGCAAACAAATTCAAAAACGCTAGCATATATTGTATTGAAGCCGACCAAGCCATTGCAAAAACACTTGCTGAAAATTTAAAAAACAACCAAGCAGAAAAAGTAAATGTAATTGCAAAAGCAGTTTGGACACATAACGAAGGCGTGCAATTTTCTTCGGAAGGTTCGGACGGAGGCAGCATCGGAAGTAGCAGCAATGCAACTTTAATTCCATCGATGAGCTTGAAAGAATTCATGCAAGATTTTACACATATTGATTTCTTGAAAATGGATATTGAAGGCGCTGAAAATACAGTAATACCAGACTGTTCAGCGGAATTACATAAAGTAGATCAACTATTTATAGAATACCATTCAACTGCAAAAGACACCCAAGCATTGGGAAATATTTTAAGCATATTAAGCAACGCTGGTTTTCATTATTACATTAAAACAGAAAACAAACGAGTTACTCCTTTTGTCAACAGACACGAAAATAAAGCATACGATTTACAGCTCAATATTTTTGCTTACAAAAAATAATGAAAGTAGTTATTGTAAATACCTCAGCCGATAAAGGTGGAGCAGC
>JAHEGO010000022.1 GCA_024645045.1 Sphingobacteriaceae bacterium
GGCCTAATTGCTTGGGCCGCCTTTTAATAAATATTGATTTTGCAATTATTTTACACAAACTAAAGTACCATCGTCTTTAACAGTTACTAAGTATCTGTTTACAGAATCTGCAACAAACACATTGTATTGTACAGTTGCATTTGCTAATGTACTTTGTTCTGCTTTCTTTCTAACATTGTAACCTGCATAGTTATTAGTGATATAATCTTTCACTAATTGTGGTGCATTTGCATAAGCAAAACGAACCGAACTCATTAAGAAATTACCTGCTAAATCAAAAGTAATTTTTACTGGACCAACAAATGAATTGTTAGCAATCATTACATTAATTACTGCACCATATTGGCAAGTAGTATCTCTTCTAGCACCAATAACAGTGTAACCTGCATAGTTAGAATCGATGAATGCTTGTGCACCTGGTAACAATGAATCTAAAGTAGTAGAATCGATACCACCATGATGTCCACCACCATGATGTCCACCGTGGTGTCCACCACCATGTCCATGACCTGGGCCACCACCATGGTTTCCGCCACGTCCGCCGCCTCTACCACCGCGGTAGTTTAATCCATTACCTAAATAAATACCTGCATCGTTGAATGCCAATTGCTCTTCGGTATTTAAAACTACAACTGTTACATTCTCATCATCGCTAACTACTACTGCTTCTGCAATAGCTGCATCAGGATAATTTTCAGCAACATAGCTGCTTACATTTTTTGATAAATCTGCAACGCTAATGCTTTGCTCAAATGGCATTTGCATTTTGTTACAAGCAACCATTACCATTGCGCTGGCTACGATTGCAAATAGGATTTTTTTCATATCTATAATTATTAAATTGTTTCTTGTGCTTTATTAACACTCTAAATTACAAATTATTGCTAATGGTGCTATTTATTGTTGCAAAAATGAGATGAATTTTGGGTAAATGTAGATTTTACACTTATTCCACCAACATTTGGAGCTGATTGTACCAATTTTCGCCGTATTTACGAATAAGCGGTTCCTTTAAAAACTGATATACAGGCACTTTTAAGCTATTCCCAAAATGGCAAGCATCGCTGCAAATAGACCAACGGTCGTAGTTTAAAGCCTCAAATGTTTCGTATTTAGTAATTCTGATTGGATATAAATGACAAGAAATGGGTTTTTTGAAATCGATGATGCCATCGTTATAGGCTTTTTCAAATGCACATTGCGTAATGCCATTTTCGAAAAGTACATAGGCACATTCTAAATTTTTCTCGACACAAGTGGTGGTATAATCGCCATCTTCATCAATCACATATAAGCCTTGTTCTTCAATTGCTTTCAAACCTCTTTCATTTAAATAAGGTTTTACTTTTTGAAAAACAGTTTCCATTATTTTTAATTCGCTTTCTTCAAGTGGTGCACCGGCATCGCCAGCTACACAACATTCGCCTTTGCATTTATTCAAATTGCAAACAAAGTTTTCGGTGATTAATTCTTCCGAAATTAAAGTATTTTCTATTTGAATCATGCTTAGTTTCTTTTGGCTGTTACCGGATATTTTAATCCGCTGTAAGAATCGAGTTCTAATATTAATGAACCAATTAAAATTTCTACTTCTATTTTAACTGGTATGCGATTGGCATCGTTTGAAATCCAAATATACATTTTGCTATCGCGCCTAAACACACGGCCAGGCTGCAACGTAGGACTCACCTTAATACATTCGTATTTTCCTGTAGCTGTTTTGATGGTTTCTTTTCCAAGGTATTCGATGTTTGCAGGATACACGGCTTTATCTAAAAAATAATTCATGTGTACGCTTTCTCCCACACTGATATTTTTTAAATCGAGCGAGCGTGCAAAATAATACAAGGAAATAATATCAAAGGTATTGGCAGGCACATTATAGGTACCTTTACTTGCTTGTACTTTATTATCGTCGCGGTCAAAATTAGCATATGAATTTCTTTTGTAATTTCCTTCGCGCACATTTTCGGTAAATTGATAGGGCAATAAAGTTTGCTGGTCAACATAAGAATCGTAACGATTTTTTACATGCATGAAAAAATCAAATGAACCAGTTGTTTTTCCGTAAGCGATGTAATGAAATGTTTTTTCGTTGTTGAATGTTTTCTTGCCTTCTTGCACCTCCAAACTAGCTTCAGCTGCGGTAATGAAGCCATACCTAATTTTGTATTTCAATAATTCGCCAGCCTGAAAGGAACCTGTTTTAAACTCGGGTTGCGCCACTCCATTATTTTGAGCAGAAACGAATTTCACGTTGAAAATAAAAACAAGAAATATGATGAATGCGAATTTTTTCATTTACAAAATAGGCAATTATTGTTTTTTATATAAAGGTACGGTAGAGCAAGGCTCGCCATACATAATACTTTTGGCAATGGGTTGTAAACGACGTGTAATTTCTACATAAGCAGAAACAGGGACTGGCAAATCGCCACAACCTTTTACTACTACACGCTCTTCTTGAAAAGCAGTCCAGTCAACCTTTTCAAGGGCATCTCTAAACAAAGCATCTTCTAAAGCGCTTAAATCGCCGAACACTAATAGATGTACATATGGCGTAAGTTTTGTTGCCAATAACATGTAAGCCCAAGTGGGCACAATGGCATCGGCACTGCAAATGATGGCTACATTTTTTCCTGCATAAGCAGACCAATCGTGCGCTTTAATAAATTCGCGAAAATCTTTTTCGCGCAACATTAAACCTTGAAATAAATTGTCTTTGATATCGTAAACCACGCGCTCGCCTGCATGGTAATATTTTCCTAAATCGAAAGATATAATTCCACTATTGGCAACTTTATTGACAAAGTTTTCTTGAATGTCCATGGCTATAAATTAAAAAATCTAAAAGGGATAACAAAATATATCCCTTTTAGATTTCAAAATTAGTAAAAATTCGACTAGTAAAAGCGAACTCTGTTATCCTTAATATCTGCTTTATTTTTTAACGCTTCCATTAATTCTTGATCTACCCTTGATTTTGTAATCGAGGCCATTTCAGATTTTTTAGCGTTATAATCTGGCAATTGCATTGCTTCTACGAAATTATCAACCGAAACAACATAAACACCTCTACCACCAACAATTGGTTTAGAGATTTTTCCTTTAGCCATTGCAAACACATTACCTACTACTTCTGGCTCGCGAGAGATACCTGGAATAACTGGGAAGGCAAAGTTTAAGCCCGAAGCTACTTGCGCTTGTGCGCCTGCTTTCTGTGCTATTTGTTGCATGTTGCTTGCGCCAGTACTTGCAGCCAATAACTTCTCGGTTAATTGTGCCGCTTTCTTTTCTTGACGAACAGCTGCTTCTAATTCATTTTTCAAGTATTCTTGCGCTACTGTTCCTTTATCTTTGATTTGGGTTAAGTTAGCGAATACGTATTTATTACCAATTTCAAATAAAGTTGACACATCGCCTTTTTCTGCTTTGTAAGCCCAACGAATTAATTCGCGTGGGTTATCTAAACCTGCTACAAAACGATCGTTTTCTTTGATGTTTTCTGCTACTCTTTTATTTAAGCCATTGCCTAATTTTAAAGCAGCAAATGCTTTTGCATCTGTTACACCAGCCAACACTTCGTTGATCTTAGTATATAATGCTTGTGAAGTTTGTGAACTTGGTTCAATCTTACGATCTATTACACCTACTAAAACTTGTTTCTCGAAATTCTTTTGGTCTGTAATTTGTACAATGTGGAAACCAAATTGTGTACCCACTACTTTCATTTCTCCTTTTGTTCCTTTGAAACAAAAATCGCTGAAAGGTTTTACCATTTGTTTGTTATCGAAATAACCTAAGTCGCCACCTTTATCTTTGGTACCGTCTTCAGAATATTGTTGTGCTAATGTTGCGAAGTCTGCGCCAGCATCAATTAATTTTTTCAAACTATCTGCTTTTGCTTTCATTGCCATTGCATTATCGTTGGTCGCTTTAATTAAAATGTGACGCGCACGAACTGAATCTGGCAAAGATTTAATTGACATTAATTTAGCAATTTTATAAGCACCACCATCAATGTATGGGCCCATGATATAGCCTTCTGGCTTGCTGAACATTACGGTATCTAATGCACCTGGCAATGTGCCACGCTTAGCATATTCTGCTGCAAATTTAGTATCAGCATTTAATGCAATATAAGTAGAATCGTTAGTGGTAGTTTGTAAACCGATCAATTGTTCGTCGATTGATTTTTTAATTGCTGCCGAATCTTCTGCACTTGGCAATACGTCTACATAAATATAATCGAAGCTACGCGCATTTTCTTTTTGTGCATATTTATATTTATTCGCGTTGTAATATGTTGACATATCACTTTCGGTCACTTTTATTGCGTTGTCTGGAATGCTAGCGTAATCTAACATGACATAAGAAATGTTAGCCGTTTTATTTTGCTCTGTAAAGTTAGCTTTAGCAAAAGCAGTTGGCGTATACATTGCCCCTTTTACCAAGTTGAAATATTTTTGACGAATGCGTTCTTCGTTGATTGCTTTTTCAAAAGCCAACCATTGTTTTTTTGTTGCACCCGTTGGATCTTGTGTATCTAAGTTTTTCAAAAAGGTAACTACTTGGGAAGGATCGAATACGCCAGTTTGTGGATTTGCAAATGCACGACGCACTTCTGGATGTGGATTTTTACCTTGGATCATGTCGAAAAGCTCATCTGCGCTCACGGTTACACCCGAAACGGCAATAGCCTTTTTCAAAATAATATCTTGAACCATTTGATTCCAAGTTTGGTCTACCAAATAACCTGTCATGGTTGGATTGATATCACTTGAACCTGAATTCTTTTTATAGGCTTCTGTATTTTCGTCTAATTTAGCTTGAAAAGCAGTGTATTCGATGGTTTCACCGTTTACTTTACCAATTTGATTTTGTCCGTTACCGAAAATGTTTCTACCAGAAACAATTACGTCACCAACTAAAAATGCAACAATTGCAAAACCGATGATTCCCACCAGTAAGCCACCTCTGTTGCGCATAGATGTCATTAATCCCATATCGCTTATTCTATTTAACTAATTTTAATTTTTAAGATGCGCAAGATACCATTTTTTGAAAATATTTCTTAGCGCGAAATTACTTTCTATCTAAGTTATTGATTCTCATAGCTCTACGGATGTAGAAACGGTACAAAGCTATCAAAGTTGATACGCCAAACAGTATTTTGTCGGCTTTGGTTGAACCTTTGCTACTAACGAGCATAATGGTGATAAACAGGCAGATAGTAAATATACCGAACCAAATGCCCTCGCTTACTTTTGATTTATTCATTTTGAAGATTGAAAACGCCTTTAATTTTAAAAATTTTATAACTGCTGAAATTTTGGTTGGCCACTAAGCCCTCACCAAAAATTACTTCGTTGTTGGTTTGAATGCGCACAAATTTATCGGTATAAATTTTACCTGTTTTTTCGTTCCAAATTAATTTTTCGGTGTCGAGTCTTTCGCCTTTTTTATTGATGACCACCACACTGTCTCGCACTTCTACTAAACCTTGGTTTTCGTATTTACGACCAAACTTTGCTTGTAAAGTACTTTCTAAAATTAAACCAGGCGCATAAAATTCCACCAGCAAACCTTTTGGCATTTCGCGGTAAGGTTTTGCTACTTTATAAAACTTTAATTCGGGGCTAGTTAATCGTGCGCGCACAACTGCAGAGTCGCTGTAAATAATTTCTACTTCTTTACTGGTTTCAATTGGCAAACTTACTTCAAGCGTAGGAATTTTTTCAACTTTGGCTAAATCGTTTTCACATGCTGTAAAAAATACAAGCACCGCAAAAGCCAATAAATACAATACTTTGAAAGGATTAATCATATTGACGTTTCACAAACCACTTATCAGAAAAATTAAAGCCTAAATGGAATTTCAAAATTTGTTCTTGAATTAAATTATTTTTGGTTGTGCCTAATTGTGATAACTCTACAGCAAAATTAATTTTAGAACTTGACTTAGGCAATGGCAAACCAAAACCCAATGAAACGCCCATTGCATTTATTTTTTGTTCATTCAATGTGACATAAGATTGCATGTAATTGAATCCTGCACGGTATTCAATTGTCGCAAAATAATTGCCCACTGCATTGGAATTTGGAATGTAACTTCCGCCAATGGCAAACTGATAGGTATCGTTTAGTTGTGGAGTTGGACTTACTCCATACTCTTGAAACTGCGACCACTTTCCTAAATTTAAATCGGCACCAATTAACCAATTATTTGTTTTGCTATAAGTTAAACCAAATGAATGAAATTCTGGCATAACTACACTTCCAGCTTGGTTTGGTGCAATTTGTACCGTGTCAATTAATACTTCATAACCGGTAGAAGTTTTATAATACCTTTCTGATAATAGGAATCGAGTTGCATTTAAATTACTTTTCAATGCACCCGAATAACCCAATGTTAAAGTATTACCAGCTGCAAATGTTTTGCTGTATTGCAAACCATAAGTTGCATACAAACTTCCTACATAGGTAGCATTCGTTTGTCTGATATTGTAAAATGCCAATGTGTCGGCGTATTCGTTTGCTTTAATTTTATCGATGCTTCCAAACACATAAGAAACATTGACACCAACAGATAATCCTTTGACAATTTGCACTGCATTACCAAAATAAAATTGATTCAAACCGCCATTACCTTTAAAAATTTGGGTAATGCTATCGCTGGCGTTTCTTTTAATTTTTGATTCGTATCCTGTACCTGAAAAAGGCACCAAACCTATGCTAGCAGACCATTTCTTCGAAACTGGGAAAGCCATTTTCATATAATTAGGCGCTGCATGTTTATTGATAATAAAATCGTTTGAATTTTCAATTCGATCAAACCTTCCAGAAATTCCAAAATCGAATGTGGTAAGACTAACGGTATTGTATGACGCTGGATTTTGTGTATTGATGACGTTTTCTAAACGCAAGCCGTTGCTAATTCCACCCATGGCAATGTTTACCACACTGCTACTTTGTTGCAACTCACCCAATCCAAAACGCGAGTATGGCGAACTGGTAATTGTTTGTGCAGTGGCTAATGTGGAAACCAACACAAATGCAAATAGGGCAATATTATTTTTTTTGAACATGGTGATTAAGTATAGCTAATAATCCAATGGCTACCAAATTGGGCTCCACAAAGATGTTATTTTTAAGATGAGGAAACAATAGCGCCGCATCTCCACCGCAAGCAATTACTTGCAATGTTGGGTATTTTTTTTGATACGATTCTATAAATCCGTTGATTTCATGGACCAAGCCAAAGCCAACGCCATTGCTTAGCGATTGTTGGGTGTTTTGACCTATAAAATTGGCTTCGAATTTTTCAAAATGAATTAACGGCAATTGAGCAGTAAAAGTATGCAGGGCTTTGGCGCGCATTTGCAAGCCTGGGCTAATGGCACCACCTAAATATTGTTGTTGAGCGTCGATGAAATCGTAAGTAATGCAAGTGCCTGCATCAATACTTAAACAAGGCGTATTAGGAAATAATTTGGCAGCACCACATGCCGCAGCTAATCGATCGGAACCTAAAGTTGCTGGGCTTTCGTATGCATTTTGAATGGGCAATTCGGTATCGGCATTCAATACAATGGTTCGACACATATTGCCAATAAAATGAATGATTTCTTCGTCGATGGCTTTAACGCCTGCAATAATTGCAGCATCTATTTTGTGATCAACTAAAAATAAACCCAATTCTTTTAGGCTTAAATTTTCAGAGCTGAACTGTGCTACACATTCATCCTGATCAAAAAGATAAACCTTTGCGAGTGTATTCCCTTGATCAATGACGAGGCTAAACATTTATGAATGCATTAAAGACAAAATAGATTCGAACAACTGCAAACCATCGGTATTGCTAAGTTCTAAGTCTGCGGCACGTTCTGGATGTGGCATCATTCCAAATACATTTCTACCAGCATTACAAACACCTGCAATGTTTTGCATTGAGCCATTTGGATTAGACTCCGGTGTAATATGACCTTGCTCGTCGCAGTAATGAAATAATATTTGGTCTTTATCTTGAAGTTGTTTTAAGGTATCAGCATCGGTGAAATAATTTCCTTCGCCATGCGCAATAGGAATTTTTAATGCACGTGTTAAATCGATACTAGATGTGATTAAACTTTGGTTAGTAGCCGCTTTGATGTGCACATTTTTACAAATGAATTTACGAGAAGTATTGTGCAACAATGCCCCCGGTACCAAGCCTGCTTCGGTTAAAATTTGGAATCCATTACAAACACCTAAAACATATCCGCCTTTATTGGCAAATGCAATTACTTCAGACATAATTGGTGAAAAACGTGCAATAGCGCCAGAGCGTAAATAATCGCCAAAACTAAAGCCGCCTGGCAATACGATGAAATCGCAACCTTGCAAATCGGTGTCTTTATGCCATAATTTAACTACTTGTTGCC
>JAHEGO010000023.1 GCA_024645045.1 Sphingobacteriaceae bacterium
CAGCTGTTATGGCTTTTGTTTCGTCTACGGTAACCTTATGTGGCTTAGCAGTAAAATCTACAGCGGTTACATATCCAAAACGAATTTCTGTTCCTAATCTTTCTGCTTGTTTACGAAAATCTTCCATCATTTCTGGCCCTTGTGTGCCTTCTGGATAACCTGGGTAGTTTTCTACTTCTGTAGTTGTAGTTAATTGTCCGCCAGGTTGCATGCCTGTAATCATTACTGGTTTTAGATCTGCTCTTGCTGCATAAATTGCAGCAGTATATCCTGCAGGCCCTGAACCAATAATTAAGCAATGTATGTGTTCTGTGTTTTCCATAATTTAAATTAAAATCGAAATTAATTAAAAAATCGATGGCTTTGATTTGATGTGGATATTTTACTAGTTTTTGGGGATAATTACAGTATCAATGGTACAACCATATCCTGCCCAAACACCTAAACAACCAGCCCCTTTAAAGGTGCTTTTTACAATTACAGTTGGTGAAAAAGGGTTTCCAAAACTACCGCTTTGTGCTTCAAAAGTTTTCCAAAAATCATATTGCGGTTTGTCAATACTGGCCCACTTTACATAAACAATATCACCTTTTCTGAAATAACCATATTCTCTAAAGTCTGCTGAGTCGTTATTTTGAAATTGAGATTTACCTCCAATTACACTAAATTGTATGGCTTTACCATTTACAATAGCATCATCATAAATAGAATTAAAAGCAACATCGTAAAAAATATCGTTGTTCTTTTTAGTTAATAGTCGATAATAATTTCCCATCGGATTCGGCTCTTTAAAATAAGCCGTTAGTTGTACTAAACTATCACTGTCTGCTCTGCTGTCTGGCGCGGGTTTAACTACTATACTGTCTAAAGGAGCAGGAGGTAGTATTTGCGTACTTGAAGTGAAAACATGACCATCTACTGCAACTTTTAAATGATAGGTATTGCCAATTTGACCAAGTAATTGAGTGGTATCTATGTAAAATGAAGCGTTACCTAATTTAACCATTTTTAAAAAGATAGCAGTGGTGTCGTTGTTGACCGTCAAACTTACTTTTGCATTGTCAACAAATAAGTTTAAAAAATCATCATTTGATATTTCATTGATAAAGGAGATGCCTCTAGAAACAGTAACGAATGGACCTTGACCATTTTCTATATAACCTTCAATTACATAGGGGCTAGGTGCTACAGGGAAATCAATATTGATGTCTTTTTCACATGAACTAAAGAACATGGAAACAGAAAGCAGGCTTAGTAATATATATCTTTTCATCTTGCTTAAAATTTAAAATTCCAGGTTACAGATGGAATAAATGGGAAAACAGTAATCTGTTTAGGTTGCACTTTTAACCCTTGATTCAATATGTCACCTTGGATATCGAGGTAAACAATGTATTGGTTTAAATGATTGTAAACATTGTATATACTGAAGTTCCAAGTTGATTCATATTTAGCTGTTTTCTTAGCTGTATAAGTTGCAGAAATGTCTAAACGATGATAAGGACTCAATCGATATTTGTTTCGATAATCATTTTCGAAATACAAGCCCTGCGTGCCATTGCTAAAGAAAACCAAACTTGTTGGAAGGTTGAATGCAGCACCAGAGCCATATACAAACACAGATCCAAAAGTCCATTTATTATTCAATGTATAGGATAAAACAATTGATCCATCGTGTCTTCGGTCATATCTAGCGAAAAACGTTTTGCCTTCATTCAAATCAGCAAATGTTCTTTGAGCATAGGAGTGTGTATAGCCAACCCATCCATTGAATTTCCCTACAGATTTTTTGATGAAAAATTCAGCACCATAAGACCTGCCAATTCCAAAAGTGAAATCGTTTTCGATGTTTGCACTTAAGCGACCGGTTGTATTCTCTTTAAATTCAATTAAGTTCTTTAAATCTTTGTAATATAATTCAACAGATGTTTCAAATTGGTCGTCTTTTAAATTCCTGAAATAACCAATTGAATATTGCGTACAAAATTGAGGTTTAACAACCGAAGATGCAGGCACCCAAAGGTCTGTAGGAAGTGTACTTCCACTTAATGAAGCTAAATTTACAAACTGATTGGTTACTGTATAAGCAGCTTTTATAGAAGCAGATTTACTCGTTTGGAATCGAATAGAAAAACGCGGTTCTAAACGATGGTAGGTTTTTATATTTTCACCGTCACCATAAGAAATGGTATCACTAATAGTTCCAACATCGTTTTGAATATAGCGATCATAAGGGCCTATTTGCTGAAAAAATGCATACCGCAACCCGGCATTAATTTTTATTTTTTCAGTTAAATCGAAATCATTTGAAAAGTAAGCTGCCGCTTCATTGGCATATTGTCTATTGATTTTTTCGGGACTGATGCTACTTTCTCCAATCGTTCCGGTTGCCGTTGTTGGAGTGAATGTATGGAAGGTGTAAGCCGCACCAAACTTAACCTGGTTGCGGATGTTAGGGAAATAATCAAAGTCTACTTTTGTTGAATAATCTCTCACACCCGAAAATAATTCGAAGTCAAAGTTGCTTTGGCTTGCGCCAATTTTAAACACATAATCGCTAAATAAAGCAGTGGTATTTACAAATAATTTTTCGTTAAACAAGTGATTCCAGCGCATAGTAGTTGTAGAATTTCCCCAAGGAAATTTGATTCCAAAACGTTCTCCTTTGAAAAGAAATTGATCCTTACCATAGTAACCGCTAAAGAAAACACGGTCTTTTTCAGATAATTGGTAATTCAATTTTAGGTTTAAATCGTAGAAGTAATAACCCGAACCTGAAAGGGTAGAAGTACTGCTAACAAAGGGTTTGATCAATGCGTCAATATAAGTTCTTCTAGCAGCTAACATAAATGAACTTTTGCCTTTTTGAATAGGTCCTTCAAGGGTTAATCGGGAAGCAATTAAGCCAACGCCTCCTGTTGCGTGGTAGCTTTGGTTATTTCCTTCTTTCATATTCACATTTACTACAGAAGAAAGTCTTCCGCCATATTCAGCAGGCATACCACCTTTGATAAGGGTTACACTATTTATTGCATCTGAATTAAAAACAGAAAAGAAACCAAATAAATGTCCAGAATTATAAACGGTGGCTTCGTCAAGCAAAACCAAGTTTTGATCTGGGCCACCACCTCTAACATAAAATCCGCTGTTGCCTTCGCCCGAAGATTGAACACCTGGTAGCAATTGCAAGGTTTTTAAAATATCCACTTCACCTAAAATAACGGGTAAAGTTTTTACTTTTTCCATTTGCAAAGTTTGCGTACCCATTTGGGTGCTTTTGAAATTGTTCTCTGCTTTTTCTGCGAGTACAATTGCTTCTTTACTGACAATGGAATTACTTTTTAGAAAGAAATTTCTTTTAACATTTTTAGTTAAATTAATGGTGTCAACAATTGGTTTATAACCCAAGAAACTTGCTACAATTTGATATTTACCTGTCGGTAAAGTAATAGAATAATAGCCGTATTCATTGCTATTGATACCTTTTCCAAGTTCTTTTATTACAACGGTACTACCGATTAAAGTTTCACCTGAAAATGCATCTTTTACAAATCCGCTGATGCTAAATTTTTGTTGGGCAAATAAGAAAGTGGGGCTAACTAATAATGCGAGTAAGAATATGAATTTATTTTTCACTATTGGTTTTTAGAAAAAGGCATGCTGTAAACCGAATTTTCGGTATATATTTTAATAACGTATAATCCAGGATTAAAGTTTGCAGTAGAAAATTTAAAATTTCCATTAGTTGACTGCAATTTTTCTTGTTTTAATAATGCTCCTGTACTTGTATATATAGCTATTTCAGCTATTTGGGAATTTGAAATATTGAATTGACAAAAATCGTTGACTGGGTTTGGGTATAAAGTAATTTTTGATTTATTGATTTGATTAATTCCAGAGCTGACGATTAATAAATTTGCATCTGGAATTCCCCAGCCAAATTGATTGTTTGGGTTAATATGTTGATCAGAGTTTTCTTTTAACCATTCTTTAAAAGCTAATGGTGTTTTGTATGGAGCAACACTTTGAAGTAATTCTAATGCACAAGCACTAAAACCTGCAATTATAGGGCCAGAGAAAGAGGTTCCACTTCCAAACCCAAAACTACCTGTGTTTGCTTTTGCAATCCATGCTGGGGCACCTTGCGCCACTACATCGGGCTTTGTTCTGCCATCTGCTGTTGGGCCATTACTAGAAAAGCCTGCAATCATTTTTGTAGGATCTACGGCACCAACAGAAAGTACATTTTTGCCATCTGCGGGAGCGCCAATATAAAACCATGTGCTACTTCCAGAATTACCGGCACTGTTTACTACTAAAACACCTTTATCAACTGCAATATCCGCAGCTATTGTTATTGGAGCAGTAATGCCATTCATATCATTGTAAGTATAACTTTGCGAAGCAGCATCATATTCAGTATAGCCTAAAGAAGAATTGATAATATCAGCACCTGCACTATCAGCATATTCAGCAGCTGCAGCCCAGTTGTATTCTTCTACCAAATATTCAGTTGCTTCTTCTTCTGTTTTTAATAAATAAAATTTTGCATCTGGTGCCAGGCCTATCATGGTGTCGGGCACATTTGCGCCGATACAAGACAACACACTCGTGCCATGGTTACTGTAATCGTAAACAAACGAAGTGTTATCGGTAAAATTCCAAGTGCCTATAATTTGATTTTTTGCACGTAAAGAATCGAAAGCAGTATGTGTATTTGCATTTCTAAATCCAGCATCGATAATAGCTATTTGAATGTTTTTACCAGTAAAACCTAATTCGTGTAGATTTTGCGCATTCAACATTTTAGTTTGATTCCAAGCATTACCATATTTCGAAGAATCAATTTTATTAAAAGGGTTTGTAATGTTTTCTTCAGGGAATTTATTGACACTTGATTTGTGGACATTGGTACCAAATACTTTTTTATAACGTACAACAAAAGGAAGGTTTCCAATCGCAATTGCTTGGTTTGTATCTGCCTGAATGGTCATTGTATTTAGCCATTTTGAACGGTTAAGTACTATTGCGCCAGTGTTTTTAATGGCTGCAACATATGCAGGATTAACAGGTAAATCGCTCGAATCAATTGGAATGTTCATTCGAGTTCTTCTGTTTATTGCTCTAACAGATAAATATTCACTTGGGTTGCTAATTGTGTAAGGGTTGTTCGCTTTGTTTTTCAAGAATACGATGTAGCGATCTTGCGCATTTGCATTTAATATGGTTAACAAGCATAAAACTGTTAGCCAATAATTTTTTCTTAAAATAGTTTTCATATTTATTTTTTAGAAATAATTCCACCACCAATTAAATCGTTTCCTTCATAAAAAACAGCCGATTGACCAGGTGCCAATCCAGAAACGGGAGCGTAAAAATCAACTTTTATATAATCATCCACTTGAACAATGCTACTCATGGTACCTTTGTCTTTGTATCTAATTTTAGTAAGACTATCTATTGGCTGCAATAGGTTCTCATATTTAACTAAATTGAAAGCCCTTACAATGGCATCTTGTTTTTCAAGCTCACCAATTTTACCTAAAACAACTTCGTTTCTATCTGGTTGAATATCAAGTACAAACATAGGTTCACCTAAAGCAATTTCTAAGCCTTTTCGTTGACCGACAGTATAAAAAGGATAACCTTTATGTTGGCCAACAACGGTTCCATCTTGCAATACAAAATTACCTCCCGCAACTTTTTGTGCGAGTCCGGGTACTTTATTATTTAAGAAAGCGCGATAGTCATTATCGGGTACAAAACAAATTTCGTAGCTCTCACTTTTAGCAGCAAGTTCCACTTGCCCCATATCAATGGCCATTTGTTTGATTTCTGATTTATGGAATTTACCCAATGGAAGCATGGTTCTGGAAAGGTTTGCTTGCGATACGCCCCAAAGCACATAGCTTTGGTCTTTGCTCTCGTCTTTTCCTTTAGAAATAACTTTACGGTTATTTTCCGTTCGAATATTAGCATAATGCCCAGTTGCAATAAATTCACAATCGAGGTGATTGGCTCTTTTAATTAACGCTTCCCATTTAATATGAGTATTGCATAATACGCATGGGTTAGGCGTTCTGCCTGCTAAATATTCTTCTACAAAATTGTCGATGACAAAATTGCCAAACTCTTCTCTGATATCTAAAATATAATGTGGAAATCCATAAGAAACAGCTAATGCCCTTGCATCATTGATGGAATCTAAACTGCAACAACCAGTTTCTTTTGAGCTACTGCCAGAACTAGCATAGTCCCATGTTTTCATGGTTATACCTATCACTTCATAGCCTTGTTCGTGTAACATAACTGCTGCTACCGAACTATCTACACCGCCACTCATGGCTACTAAAACACGACCTAATTTGCTCATAAATTTGTCTGTAAAGATAATCGGATAAAAGTGAAAGCTCGATAAATAAAGCAAAAAATTGAGCGAATTGTTTGATACAAAGCTAGAAAAAGCTGTTTGAGTACCCGGGACGAGATTCGAACTCGCATACCTTTCGGCGCCACCCCCTCAAGATGGTATGTCTACCAATTTCACCACCCGGGTATTATTTTTTCAAAAATAATAAATTATATGAAATGGAAAGCTTCCATTATTTTTTCAATTGGTACTTTTCCATTTTTGCATACAAATGACTGCGTTGCATTGAAAGTTGATCTGCAGTTTTAGTTACATTCCAATTGTTTTTATTCAATTTATTTTTGATGAATTCAGCCTCCATAAAATCTTTATAGTCTTGGAAGTTTTCAAATTGATCGTAATTAATTGATTCGATATTGTTTGTTTCTGCAGATTGAATTGAAATGTTATTCGTAATATCTTTCAAACTAATTGTATTTCCACCCAGTATGACTAACCTTTCCACTACATTGTGTAATTCTCTAATATTACCAGTCCAGTTTATTTCTTGTAAATACTGCAAAGCCTCTTTGCTAAAGCTTTTCAGCGTGCAACCATATTCTTCACAAATCTCTACTAAAAATTGATTGGCTAATAACGGTATGTCTTCTTTTCTTTCGTTTAATGAAGGTACGTGTATGAGTATTACACTCAATCTATGGTATAAGTCTAATCTGAAATTATTTAATTCTATTTCCTTGAATAAATCTTTATTGGTAGCAGCAATTATTCGAACGTTAACTGGAATTTCTTTTTCTCCACCAACCCTGGTAATTTTATTTTCTTGCAAAGCACGTAGCACTTTTGATTGTGCCGAAGGGCTCATGTCGCCAATTTCATCTAAGAATAAAGTACCACCATTGGCTTGTTCAAACTTTCCAATTCGTTGTTTTATAGCAGAGGTAAAAGAACCTTTTTCGTGTCCAAAAAGTTCACTTTCTATTAATTCTGCAGGAATTGCAGCGCAATTTACCTCAATCAAAGGCCCATTTGCTCTAAGACTTTTTTCATGAATCCATTTAGCAACCAATTCTTTTCCCGAACCATTTTCACCAGTAATTAATACTCGTGCTTCTGTTGGTGCAACCTTTTCTATGGTTTCGTTTATTTTTAAAATAGGAGAAGAGTTGCCTAAAATATTTCTTGTTTTAGAAACTTTTCTTTTGAGAATTTTTGTTTCAACAATTAATTCAGATTTATCTAAAGCATTGCGAACAGTAATAAGTAATCGATTTAAATCTGGTGGTTTTGATATGAAATCGTAAGCGCCTTTTTTTGTTGCTTCTACTGCGGTGTCTATAGTGCCATGCCCGCTGATCATAATAAAAGGAAGATCTGGTTTAACTGTTTGACTTAACTGTAAAACTTCTAAGCCGTCCATTTTTGGCATTTTGATGTCACAAAGCACCAAATCAATTTCCTCACTTTTAATAAGTTCAATGCCCGCTAAGCCATTGTCAGCTTCAATTACAAGGTATTTTTCATACACTAAAATTTCTTTTAATGTACTTCTGATACTTTTTTCATCGTCTATAATAAGAATAGTAGACATTAATAGAAATCGTTTTAAGTTTAAATTTAAAAAGCAAATTCGTAAGCCGGGTTCTGTTATTTACAATGTTACAACACTGTAAACTTCTATCATTTATCTAGGATAACGATTGCTCGTTACCTCCATCAACCTACCCATCCCGATTAGGTTTTGCAACCTTGAAGCGAGCCACTTCATGATCGGGACCTATTTGGTCTTTCAACTCCTGAGGTTTACCGCAATATATATCGCTATATAAAGCTGTGAGCTCTTACCTCACATTTTCACCTTTGCCCTTTGCTTGCGCTCCAGGTAGTTTATTTTCTGTGGCACTTGCTGTTCAAATAAATTGACCTTCCCGTTAGGAAGCAGGATGCTCTATGTTGCCCGGACTTTCCTCCGATAATAAATTACCGGCGATAGAACGATTTGCTATTCAAAAATACGATT
>JAHEGO010000024.1 GCA_024645045.1 Sphingobacteriaceae bacterium
GCGCTTATTAGTAGAATTAACGCTATTCTAAGAAGAAATACCATTGCAGACGTTGAAGTTTCTAAAAGACTTGAAATAGGTGATTTGATTATTGATCGAGAAGCATACCTTGTGTTTCAAAATGGAAATAAAATTACTTTAGCTAAAAAAGAATTTGAACTTTTGTATTTATTAGCAACAAAACCTGGTAAAGTATTTACAAGAGAAGGTATCTTAAATAGTATCTGGGAAGATTCTGTAGTCGTGACTAATCGTACTATAGATGTACACATCAGAAAAATAAGAGAAAAATTAGGAGATCATTATGTAACTACCGTTAAAGGCGTAGGGTACAAATTCGAAATTTAATTGTAAATTTATTTAATGAATAAAAACCCAACACCCAGAAGTATTGCATTTTATACCGCTTTAGCGGTTACTTTTTTTGTTGGGCTTTTTGTCTATTTTTCTGGTCTTAAAATTATAGCCATTGGTTCTATTTTGGCTTTTACTTTCATTACCACTTTTATACTTTTTATTTACGCAATCGAAGTTTTCATTTACAGGAAAATAAAATTGGTATATAAGAATATTCACAACCTAAAGTTGAAGAAAGTTGGCCCGCGTTTTCCAGAATTTCATTCCACCGATCCAATTACAGATGTAGAGAATGAGGTGAGAAATTGGGCAGAAGATAAGTTTACAGAAATTGAGCAATTACGTGAGATGGAACAATACCGGAAAGAGTTTTTAGGCAATGTTTCTCATGAATTAAAAACACCAATTTTCAATATTCAAGGTTATATTAATACTTTATTAGATGGAGCCATCGACGATCCAGAAGTGGCAGTTCCATTTTTAAAGAAAGCCGCTAAAAGTACAGATCGTATTGCAACACTAGTTGACGAATTAGAAGCGATTACGCAATTAGAATCTGGCTTTCTAACGATGGAGATGGAACCATTTGATATTCATGAATTGATCCATGATATATTTGATTCGCTTGCATCTAGAGCTGCTAAAAGAGAAATTACGCTGAAATTTAAAGATGGTTGCGATGTGCCTTTTATGGTAGAAGCAGATAAAGATCGTATACGCCAAGTGGTAATTAACCTAATTGTTAATTCTATCAAATATGGTAACGACAATGGAACTACCCAAGTAGGAATATATGACATGGATGAAAATGTGCTGATAGAAGTTGCAGATAATGGAATTGGAATTTCTGAAGAACATATTCCAAGGTTATTTGAAAGATTTTACCGTGTAGACAAAAGCCGTTCGAGAGATGGAGGAGGTACTGGTTTAGGGTTGAGCATTGTTAAACACATTATAGAAGCGCATAATCAAACGATCCACGCTAGAAGTACAATCAATGTTGGGACAACCTTTGGTTTTACCCTTAAAAAGCCTTAAACAGATAATTGTTTTTAGCTTTAGGCTAATTAGCCTATCTTCGTGCTATGAAATTTCCGCATTTTAAAGATTTAATTTTATTTGAAGACGATCATGTGATTGTAATCAATAAGCCAGCGTTCATCAGTACTTTAGATGATCGTTCGGGCGACACGGTTACGATTATTAGAATGGCAAAACAGTATTTGCCAGATGCACAGGTTTGCCATCGTTTAGATAGAGAGACCTCTGGGGCATTAGTGATTGCAAAAGATGCAGAAACCTACCGCGCAATAAGTATGCAATTTGAGCACCGAGAGGTTAGTAAAATTTACCATGCATTTGTAGATGGACATCATAAATTCGATGATTTATTAATTGATTTACCAATTGTAAATTATGGAAAGAGTAATGTGAAAATTGATAAAATTGATGGAAAGAAAGCGGAAACTTATTTCAAAACATTACAATATTTCAAACATTATACTTTGATTGAATGCAAGCCTTTAACTGGAAGAATGCATCAAATTAGAATTCACCTTGCAACTCAACGCGCAAGTATCACTGGCGATGAATTATACGGCGGAAAACCATTTATGTTATCTTCCATTAAAAGAAACTACAGATTGTCTAAAGATCAAGAAGAGCAACCCATTATGAAAAGGTTTGCCTTACATGCTAGAAAAATTGAATTTAAATTAGCAAATGGAACACCATTAAGCATAGAAGCACCATATCCAAAGGACTTTGATACAATGCTAAAGATGTTGCAAAAGTTTGACCTTTAAGATCCGTAACCTAGTAATTTCATTACTTGCTTAGAGTTTTGCTCTTCTCCAAATACTTCGTAATTAAAAGTTTCATCTCTATTTTTACGAATTAAAATATGTTTTGGATGAGGCAATAAGCAATGGTGTACTCCTCCATATCCGCCCAATACTTCTTGATATGCTCCGGTATGAAAAAATCCTAAGTATTGCACCTTACGTGTTTTAGGCATGAACACATTGTTCATGTGCGCTTCTTGGTTATAGTAATCTTGACCGTCGCAAGTAATACCACCTAAGTTTACTTTTTCGTATTCAGAATCCCAATTATTAATTGGTAATAAAATGTAACGTTGGTTCATTGCCCAAACGTCTGGTAAGTTAGTAATGAAACTACCATCTAACATTAACCATTTTTCACGATCGTTTTGTTGTTTACGACCTAATACTTTGTATAAAATACCAGAAGCATCTGAAACCGTATATTTACCAAATTCGGTAATAATATCTGGTTCCATTACTTGGTGTTCTGCGCAAATATCCTTGATACGTTTAACAATTTCGTTGACCATGTATTCATAATCAAATTCGAATGTTAAAGAGTTTTTGAAAGGCATACCACCACCAATATCTAAAATACTTAAATCGGGGTTTACCTTTTTGAACTTACAATATAACGTAACATACTTCTCTAATTCGTTCCAATAATAAGGCGTATCACTGATACCTGAATTAATAAAGAAATGCAATAATTTTACTTTAAAATTTGGATGAGATTCAATTCTTTGATGGTAAAAATCGATTACGTCTTCCATTCTGATGCCCAATCGACTGGTGTAAAATTGAGAATCTGGTTGTTCTTCTGATGCAATCCTAATGCCTAAATTACAATTCACATCTAGTTCATCATCGTAGAAATAGAATTCTTCTTTATTATCAAGAACAGGAATAATGTTATGGAAACCATCGTGCAACATATCTACTATATATTGCTTGTAATGGTCTTTTTTGTAGCCATTGCAAATAACAGTGATGTCTTTGTTTAAGATGCCTTTTTTCTCTAAATGATCAATAATTGGCATATCAAAAGCAGAAGATGTCTCTAAATGCACATCATTTTTCAATACTTCATCTAAAATATGTCTAAAATGAGAGCTTTTAGTACAATAACAATAGGTGTAATTGCCTCGGTAATTATTGTTGACAATGGCTCTTTGGAACCACAATTTGGCTTGTTGTATTTTTTTAGAAACAATAGGTAAGTAGGTGAATCTTAGGGGCGAACCATAAGTTTCAATCATTTCCATGAGGTTTAAATCGTGAAAATATAATTCATCATCGTGCACTTCGAAACCCTCTTGAGGGAAACCAACGCTTAAATCAAGAAATTCCTTGTAACTTTGCATTATCTTATCGTTTGTTGCAAAGATATTTTATTTATTTGTAGAAAACATAGATACAAATCCATTTTTTAATATTTTTTGGATTTGTTGCTTTAAAAGCCAATGGTTATGAAGAATTTAAAAGTAATAGAAGTGAAATCGGAATTGGGTGCTGGCACCAGAGGTACAAGCATGGGCATCGATGCCATTAAAATTGCTGCACTTGATTTTGGAAGTCGTTTTTTTAAACAATATAAATCGGTAGAAGTGCCTCACGAAAACCATTTACTTTTAGAATCTGCAGGAAATACACATGCAAAAAGAATTTCTGGTGTTTTAACCATGTTAGAAAGGGTTAACGAAGAAGTTGCACGTGCCATCAAAAATGGTGACTTTCCAGTAGTGCTTGCAGGAGATCATTCAACGGCTGCAGGAACCATTGCGGGAATTAAATCTGCGAATCCAAAATCACGATTAGGGGTTATCTGGATTGACGCACATGCAGATTTGCATACCCCTTATACCACACCTTCTGGAAATATCCATGGAATGCCAATTGCTGTATCATTAGGAGAAGATAACGTAGAATCAAAAATTAACAAACCCGATCAAGAAACGATTAACTATTGGTATCAATTGAAAAATGTAGGTGGCATTTCTCCAAAAATTATGCCAAATGATTTGGTGTACATAGGTGTGAGAGACACAGAAAAGCAAGAGGATTATTTGATCAAAAAATTCAGCATCAAAAAATTTACAACTACAGAAATAAGAAGAAAAGGAGTAGAGAAAATTGCAATAGAATCTTTAGCATACTTAGATCATTGTGATATAATTTATGTTTCTTTTGATGTGGATTCGATGGATGCTGGAATATCTAAAGGTACTGGAACCCCAGTTCCTAATGGTATAACAGAGAAAGAAGCAGGAAATTTAGTGGCAAGGCTGATGCAAAGCCCTAAAGTTTGTTGTTTCGAAATGGTTGAAATTAACCCAACCCTCGATAAAGAAAATTTAATGGCAGAAAATGCTTTCGAAATATTAGTCAGAGCAACCAATCAATTGATTAACGATTAATGAATATTCAAGAACAATTAATTTCTAAAACCCAACAAGCAATTATTGATTTTAATGGTCAAGAAATTCCATTAGCATCAATTTCATTGCAAGAAACGCGTAAAGAGTTTGAAGGCGAAGTAACCATAGTTACCTTTCCGTTTATCAAATTTTCTCAAAAATCACCCGAAGAAACAGGTCAAATTATTGGTGAATATTTATTAAAAAACTGTGATTTTGTAAAGAGCTACAATGTGCTCAAAGGCTTTCTGAATATAGCTTTAAAGGATCAGCATTGGATAGATGTTTTGGTTTCAATTAATAATCATTCAAATTTTGGACAATTAGCTTCCAAAAACGAAAAAGTAATGGTTGAATATTCTTCGCCAAATACCAATAAGCCATTACACTTAGGTCACGTTAGAAATAATTTACTTGGATTTTCTTTAGCTGAATTATTAAAAGCTGCAGGCTATGATGTTATAAAAGTTAATTTAATTAACGATAGGGGAATTCATATTTGTAAATCGATGTTGGCTTGGTTGAAGTATGGAAATGGCGAAACTCCCGAATCTTCAGGCTTAAAAGGCGATCATTTAGTAGGTAAATATTATGTAGCATTTGATCAACATTATAAAGTAGAAATTCAAGAGTTAATGGCTCAAGGTCTTTCAGAAGATGAAGCGAAAAAGCAAGCACCATTAATTTTAGCGGCACAGGCCATGCTATTGAAATGGGAAGAAAAAGATCCAGAAACCATAGCGCTTTGGGAAAAAATGAATGCTTGGGTTTACGCCGGCTTCGAAAAAACTTACCAGGCAATGGGGGTGAGTTTTGATCAATATTATTATGAATCGAATACTTATTTATTAGGAAAAGATATTATTGAGCAAGGGCTTGCAAAAAAAGTATTTTATCAAAAAGAAGATCAATCTGTATGGATTGATTTAACTGCTGAAGGGCTTGACCACAAACTTGTTTTGAGAGGCGATGGCACATCAGTGTATATTACACAAGATTTGGGCACAGCAGCGCTTAAACACAGCGATTTTGGCATGAAACGCTCTATCTATGTGGTGGGTAATGAGCAAGATTACCATTTCAAGGTTTTATTACTGATTTTACAGAAACTAGGTTTTGATTGGGCAAAAGGATTGTTTCATTTATCATATGGAATGGTTGATTTGCCAAGTGGTAAAATGAAGTCAAGAGAAGGTACCGTGGTAGATGCCGATGATTTAATTGCGGAGATGATTGAATCTGCAAAATTACAAACCGAAGCATTAGGTAAAATCAATGATTTTCCAGCAGAGGAAAAAAATAAATTATATGAGACCATTGGTTTAGGTGCATTAAAATATTTTTTATTAAAAGTAGATCCAAAGAAAAGATTATTGTTTGACCCTTCTGAATCTATCGATTTGCAAGGTAATACAGGTCCTTTTATTCAGTATTCATACGCAAGAATTCAATCTATATTAAGAAAAGTAAATAGACCTATTCCTTCACATTGTGAAATTGATACCATTAATTCAAACGAATTAGCGATTATTTTAGAACTCAATAAATTTGAAGGTCAAATTGCAATTGCTGCTGAAAGCTACAGCCCTGCTATCATTGCGAATTATGTTTATGAATTAGCAAAGGCATTTAATAAGTTCTATCACGACGATCCAATTAGTCAATTAGATGATAAAAAATTACAAGATTTCAGGTTGATGCTTTGTGCAAATACCGCAAAAGTGATTCGACAGTCATTTGCAATATTAGGAATTGCAGTTCCTGAAAGAATGTAATCCAATGCGCAGGCAGCTGTTATTATTTATTCTGCTATTTGAGGTTAATAGTTTATCTGCACAGGTATTTGATCTTGGAAGCACCAAAACTTTTTTTGCAGATTCATTAATTGATAGGCATACATTAATAGTACCCATCAATAATCAATCGCAATTAGCAATTCTTAAAGGCTCCATCGTTAATAAAAACAATAGTTTTTATCAATTATACGAAGATAATTACCACCAAGTGCCTAGTTATTTCGATTCTTTTGGAGGCAATTCCAATGGTTTTACAGCAGCTGATATTGATTTAGACGGAGATTTAGACCTTTTTCAGAATTGTATTTTTGGACAAAAGAATACGTTATTCATTAATAAAGGAAATGGTGTATTTGAAAAATCTTTAAAACACGAAAATATATGTACCGAAAATAATGCATTTCATGCCTCTTTTGCAGATGTTGATTTAGATGGTGACCCCGATTTACTTTTAACAAATACGAGTATTTGGAATCCCAAAGAGCATCCTGTTTTTAACAAATTATTTTTAAATAATGGTTCAGGTTTGTTCCAAGAATCTGCTGAATTAGTTTTTTTGATGAACCAGTCAAACACAAGAGGAGCAGGCTGGTCAGACATAGATAATGATGGTGATCTGGATTTAATGTTTCTAAATTTTGGGTCTGCCTGTACCTTATTTGAGAACCATTCTAATGGAAAATTCTTTTTTCGCCAACTTATTTCCTTAAGTAATAAATCCGCAGTTTTAGCTGCTGATTTTGGCGACTTAAATAATGATGGAAGGCAAGATCTTGTTTTAACACATGTCAATCAATCGGCTAGTATATTGTTGAATAAAGGTGATTTTAAATTCGAATTATTAAATAATAATTTGACACAAAGTGAAGTGTGTAACGGTTCAATCAGACTAATAGATTTAAACAATGATGGAGCATTAGATATCTATAGTCAATCCGTTATTGGAAATCATCACAAAGTAGCATACCAACAACCTATTCAAGGTAATTGGGTGAAGTTTAAATTGAGACAGGATGGCTTGAATTTTTTTGCAATTGGAGCTAAAGTTTATGTTAAAACCGAAGGAAAATGGCAATTTCAAGAGTTGCAAACTAAAACAGGTATGCCAGCTACACAAACTTTTGATATTCATTTTGGACTTGCAAGTGCAAATATAATTGATAGTGTAAAAGTAATTTGGACAGATGGTCGAACGAATATTTTTAAAGAATTAAATACAAATGAAACCTATTTATTGACACAAAATTTAACGCCAAAAATAATTCCAAAATCGGTTCAATCTGTTGAAAAGAAAGAAACACTTAGAGACTTATCCATTCAACTCCATAGTGACAGTATGAAATTAGGCGGTGTTTTTAGTGTCAATATTTCTTATCAAAACAATGGTTTATTAGATCAAGAAATCAGTATAGAATTACAAACAAATGAATTTTGTAAACTTATTTCTGCTTTCCCAAAACCCAATGAAAATAAGCTACAGCGCATAATTTGGAATAAAATTAATTTGCCGGCTCATGCTTCAGGTAATATTGTTTTATCTATGTTATTTGCAGACAATATCAAAAGTATTTTAAGCGAACAACAATTGAAAGCCATCATTTATCCACTTGTAAGTGACGAAGATAAATCTTCGAATACGAGTATAAAATTGCAATCAATAATTTGGAACCCTAAAGAATAGGAATTTACTTTTGAAAATTAGCGGCTACTTTTGCATCCTTTAATCCAGCTGCATAGTCGTAAAAACCTTTACCAGATTTAACACCTAAATCGCCAGCAGTTACCATTTTAACGAGTAAAGGGCAAGGAGCATATTTTGGATTTCCAAAACCGTCGTGTAAAACATTTAAAATAGCTAAACATACGTCAAGACCAATGAAGTCTGCCAATTGAAGTGGTCCCATTGGGTGAGACATACCTAATTTCATTACCGTATCTATTTCTTCCACACCTGCAATTCCTTCAAATAAAGAATAAATAGCTTCGTTGATCATCGGCATTAAAATGCGATTAGCTATAAAGCCAGGATAGTCATTTACTAAAGTTGGAGTTTTACCAATTTTTTTCGAAGTTTCCATAATGACATCACAAACGTCTTGTGATGTTTGGTAGCCTTTAATTACCTCAACCAATTTCATAATTGGCACTGGGTTCATGAAGTGCATACCTATTACTTTTTCAGGACGGTTAGTTACCGCAGCAATTTCAGTGATAGAAATAGAAGAAGTATTGGTAGCCAAAATTGCATTTGGTGCTGCCAATTCAGCTAATTCTTTGAAAATATTCTTTTTAATTGTTGGATTTTCAGTAGCAGCTTCTATAATTAATTCAGCATTCTTAATGCCTTCTGTTAATGATGTATGGATACTGATATTATTTAAGGTTGCAGTTTTGGTTTCTTCCGAAATACTTCCTTTGCTAACCATTCGGTCTAAGTTTTTCGAAATAGTAGCCAAGGCTCTTTGTAAAGCATCTGGGTTGATGTCTATTAATGCAACAGCATAACCATTTTGCGCAAATGTGTGGGCGATTCCATTGCCCATTGTACCTGATCCAATTACTGAAATATTTTTCATTGATTTTTTTCTTACAATATTAGAATTTAGAAATGATATTTTCAAGAATTTCCATGCCTTGATCGATGTGTTGTTTCTCCATTGTTAGTGCAGGTCTAAAACGAATGGTTTGGTTGCCACAACCTAAGAACATTACATTGTGCTCCATTCCTTTATTTACAAACTGATCTCTCATTTCTTTTGAAGGGAAATCAAATGCGGTAATCAGTCCTTTACCTCTTACATTTGTTATTTTATCGTTTTTCGCTGCTATCTTATGTAAAGAATCTTGTAAATATGCACCTGTAGTAGCTGCGTTTTCAAGTAAATGATCTTCTTCAATAATTTCCATTATTTTAGCTGAACGTACCATGTCTACTAGGTTACCGCCCCAAGTAGAATTAATTCTAGAAGAAACCCTGAAAACATTTGTTTCTATTTCGTCCACTTTTTTGCCTGCTAGAATTCCACAAACTTGCATCTTTTTACCAAAAGCTAAAATATCTGGTCTAGCATTTTCTCCAAAGTGTTCATGAGCCCAAAATTTACCAGATAAACCAACACCTGTTTGTACTTCATCATAAATTAAAAAGCAATCATTTTCGTCTGCTAAAACCCTTAATGTTTCTAAAAATTCTTGACGGAAATGATTGTCTCCACCTTCTGATTGAATGGGTTCAATAATGATGGCACAAATTTCGTCGGTATTATCTTGAAAAGCTTTTTTAATTTTAGCAATGCTGATTGCCTCTCTTTGTTCAACATCGGCAATACTTTCAGCGGTTAATGGAAATTTTAACTTTGGATTTGAAACCCTTGGCCAATCAAATTTTGCAAACCATTTTGTTTTATCTGGTAAAGTATTGGTTAAGCTTAAAGTATAACCAGAACGGCCATGGAATGCTTGTTCGAAATGTAATATTTTGAATCCTTTTTCTTCTTTATAGCCCTTTTTAAAATTCTTTTGAACTTTCCAATCCATTGCTACTTTTAAAGCATTTTCAATAGCTAATGAACCACCAGCAATGAAAAATGCATTTGGTAAATAAGCAGGAATACCAACTCTGCCGAATGTTTCAACAAAGTGTGCATATTGAGTAGTGTAAATATCTGAATTGGAAGGGTTGGTTAATGCGGCTAACATTAAGTCCTTTTTAAATTGTTCATCAGCCAACATTTTAGGATGGTTATATCCAAGTGGCACTGAAGCAAAACAAGTAAAAAAGTCTAAATATTTTTTTTGATTTTTACTATCATACATCCATACGCCGTTGCTTTTTTCCATGTCAAAAACCAAGTCATAGCCATCGGCTAATATATGTTTACTAAGGGTAGCTTGAACGTCCGAAGGGTTAATTATTGCTTTGTTCATAAATGATGTTTTTTTCAAAAATAATGATAAAAGGTGCAATATTTAGCTTTTAAAGATATATTCAAATATTTAGTACATTTTACTTTTATATAAATATTCAAAAGTAATTGCTTCTATTTATGCTATAATTTACAGTGATAAATTAGTTTATGCTAACAGCGATTTCATACCTAAACTACCAATTAAGCCACCTGTATGAATAAATAATACTTTTTCATGAGGTTTTATAGTGCCATTTTCAATGAACTGGTAAAGGGCATATAGTGCTTTTGCTGTATAAACGGGATCCAATAAAATGCCAGTATTTTGTTGAAAGTTTTTCATAAACGAAATTAAATTGGGGCTAGTTTTTGCATATGCACCAAAATGAAATTCGCTATGTATTTGAAAGTTTTTATATGTGCTTTTTTCTGCTACATAATTTTCAATTTCAGCTAAACCTTTATGTACAACAACTGCATGTATTTTTGTATTTAATTGGTGCTTTTCACAGCCATTTAAAATACCACAAACAGTACTACCTGTTCCAGCTGCTATTACTATATGGTCATAGCTTTGGGGCAATTCCGCAATTAATTCAGCGCAACCTAGAATTGCTTCATCGGAGCGGCCACCTTCATCTATAAAGAAAGCAGATGGGTGCTCATTAAAATGTTTTTGAAATAAAGCATGTTTGTCTAAGTAAGCAATTCGATCTACAAAAATAAGTTGCATGCCAAATTGTTCGCATAAAAATAAGGTATTATTACTAGCATCTAATTCCTCGCCACGTACAAAACCTACAGATTTAAAGCCTTTCAGGGCAGCAGCACATGCAGTAGCTAACAAATGATTAGAGTAAGCGCCACCAAAAGTGACTAATGTTTTTTTGTTTTCAACTTGCGCTTTTGCAATCAAATATTTTAATTTTCGCCATTTATTTCCGGAAATAAAGGGATGAATTAAATCATCACGTTTAATATACAATTCAATGGCTGAAGGTATTTCAAAGGTAATTTGATCAACTGGGGAATAAATTTCCATTCAATTTTGATAGAATTATTTAAGATCTAAATTAAATCCTAAACCAACTGAAGTCAATGGATATGCACCAAATGTTTTACTTGCATTAACAGTTAAGAATAAGAATTTGAATCGACCACCTACGGTAGCAGTGGTACCATTAGCACCTTCAATCTTAACATTCACAGGGTTTTGAAGCACATCGATAACCTTCTTTCCAAAATTTATATCTGTTGAACGATCTTCAAATGCAGTTAACGGGTAATCGCCTTTTAATTCAATTGTTGTTTGACTTGATTGATAATTTAAACCAGCATAAACGGTAACCATCAAAACTTTCTTTGATAGAATTAAACCATAAGTTTGCGCATTCGTTGTCATAGCTAATACTTGATCGTTAAACAAACTACTTTTACCGGTTTTCATATTTGTAAAAGGATCTGGAGCTAAGTTTAAATCACTAGATAAATTAAATTTAGTAAAACCAGCATATGCAGATAAATCAAATGGTAATTTGTTGACAATAGGAATCCATTGTTTTAAACTGTGTTTAACACCTAATCCCATTAATCCAATTTGACCATAATTTCCAGCAGTATATGTAGGAATATATCGAATCATTATTTCTGTATTTTTTAATAATCCAACAGCTAATTGAATGGTTGGAGCGCCCGAATAGCCAATGCCATAGCCAGAAGGCGAAGCAAATGAAGTAAATACAGTATCGGTGTTGGTGAAAGGGCTAGTGCCAGTAACTTGAAAAACTGCATTATTATTTCCAGTACTTGAACTACCTGCAAATGTTTGCGCTTCTACATTTGCTGCATTTGCTAATTTCAAGTTTTGAAAAACCAATTTGCTAGCATCAAATATTTTATCAGCATCTGGTATTGTTGCTGCGTTAATACTTAGTGTTATATCAAACCTGGCAAGACCGTGTGTTTTAGCTGTATTATACCAGCCACCATTCATGCCAGCACCAAAGCCTTTCGCAATTGGACTAATGTAAGCAGATGTCAGCGTGCTTACATCAGCAGCACCAGCTTTGATAAGTGTGGTAATATTTTCTTGTGCATGAGCTCCGTTAATACATAATAAAAGTGTTAAACTAGCTAAGATTGATTTAGTCAATTGTTTTGCTTTCATTTTCATGGTGTTTTAATTTCTTCCTTAAAATTATTGATTTTTTTTTAGTCTAGGCGATTTTTTTGATAATTCTATCTATAGGCATTAAATCATAGGTATTCGACCAATTAGATTATTTATATTTGCCCTATGATTCAAGATGAACTATTAAACGAAGGGGAAGAACAAGACTTATTTGAACACTTTAGATTAGTGGTCGATAAGGGTCAGTCCTTGTTAAGAATTGATAAATTCTTGATGAATAGAATGGAAAACGCCACCAGAAATCGCATTCAAAATGCGGCTGATTTAGGTTGTATTTTAGTGAATGAAAAACCAGTAAAGTCTAGTTATAAAGTAAAACCATTAGATGTAATTTCCATTGTTTTACCTCATCCTCCAAGGGATACCGAAATTTATCCCGAAAACATTCCGTTGAATATTGTTTTCGAAGACGAAGATGTCGTAATCATTAATAAACCTGCAGGAATGGTAGTACATCCAGGATATAATAATTACACAGGAACTTTGGTGCATGCATTGGCATATCATTTCGAAAATTTACCTAATTTAAATGGGAACTATGCTAGACCAGGATTAGTTCATCGCATCGACAAAGATACTTCTGGCTTATTGGTTATTAGTAAGAATGAGCAGGCTATGACATTTCTTGCAAAACAGTTTTTCGATCACAGTATTCACCGAAAATATGTTGCATTAGTTTGGGGCGATTTAACCGAAGATGGAACTGTCTCTGGTTATATTGGTCGAAGCTTAAAAGATAGAAGGGTGATGGATATATATGATTCAGAAGAAAAAGGTAAGTGGTCTGTAACCCATTATAAAGTATTGGAAAGACTGAATTATGTTACGCTCATTGAATGTGAATTAGAAACGGGCAGAACACATCAAATTAGAGCGCACATGCAACACATTGGACATCCACTTTTCAATGATGCCAGTTATGGTGGCGATAAAATATTAAAAGGAACCAGCTTTACGAAATACAAACAATTCATAGATAATTGTTTTGCAATTTGTCCAAGACAAACATTACATGCAAAGTCTCTTGGTTTTTTACACCCTAAAACCAAACAGGAGCTTTACTTTGAAGCTGAAATGCCTTCAGATATGTTATTGCTTTTAGACAAATGGCAAAAGTATGCTACCACCTATAATGAATAATGAAAAACAATTTGATAATCAATTTTAATGGTAAATTTTATAATCAGCTAGATGCAATATTTGGTGTTGCCAACAGGGCATTCAGATATGGCGATGGGTTGTTCGAATCTATTCGAATGATTGATGGTAAAATTCAATTTGCTCAAGATCATTTTGAACGATTATATCAGGGTATGAATGCTTTGAAAATGCAAATCAACCCTTCCTTTGATTTAGCATTTTTTGTTTCAGAAATCAATGCGCTAGCCAAAAAAAACGAAATTGAAAGTGATGCAAGAATTCGCTTTTCTGTTTTCAGATCTGACGGTGGTTTATATACACCTGAAGCAAATAAATCTCTTTATTTAATAGAGATTCAGCCCATATCGGAAAGGGGATATCAATGGAATAAAAAGGGCTTAATTATTGATATCTATTCCGAAATAAGAAAAGATTTTGGTTTCCTATCAAAATATAAAACGAATAATAGTTTGCCATATGTTTTAGCGGGAATTGCTGCTCAACAATTAGCCGTAGATACTTGTATATTGTTGAATACCCATGGTGACATAGTCGAATCAACCAGTAGCAATTTGTTTTTTGTAAAAGACAATATGTTATTTACACCAGCAATTCAAGATGGTTGTATAGACGGTGTAATGCGAAAAAACGTAATTATAATTGCAAATAAACTAGGAATAAAAGTGTATGAAAATAAAGTTCCTTTGCAATCTTTGGCCATAGCAGATGAAATATTTTTAACGAATAGTAGTCTAGGAATACAGTGGGTCGTGGGTTACAGAGGTAAAAGATATTTCAGTAGGGTAGCTAGGTTAATCTATGATGAATTGCAAAAAAAGTAATTATTGCATTCTCCATCCTCTTAAAAACTCCTCAATTCGCATTCTTTTTTTACCTTCTAATTGTAAGTCATTTAAATAAACCCAAGCATCTTGACTAGCAAATCTTAGATAGGTTTTACCATCGGTTTCAAAGTTTCCTGCAACAACATTATGCGTTTCGGAAACAATTGTAGCTTCGTAAATTTTTAAATTCAAGCCGTTTAAAGTTGTATAAGCAGCAGGGTAAGGGCTTAATCCTTTAATCTTTGCAGTAATAGTAGTTGCGGGTAAATCCCAATCTATGAGGCAGTCCTTTTTGAAAATTTTTGGGGCGTGTTTGATGTCAGACAATTTCAAATTGTTTTGACTTAAAATTTGTTCTTGACTGATACTTGGCGCAGTATTTGTTTCAATGCTTTTCCAAGTTTTAACAACTAAATTCGCGCCAATCTCCATTAATTTGTCATGCATAGATCCAGCTGTATCATTTGCTTCGATATTTATTTTTTCTTGGTAAATAATATCACCAGTATCTATTTGGTGTTTTAAAAAGAAAGTAGTTACGCCTGTTTCTTTTTCACCATTGATGATTGCCCAATTTATGGGTGCAGCACCTCTATATTGTGGTAGTAATGAACCATGAAGGTTAAAAGTTCCCAAAACTGGCATTTGCCATACTTCAATGGGTAACATTCTAAATGCAACAACAATGAATAAGTCAGCATTGAAAGATTGAAGAGTATTTAAAAATGCGGGGTCTTTTAAATTTGTTGGTTGTAAAATTGGAATTTCAAGCGTCTTTGCATATTGTTTAACTGCAGATTCAGCAATTTGCTGACCTCTACCTGCAGGTTTATCTGCAGTAGTTACTACCGCCACAACATTTGCACCTGCAGCAATTAACTCTTTGAGAGGAGCAACTGCAAAAGCAGGTGTTCCCATATATACAATCCTCATCTTATCCATTTAATATGCTGCTAATTTAAGGATATAGTAAGTATTTAGCCCTAACTTTTTCGAATTTTTCTAAGTCAGATTTCCAGCTATGTCTTATTGAACAAATCGATTTTCCAGCTATGATTTGTTCTTTTAGTAAAGTATTCCCAGCTAATTTATTGAAAAATGAATTGAAAAAACTTTCCTTGTTTGGGTATTTCGCATACATATCCATAATCCAATCAAGATTTATTTTACCTTTTTTCAATATTTTATTGGCATCAAAATCTGCTAAATTAATTCCATAACATGTTTGGTTTAAATAAGGAGGATTCATACTCATTCCAGCTATAGCAATTGGAGTAAATTGATAAGTATAATTATTGGCTAATAATGGATGGCCAAATTGTTTGAAAGGGTTGTATGTGCCTCTTCCAACGCTAATCACAGTTCCTTCGAATAAACATAAGGAAGGATAAAAAACAATGGATGCATTATCAGTTAAATTTGGAGAAGGTTTATTAGGTAAAGTGTAAAATGAAGCATGTGTATAGGCTGCTGTAGGAATAACTTTTAAATCACATTTAACTTGATTCGTCAACCATTTTTCACCATTAATCATTAAGGCATATTCTCCAATTGTCATTCCATATACAATTGGCACAGGATGTAAACCAACAAAAGATTTACAAGTATTTGTATCTAATACAGGTCCATCAATATAACTTCCATTAGGATTGGGTCTGTCTAAAACCATTAATGGTACAGCATTTTCGGCGCAGGCTTCCATCACATAATGAAGCGTTGACAAATAAGTGTAAAATCTAACTCCTACATCTTGAATGTCAAAAATAACAATATCGCAGTTATTTAAATCTGCTTTATTTGGCTTCTTATGATTTCCATAAAGTGAAATAATTGAGATGCCAGTTAATGAATCAATGCTTGAAGGTACATCGTTACCCGCATCGATATTTCCTCTGAAACCATGTTCTGGTGCAAATATCTTTTCAATGTGAATGCCTAATTTTAACAAGGAATCAACTAAGTGTTTGTTGTCTATGGTTGAAGTTTGATTGACTACCAAAGCAACTTTTAGCTTTTGTATAGTAGGAACATACAAGTGGGTTAAATGTGACGCAGGTATTGGTTTTGCAGGTTTGTTTGCAGCAAAAGATACCACTTGAATACTTAATAATAACAGGGAAGTGATTATATGCTTTAATTTCATCTGCGATACATTTATAAAAGGCTTTGTTACGAATTAACAAAAAAACTCTTAATAGTAGCAGAAGATTTTTAAATTAGCATTAAAATAACCCAATGAATTTCGAGCATTTCATCGCAAAACGAATCAGTTTTCAATCTAAAAGATCATTTTCTAAAATGATAGTTCGAATTGCAATTACGGGTATTGCATTGGGTGTAGCTGTAATGATATTGTCATTAGCAGTAATTAGGGGCTTTAAATCAACTATACAGCAAAAACTAAGTAATTTTGCTGGTGATATTCAAATCACCAAACTACAACTAGCTAATAACCCAGAAAATAGTTTTATCTATCAATCTGATAGTCTTTCAGCAGCAATAAAATCAAACCCTAATATTGGTCATTATAATGAATTTGCTACAAAAGTAGGAGTGCTCAGATTGGGAAGTCAAATGGATCCAATTGTATTAAAAGGATTGGGAGAACATTTTCACCAGGAATTTTACCAATCCTTGTTAACAGATGGACGGTTATTTAAACAAGCAAATGAAATCATCATCAGTAAAGAATTAGCCAATCGATTCCAATTAAAGCTTAATACATCACTTTATATATACTTTGCAGATCAACAATTAAAAATCAGAAAACTAAAAGTAGTTGGTTTCTATGATTCAGGAATTGCGCAATTAGATCGAATGTATATTATTGCGGATATTTCCATTATTAAAAACGTCAATAATTGGGAAAATCATGAAATAGGTGGCTACGAGATTTTTACCAAACCGTCAGTAAATACAGCAAATATAATTGACAGTTTAAATGGTGAATTACCATTTGATGCCTATGCACAATCGACGGAAGCGCTTTATCCCGCTATGTTTGAGTGGTTAGCTTTATTAGATGTAAATGGAAGTGTTATTATTATTTTGATGTTGTTGGTTGCGGGTATCAATATGATTTCAGCTTTATTGATAATTATCTTAGAGCGCAGTACAACCATTGGATTATTGAAAACATTAGGGGCCAATAATTTTTCCATACAACGCATATTCTTAATTAACGCAGCTTATTTAATTTTTTATGGATTGATAATAGGCAATAGCATTGCATTATTGGTTAGTTTTATTCAAGATAAAACACACTTATTAAAGTTAGACCAAAGCAATTATTATATGAGCTATGTTCCAATAGAATTAAGCCTTTCGGATATAATCTATTTAAATGCAGGGGCAATGATTGCGTGTATGATAATGGTTATAATACCCAGTTTTTTAATTACTAAAATTTCAGCGATAAAATCAATTAGATTTAATTGATTTTTTTCAAAGCATATTTAATATTTTTTCTGTCGTATTGATTCATTTGCATAGGATATTTCGAGTAATTTAAATCATAAATTAAGAGGGAATCTTTTTTGATTTCCCAATCATAATTTTTTCCTTCTGATTGGGTATTGGTTCCATAAAAATTAGCATGTTTACTCATTTCTAAGCATTCGCCACTTAAACATGGAGCATATGTTTTGAGGTCTGGAAGTCCTGTAATACTGCCATTTGAGTGAAAGCTAACACGTTCCGCATCGTCGTATTGGTATTCTCCGGTGAATAATAATTTATTGATATAACAAACCCCATAAGAAATAAAAGTACTGACATCTTCATTTGGAAAATCTTTTTCTGAAATTCTAATGAACTTAGCAATTGTTTTTTTGTCAAAATCTTGTAGTAAAAGCATGTCCGCTTCTTGAACAAGAAATGCATTTGTTGAATTTGAATAGTTTTTTACCTCAATTGTTTTTTCATCAACAGGTAAATAAGTTAAAGTTTTACTCTCTTTGCCAATGAGGAACATTCTTATAGTAGAATCAGGTCGGTCAAAAATCAATTCTACAAAAGGTGTTTTTTGTATTAAATTAGGGTTTTTGCAAATCTTGATACTATCTACAAACTCTTTGTTTACCCAATGTCCTAGCCATTGATCGTTTATTTTTAAGTCTTTTTTACAAGCGCTAAAAAGTAATACTAGTATTATTAATGTACTGATTTTTTTCATGTTATTCTTTTATTTTTTTTGCTTCGTTCCAAAATACATCCATTTCTGATAGGGTCATGTCTTTTAGAGGTTTACCCATCTCAGCTGCTTTATTTTCTAAGTATTTGAAACGATGAATAAATTTTTTATTTGTTTTTTCTAATGCATCTTCTGGGTTGATTTTAATAAATCGTGCATAATTAACCAATGAAAAAAGTAAGTCGCCAAATTCTGCTTCCGCTTTTTCCATGTCAATTTCAGATTGTGCTAAGTGGTTATATTCTGATTTAAATTCTTGTAATTCTTCTTCCACTTTATCCCAAACTTGAGACTTTTCTTCCCAATCAAATCCAACACCATTGGCTTTTTCTTGAATTCTACTTGCTTTTATAAGCGCAGGTAAGGTATTTGGCACTCCACCAAGAACAGATTTATTTCCTTCTTTAAGTTTAAGTTGTTCCCAATTTCTTTTCACATCTTCTTCATTGGTTACCACAACATCTCCATAAATGTGCGGATGTCTAGCAATTAATTTTTCTGCTATGCCATTTAATACATCTGTGATATTGAAGTCATTGGTTTCAGATCCTATTTTTGCATAAAATGTAATATGCAGCATCAGGTCGCCTAATTCTTTTTTTACTTCTTCTAAATCGCCAGCTATAATTGCATCGGAAAGTTCGTACACTTCTTCAATGGTAAGGTGTCTCAACGTTTGCATGGTTTGTTTCTGATCCCAAGGACATTTAGCCCTAAGTTCATCCATGATGGTCAATAACCTTTCAAATGCCTGTAATCGCTGATCCATAATTGTAATTTTTACGAAGATAATAATTTATCAATTCTTCGGTCTCCTGTTATGCCCTAAAATGCTATCTTTGCAGCGAAATTTCCATAACGTGATCGCATTAAATAACATAACATTTGAATTTGGCTCTAGGGCATTATACGAAGAAGCTAGCTGGCATATTAAGCCCAATGAGCGTATTGGCCTAATTGGTGCCAATGGAACCGGTAAAACTACGCTATTGCGTATTTTAGTAGGGGAATATAAACCAAATGTTGGAACCATCTCTAAAGCGAAAGATTTAAAAATAGGTTACCTCAACCAAGATTTATTATCCTATCAATCGGATTTTTCCATTTTACATGTGGCGATGGAAGCATTTGAAAGGCAAAATCAATTACATGATGAAATTGAAGCTTTAATTCAAAAATTAGAAACCGACCACTCGGATGCGGTTATAAATAAATTAAGCCAAAGACAAGAAGAGTTTGAAGCACTTGACGGATATAATATTCAATATAAAGCGGAACAAATTTTAGCAGGTTTAGGTTTTTCAGCAGCAGATACCCATAGACCATTATCTACATTCTCTGGAGGATGGAGAATGCGCGTAATGTTGGCGAAAATCTTATTACAAACACCAGATTTGCTTTTATTAGATGAGCCTACGAATCACTTGGACTTACCTTCTATCAAATGGTTGGAGAACTATTTAAATGATTTTGAAGGTGCATATATTATTGTTTCACACGATAGGTATTTCTTAGATAGAACAGTTACTAAAATTGTTGAATCTAAGAACCAAGATTTAACCATTTATGCTGGAAATTATTCTTTTTACCTTCAAGAAAAAGCAGTAAGAGAAGAAATTCAAAAAGGTCAATTTCAAAATCAACAGCAATACATCAAAGAACAAGAAAAATTAATTGATCGTTTTCGTGCCAAAGCATCTAAAGCTAAAATGGCGCAATCTAGGATTAAAGCACTTGATAAATTGGAGCGAGTAGAAAACGTGCAACAAGAAAATGCAAGTGTTAATTTCAAATTCAAGTTTTCTAAGGTTTCAGGTAGGCATGTGATGATGTTAGAAAACATCAATAAAGCATATCCAGGTATTGAAATATTGAAAAATGCCAGTGGAACCATTGAAAAAGGGGATAAGATCGCTTTAATTGGAGCTAATGGTAAAGGTAAATCTACTTTATTGAGAATTATTGCGGGTGCAGATGAATGCGATGGAAAAGTAAATTTAGGTCATAATGTTTCTAAAACATTCTTTGCACAACATCAATTAGAATCTTTGCATTTAGATAATACTATTATAGATGAGTTGAAAAATTTTGCTCCTGAATATTCTGAAACAGAAGTGAGGTCTTTATTAGGTTGTTTCTTGTTTTCTGGAGATGATGTTTTTAAGAAAATCAAAATACTTTCAGGTGGTGAAAAATCGCGTGTTGCTTTAGCTAAAACGATTACATCTGATGCAAATTTCTTGATACTAGATGAGCCGACAAACCATTTAGATATTCAATCTGTAAATATATTAATTCAGGCATTACAACAATTTGAAGGCACATTTATCGTTGTATCTCACGACAGGTATATGCTTGATAATGTGGCTAATAAGATTTGGTTTATTGAAGATCAGCAAATAAAAGAATATCCAGGTACTTATGCTGAATATGAACAATGGCAAGAGAGAAGAGATAAAGAAAAGAAAGATGTTTTGCCGGTTGTAAAAATAAAAGAAGAAAAACCTGTTAAGGAAATTGCAACTGCAGCACAAGAAGAGCAAAAAAAAGCTTTAAAAAAAATGCAGTCTGATTTACAGAAATTAGAATTGAAATTAGCAGAGTTAGAAGCGCAAAAAACTAAAGTTGAAGCAGAATTAAGTTTATCTGAAAACTATAGTGATGCTGCAAAACTAACGCAATTAAATACCTCATATGAGTCTGTTAAGCAAAGCTTATCAAGCATTTCAGCTGAATGGGAACAACTGGCAGAAAAAATAATGACAATAGAGCAATGAAATTAAGAAGCTATTTTTATTTAATTCTTTTCATTTCAAACTTTGCATCAGCACAGGTTTTGGAAGATAAGATTTACGATGAAAATACGCATACCGTTTTATTGTACAATTCAAAAGTTGAACAATCGCTTCCAGTAATTACGTTAAATAACAACGAAACACTGACATTGCTTTTTGATCAATTAGATGCAAATTATCAAAATTTCAACTACCGTATTATACATTGTAATGCAGATTGGACACCATCAAACCTCAGTAATATTGAGTATTTGGAAGGGTTTACCGATAATTACATCACCAATTATAAATTCTCTTTCAATACAAAGCAAGCGTATATTAACTACACCTTGCTTTTCCCAAACAACGATGTTAAAATATTACTAAGTGGTAATTATTACATTGAAGTTTTTCCTGCTGCAGATGCAGAGCATCCAATTTTTGGAAAACGATTTTATGTAGTAGATAATAAAGTAACCATTACTCACTTCATAGACAGAAGTTCCATTGTCAATGACAGAAATAAAAAACAAAAAATCAATTTTGATTTATTGTATTCAAATTTAAGAGTGGAAAACCCAATGGGGCAATTCAAAATTCAAGTAATGCAAAATCAAAGAGTTGATAATTCAAAAGTCAATATCAAACCTACCTATTTTGAAAACGGAAAATTAGTTTACAACCACGTAGATGCCAATGTTTTCGATGGTTTGAACGAATATAGAAGAATGGATATAAGAACGGTTAGGTTTTTAGGTGAACATGTTGCCAAAATAGATTTATCGGAAGGAAATAACATGTATTTACTAACTGATTATCCTAAAAATTTAGACAGGTACAACACAGATTTAGATATCAATGGAAACTTTAAAATAAGACGCATAGATGGTTTAAATTCTAACATTGAAGCAGATTATATACAAACCCATTTTAGCTTTGATTATGGTGCTCAAAACCCTTTTGGTGAGTATTATGTATTGGGCAAGTTTAATAACTGGTCTGCCAATGATGCTTCAAAATTGACCTATAATTTGAATACTAGAAAATACGAAGCAACGCTTTTACTTAAACAAGGTGTCTATAATTACCAATACGGGTTCAAAGCCAAAAACGCTACAACACTTGATATTGCTAGTGTGGAGGGTTCTTTTTTTGAGACAGAAAATGATTATACTTTCTTAGTTTATTTCCGAAAAACAGGTAACCGTTATGATGAATTAATAGCTTATAAAGAAATTAATACAATTCGATAACTAAACGTTGAAACGGAAGTGCATAATGTCTCCGTCTTCTACGATATATGCTTTTCCTTCTACACCTAATTTTCCGGCTTCTTTACATGCATTCTCAGAACCTAAAGTTATAAAGTCGTTGTATTTGATTACTTCTGCTCGAATAAATCCTTTTTCAAAATCGGTATGAATTACGCCAGCTGCTTGCGGAGCAGACATTCCAAGGGTTATTGTCCAAGCTCTTACTTCTTGAACACCTGCGGTAAAATAAGTGCCTAAGTTTAATAAACGATATGCCGCAACAATTAATTTATTGACACCTGATTCGCTTAATCCTAGGTCTTCTAAAAACACTTGACGTTCTTCGTAAGTATCTAAACTTGCAATATCAGCTTCAATCGCTGCAGAAATAATTAATACTTCTGCATTTTCATCTTTTACTGCATTTTTAACTTGATCGACATAAGCATTTCCATTTAATATTGCAGCTTCATCTACGTTGCATACATACATGACAGGTTTCAATGTCAATAATTGTAAATCGTCGATGTGTTCTAAGTCTTTTTCCTCAATGTTTACGGTTCTTGCAGACTTACCAGCTAATAAAGCATCTTTAACCGATTTCAATATTTCAAGTGCTTTTTTAGCATCTTTATCGCCAGTTTTTGCAGCTTTTTCAACTTTCTGCATTTTCTTTTCTACCGATTCTAAATCTTTTAATTGTAATTCAGTATCGATAATTTCTTTATCTCTAATTGGATCAACGGAACCGTCAACATGAATCACATTCGGATCATCGAAACATCTTAATACGTGAATGATTGCATTAGTGGTACGGATATTTCCTAGAAACTGGTTACCCAAACCTTCTCCTTTACTTGCGCCTTTTACTAAACCTGCAATGTCTACTATCTCTATGGTGTTTGGTACTATTCTTTGTGGCTTTACTAATTCTGACAGTTTCGTTAAACGATGGTCTGGAACTGTTATTACACCTACGTTTGGTTCAATAGTACAAAAAGGAAAGTTTGCAGCCTGAGCCTTTGCGTTTGATAAACAATTAAATAAAGTTGATTTTCCTACGTTGGGCAATCCAACAATTCCGCACTGTAAAGCCATATCTAATATTATTTTTTATAAAATTCTAAGTAACCAATAATTCTGTATGCAAGTTTCGCAAGTGTATATTCTGAAAGAATACTTCCTTCCATCGGAGCACATTCTACAATATCAAACCCAACTACATTTTTGTGTTTACATGTTTCTCTAATGAGGTTCAATGTTTCATTCCAAAACAAACCATTTGGTTCGGCTGTACCTACTGCTGGCATTATGCTTGGATCAAATCCATCTGCATCAATGGTGAGGTAAACATTTTCCGTCATATCTGCAATAATCTCTTTTACCCAGTTTTCGTTATTTCTAATTTGATGAGCGTAGTAGGTATGAATTTTTGGATTTTTTTTAATTTCTATTGCTTCTTCAATACATTGTGCCCTAATACCAGCTTGACAAAGGTTTATCCCCATGTCTTTTACACGAGCCATTACTGATGCGTGACTATATGGGTTGTCGTGGTATGATTCTCTTAAATCTGAATGTGCATCTATTTGCAAAACAGTTAAATTGTCAAATTTTTTCGCAAAGGCTTTCACGAAACCATAGGTTACAGTATGTTCAGCGCCAAAAGAAACAACATATTTATTTAAATCAAGCAATGTAGTGGTATGTTGTTCAATTAAATCTACTGCAGCTGCATCAACTTTACCATCAAAATTAATAGGAGCCAAGGTTGCAATTCCAGCATGTTTAATTGTTTCGGTATCTAATTCTTCATCATAGAATTCGACAAAATGAGACGCTTGAATAATAGCTGCAGGACCTTTTGCAGAACCTTCTAAATAAGAAGAAGTGTGTTCATATGGAACAGATTGAATGACGTATTTAGCTTGATCGAATTCAAATAACTGAGGATCTTCAATGCCTAAAAAATTTTGGTCGGTAGGGAGTGCTTTCACAATTATAAATTTTGGGCAAAGATAGTATTTTTTGCCTTTATAATTGGGTGTTTTGGCTGTTTATATATAAAAAAAATAGCCCCATTTGGGGCTATTTTTAAATTTCGAAATCTATATCTGGTGAACTCAGTGAAGTCGGATTGTAATCCTCGTATTTGCGTTCAATAACTTCTTGATTTGATTTAATGTATTCAACGGTATCTAATAATCCTTCGCTAAATTTTTCAAAGTCTTCTTTGTAAAGAAAGATTTTGTGTTTCACAAATACACCATCTTCCATACGTTTCTTACTCTCAGTAACTGTTATGTAATAGTCTCCTGATCTTGTTGATTTAACATCGAAAAAATAAGTTCTTTTTCCTGCTCTTACTTTTTTTGAGTAAACCTCTTCTCTGTCTTTGTTTTCGTATTCTCCCATTTTACTAACTATTAATATAAAGTAAATAAAAGTATTTAATTTGAAACTTCCAAAAACTACGCTTCCTTTTCTTGTTCCGCTAATAATTGCTTTTGGTATAATTCGAAATAGGGACCTTTATTGGCCAAAAGTTGAGCATGGTTGCCTATTTCAACCATTTTGCCTTTGGCTAAATAAATTATAATATCTGCGTGTTTAATAGTTGATACACGATGGCTTATTAAAATATTAGTAGATGATTTTCTGTTTTTAGCAAGGTTATTTAATATATGCTCTTCAGTTTGTGTATCAACAGCAGATAATGCATCGTCAAATATCAATACTTTAGGAGCTTTTATTAATGCCCTAGCGATAGAAACTCTTTGTTTTTGTCCACCAGATAAAGTAATTCCCCTTTCACCTAGCATGGTTTTAAAACCATCTGGAAAAGAAACGATTGAGTCGTAAACGCCAGCCATTTTAGCTGCATTTTCAATTTCAACGTATTCGCAGTGATCTTTTCCAAAAGTGATGTTATTTTGAATGCTATCTGAAAATAAAAAGACTTCCTGGGGTACAATGCCTAATTGATTCCTCCAATCGTTTAAATTTAGATTCTTAATATCTTGATTATCAATAATTATACTGCCTTCACTTACATCATACATTCTGCTAATTAATTGGGCTAAAGTTGATTTTCCAGAACCAGTTTTACCTACAATTGCTAAAGTTTGGCCTTTGTTTAGCTTAAAGCTCAATTGGTCAATTGCTGTAATTTGTGTGTCAGGATAGGTAAATGTGACATTCTTAAATTCTATGTAATTTTCAAATTGAAAGCGATTGCTATTTGGATTGCTAATTTCAGGAACAATTGATAAAAATTCATTGATTCTTTTTTGAGATGCCGCGGCTCTTTGAACCAAAGAAGTTACCCAACCAACTGATGCAACAGGCCAGGTGAGAATGTTTACATAAACTATGAATTCTGCAATATTACCAGCGGTTATGCTTCCGTTTATGACTTCTTTACCTCCAAAATATACGGTAAATAAGGTGCTAATGCCAATTAAGCCTAAAATAGTAGGAAAGAAAATTGACTGAACCTTAACCAATTCCATCGACTTTTCTTTATAAACTTCGCTGTCTGTAGCAAATCGATTGGCTAATTGTTTTTCACGACCAAATGCTTTGATGATTCTAATACCTGAAAAGGTTTCTTGAACAGTAGTTGTTAAAATTGAAAGTTGGGCTTGAATTTGCTCACTTTTAATATTTATGGTATTTTGAACATAATAAATAGCCACGAAAAGCAAAGGTAAAGGCAATAAAGCATAAAATGTTAACAAAGGGTTTACACTTATCATTGTACTTATTACCAATATAAAAAGCACTATCAAATTCAGGGTATACATAATCGCAGGGCCAATATACATTCTAACCCTAGAAACATCTTCAGAAACGCGGTTCATTAAATCACCTGTATTATTTTGACGATAAAAGGCGAGTGTTAATTTTTGATATTGATTATATATGACATTCTTTAAATCGTATTCAATTAACCTTGAAACCACAATAATGGTTTGTCTCATGAAAAACATAAAAACACCTTTAATGATCGCAATTAATACGATTAAGCTGCCAAATAACCATACAATGTGAAAAATGATGTTTTTTAATATTACTTGATTGTTGAAGTTTTGTGTCAATTGATAATTAGTCAAATTGTCTTTGACAAGGTCAAAAGCTAAACGTATAATTTGCGCTGGAAAAACGCCAAACCAATTCGATAAAGCAATGAAAATACAGCCTAAAAGCATTCTGTATTTATATTTTGCTAAATATGGATTGAGTGAAAATAATTCTTTCATTTTCTCAAAAGTACAATTGTTTTTTATATCTCGATAGCCTATTAAATATTGCTTTTGTAATTGCCTTATTTACATTAGTTGAATTCAAAAAAATACCATACTTTTGCCTCCATTAAGGTCAAAAACCCATTTTATTCATTTAAAATAAAACCCATGTCTGATCATTTAGGAGAAAACGCTGTTTTCAATAAACTTGCAGAGCAAGAACATCAAAAAGTTGTTTATTGTTACGATAAAGCAACAGGTTTAAAAGCCATCATTGCTATACATGACACTACTTTAGGTCCAGCATTGGGTGGAACTAGAATGTGGAATTATAAAACTGAAGGTGAAGCGCTAAATGATGTTTTAAGGTTATCAAGAGGAATGACTTATAAAGCGGCTATTACTGGTTTAAATTTAGGTGGAGGTAAAGCTGTTATCATTGGAGATGCAAACAGAGATAAATCTGAAGCAATGATGCGCCGCTATGGTAAATGTGTAGAAAATTTAAATGGAGAATATATTACTGCTGAAGACGTTGGAACAAGTCCAAAAGATATGGAATATATCAAAATGGAAACCAACCACGTTTCTGGAATTCCTGAATCTTTAGGTGGTTTAGGCGATCCTTCGCCTGTAACTGCATTTGGTGTGTATATGGGAATGAAAGCCTCGGCTCAACATTTATGGGGTAACGATAGTTTATCTGGTAAAGTTATTGGTGTACAAGGAATAGGTAATGTTGGTGAAAACTTAGTGAAACATTTAAGAGCTGAAAACGCAAAAGTTTACATAACAGATATAAACGAAGAGCGTTTAGCAATGGTTGCTAAAAAGTATGGTGCCGATGTAATTGCGGGTAATCAATTTTATGATTTAGACATTGATATTTATGCTCCATGTGCCTTAGGTGCAACGGTGAATAATGAAACGTTAGCTAAATTAAAATGTGCAATTATTGCTGGCGCTGCAAATAACCAATTGGCAGATGAAAATATTCATGGTAAATTAGTGATGGATAAAGGAATTATTTATGCGCCAGATTTCTTGATTAATGCTGGTGGATTAATTCATGTCTACTCTGAATTGCAAGGTCATAGCGCTAAACGTGCTATGGAAAAAACGGAACATATTTACAATGTTACTTTAGAAATATTGAAAAAATCTAGGGAGGAAAATATTCCAACTTATGAAGCAGCAAATAAAATTGCTGAAAAGAGAATTGCCGATATTCGCAGAATTAAGGCTTCTTACTAATATAATTATCGCACAGTTTTTGTGTAAAATCGTTCTTTATACCAATTTATGTTAAATCGTCGTCATTTAAGAATTAAGGGTTTTCAAGCATTATATGCTTACCAACAAGCAGAAAACAGAGATGTTAAAGCTTCAGAAAAACAATTGCTACAAGCGGTTCATGTTGTACATGATGCTTATATTTATTTACTGCAATTGTCTTTAGAATTAGCTTTGTTTGAAGAAACTGCAGTTGCAGAAAAAAGCAATAAACACTTACCAACGGCAGAAGATTTAAGCTCTTCAGCGGTTTTGATGAAAAATAAATTCATTGCACAGTTAGAAAAAGACCTTGCTTTTCAAAAGCTAGTCAAAGCTTATAAAGTAAATTGGAATGGGGAAGAAGTGTTGTTTAGAGAAATCTTAACACAGTTAAAATCGGATGAGCCTTACTTGGCTTATGCTAAAATAGAGACTCCTACGCTTAAGGAAGATCAAGATTTTATGCAATTTTTATTCAAAAAAGTGCTTTTCAAATTTCCATTATTAGAACAACATTTAGAAGAGAAATATTTAAATTGGCCAGTAGATGCTGAAACCATCGAAAGCATGATTTTAAAAACCATTAAAGCTTTTAAATTACAATCAGAATTGGATTTGCTACCAATTACAGCCAATTGGGAAGAAGACAGGGTATTTATTACAGATTTATTTAATCATACGATTAAAAATGAAAATGAATATAACGAATTAATTGCCAATAAAACGCAAAATTGGGATGTAGAAAGAATTGCTTTAGTAGATACTATTTTAATGAAAATGGCCATTACTGAATTTGTTCATTTTCAATCAATACCAACCAAAGTTACGATGAACGAATACATCGATATTTCTAAAGAATTTAGTACACCAAAGAGTAAAGGATTTATCAATGGTATATTAGATAAAATTCTAATCGAATTAAAAGAAAAACATCAAATAAATAAATCGGGTAGAGGTTTAGTAGATTAACATATGAGAAAGTATATATTTTACGGATTGATTTTAGTTGTTATTGCTTGTGGTAAAAAAGCACCTTCAAGTAGCTTAAATGCAGCATCTATAGACATTCCAATGACTGCAGATGGTAAAGTTGATACCTTAAAATTACCTAAATTTACATTCCAGAATGATACATATGATTTCGGGAAAATAACTCAAGGTGAAAAAGTATCCTATGCTTTTAATTTTAAAAATACTGGCTATGTTCCATTGATTATATCTTCGGCATCTGCAAGTTGTGGTTGTACTGTACCAACATTTCCGGAAGAACCAATTGCTCCAGGTGCGGAAGCAACTATTTCTGTTGTATTTAACAGCGAAAACAAAATGGGATTACAAACTAAAACAATTACAATTGTTGCAAATACAGTACCCAATACAAAGGTCCTTTACTTAAGAGGAGAAGTTTTAGAAGCAAAATAAATTTAAATAATATATGATGAACTTAATGAATGTACTATTGATGGCTCCGCCTACACAAGGAGCAAATCAAAATCCGTTAATGCAATTTTTACCATTAATCTTAATTGGTATTGTTTTTTATTTTTTCATGATTCGTCCACAAACGAAAAAAATGAAGGATCAAAGAAACTTTATTGAAGGAATTAAAAAAGGTGATAAAGTTGTTACTATTGGTGGAATACATGGTAAAATTGCTGAAATCAATGACGATACGTATATGCTTGAAATTGAAAATGGAGTGAAAATGAAAATTGATAAGGTTTCGGTTTCATTAGAAGCATCAAAAAAATTAAACAGCTAAAATTTATAAAAATTAAAAATATCAACCCCAAAAAGGTTGATATTTTTGTTTAATAGCCTTTTCGAACGAACAATGAAGAAGTTTATCATTGCTTTTATTCAGTATTACAAAGAAGTGTCTCGCCGCAGAATACGACGCAGATTAGGGCTATTTTTGTTTTGTGTATTGGTTGCATTTGCATGTTGGATACTTACGATATTAGGGAAAAACAGGCATTTTGAAATTCAAGTTCCAATAGTTTTTATCAATGTTCCTTTCGATCAAGCATTACTTGTAGACCATAACAGACAAGTTTCATTTACAGTAGAAGGTTCTGGCTGGTTTTTCTTGAAAAGTAAAATTCAAAATTTGAGTGATACTTTGGTAATTGATTTGAATGAATATGAACATAGCAGAGAAATTGATTTAATCAAAAAAATAAATAGTATTGATAAAATTTCTTTAGAAAAACTTAACATAGTAGATATTTCTCCTGCTAAATTGAAATTTAGTTTTGAGAAAAAGAACACTAAGAAAGTACCCGTAAAATTCAATGGGAATATCAAATTTGCTAAACAATTTGGATTGAAAAGCAACATTCGTATTAGCCCTGATAGTATAGTTATTTCTGGGCCACAGGAAGATATTAACCAAATTAATTCTTGGGAAATAAATCCTATAAACCTAGCAGAGCTTACAGATGACCAATTGTTTGATGTAAATTTAAAACCAGCAATTAACAACAATATACTTTTGTCAAATCAAATAGTTAGTGTATTTATTCCAGTAGAAAAATATACTACAAAGCGATTAAAGGTTCCTATTCACATTAAGGCAATTGTTCCTTTTGCAAAAATCAATATATATCCTGATCAAGCAGAAGTAAATTTTCTAGTTGGAATTTCTAAATACAAATCTATCAACGAAAACTCTTTTAGGGTTGTCGCTATTAAGGAGAAAAACTTAATGAATAAATTGAAGTTAGGTATCGAGAAAACACCTGATGGTATTCAAGATTTAAAACTGACACCACATTTAGTTGATTATTTAATTTTTTATAAATAATGTTAAAAGTAGGCATTACAGGTGGTATAGGAACAGGTAAATCTGTTGTTTGTAAGGTATTTGAAAGTCTAGGTATAAAAACCTACAATGCAGATATTCGCGCAAAACAATTGGTTTTAAATCATCCGCCTTTAAAACAAGCAATCATCGATCAATTTGGTACAGAAGCATACTTGGCAAATGGTCAATATAATCGCAGCTATATTGCTCAAATTGTTTTTAATGACTCTCAAAAACTAGCACAATTGAATGATTTAATACATCCTGTGGTATTTCAAGACTTTGAAGATTGGTGTAAAATCAATCAAAATGAAACATATGTAATAAAAGAAGCAGCATTAATGATAGAATCTGGAAGTCATTTAAAGAATGATTTCAATATATTAGTTACTGCGCCACATGCAATCCGTTTAGCGCGAGTTGCTGCAAGGGATGGATTAAGTGCACAACAAATTGAGAAAATAATTGCAAATCAACTTCCTGAATCTGAAAAAATAGCCTTTGCTAATTTTATCATACAAAACGATGGAGCACATTCATTAATCGAGCAGGTATTTATGATTCATCATCAATTAATAGCTAAGCAATAATGATCGTTTCAGATTTCATTAAGGCCACAACAAATGGATATTATTGTGCCATTGCAGATTTTTATATTGATCCTAAATTTCCTGTTAAAAATGCGTTAGTATCCCACGCACATGCCGACCATGCAATAGCTGGTTCAGTCAATGTTTATGCACATCCTGCAACATTTGACTTTATGAAATTACGTTATAAGCAAAGGGCGGCGAAAACGTTTTACCCAATTAATTTTCATCAAAAATTCTCCATTCAAGACGTACACATTACATTTATTTCAGCTGGACATATGCTAGGAAGTGCACAAATCTTAATGGAATATAATGGCACAAGGTATTTGTATTCTGGCGATGTAAAATCTCAAATTGATACAACCTGTGATGCCATAGAATTTATAAAAGCAGATGTGTTAATCACAGAAACAACGTTTGCTAATCCTACCATAATTCACCCAGATCCTGTTGCAGAGATAAAAAAAATACTAGCGATTGAAAGGCCTATTTTAGTTGGCTCATATGTACTAGGTAAAGCGCAAAGAATAACTGCTATGATCAATGAAATTGATCCTTCTGTGGTTATTTCCATACATCATGATATGCTTGCTTATCATCAAATTTATGAACGTTATGGTCGCTTGTCTAAACAGTATCAAATTTTAACTAAAAAAGATTTAAAACTAAAAAAGCCATTTGTATTTATGGTTCCGCCATTGACATTTAATACCTACAAACTTCAAGGATTAATGCCATCTGTTTTTGCCAGTGGATGGCAAAATCTACAAAATAATAATACCCATACATTACTTTTGAGTGACCATATGGATTGGTTGGATCTATTAAATTATATTGAAAAAGTAAATCCAGCTGAAGTATGGACAATTCATGGTGATGGCACGCATTTACAAGAACATTTTAAAGGTAAAACTGTTAATGTTAAAAGTTTAGCCAATCAATGATAGAAGGTATTGACTATATTATAGAAGACGGATTACTGGTTTTTACAAAAGAATACCATTTAAAACGTGGTTTTTGTTGTAAAAATGGTTGTAAACATTGCCCTTATCCAATTCAAAATGAATTGAATAATATTAATCCTGATTCAACTGAATTGGATAATAATTAAATTTAATTTATTAAAATTGCCTTATGAAACTAGAAGAGGAAATAGCTCAACATCAATTTGCTGGAGAACAACAAAAAGCAATGATCAATTTGCTATTTACTTATCATTGGGCTGTTGCTAAAATGAGGTCGGACTTTAAACCTTATGACATTACCATGCAACAATTTAATATCCTTAGAATTTTAAGAGGTCAAATGCCCAATCCATGTACCATAAATTTATTGAAAGAGCGCATGCTTGATAAAATGTGTGACGCTTCTAGAATGGTCGAAAGATTACTTCAAAAAGGGTATATTGAAAGGTGTGTTAACAAAAAAGATAGGAGAGCAGTGGATATTAAAATTTCAGAAAATGGTTTAGCCCTTTTAGCTAAATTTGATGCCAGTTCAGATCCAAATAAAATGTTCTCTTCATTAACCGATCAAGAAGCTAAGCAACTTAACGAACTTTTAGATAAAGTAAGGTCTTAGTGTAATAAAAAGTTAACTACCGCAATACCAGCTCCAATTATTATTGCAATCATCTTATAGAAATTGAATCGATGGTCTACATTAGATTCGAATAAAATGGTTGTGGAAATATGTAAGAATATTCCAATAACCGTAGCCATAATAAATGGGAAATAATTGTGTATTTGATTTGCAGAATCAATTTGAATTTGTTGGCTTACAAAGCTTCCTGCAGGAGTCATAAGCGCAAATAAAACAAGCATTATAACTAGTTTACTTCCTTTTACTTGGTTACTCATTAAAACGCTTGCTAATGCAAATGCAGCTGGAATATGATGTATTGCAATTCCAAATACCAAAGAATTTAATTCGTTCGAACCAATAGTTTGATTTACTAAAGGCATGCCTTCTAAAAAAGCATGTAAACACAAACTTAGCATAATGCCAATTGGAAAAATTAGTTCTTGTTTATGTGAATGTGTATGGATATGTCCGTGTTCAATTCCTTCTGAAAACTGTTCTAAAATTATCTGAAATGAAAAGCCTAGCAAAACAAACAATCCAGTGTATTTATTTCCAGATTCGTATACCTCTGGCATTAAATGTAGTATAGTTATTGCAAATAAATATGCACCAGAAAATGACAAAACTAATTTCAAGTTTTTACTATTTTCTTTTTTGAATAGAAATACAGCTAAACCGCCTATTAGCGCTGCTAAAAATAATATTAGGTTATTAATGCTGAACATTTTTTAATGAATTGAATTTTTCATGTAAGGCAAAGGTAAACTTTCCAATTAGTATACCAATAATTGCACCACCAATTACATCGAATGGATAGTGAACGCCAACATATACTTGAGCATAACAAATTACACTGGCCCAAATAACCAATGCGGGTTTCACCCAAGTCCATTTGCTTTTAAATATGGATCCTATTATAATGGCCAAACCAAAGTGATTTGCAGCATGTGATGAAATAAAACTATAGCCTGAACCACATCCAACAAGATTTCTTGCTAAACCCATTATGGAAGGGTCATTACAAGGTCTTAATCTTTCAAAAATAGGTTTGAAAATTCCTGCGCTAACAAAATCAGTTAATGCAAAAGTGAGTAGCATAAAGAAAATACTTATCCATCCTTTTTTGCCAAAATTACTGACAAAAAATACAATAATAAAAACATAGAGTGGTGCCCAAAATAGTTTACTTCGCATCAATGGCATTATAAAGTCAAAGAAATCGTTTGACCAAATTCTGTTGATGATTAAAAATAATTGTTGGTCTATTTGTTTCAACATGTTATTATTTTTTACGAGCTACCATGATAAGTCTTGGTGAACTATTTTCAATATAAGGAGATAATTGGTAGTCTCCAAAAACTTCAATCAATTCAAGGTGTTGAGCAGTAAAATATTCTTTAAATTGATTCAAATGAATGATTTTAACTTTCTCATAATATTCGTAATCTTGGCCTTTATCTTTAAAATGAATTGTTTTTTGAATAAAATTAGCTACGGTAGATTTAGTTAAATGGAATTCAATTTCTTGAATCGTTTTTGTTTCACTTGAATTATTATGAGTTAATGGTACAACATTGATAAAATCAAGCAATAAAATTCCACCTTTTTTTAGCGCATTGCTAAACATTTTAATGGCTTTGATGTCGTCAGATTCTTTTTCAAAATAACCAAAACTGGTAAATAAATTAAAGACATAATCAAAGTAATTGACACATAAGGTCTTTCTAATATCATGTTCTTGAAAATTTAAGGTTGGGTTTTCCATGCTTTTAGCATAGCTAATATTTTCAGGTGAAAGGTCTATGCCAGTAATATCAAGTCCTTTTTTATTGAAATATATGGCATGTCTGCCTCTTCCACAACCTGCATCAAGTGCCTTTTGATTTGATTTGAAATTAAAATAATTAGCAATGGTATCGATAAAATCGGCTGCTTCTTGGTGGTCTCTATTTTCATATAAAATATGATAATAGGGAGAGTTGAACCATATGTTGAACCAATTTTTCATTTAAGCAGTATAGATAAAAAGTCTAAATTGAATTTTTTTCAAAAATGCTCAAAAAATATCATTATTTAAGCTTTTTATACGATAAATACCCTTCAAATCTCTTAGATTTTTTTATTTTTGTTAGATAAAAATTGAAAATTTGACACTCATAAAATCTATATCTGGAATTAGGGGCACCATTGGTGGTCCATCTGGCGAAGGTTTAACACCTTTCGATATCGTAAAATTTACTGCAGCATTTGGTCAGTGGATCATTGAGAAATCTGGGAAAAAGAAAATTGTTATTGGTCGTGATGCCAGAATATCTGGTGAAATGGTTAGAAATATTGTAGTTGGTACATTACAGGGTTTAGGAATAGATGTAGTTGATGTAGGTTTATCAACTACTCCAACCGTAGAAATAGCTGTACCAATGGAACAAGCAGGTGGAGGTATTATTTTAACTGCAAGTCATAATCCTAAACAGTGGAATGCTTTGAAATTATTGAATGAACACGGAGAGTTTATTTCTGATATCGATGGGCAAGAAGTTTTAAGTAAAGCAGAATCGAACAATATGCTTTTTGCAGAAGTTGATCAAATTGGGACATATAGCCAAAATGAAACCTATCTACAAAAACACATCGATCATATTTTAGCATTAGATTTAGTAGATGTTGAAGCCATTCGAGCAAAGAATTTTAAGGTAGTTGTTGATGCGGTGAATTCAACTGGTGGAATATTTGTACCTGCATTGTTAAAGGCTTTAGGCGTTCATCAAATTACAGAAATTTACTGCGAACCCAATGGTCATTTTCCACATAATCCAGAACCATTGCCTGAAAATTTAACAGCACTTTCTGAAGCGGTTATTAATAATCAAGCGCATTTAGGAATAGCAGTTGATCCAGATGTAGACAGATTGTGTTTTGTATGTGAAGATGGTAAAATGTTCGGTGAAGAATATACACTAGTTGCTGTTGCTGATTTTGTATTGAAGAACACCAGCGAGGAACATTATGCAAAACATCAAAAGCAAAGTAATACGGTTTCTAATTTATCTTCCACAAGAGCGTTGAGAGATGTAACCGAAGCGGTAAATGGTATGTATTTTGCTTCTGCTGTAGGTGAAGTTAATGTTGTCAATGCGATGAAAGCCAATCAAGCAATTATTGGTGGTGAAGGAAATGGCGGAATTATTTACCCTGAATCTCATTATGGAAGAGATGCGTTAGTGGGAATTGCTTTATTTCTTTCGCATTTAGCAAAAGCAGATGTAAGCATTTCTCAATTAAGAAATTCTTATCCAGCCTATTTTATTTCAAAAAATAAAATTGATTTAACTCCTGATTTGAACATTGATCATTTGATGCAACAAGTCAAGTCAAAATACCAAGCACAGCCTATCAATGAGGTAGATGGCTTGAAAATAGAATTCGATAAAGAATGGGTTCATTTAAGAAGATCAAATACAGAAGCAATTATTAGAATTTACTCTGAAAGCCATACTGCGCAAGCTGCTCAGGACTTAGCAGAAAAAATCATCAACGATATAAAATCATTTATTAACTAACAATCACATGAATAGAATTTACCTAGATAATGCCGCAACCACTCCAATGGATAAAGAAGTAGTTGCAATAATGGCAGAAATGATGGAGCATCAATTTGGAAATCCATCTTCTATTCATGCCGATGGTAGGGCCGTTAGAACTAAATTAGAAGAAGCAAGAAAGACCGTTGCAAAATTATTAAATACCAGCCCATCTGAAATATTTTTTACTTCTGGTGGAACAGAAGCCGACAACATGGCTATTCGTTGTTCTATCAAAGATTTAGGCATTAAACATGCCATCACTACTTCTATTGAACACCATGCGGTAGTGCACACCCTAGAAGAATTAGCTAAAGAAGGTATAATTAAACTAAGCTTTGTTCAGTTAGATAATGATGGAAGTGTTGACTTAACTCATTTGGCTAAATTATTAGCCGAAAACGAACGTAGTTTTGTTTCTTTGATGCATGCCAATAATGAAATTGGAAATTTACTTGATTTAAATGCAGTTGGAGAATTATGCGAAAAACACAATGCTATTTTTCATTCTGATACTGTTCAAACCATGGGTCATTTTATCCATGATTTAGCAAATTTACCTGTTCATTTTATTACTTGTGCTGCACATAAATTTCATGGTCCTAAGGGTGTTGGATTTTTATACATCAATAATAAAGTAAAAATTAATCCACTTATCTATGGTGGTTCACAAGAACGCAACATGCGTGGAGGTACTGAAAACGTTTACGGAATAATTGGTTTAGCTAAAGCGCTAAGTATTGCTTACGAAGAGATGCAAGCGCATCATACACATATTCAATCATTAAAATCATACATGATTGAACAGCTTACAGATAAAATTCCTGGCATCCAATTTAATGGAAATATTCATCCAGATAAAAGTTTATATACCGTATTAAACGTTTCATTTCCACCAAGCGAGATGGGTGAAATGTTATTGTTTAGCTTAGACATTGCAGGAATTTCTGCATCTGGTGG
>JAHEGO010000026.1 GCA_024645045.1 Sphingobacteriaceae bacterium
TGATCATTTAAAGCAAGTTTATCAAAACTGATTTCTTTATTTAAATAGATGGCTGTTTCAGAAGATAATTTTAAAGCTGATGGAAGTGCTATATTCATTACCTCGCCGAGTTTAGCGATGTAATATTCGCTTACCCAATGCCATAATTTAAATTGTTTTGCATTGATACTCGCTTGGTCTTTATCTAAAATACTGATGAGGTATTTTGCTTCGTAAAGCTTTGGTGCTTGGGTATGAATATTTTGAATAATACCTGTTGTTAATTTATTCTTACCAAATTGAACAACAACGCGCTGGCCAATCGCAATCGCATCGTTCATTTCTCTCGGAACGCGATAAGTAAATGTCTGACTGATGGCGAGTGGAAGAATTACTTCTACAAATTGGGTTGTTTCCAATGTGTTTGGTTTAGACATTTTTCATTTTAAAAGACCCAGCAAAAAGCAGTAACCAGCCAATGATAAAACACAAACCTCCCAAAGGGGTTATTGGGCCAAGAAAAGTCCAATGGCTTATTTGCAAATAGTCTTTCAAGGCTATTAAATACAATGAACCTGCAAAAAGCAAAATTCCAGCTAAATGAAAATAAGCAGCTGTTTGAAACTGTTTGATTTTAGTTTGCTCAAATAAAATAGCAAACAGGAGTATGCTTAGGCTATGGATTAAATGATACTTGCTTCCAGTAGTAAATGTGGTGAGCTGAAGCTCGTTCATATATGGTTTCAATAAGTGTGCTCCGAACGCGCCAATAATCACGCCAATGGCTCCAATTAAACTCGCAATTTGAATTAAAGATTTCATGTTTTATAAAAAGTTAAAAATAACAAATTATAGGCAATTGCTGATCACATTTGTTGAAAATTTACATATCAAATAATATTCAGCATATTTACAGAAACAAGCTATTTTTGAAGCTATATACCATGAAAAGAACTTTACTCTTATTTGGAATTCTATTTACGCTTTTATTGGCATTGGCTTTGTATTATCAACAAAAAGCAAAACGCAGGCCTATAGATGAATCGGCATTTAGTTTTATATCGAGTAATACACCTTTGGTACTTCAGTTTACCATGGATGATCGTTTGGGAGCTCTTTTAGAAAACAACGATAATCCAAAATTATTACTCCACACTTCATATTATAAAGAGTTACAATTGATGAATCAATTGGTAATAGCAAACAGTGCAATAAAAGATATTGTAAATAATAATAATTTATTAATTGCCTATCATCCTCAAGGAGTTGAAGAGATATATGCTACATACTTACTAGATGTAAGTAATAGGCCTTTAGAAAATCTAGCAAATTTTATTCCTTCCAACGACACTTTAGCTAAAGCACCAGCACCTAGTTACTTTATCAATACCAATATTTACCATGCTAGAATTATAGCAGATTCTGTTTTGCATTATGCTAAAGTAGGCAGTTTCTTAATATTGAGTTTTCAAGAGCAAGAAGTCCAACAAGCCATCAGAGCTCATTTAGGAATTGCTAATCTTCAACAAAAACCAGCGTTTGTCAATTTGTTAAAACGCTATCAAAACAAGCTTTCTGGAGTGGCAACTGTGTATGTCAATTATCAAAACCTTTCAAATTATTTCCATACTTTTTTTAATGAAAAATATTTTTCAGCATTTGCCACATTGAAAGAATTAGGCAATTATGCGGTGTATGCATTAGATTTTTCGAAAGAAGATATGCTTTTGAAAGGTAAAATAAATTACGATGCAAAAGATTTTATTTCTGTATTTGAAGGTCAACAAACTTCCAGTTCTTACCTTATATCCTTTGTGCCAAATAATACAATGGGCTTTCAAGATTTCATACTTTCAGACTATGCGCTTTTTAGAAATAAATTAAAAAAATATTATACGGCTAATAAATCAAATTTATTTTCAGTTGCAATGGCTGTTCAGTCTATGCGTTTGAAAACTAATTTGGAAGCATTAATTAAAAATTGTGCAGGTGTAGAATACCTCGCTATCTGTTCAGGTATTGATACCCAAAAAACAGCTATAGACATGGTTATGATGCACTTGACGCAAGTGGAAGATTTTCAGAAAAAAATATTGCGCATCAATACATTAGCAAAACGAGCAAAAACAGAAAGTTACAAAGGGCGTGTAATAGCTTATTTCCCTATTAGGAATTTCATGCAAATGACTATGGGTGTTCCATTTGATGGGTTTGAAGCAAAATATTATTGTGTATTGGGCGATCGTTTGATTTTAGCAGCTTCAATGAAGCAAATGAAGTGGTATATTGATGCATATAACAACGGCAACTTGATTTCGTCTAGCAACAGGTTTAAGTCATTTAACGCAAATTTAAATGCACAGTACAATTATTTATATTATCTACCTATGGTAGGTAATGAGCAAAAATGTGCAGCAATGCTGAACGAAATTTCTTTGAAAAAATATTTTGACAAGAACGCTTGGTCAGCTTATGATGGATTAGCCTATCAATTTTCTTTTGAACAGCAAAGTGTAAACACACGATTTTATTTGACTAAGAAATTAGAGGTTCCAAATTCACTGAAATATTTATGGAAATTCCGCGGCAAAATTATTGCTAAATCCGACCCTGTTATTTTACCAGCAACTGAACCTTTGGTGGTATTTCAAGATGACAGTAACAATTTAAATATGGTTGGATTGAATGGTAGGTTATTGAAAATAATACCTATAAAAGAAGCATTAATAGGGTCAATAAATGTCATCAAGCATGCAGGTTCGTATCTTGTTTTATTTAATACGGCCAATTACATTTATTTAATTAACAATGCTGGACAAGCTGTTCCAGGTTTTCCAATTAAATTAAATTGCGCTACAAATCAAACACTGTCTTTAATTAATTATGGAGACAAAAACGATTACCGTGTGTTTATAAATTGTCAAGACCAATCTATTTGGGGATACGATTTACTAGCCAATAAACTCTTAGGATGGGAAGGGAGGCGCCTTGAATCCATTCAATCGCCAATTCAACAAATAAGAATTCAAGACAAAGATTATTTTTTCTTACATAGCAGTAAAGGACAATTTTATTGGATTTCTAGAAAAGGAGAAATCTTGCAAAGTATTAAAGACAGTACAAGTGAAGCATTTAATAATCCGTTCTATTTTGTAACTGATACTGCTTTAAATAAAAACAAATTTGTGAGTACAGATCAAAATGGAAATTTAATTTCAGTTTATTTTGACGGAACTATTCAGAAAAGTGGAAACAAAACATTTAATAAATCGCATACCTTTTTGCAATCAGATATTTTTGGAGATCCACAATTAGAGCAAATTTATATCGATCAAAACAAATTGCAGGTATATTCGCAAAACAATTTATTATACCAATATCAATTTACCGCAAGTATTTCTCAACCTGCATTTCCTTTACAAATAGACTCCAATACTTCGGGTTTAGGTGTAATATCACAAACAACGAATCAATTTTACATGTTCGATAGGCGAGGTAAACTTATGCTTGATTTTCCTATTCCTGGAAAGGGTAGGCCAAGCGTTTATCAAACATCAAATAAGGCTTATATGGTTATTTTAGGCCCAGACGGGGGTATTTTCGCTTATCAGACTCAATTTTAGTGATATTTTACTTATGGCTATAGCCTAAGTTTTATTATCTTTAAGGTTTAATTTGAATTATATTCATCAAAGCACTATGTATTTTTTTACTAAGAAAAATTTCTTTGCTAGTTTATTGTTTTTAGGATTGGTTATTTCGACCATTACTTCTTGCAGCTTACTAGATGATGGTATTGCAGAGCCTTCATTCTCTCCAGATTTTGTGTTACCCTTGGCTCATGGAAGTCTAACACTCAAAAACTTAACGGAAGAAGATTCTAGCTTTATTCAAACTTCGCCTTCTGGATATTTTAAAGTTGGCTTTAGAGACACTGTATTTCAAGAAGTATTAGGAGATAAACTGGCTGCGGTTCAAAATGTACCAGAATTCCCTTCTGTTCTTTACTTTGATCCAAGTAATGGAAAACATACAATTAAAAGTCAAGATTTTACTTACGATTTAACTTTACCATTGCAATTGAGTAAGCTTACACAATTGGTTTTAGAAAGCGGAAAATTAAAATTAAAAATCACGAATAATAAATCGTTTACATTTACCAATTTACAATGGGAGATACCTGGTTTAAAAGTAAATGGTTTGCCTTATGTCTCACAAACTATTGAATCGATTGCGCCCGGCGCAACAGATTCAACTGTTGTTGACTTAAAAGATGCTGATTGGGATTTACGTGGTAAAAATTTAGATAGTAACAGCTTAATGTATATTAAGCTAAATGTACTTGCAGGTCCGAATTTTGGTACACAAACAGGAAATGGTTTTATCACATTATCTCTAACAGATGTGAATGTTGGGTTTTCAAAAGGAAGGTATTTTACCATCGACTTCCCAGAATTTGCTACTACAGCAGATGTTTTGCCCGCAGCATTCTATAAAAATATTAAAGGTGGTTCTATGAGTTTGAAAGAAGCCAAAGTTACTTTAGACTTTGATAATACTTCTGGACTCCCATTTTTAATCAATGTAAAAGTAACCACTAAAAATGGGGTGAATGGCCGATTGGATTCTTTGAAAACTGGTAACTTAGATATTCAAAAAGCAGAAATTGGCCCATCTGCTGTGATTAACCGATTTGTGTTAGATGATTCGAAAGGTTTTGGAAAAACGATTTCAAATTTTCCTACAACCATGAGTTTTGCAGCGAAAGTAGGGATCAATCAAGATCCAAATTCTTTGAATCATTTCATTTATAAACGCAGTGCATTAAAATTATTTGTTGATGCTGAAATCCCATTCTCGGTCGCGTTTGATAGTTTGAAATTACAAGATACCATGGCTTTTGCATTGTTAAGAACCTTAGGAGAGCAAATAGATACTAGTAAAACAAAATTGGATACAGGAACATTAGACTTTACCATTTCAAATGGTTTTCCTTATACCATAAACATAGATTTATTAGCGATGAACGGAGCCTTTGACCCAATTGCCAATTTAGCTTCTTTGAAAATTGAAGGTGCCACAACTGCAATTGTTGGGGGTGAAGAAAAAGTGGTTGCTCCAAGGACATCTGTTTTCAATGTGGTATTAACACAACAACTTTTCGAACGTTTAAAATCATCAAAGTATATACAAGTTAAAGCTTTATTGAATACACCAGCTGGTGTTGTCAGTCCAAAAATTTATACGGACTATCAATTAGGATTTGATACCAAGGGTCGATTGAAATTAACCATTGATCCTTTAAGTAAATAATTTGAAAAATAAAATGAACCGAATGAAATTTACTTCAAAATATATCATAGCATTTTTGTTTTTACTTGTTAGCTATGCGGCTAATGCACAAAGGTATTCGCTCTATTATACACGTACTTTATATGATGGTATTCAAAATCCACACCACAGAAGTTTAGATTCATGCAGGTCTTGGGCTACCAATTTTTTCATGCCTTCGTTTAACCTAGATTTAAGTGTATCTGGCGATGCCAATACCTTTATAAAATCTTTTTTAGCGAGTGAAAACTTATCGGTATTGAATTTTCCAAATGGGTCGAAATACACCAATCGCATTTCCAATCAATTTAATTATAATCTATTCTTGATGAAAATTAGGATGGGTAAAAAGAAAGATGCAGAACTTTCATTTTATTCTCAGATTAAAGCACAAACAGCCATTTCATTAAATAATGGCGTGTTTAATTTTATCACCAAAGGAAATAATTCTTTTAAAGGGAAAACGATTGATGGTTTTTTAGATATGGGTGTTTCTACTAATATTTATAATGAAACAGGAATTGGATTTAGAAGACAAATAACCAAGAAATTATCTGGAGGTGTTAAGTTTGGATACCTAACAGGCTTGGCAAATCTAGGCGTAGATGTCAAAGGTTCTAAATTTACAACTTCTGCCGCAGGCGATACCTTAGATATCTATATTAAAGGAACAATTAGAGCGTCAATAGATCCTTCTAATAAAGATAATTTAAATACCGATTCATTAATTGCAAATGTGAAAACAAATAAAGGCTATGTGTTTTCTGGAGGTTTGCAATACGAAGTAGATCCAACGTTCACAATTGGTGCTGCATTATTAGACATTGGAAAGATCAATTGGAATGATAAAAGTAAATATTACAAGCTTGATAAATCAATTCAATTTACTGGAATAGATATCATGGCTGATAGTTTAGTGCAAGATTCTATTTTAAATAACTTAACTTCTTTTGCCATTGATAGTGCTAGGAGTGCCTACAGTAGTAAGCTGATGGGACGTTTCGAGGTTTCTGGAAATTTAAAATTATCGAATTGGTTTTATACGACCATCGTTTATTCTAAGCCATTGGCTTACGATTTTTTCGATTTAACTTTAATAACTGATATTAGAATTGCAAAGCGTTTGAATTTAATTACTTCGGGTACATTTAATTCTGATGGTAATAATTCGGTAGGAGCACAACTATTATTTAGATCAAAAATATTTGAATTTTATGTTGGCTCAGAACGTGTATTAAATTCTTATCAATTATTTAATCAATTAACCAAAGATCATACGGCAAAACCGGCACTTGGTTTAGGTGCGGATATTAATTTTGGTATTGCTTTTGGATTTGGAAGATGTCCTAAGCCGCCAGCACCTCCGGAGCCAATGGATTCTGATGGAGATGGTATTTTAGATGCATTAGATAATTGCCCATTTGTTTGGGGTCAATTGGAAAACAGAGGTTGTCCATTTAGCGATATGGATGGCGATGGTATTTTTGATAAAGATGATGCATGCCCTTCTGAAAAAGGAACTGCTGCTTTCAATGGATGTCCTGCACCAGATGCAGATAAAGACAATGTACCAGACGCAGAAGATTTATGTCCAAATGAAGCTGGTTCCGCATTGACGAAAGGTTGCCCGGATGCAGATGCAGATGGAATTTACGATAAAAATGATTCTTGTAAATATTTAGCTGGTCCAATTGAAAACTTTGGTTGTCCTTATTTAGATTTTGACGGCGATGGTACTTTAGACAAAGATGACAAATGCCCAAATGTGGCTGGTCCTAAAACCAATAGTGGATGCCCACTTGCGCCACAAGGAGTTGAGTTAACTAAGGAAGAGCGCATCATTATGGCGAACTTTTTAAACAATTTAAATTTCACTGCAGATAAGGCAGTATTAGACACCGCTTCATTTACAGCAATGGAAGCTGTAGTTAATATGTTATTGTCAAAACCAACTTATAAGATTTCAATAAGTGTATATACAGATAACGGAAGAAAAGCAGCACTTAGCAAGAAGTTAGTGGAAAGCCGTTCAGAAGTTTTAAGGAAATATTTTACAGATAAAGGAATTGCACCTGAAAGAATAAAGCTTACACCGGTTGGGGCAGAAAATTTCATAGCGGGTAATAAATTACCTGAAGACAGGGCAAAAAATAATAGAGTAGAAGCCTACATTTATGAAGGCATAGAGTAAAAAAAAGGCGCTATTCAGCGCCTTTTTTTTGGAATAGAAATTCTTTTAAATAAAAGGGTTCAAAATATGCGGTGTCTTCAAAATCTTTGGCTTGAAATTTAGCTTGCGCTTCTGAAACGTTTGCTGCTGCTGATGGGTATAAGCCTTCTATAAAATAACTATGAGGGTCTTTTGAGAAAACTGTCTCGCATTTTGCTGCTCCATCTCCAAAGAAATACATCACCTGATTTGCTCTAAACTGAGCAAAACTTTCTTCATCAATAATGCTAGCAGTAGTATCAGCGATTAATTCAAAGTCTTGATTGTAGATACAAGTATACACTTCCATTCTTCTTGCATCTATCATGGGGCATAATAAATATTGAGCCGGACCATTTTGAATTTTAGCTTTTGCTAAATGAGCTAAACTGCTCAAGGTATTTGTAGAAATTAATGGAATGTCTAAGGCATAACAAAGCCCCTTAGCCACAGAAACACCAATGCGAAGGCCAGTATAGGAGCCAGGCCCCTTGCTTACCGCTACAGCTTCCAAATCGTTTAACTGAAAATTGTTTTTCTTAATAAGCTCTTCAATAAAAACGGTAAGGGCTGACCCATGAATGTTTGCTTCGTTTTGTTCGATGCAATCAATTAATCCATTGCTATTTGATAATGCAACTGAACAATTTTGTCCTGAACTTTCAATGTGTAATAAAAGTGCCATTATAATATTTCGATGATCATCTTAATCATTACGATGATTAAAAAGCT
>JAHEGO010000002.1:0-131878 GCA_024645045.1 Sphingobacteriaceae bacterium
AGTTAAGCCCCACAGCGCCAATGGTACTGCAGTAAAATGTGGGAGAGTAGGTCGTCGCCAAATTTTATTCAAGCCCAGATCAGCAATGTTCTGGGCTTTTTTTTTGAATTAAATTGATAAATTTGCAACCATGAATTGGTCAGAGATAAAACAACAAATATATTTCTACGATGGATCGTTAAGAGATGTAATAGTGCAAGACACAACTGCAAGTGATTGGGAGAAGTGGATTGATTTTGTAAATGAAAATTGCAAAGTAGATTGGTTAAATGGAAAGACAGTAAAAAACGAATCGAAAATCAAATTTGATATCGTTAATGAATTCTTTGAAGGCAATGAAGATTATAGTTCATCAGCAAATATTTTATTAGATAAAATATTGATGAATGTTCATTTCTTTAAATCTACTGAAATTAAGTTTGACATTGATCCAAAAGATTTTCATACAATGGAACACCACGAAAAGTTTATCAACTTATTAGGTGCAATGGCAAAAGCAATTGGTAAACCAGTTTTAATTACTGGTGAGAATGAACCTGAAAGAATTTTAATTAAAATTTCCCAAGAATAACAACAAAAAGAACAGTTAAATGGTCGCAAATAAGCCCATCTGACTGCTTTGATTAATCTAGTGTAGCATTGTAGATTATTTGGTAAGATGTTCGTGCTATAGCGCTTAATTTGGCTTTGTGATTATGTTTGTTGTGAAGATTCTGTGTGTTTTAAGAAAGGTTAACTTTAACAATTTAGATAATAGCACATTTAAATAAAAAGAAAAGCCCATAACAATTGTTATGGGCTTTTTTAGTAGCGGAGACGAGAGTTGAACTCGTGACCTCAGGGTTATGAATCCTGCGCTCTAACCAACTGAGCTACCCCGCCTTTTCTTATCTTATTTGGATAATGGTTTGCAAATATAGAAGATTTTGTTTTCCTTTAAAAAAAATGACAAAATAAATGCAGTATTTCTGCTAAAATAATAATGAAGAAGAAAGATAACCTCAAACAAAAAATTACAATGGAGTTCGGCATGCGCTCATCTCCTAAAATACTTTTTAGTTATTTAAGCTCACCAAATGGCCTAGCAGAGTGGTTTGCAGACAATGTGATATTTAAAGATGGCTATTATTTGTTTATTTGGGACAACGAATCTATGCGTGCAAAAATGGTTGCGAATAGAGAAAATAAATTAGTGAGATTTAAGTGGGACGACGGTGATCCCAATTCTTTTTTAGAATTTGAGATTATTCAGGATGAATTAACTGGTGATGTTGCGCTTTGTGTCATTGATTTTGCTTTTGAATCAGAAATTGCAGACAAAAAAATGATTTGGCAAAACCAAATTCAAGATCTTACCCATGCTTTAGGTGCTTAATAAAATGATATTGCCAATAAAAAAAGTTCACAAGCTAATTATTGGTTCTTTTATAGGCCCTTTTGTAATGACATTCTTTATTGCATTATTCATTTTGTTAATGCAATTCTTATTTAAATACATCGACGATTTAGTTGGAAAAGGTTTAGAGTGGTACGTGGTATTAGAATTAATCATGTATGCTTCTTCTACATTAGTACCAATGGCATTGCCTTTAGCCATACTACTTTCATCTATCATGACCTTTGGTAACTTAGGGGAACACTACGAATTAGTTGCATTAAAATCTTCTGGTATTTCTTTGAGAAAAATAATGATGCCACTTGTTTATTGTGTTTTCTTGATAAGCATTGGTGCTTTTTATTTTTCTAATGTTGCCATGCCATATGCGAACCTCAAAATGGGTGCATTGATGTGGGATGTAAAAAACCAGAAACCTACATTGGCGCTTAAAGAAGGAATATTTTTTAATGGAATGGACGGGTATAGTATCAGAGTTGGAAAGAAAGAGAAAGATGGCCAAACCCTTAAAAACATTGTTATTTACAACCATTCAAGCCAAAGTGGTAATATGAATGTAATGATGGCTGACAGTGGTCGAATGTTGAAGTCTGAAAACGAACGCTTTTTGATAATTGAATTATTTAATGGGATAAGCTATGAGGAATCCGGCACACCCAATACCAGCAATGATCGTAAGCAATTGTTACGAGTTAAATTCAAACAACATGAAGTAAAGTTTGATTTGTCAACTTTTCAAATGAACCGTACGGATGAAAATTTATTTAAAGATCATTACACGATGTTAAATATTAAGCAGCTCAAGTATTATGAAGATTCACTTCAAAAGAAAGGGAAATCCGAAATAGCATATTACAATCAAAATTACAGAGCATATACTTTTATGGATAAAAAATTTGAAGTGGACTCGGCAGCAGCTCCCACTATCAAATTGATTAATTCAGATATTATTCAAAACTTCCCAAAAGCTACGCAGGCAGGCATTTTAGCCAGTGCATATGCTACCATTAGAAACATAAAAAGTTATTCTGAAAGTACTGCAGAAGACCACGATAAACTGGCAGAAAAAATTCGCCGTCATGAGATTGAATACCATCGAAAGTTTACTTTATCGATTGCATGTTTGATCTTGTTTTTTATCGGTGCTCCTTTAGGAGCAATTATTAGAAAAGGAGGGCTAGGAATGCCGGTCGTGATTTCAATTTTCTTTTTTATCTTTTTTCATATTCTTTCTATAACTGGTGAAAAATTTGCCAGAAAAGGGGTGGTAGATGTTTGGTTTGGGATGTGGATGGCCTCAATTGTGCTGCTCCCTATTGCCATTTTATTGACAAGAATGGCTACTACCGATTCCGCAATTTTCAACATGGAAGCATATAGTAATTTCTTTAAGAAAATCTTCAAGCGGACTGTTTCAAAATAGAGCTGTAGCGTAATAAATTCGAAATAAAATCGTATTTTTAACTTTATTACAAGGATTTTAATAGCATGGAAAGTATTGCCGGATTAGATATAAAAACAGATTGTCTTTTTTTTAAGGGAGATTTGCCTTGCGCACCTCATAAAAAAACAGGTGAACATTGTGCTTCTTGTGCTGCTTATCAAAAAATAAGCAAGCGAATTTTAATCATCAAATTAGGTGCAATTGGAGATGTTATTCGAACAACTCCTTTAATTCGAAGAATAAGAAAAGAATTTCCAAATGCAAAAATTTCTTGGCTTACACATACCCCTGCAATTTTACCTGCTCAGGCAATAGACGAAATTTTAAAATACGATTTTACTTCTGTGCTCTATTTACAGCAAGTAAAATTTGACATCGTATATAATTTAGACAAAGATAAAGATGCTTGCGCACTTGTAAATACGATAAATGCTCCACATCGCTTTGGTTATTGTTTAAAAGATGGTGTTCCATTTCCAATGAATCAACTTGCTGAGCACAAATTCAGCACTGGTTTATTTGACGATGTAAGCAAGGCCAATCAAAAGTCATATGTGCAAGAGATTTTCGAATTAGCTGGTTGGAATTTTGAAGGGGAAGAATATTTATTTGACAACCATCAAGACAAAGGCTTCGTGTGGAATTTACCTGCGGAAAAAAAATTGATTGGATTAAATACCGGTTGTGGTGATCGTTGGACGACAAGACTCTGGCCTGAAACACATTGGGTTAAGCTGATACAGCTATTGCAGCAAGAAGGGTTTGAACCTGTGCTGTTAGGTGGAGAGCAAGAGCATGAAAAAAACTCAAAGCTTGCAAATTTAACAGGTGCTCACTATTCAGGTTTTCATTCCTTGCCTAAGTTTATCAATTTGATGTATCAAATGGATTTAATTGTTACACAAGTAACCATGGCAATGCACATTGCAGTTGCACTTCAAAAACAAATGGTTTTAATGAATAATATATTCAATCCATTTGAATTTGAATTATACCAACGCGGACAAATCATTAGCCCTTCAAAACCTTGTGAATGTTATTTCCAGGGCACTTGTAAAAATGGTCAATCCTGTATGACAGAATTATCCCCAGAATCGGTGCTGCATGCGATCATAGCGAACGTCAAATAAATTGAAAGTTTTACAATTAACATATCGTGTGCCATTTCCACCAACAGATGGTGGTGCAATGGGTATTTATGCCATAACTAAAGGTTTAAAAGCAAATGGTGTAGATGTAGATTTGTTAGCAATCAACACTCCAAAACACGCACAACCTGCTGGCGCAATGGCTGATCTTGCCAATCAAATAGACGTATTTGTTGATACTAAAATTTCTCCAATAAAATTACTGATTAATGTTTTGTTTAAAAGCATGCCTTATAATATTGAAAGGTTTTATGACGATAAAGTATCTGCACAATTAGCATCTCTTTTAACTGCTAATCAATATGATTATATTCATGTTGATGGTGCATTTGTAGCGGCTTATATCGCTACTATTCGCAAGCACAGCAATTGTCCGATTATTGTTCGAGCACATAATATAGAATATATTATTTGGGATAGATTGGCATTAAATGAAAGAAATCCTTTGAAAAAATGGTTTTACAATCATTTAGCTAAGCGCCTGAAAGCATTTGAAACAGCGTATTACAACAAGGCTGATGGAATTGCCGCAATTACAATTGAAGATAAAAACCGCCTATTACAAATGGGTTTAACTAAACCAATTGAAGTTATTCCGGCTGGTGTGATCCTAGATAAATATTTAGAAACCAATTATTATATAGAAAAACCCAATACCATTTTTAGTATCAGTGCATTAGATTGGGCACCAAACATAGAAGGTTTAAAGTGGTTCTTTGATAATGTTTGGGAGAAATTACACCAAAGAAACCCATTAGTTGAATTTCATATTGCAGGAAAATCAACGCCAGATTGGCTTTTAAACTTGCACATGAAAAACGTTAAGGTACACGGATTTGTTTCAGATGCCATTGAATTTAAAAAGTCGCATCAAATTATGTTGGTGCCATTGCTTTCTGGAGGGGGAATGCGGGTGAAAATAATTGAGGGGATGGCTGCTAAAAAATGCATCATTAGTTCAAGCGTTGGTGCAGAAGGAATTCCATCTACCCATCAAAAAAATATTATTATTGCAAATACACCTGATGAATGGATTGTAGCAATTGAACAAGCAATAAACAATGAGCAGTTGCGTGAAAGTATAGGTCAGGCTGCGTTTGAGTTTGTTGGTAATCATTTCGAGAACAAAGCAATTACTAAAAAATACATTGATTTTTATTTGGCTATAAAATAAATGGGAACCATCACATTTTTGTTTTATTTATGCATTGCTTTGTTATTTCATAGTTATGTGTTATTTCCTTTTATTTTATCTGTCGTTTCTATTAATAAAAAACAAAATCAAAATACTTATAAGTTGGGCGCTGATGAACTTCCAACGGTTGCAATTCTAATCGCTGCGTATAACGAAGAAAGCGTAATTGAAGAAAAAATTAAGTCTATTTTTAATACGGAATATCCTGTCGATAAAATTCAAGTTTACATAGGTGCAGATGCATGTACTGACCAAACAATTCAAATCATAGCGCGTTATACTGCAACACATGCAGTTCATTTGGTTGAATTTACGCATAGAACAGGTAAAACAGATATCATCAATCAATTGGCTCGAATGGCAAGAGCAGAAGTTTTAATTTTAACAGATGCGAATGTGTTTTTTTTAAAACAAACAATTTTTGAAATGGTCAAGCATTACCAAAATAATTCCATTGCATTGGTTGCAGGAAATATTGTCAATCCGGTGGTCAAAAGCGATGGTATTTCTTTTCAAGAAAAATCTTATTTGTCTAGAGAGAATAAGATTAAATACCAAGAGGGGATTTGTTGGGGAAGTATGATTGGCGCATTTGGAGGTTGTTACTCTTTAAGAGCTGAAAATTTTAAAGAAGTGCCAAAGCATTTCATTGTAGATGATTTTTATATATCGATGTCTGTTTTGCAACAAGGTAAATTGGCAATTACGGAATTAGCGGCTGTTTGCACAGAAGATGTTTCAAATAAAGAAATGGAAGAGTTTAGGAGAAAAGTAAGAATTGCAACTGGTAATTTTCAAAACTTATTTCATTTTGCAGCTTTACTTATCAACCCATTTAGCAGCGTTGGTTTCAGTTTTTGGTCGCATAAAGTTATCCGTTGGATAGGGCCATTTTTGTTATCATTCGCATTTATTACATGTGCATTTTTAAGTATTAAAAGTCAATTTTATACTAATTTATTGTTGTTTCAACTGTTATTGATGGCAACACCAATTTTCGATTGGCTACTTAAAAACATTGGCATACATTTTAAATTGCTTAGATTTGCATCACATTTTTATTTAATGAATTTGGCTTTGCTGAAGGGTTTTTATTTGTTTTCAAAAGGAATAGAAACAAGTGTTTGGGAGCCAACCAAAAGAAATCAATAATATGAAATTTAATACCATAGAAGAAGCTATATTAGAAATTCAAGCAGGTAAATGCATTATTGTTGTTGACGATGAAGATCGCGAAAACGAAGGTGATTTTTTAACAGCTGCAAGGAATGCAAGTCCAGAAATGATTAATTTTATGGCAACGCATGGCAAAGGCTTAATTTGTATGCCTATGACGGAAAATCGTTGTAAGGAAATGAAATTAGACCTCATGGTTGGTAAAAATACGGCCTCACATGAAACTAATTTCACGGTTTCTATAGATTTATTAGGAAATGGCTGCACAACTGGTATTTCTGCTTCAGATCGATCTAAAACTGTATTGGCATTAATTAATCCTGCTAGCAAACCAGAAGATTTTGGTAGACCCGGCCATATTTTTCCGTTGATGTCAAAAGACGGTGGTGTATTAAGAAGAGCAGGGCATACAGAAGCAGCCGTAGATTTATCTCGATTAGCAGGTTTCGAAGAAGCTGGATTAATTGTAGAAATTATCAGAGAAGATGGTGAAATGGCAAGGGTGCCAGATTTAGAAATCATCGCCAAAAAATTCGATTTAAAAATTATATGCATTAAAGATTTAATTGAGTACCGATTAAAACACGAGTCCTTAATTAAAAGAGAAGTAACCATTAATTTACCTACAGCATTTGGCGATTTTGAAATGGTTGCGTTTACGCAAATTGACACCGGTGAAAATCATTTAGCATTAATTAAAGGGGAGTGGGATAAAGACGAACCTATTTTAGTGAGAGTTCATTCATCTTGCGTTACAGGTGATATTTTTGGATCATGTCGTTGCGACTGCGGGCCTCAATTACACAAAGCCATGGAAATGATTTCAGCTGCCGGAAAGGGATGTATATTGTATATGAACCAAGAGGGCAGAGGGATTGGTTTAGTAAATAAATTGAAGGCTTATAATTTACAAGAAAAAGGTTACGATACTGTTGATGCAAATATTCAATTAGGTTTCAAAATGGATCAGCGCGATTATGGTGTTGGTGCACAAATTTTGCGTGATTTAGGAATTGCAAAAATGAAGTTGATTTCTAATAATCCAACTAAAAGAGCAGCAATTATAGGTTATGGTTTAGAGATTGTAGAAAACATTCCAATTGAAATTGCCAGTAATTCACACAACGAAGTATATTTAAAAACCAAGCGAGATAAAATGGGTCATACTATTTTGAAAGATCAATCGTAAAATATTATTCCGATTTTTTTCTACTTAGTTTCTCCCACAATTCTTTAAAATTGTCGAATTCAATTCTATAAAAAACGCCTAAGCCTTGTTCATTCTGGCTGTTTCCACGTTTTAATATGTCACTATTGTTGTCGTTTCTTTGGAATGCTTTTGCTTTTAGCCTTCCATCCTTACTAATTTTATATTCAATGCTTACGTCGCCAGTTATGGCACTTGCATTGGTGTTGTTTGTGATGGTAGTAGTATTTTGGTTTGCAATACTTCCATCAATTGTGATGCGATCGTTAAATAATTTGAGTGAACCTCCCACTCCTTTATCTAAATTTAAATTGAAGTTTTTAGTAGAAATTAAATTAGATAATTGTGCATTGATAAATCCAGAAGTAGCAATACTTGTATTGGTAACCGATGAGTTAAAAAATTTACCTAACACCAATAAACTTGCTACTTGATTGTTGAGGTTATCTGAATTTGCAAGGTAGCCACCCACTTTGCTGCTTACATCTTGGTCATTTGGGAAACGAAGCCCAAAGCTAATGTCAGGCGCTAATAAATCATTCTTCATGTATAATACACATTGAGATAATATTTTTGCAGTAGTGGAATAAGCGCTGGTGTCGTTTGTCGCTGAAACAATGAGCGGGTATATAGAAGGCCTTGTTTCAAATATTGCCGACAGGTCAATCTTTGCCTTAAATGGATCGCCGTTCCAACGAATCGTTCCGCCTTTTTCAATCTTGAATTTTTTGTTGATGATATTTTGAATATTAAAATTGTAGACTCCTTCTGAAATTTCGAAATTGCCAAACATTTCAAAATTACCTAGTGTATTGATGGCTAATTTTAAATTGGCAAAACCCCTGCCTTTAATGGCTTCACCGGTATTCGGATCCATAATTAATTGTACTTCTGCAACATCTGTCACTTGTAAATTCATGTTTAAAATAATTCCCGTTAAATCGATTTTATAATCGGGTTTTTTAGCTAAAGAATCTTTGGCGACAAAATGAATGTAGTTGTTAGCTGAAATTGAATTTTCATCAGTAATTGGAATGTATAATTTGGTGCCGGCATTGGTTGCAGCAGTAATATCTATTTTAAAATGATCAAGCGGACCTTTGAATAAATAAGTGCCGCTTGTATAAGCTTTTCCGTAGTAAAGTTCATTGTTTTTAGCAGTCGTATTTAAGCTCATCAAATTTTGAGATTGCACTTTTACGTCAAACAAGAAATTATCGAAATTTTGGTGGCTAATATAGCCGTTTGCAGTCCCTTTGTTTCCTTCGCGGTCTTTAAGCTGTACGTTATTGATTAAAATTTTATCTTCTGTGAATTTAATTTGGTCATTAAGGGTGTAGCTAGTATTTAAATAATTTACAGTTAGGTCGACATTTTTTAAATTTAAATATCCATCCAGTTTTGGTTTCCTGATGCTACCAGTTATTGCTAAATCAGCTATGGCTGTACCTTTTATTTTAGAAACATAATCTTTTACAAAAGGTTCTATTACCGATAATTCAGTTTCGTCTAATAAAATATTTAGGTTTAAATTATCTTCTTTTTTACCAATATTAATACTTCCGCCAATTTCAAGTGTTTTTAGTGTTTTATTAAATACGCTTCCAGCGATAGCAATGATTTTACTTTTATCATCAAGTGTGCTGTTGAATTTCAGAATACCAATGCTGTCATTATTGTAAACCAAGTCATCTATTCTAAGGTCAGATTGTAAGCTCATTTCTCCTGTAACAGCAGTTAATGTGGCATTGGCATTCATTACTCCGCCAATTGAAATGGAATATTTCTTTAATATTTGATTGAAAGATTTCAAGGCCAATTGATGTGCTTTTATTTTTAATTCATCTTGCGATTGGTTTGAAACAATTCCATTAATGGATAGGCTTTGTGTTGCATTGCTGAGGTAAAAGTTGTTGATGTGTAATTTACCATCAGGACTATAACACAAATTAAATGCATCAGGAATTTTCCATTCCGATTGATCTATGATAATTTCAGAGGGTAATATGCTTAAATTAACACTGTCGTTTTTAAAGTTTAATTTGCCATTTAAGTCTAGTTGGTTTATCGCATTTTTGTCCGATAGTTTAATGTTGAATTGAATTGTGTCTTTCGAAATGGCATTTGAAATGGCAATGTTGTTAATGTTTACACTGTCATTTATTAAAATTCTATTACTAGCTATATTGAGGTCAAAAACTTTGCTGTTATTTTCACCGTCTATTACCAGGTTGTCTAATTTAAAAGACTTGTATTTAAGGTAATCTAATCCGCAGTTAATTTTTAGCAAATCCTTCTCTGTATTGAGTCTGCCATATATAGAACCTCCTTTTGCAAGTTGAAATTCTGGGAAAAATAAATCGGTTATTGGCTTTGCATCTGCGAGGATTATTTTGAAACTAAAGTCTTGGTTTTCATATCTACTAATAGTGCCAAAATTCATAGATGGCAAAAAGTTTTTAAGAAAAGATTTGCAAGCAGAACTGATGTTTGCTAAATGATAATTCCCTTTTAATTCTGCATTAAATAATTCGGATTGAATTTGTATCGATTTTCCAGCTCCTATTAATTGTGCTTGAATATTTAGTTGTTTGATGGTATGCTCAATTTCACCTTTTTGAATATGACTATTATTAAAAGTTAAATTTCCAATTAACTTTTCCAAATTGGTACCCTTGAAATCGGCATGCATTTGGGTGCTTACAATAAAAGAGTCTTTTGTTTGTTGAAGCGCTAAAAGGTCTATTCTATTGATGTTTGCGTCGAAATTAAACTCAGGCAAATCCAAATTATTTAAATCTACTTGACCTGAAAAATCAAAGTTCAATACCTTTTCCGTAGATGTTAATGTGCCATTAAATACTTTTTGACGAAAAGCGCCATTTGCTTTTAAGTTGCGATAAGTAAAATTGTTTATTCTTAAATCTAAAACTTGCGCTTCAACTTTAGTTTTTAATTCGTCCATGTCAAAGCCTTCACCGTCAACGCTTAATTTTAGATTGCTATTGCCAATTATATTTTCTTTGGCGATCAACTTTCCTAAGTCAAAATCTATGGTTTCTATTTCTCCTTTATATTTGGTAGGGCTGTTTGCAGGAATTTTCATATTAAAATCTGCGTAAATACCTCCAATTTTAGACTGCAATTGCCCTTTCAAATTGAAGTCTGCAATTCGGCCTTTGTAATAACCAGCAAAGCTAAAGTTGCCCAAACGGTTTAATTCCTTAGGAATAGATTCGCTAATTTCTTTTTGGTCGACATTGATTAGTATTTTTTTGATATCTGAACTGTTGCTGATTAACTTTTCTGCTTTAAAATATAATTCGGCATGATCCATGTCTGGGATGCCAACCATTTTAAATTGTCCTTTACAAAACGTGGAATCATTGGTTTTAATTTCTATATCGTCGGAAGCCAAATTAGCAACAGTCCCATATGCTTTTCCATTGGCAAAAACAGTTCCTGAATAATTAGCAAGTTCATCAGAAAAAAAAGCAACATCTTGGTAGGCAATTTTACTATTATCAAAATGACTATTCATGTAAACCTTTTCGATGTAATTGCCCATGTCCGCAATCGAGTCATAGCGCATTAAATAGTAGTCTCTGATATGACTTCGAGGGGTAATTAAATCTAATTTGCTAAACTCCATTTCAGTTGGAGTCATTTTAAAATCAGTTGCTAATTGTGTCAATACAAAACCACTTTTTTCTTTTAAACTCAGATTTAAAAGGTGAGTCCTTAATTCATCTTTGAAATAGGTAAAGTAGTCGCTATTATAATTAATGCTACTAATATGAAGGTCATCGTAGTTGATGCTTTTGCTTGAAATTGGTTTAATGTTTTGGTCTACATAGTCAAATTTCCCATCGATGATTTGCAAAGAGCCAATTTTCAAATAGAGTGCTGGTTTAACAGTATTACTTTTAGTAGTATCTTGAAAGTAGTTTACAATAAATTGCAGGTTACTAAATTGCTCGTTTTGGTAATATTTAATATTAAAAACGGGTTTGTTTAACTTGATACTATTGATGTAAAATCGATTTCTTTCGAATGAATAATTGTGAATATTGATATTGAACTCTTCGCTGAATAGCAAAGTGTCTTGGTGTTGGTCTTCAATATATAGCCCTTTTAAAACAATATTCTTTGGAAATTTCACATACACACCTTGGATGCTTACCTTTGTATGTAATTGATCGGATAAAAATGACGCTGCTCTTTTGCTTATCCAAGTTTGAATACTGGGTAAGGTCAAAAGCAAATAAGTGCTTATCCCCAATGTTAAAAGGCTTGCAATAATCCAGCTCGTTATTTTTAATATTCGTTTAATAATATTGCTTTATGGTAAATCAACAAAAACCGCTTGTTATACTTGGAATAGAATCATCATGCGACGAAACCTCGGCTTCGGTTTGTGTCGATGGGCAAATTTTATCTAATATAACAGCTACACAAGCTATTCATGAGCAATATGGGGGCGTTATTCCCGAAGTTGCGTCTAGAATACACCAACAAAATATAATTCCAGTAGTTGATGCCGCTTTAGCGAAGGCTAAAATACGCAAAAATGAGATTACTGCGGTAGCTTTTACCCAAGGACCTGGTTTAATGGGCGCTCTTTTAGTGGGCACTTCTTTTGCTAAGTCATTTGCATTGGCTTTAAATATTCCATTAATTGGAATCAATCACATGCAGGCCCATATTTTGGCTCATTTTATCGATGATCCGAAGCCAAGTTTTCCATTTATTTGTTTAACCGTATCGGGTGGGCATACGCAAATTGTTTTAGTTAAAAACTATTTTGAAATGGAGGTTTTGGGAGAGACTACAGACGACGCGGCAGGAGAGGCTTTTGACAAAACCGCGAAAATTTTAGGATTGCCTTACCCAGGTGGGCCATTGATTGATAAATATGCGCAGACAGGAAATCCGAATCGTTTTCAATTTACGGAACCTCAAATCCCGAATTATGATTTTAGTTTCAGCGGATTAAAAACCCAAATTTTATATTTTGTTCAGCAAAATCAAAAAACAAATCCAAATTTTGTTACTGAAAATTTAGCAGATATATGTGCATCAATTCAAGATCGAATCGTAAGTATTTTAATTAATAAATTAAAGAAGGCTACCCTCGATCATGGCATTAAACAAATTTCGGTAGCAGGTGGCGTTTCAGCAAATTCAGGTTTACGCACAGCCATCGAAAAATTGGCTAAAGAAAATAATTGGGAATTTTATTTGCCCGCTTTTCAGTATTGTACCGATAACGCTGGAATGGTTGCCATTGCTGGCTTTCATAAATACCACGCCGGAAAATTTTTATCACAATCGGCTGTGCCACTTGCGCGCATGCCCATCGCCATTGACCAATAAAAAAAGGCTCGGAAAATTTTCCGAGCCTTTTTTATGTTAATATTTTCGCAGCATTATTTTATCATTACTTTGCCGCTACTCAATGATTTTTCGCTGATTAATTCGATGGCATAAATTCCTTTGCTTAATAAACTTAAATCTAAAGGCAAAAATGCCGATTCAATTTTAATTTGTTTTTGAAAAACCAATTGACCTAAATTATTGTAAACTTTGACACTTGCATTTTCGCCGATTTTATTTTTACAATCTATTTGAAAACGACCCTCATTTGGGTTAGGGAAAATTGAAAGTGCTTGCGCTTTTAAATTGTTGATGCCTGTCCAGGCACCAAGAATATGATTAGAACTATCACTCACACAGCCTTGTGCATTGGTCACTATGGTATAATAATCGTATACAAAATTCTGCCATTTTTCGATGTCGATGGTTTGTCCATTTTCGCCAACCAACATAGTTACATTACTTGAAAATCGATCAACTTGATACCATTGGTTACCATCAACGTAATTTGAAAGAAGGCCGGCATGCATGTTGTTGCTCAAAACCGTTCTTTCAATCACAGGCGTTGCAATAGTATCAACAAACACCGTTACCGAATCAAAATTACTACAACCATTTGCGTCTATGCCAATTACTTCGTAAGTAGTGGTTTTGCTTGGCGCAACTATTGCAACAGACGAATCGCCCGCACCATTATCCCAACTATAAATGCTAGCGCCACTGGCTTGTAAAGTTGCATGTTGCCCATTACAAATTCGCACATCAGTGCCAGCACTTACGCTAGGCAATGCATGAATGCTAAATGCAGTAGCGTTGCTTTCGCCTGTTGTTAAAGGATCTGAAGCATTCACCCTAACTTTGTATCCATTACCTGCAATTAAATTGTTTGGAATAATACCGGTTATATTTCCTACAATGGTATTACTACTTGTAGAACCAATCGTAGTCGCATTTGTAAAGTCGCCAGTTGCATCGGATAATTGAATGCTATAAATATTATTCGTATTGATGCTGCCATTAACTAAATAGTTGACATTGATAATTGCTCCTAAACAAAAGCCGGTATTATTTGCTAACGTTGTTTGTATACTATTACTCGCAGAACCACAAGTCATGGTATGTCCGCCTAAATTACTGATGTCGTCTTTTGCAAAACCATCCCATTCTGTTGCTAGTGTAGGGAAGCCAGCTAAAGGATTGCTACTTACTCCAGATATAACAGTTGCTTTTCTCACCAATGTTTGATCTAATAAAGACAAGGTGCCACTGGTCCATGCTGTGCCGGGGTTTTCACCAATTCTACCAATGATATCTATGACACTATCAGGCGATATTTTTACCAAAGAGATGGCATCATTTCCATTGAAATTTGTGGCATTACAATTACTCGCGGTTCCAGTATATAAAGTAGCTGCTGAATTTTTAAAAACGGCTGTTCCATTTGCAGGAATAGTTCCTGAAAGTGTTACGTCTTGAGTTGCAGTACTCGAACCATTGGCATATAATTTCAATTTATAATTGCTTAAATTAATGCTATTGGTAGTGCCGTTATATAATTCAATGTATTTATTGTTAGAAGAGCCTTCTACATATTCAGATATAATTAAATCTGTTGCACAAGTATTCGTATTGGCAGCACTCACAATATAGCTTTGCATGTTGCTACTACTTGTTTGTCCTAAGTTATCAGTTGCATTTATTTTAAAATAAATTGTTGTGCCCAATGTTTGTGCAGGAATAGAAGTAGAAGAAATGTAAACACTATTGCTAGTGTTGGTCATTGAAATGCTTGTATTCATTGCTGTTGAGCTATAGCCCCAAAGTAATTCTGCGTGGGAAACAGAACCGTCATCTGTTATGGCGCAAGAAATAGTTACCGCATTTGTTGTATTTACGTTGTTCGGGTTTTTAGTAATACTGCTGATGATAGGAGCAGGAGAAGTTGGAATACCGATATAATAATTGTTTGTAGCACTGGTGCTGATATTGCTTTGGTTATCCGTTGCATTAATAAAATAATAAACAGTTGTGCCATCTGCTTGTGGAGGAATTTTTGAATTTGTTTGATACACATTTGCAGTGCTTGTTAAGTGCATGCTAATTGTTTGGTTGATTGCACTTAAGCTGGTGCCCCATTTTAAACTTGCACCTGCAATACTGCCATCGTCTGTAATGCTTGCTATGATAGCAACAGAGTCGCTGAAAACAGGAGCAACTGGTGTTTTGGTGATATTGGTTATGCTTGGAATAATACTACAAAAATTTCCACCAGGCCAAATCATGCAAGCATATTCAGGATGATCAATGAAAGGATTTCTATTTCCTTGAATGGTATAAACAGCATTGTTCCTTGCAATTTCTTTTGCGCTTACTGGATCTTGTTGGTTCCATTTTTTCATTAATTCTAAAGCCCATGGTTTTAAATTTGCACCGATGATCATGTCGTTGGTTAGCCAACCAGAGTCTTCAGTATAATACCTTGTACACATATAAAAATAGGTTCTTGCGAAATCACCTTTATACTCAGCTATGGGTTCGAAAACTATTCCGGTATATCCTGGGAAGCTACAAGCGCCTAATTTACTGCCATTGAGCGTGGTTGTTGTTGCGGTGCCTACTTCTCCGTAAGGATAATTACTTCTGATTCCATTTACTTTTCCATCGGTGGGGTAGATGTGAAACAAGTCAGACACCATTGGCGAATTACTATTGAACCAGCTTTGTGGCCAAGAGTGTTCACGGTTATAGCAATCACCTTCGTTACTGTAATTCCCACAAGTTTGCGAAAAAGTAAAAGTATATGGTGGAGTTCCGTTTGGAATGTCTGAATACATATCCCAAACTTTTCCATTGGGTTTTACATCCGTAGTTTGGTAATAACCATATAATGAACTGTAACTTTTTACAGAATGATTATCAATAATGTCATGTAATGCTTGTCTTAAAGCTGTTCCTGACAAACCGGTTGCAGTTGAATAATAACCAGTTGGAATTTGCGCAAAAAGCACAAAACTTTGAAGCACTAAAAGTAGAGATAGTAATTGTTTTCTCATAATTTGATTGATTGGCATGTTCTTAACCAGGTTATCATTTAAGTTTGGCAGGTAAAAAACGATTAAATATCGGTATTTTTTTTTGCTTTAGTATTTTAAGCACTTTAAACCTTTTAAACTTTAAGCCTTAAATCGAAATTTACACCCAAACGTCGTTAAGCAAAAAAAGCGACACATTGCTGTGCCGCTCTTAAAACATAAAACATGGAAAATAAAATTATGCTGTAGCTTCGTCTGAAGGGGCTTCAGTAGGCAATTCTACTTTTGATAAAATTGCTTTGATTTTGCCTTCTAGTTCTTCTGCTAATTCTGGATTGTCTTCAATTAATTGTTTAACGGCATCGCGACCTTGTCCTAATTTGGTATCACCATAGCTAAACCAAGATCCGGCTTTTTTAACAATGTCAAAATCAACACCGATATCAATTATTTCACCTGATTTGGAAATACCTTTTCCGTACATCACATCAAACTCTGCAATACGGAAAGGAGGTGCAACTTTGTTCTTTACGATTTTCACTTTCACTCTGTTTCCGATCACTTCATCTCCATCTTTAATTTGACCTGTTCTTCTAATGTCTAAACGAACAGATGCGTAAAACTTCAATGCATTACCACCGGTTGTGGTTTCTGGGTTACCGAACATCACACCAATTTTTTCTCTTAACTGATTGATGAAAATACAGCAACAACCAGTTTTGCTAATGGTTCCTGTTAATTTTCTTAATGCCTGAGACATCAAACGGGCATGTAAGCCCATTTTCGAATCACCCATTTCACCTTCGATTTCACTTTTAGGTACCAATGCTGCTACCGAGTCAATCACGATAATGTCGATCGCACCAGAGCGAATTAAGTTGTCTGCAATTTCTAATGCTTGCTCTCCATTGTCTGGTTGTGAAATCAATAAGTTTTCTACGTCTACACCTAATTTTTTAGCGTAAAATTTATCAAATGCGTGTTCTGCATCAATGAATGCAGCTACGCCACCTTTTTTCTGCGATTCTGCAATGGCATGTAATGCCAAAGTTGTTTTTCCAGAAGATTCTGGACCATATATTTCAATTACTCTTCCTTTTGGTAGGCCATTAATACCTAAAGCGATGTCTAAGCCTAATGAGCCAGTTGAAATAGCTTCTAGTGGTTCAATTACTGAATCACCTAATTTCATGATTGTACCTTTTCCGTAAGTTTTTTCCAATTTGTCTAAGGTCATTTGTAATGCCTTTAACTTTTCTTTGTTCTCTGCCATATGTTCTGTTTTTTGTTTTTTCATCTTAATTTTTGCTAAAAATAATAGCATTTTTTTAAATCTGCAAATAAATCTGCTATCAATTCTAAAAAAGCCTAAATAAACACATTAAATCAATTATTTTACTGCAAAATAATTTTCCACATTTTATGATGACTGAGGAATTCTATTATTTTTAGTAAAAATTTCCTTTCGTTTAACATTACAAACTTCTAGAAATTTATAGCGTATTGCAATTGTATAGAATAAAGATTATTTATAGTAATTAATTCAATTTAAGGCCATTTGTTTTAAAATACTTACAAAACGCAACCAATTCACATGTTTCGCATTTAGGATTTCTGGCGGTACAAGTATATCTACCATGTAAAATCAGCCAATGGTGTGCAATGTGCACCTTGCTTTTTGGGATATGTTTCATTAACTGCTTTTCCGTAGCCAAGGGTGTTTTCGCATTTCTTGTTAAGCCAATTCTAGCTGAAACCCTGAAAACATGAGTGTCCACAGCCATAGTAGGCATATTAAAAATAACAGATGAAATCACATTTGCTGTTTTTCTACCAACACCAGGTAATTTTTGGAGTTGTATAGTTTCAGACGGAACAACACCTTTAAATTCACTGATTAACAAATTAGCCATTCCAATTAAATGTTTGGCTTTATTGTTTGGATAACTGATGCTACGAATGAGGCCAAATACAGCATCTACACTTGCCGCTGCTAAAGCATTTGCATCAGGGTAAGTTTCAAAAAGTTTTGGTGTAACAAGGTTGACTCTTTTATCGGTGCATTGTGCAGAAAGTATGACAGCTACTAACAGTTCAAATGGATTACTGTAGTTCAATTCCGTTTCTGCCGAAGGCATTTTCTTTTCGAAAATAGCCAATACGCCTTCATATCTTTCCTTCGTAGTCATAAGCGAAAGTACTGGTTCTATTGGCTTTTATGAAAAAATGATATCCACAAAAAATGTTAGTAAATTCCAAAACAAAAGCCCGACCATCGATTAGACAGTCGGGCTTAACAATTATAGAAAACCATTAAATAGACTTGGAGAATTCGAGTAGACGATCAATTACTTCTTGCCTTGGACTTACTTTTAGTTTGTCTAATTCAGCTTTCATCGAGTTAAGATGGTCGAAATTGTCTTCTATTTCGAAATTGTTATTTAATTGGGTTTCTAATCCAACCATTTCATCGCTAGATAATTCGTGATAAATGGCCATAATTAGTTCATTTTGAGTAAAGGTTTCTACCATAGACCGTTTTTTATGTTTATGGGAATTAAACGCAGAAAGCTTTAAGATATTTTCAGCGCTTCAAAAAAAAATAGGCTTTCTTTAGAAAAGCCTATTTAAAACTATAAAAACCATGAAAAAAAATTATTGTTGTTTGAAACTTATCTCTTTTTCGCCTATCATTTTTCGCAAATTATTTAAGGCATAACGCATTCTGCCTAAAGCGGTATTGATACTTACGCCTGTTAAGTCTGCAATTTCTTTGAAACTTAAATCGGCATAATGACGCATAATTAATACTTCTTTTTGTTCTTCTGGAAGCAGTTGAATAAAGGCTCTTAAATCTTGGTGATTTTGGGCACGCAACATTTTATCCTCCACATTTTCATCTGCAATTCCGATCACGTCGAATATGTCAAAGCCTTCGCTGTTCGTAATTACAGGCGTTCGTTTTACTTTTCTAAAATGATCGATTACTAAATTATGAGCAATGCGAATTACCCAAGGAAGGAATTTGCCTTCTTCATTGTATTTACCACTTTTAAGTGTTTTTATCACTTTAATAAAAGTGTCTTGAAAGATGTCTTCTGCTAAAAAAGAATCTTTGACTAATAAATTAATAGAAGAATAGATTTTTGTTTTGTGACGTGTTAATAATTCGCCTAAAGCAGATTCATCTCCATGAATATACAGATTGACTAATTCTTGGTCACTAATTAATTTACGGTTCATAATTGTCCCTCCCGTTAAAATTTAAATGTTAATTAGTGTAGAATTTTAATCTATATATGGTCCTCCTTTTAGGTTTTTTAGGTTTTTTTGAATTATTACTTAAACGAATAAACGGATATTGGCTTAAAAATCAAAATTTTTATGAAAAAATATTAAATATGTTACAAATTAGGTTAAAACAATCTTCATAATGCTTGGGTTATTTTAGCTTTGCACAGAGAATACGAATCATGTCGAAAATAGCGAAACCAATAGCAGTAAAAGACTTTATCCTGATAAAAGGGGCAAGAGTTCATAATTTAAAGAATATTGCCGTTAACATCCCTAAAAATCAAATGGTAGTCATTACGGGTCTATCTGGTTCGGGTAAATCTTCTTTAGCATTTGATACTTTGTATGCCGAAGGTCAAAGAAGATATGTTGAAAGTTTATCTTCTTATGCTAGGCAATTCTTAGGTAGAATGAATAAGCCTGAGGTTGATTATATCAAAGGCATTGCGCCTGCAATTGCTATTGAGCAAAAAGTAACTGCTAATAACCCAAGGTCAACAGTTGGTACTTCTACAGAAATTTATGATTATTTAAAATTATTATACGCAAGGGTAGGACGCACTTATTCGCCTAAATCTGGGCAAGAAGTAAAAAGAGATACCGTTGATTCGGTATTAAACTTTTTAGCTAAACAAGCAGATGATGTTTTGTGTGTAGTATTCGCTCCATTACAAATTTTAAAAGACCGCAACTTAAAAGAAGAGTTAGCCATTCTTTTACAAAAAGGATATAAACGTGTCAGGTTTAATCAATCAATTTATAAAATCGAAGATTTAATCAATGACACATCTGTTAAAAATACCAGTGCAAAAAAGGCTGGAGAATTGGCCATTTTAATTGATAGAATTGTATTAAATCAAGCAGAGGAAACCCTATCCAGGCTTGCAGATTCGGTTCAAACTGCTTTTTTTGAAGGTCATGGAGATTGTATCATTGAACTTACCAAAAATACTAAAACGGAGGCTTTTCATTTTTGTGATCGATTTGAATTAGATGGAATTATTTTCGAAGAACCTTCTGCAAATTTTTTCAGTTTCAATAATCCATATGGCGCTTGTAAACGTTGTGAAGGTTATGGTAAAATAATTGGGATAGATGAAGATTTAGTAGTGCCTGATAAAAGTAAATCTGTTTTTGAAGGTGCGATAGCACCATGGCGTGGAGAGAAAATGAAAGAGTGGTTAGATGCATTTATCAAACATTCTATCAAATTTGATTTTCCAATTCACCGTGCCTATTTTCAGTTAACTGCCGAAGAACAACAACTGCTTTGGACAGGAAATAAATATTTTGCAGGGTTAAATGCCTTTTTCAAACAGCTTGAAGAACAAACATATAAAATTCAATATAGAGTTATGCTTTCGAGGTATCGTGGTAAAACAAATTGTCCAGATTGCAAGGGCAGTAGGTTAAGGCCAGATGCTAATTATGTAAAAGTTGCAGAAAAATCAATTACAGATTTAGTTTTAATGCCGATTACAACAGTCGCACATTATTTTGAAACATTGAAACTAAACGCACATGATACGCAAGTTGCTAAACGTATAGTTGAAGAAATAAAAAATAGGTTAAAGTATTTGCAAGATGTTGGTTTGGGTTATTTAACCTTGAACAGATTGTCTAATACCCTATCAGGCGGTGAGTCTCAGCGAATTAATTTAGCTACTTCACTTGGAAGTAGTTTAGTAGGTTCTTTATATATTTTAGATGAACCAAGTATAGGATTGCATTCAAAAGACACACAAAAATTAATCTCTGTTATGGAATCCTTACGAGATACAGGCAATACAGTAATTGTGGTGGAACATGACGAGGAAGTAATGAAATCAGCTGACTATATTATTGATATTGGTCCAGATGCAGGTAGAAATGGCGGAGAAATTATTTTTGAAGGTCAATACAACGAATTAATAAAAGATAAAAAAAGTTGGACCGGAAAATATTTAGGAGGACATGAGCACATTGCTGTACCGACGCATCGAAGAAAGTGGTCGGAATATGTAATGATTAAAGGAGCCAGGGAAAATAATTTAAAAAACATTGATGTTAAATTCCCATTGCATACATTAACGGCGGTAACAGGAGTGAGCGGTTCGGGGAAAACTAGTTTGGTGAAAAGGATATTGGTGCCGGCTTTACAAAAAGCAATTGGTTCCTATACAGTCGACCAAACTGGCCTGTTTAATGCAATTTCAGGCGATTATCAATTGGTTCAACAAATTGAAATGGTTGATCAAAATCCGATTGGAAAATCATCGAGATCTAATCCAGTAACCTATGTAAAGGCTTACGATGAAATTCGAAATTTGTTTGCAAATCAAGCCAGTGCAAAAGCAGCTGGAATGAAACCATCTCATTTTTCTTTTAATGTTGATGGTGGACGTTGTGAATTGTGCCAGGGAGAGGGAGAGGTGCGCGTAGAAATGCAATTCATGGCGGATATATTCTTGACCTGTGAATCGTGCCATGGAAAAAGATTTAAACAAGAAGTATTAGCGGTAACCTACAAAGAAAAAAATATTTCTGAAATATTAGACCTGACCATCGATGAAGCCATTGAGTTTTTTCAGGACGAAAAGAAAATTTTAAACAGAATAACTCCATTAGCGGATGTAGGTTTAGGTTACGTTCATCTTGGGCAATCATCTAATACATTATCGGGTGGTGAAGCGCAAAGAATTAAACTGGCTTCTTTTTTATTAAAAGGAAATGCGCAAAATCACACGCTATTTATTTTTGATGAACCTACTACAGGGCTTCATTTTCACGACATCAAAAAGTTGTTAAAATCTTTTGAAGCACTTATTGCGCAAGGGAATTCAATTATAGTGATTGAACATAATTTGGATGTTGTAAAATCGGCAGATTGGGTGATTGACATTGGACCTGAGGGTGGTGATAAAGGAGGTAATTTAGTGTTTGAAGGAACTCCAGAAGATTTAGCAAAATGCAAAGCGTCTGCAACAGCTCCTTTTTTAGCAGATAAATTAAAGTAAAATTTTTCGACTAGCTATTTCGTCTTTTGCAATAGCATGTTTCAATTCATCAAGTGAATCAAAGTGTTGGTCCCCCCTGATAAATTGCACTAAGTTTACTTGAATTTTTTCTGAATAAATTTCTTTGTTGAAATCAAAAATATTTACTTCTATTACTTTTTTGGTTCCTTCCACTGTTGGTCTATTGCCAATGTATAACATACCGTTATGCGTTTCATTTTGCACTAGCACTTTTACCGCATAAATACCATCGGCAGGAATGAGTTTATGATTTTCTTCCACTTGAATATTGGCTGTTGGAAAGCCAATGGTTCTGCCTATTTGATCGCCTTTTGCAACAATGCCTTCTATGGCAAATGGGTAGCCTAAATATTCGTTGGCAATACTGATGTTGTGTTGTGCTAAAGCAGTTCTGATTTTAGTAGAACTAACCGCTACATCGTTGATGTCTTGTTTTGAAATTTCTTCAACTTCAAATCCATAAGAAGGGCCATAATGTTTAAGGTGTTCAAAAGTACCCTCTCTATTTTTTCCAAAATGGTGGTCATAACCAATAACTAATTTTTTGGTGCCAATTTTATCTACTAAAATTTGTTGAATAAAATCGACAGAAGTCAATCTCGAAAATTCTTTTGTAAATGGAATAATAATTAAATGATCAATTCCAGCGAGTTCAATTAATTTAATTTTCTCAGATAAAGTATTGATGAGTTTTAAATCGTTGTCTTCAGGAAATAAAACCAATCTTGGGTGTGGAAAAAAAGTAATGATGACACTCTGCCCATCTATTTGATGTGCAATTTCTTTGACCCTATTGATTATTTTTTGGTGACCAATATGTACGCCATCAAATGTGCCGGTAGTTACAACAGCATTTGGAATTGGCGTAAATTCAGAAAGGCTTCTATAAACTTTCATTATTCAATATTCGTTTTCTCTGTCCAGTTGATTCTTTGTAAGCTTATTTCATCAATTAAATGCGGTAGTTCCCAGGCATCAGCCACATTAAAGCTGCCACTTCTAGTTCTTCTTAATGCAGACAAATAAGCGCCACTGTGCAATGCTTTTCCAAAATCGTTTGCTAGTGAACGAATATAAGTTCCTTTGCTGCAAACGACTCTAAAATCAATTTCAGGCATTCGAATTTGGGTAATTTCAAATTCAGAAATGGTAATATTTCTCGATTTTATTTTTACTTCTTCACCACGTCGCGCTTTATGATAGGCTCGTTCTCCATCTATTCTTAACGCTGAATAGGAAGGTGACACTTGAGCTATTTCACCAATGAATTGTTGACAGGTTGCATGAATGATTTCATCCGTGATGTGATTTATTTCAAAAGTTTGATCAACTTCGGTCTCCAAATCAAAAGAAGGAGTAGTGGCGCCAAGTGTTATAGTGCCGGTGTATTCTTTTTCTTCTGCCATGTATAAGTCAACCGATTTAGTAAGCTTTCCAGTACAAACGATCAAAAGCCCACTGGCCAAAGGGTCTAGCGTTCCTGCATGACCAACTTTGATTTTCTTAATGCGTAAAGAATTTCTAATTTTTCCAACAACATCAAAAGAAGTCCAAGTTAATGGTTTGTCTATGAGTAAAATTTCCCCTTGCACAAAATCGAACGCTTTACTCATTTTTATAAGATAGAAATGTTTACGCCTAATGCGTATAGAATCAAGATAATTGCACCTACTGCAATACGGTAATAACCAAATAGTTTAAAACCATTATTACTAATGTAATTGATGAATGATTTAATGGCGAAAATCGCAACTAAAAAGCCAACTACATTGCCAATAATTAATAGTTGAATATCTTGAGTGTTTAGGCTTATACCTAATTGATAGTAATCGTAACTCTTTTTTAATGTCGCAGCAAACATGGTTGGAACCGCTAAAAAAAAGGAAAATTCTGCTGCTTGTTTTTTAGAAAACTTTTGTGTTAATCCACCGATGATTGTTGCTGCAGATCTAGAAACACCAGGTATCATAGCAATACATTGAAACAATCCAATTTTAAAAGCACGGGGATAGGTTACTGCTTCTTCAGTTCTGTTTTCGCTTTCTTGAATCCACTTATCAATTAAAATAAATATAATTCCTCCAATCATTAACATCATAGCTACTACTATAATATTTTCCAGCAGCGCATCAATGGCATCAGAAAACAATAAGCCAAAAATAGCTGCAGGTATAAATCCAGCAATTAATTTAAAATAGAAATCAATGCTTTGGAAAAACTTCTTCCAGTACAATACAACAACCGACAAAATGGTTCCAAATTGTATGGCGATGGTAAACAGCTTTGTAAAGTGATCTGCACTAATACCCATAATAGAGGTCGTGATGATCATGTGACCTGTCGAAGATATCGGTAGAAATTCGGTTAATCCTTCTACAATAGCAATGATAATTGCTTCAAATATTGACATTGGGGTTATTCAGCTTTTTTTAATATGCCTGCAATAACTACGATAATTCCAATTAATATAACAATCGGCGCTAAAGTAATTTTTCTGAAATCCAAGATGTTTTCAGTGCCGCTCATTAAAACAAAACCTAGTAATAATGTAATTACTCCTGCAATAATGTATTGGTAGTTTACTTTTCCAAAAACAAAATCAGTATTTTTTTCGCTTTTGTTAGTTGATGTTTTCTTTGTCATGGTTATTTTTTATAAAGATCGTCTATGTGTTGGTTTAAATATTTATTAACTGCAAAAAATGTACTGAATATTGAAATTATAATTCCCATTAAAATGATTCCAATGAATAGCATTCCAAATTCCATGTAGTTTTGCAGCATGGCTAATTCTGGCATTTCTGTTTTTGCTAAATAAAGTGTGCTCACTAAAATTAAAATAGCAACGATGCCGCCTAGCAATCCATGTATGATGCCTGAAATAAGGTATGGCTTGCGGATAAAAGCTTTGGTGGCACCAACTAGTTGCATGCTTCTAATAATAAATCGTTGTGAATACATTGCAAGTCTAATGGTATTATTTATTAAAGCAATTGCAATTAATAATAAAGTAAATCCAAATGCAATAATGACTAAACTAATTGATTTTAAATTTTCATTTACCATATCAATTAAAGACTCTTGATAAATTACTTCTTTTACGATGTCTTTCTTTTTAAGTTTTGATACCAGTTTTTGAATTCTTTCTTTGGTTGCAAAATCAGCTTTTAAATAAACATCGATGGATGCAGATAGTGGATTGTAACCTAAAAATTTAACAAAGTCTTCTCCTAAGTCATTTGATAGATTTTTAGCAGCTGTTTCTTTGCTAATAAATTGTGTTGATTTAATACTTTCGTTTTTCTCTAAATTGCTTTGTAAGGTAAAAATTTCATTGTCACCAGCATCTTCTTTAATAACGACATTCAGCACAATGTTTTCTTTAACAAAATTTGAAAGGTTTTTACCATGCAAGACGATCAGTCCAAGTAAACCCACCATAACCAAAACCAGCGAGATGCTGAATATGGTTGAGATATAAAATGTTTTGAGCGTTTTCTTTGGTTTTGCTTGATTGGTATTTGACATATTTGTTGCTTTGTTTGCGAAGATAAAAAATCTTGATTAAAAGAGGGAATGTTTCAAAAACTGAAAATCTGCTTCAATTTTAATAAATTCGCCCTATAAAATTGTATTATGGATTATAAGTTTAGCGAAATTGAAGGTAAATGGCAGGCGTTTTGGGCTAAAAACGGCACTTTTAAAGCCGAAAACAGTTCAAATAAGCCAAAATATTATGTTTTGGATATGTTTCCCTATCCCTCAGGAGCTGGCTTGCACGTAGGGCATCCACTGGGCTATATTGCTTCAGATATATTTGCAAGGTACAAGCGATTAAAAGGATTCAATGTATTGCATCCTATGGGCTACGATTCATTTGGCTTGCCTGCAGAACAATATGCAATTCAAACAGGACAACATCCAGCCATTACAACGACTCAAAATATCAATCGTTATAGAGAACAGTTAGATCGAATCGGTTTTTCATTTGATTGGTCGAGAGAAATAAAAACTAGCGATCCGAATTATTACAGATGGACTCAATGGATTTTTCAACAATTATTTAATTCATGGTATAATACAAATTCCCAAAAAGCAGAAAGCATTGATATTTTAATCTCAATATTTCAAAATGAAGGTAACCACGGAGTAAAAGCTTGTGCTTCGGAATCTGATGAATTTACTGCAAGTCAATGGAATTCATTCGATGAAGCTACACAACAAAAAATATTATTGAATTATAGAATTGCATATTTAGCAGATAGTTGGGTGAATTGGTGCCCTGCATTAGGCACTGTGTTGGCAAATGATGAGGTGAAAGATGGATATTCAGAAAGAGGTGGACATCCAGTAGAGCAAAAGCTCATGAAGCAATGGTCGCTAAGGATTGCGGCCTATGCTGATCGTTTATTGCAAGGTTTAGATCTAGTAGATTGGACCGACCCAATTAAAGAAATGCAAAGAAATTGGATTGGCAAAAGTGAAGGTGCTGCAATAGCATTCCAATTATTAGGGCATTCCGAAAACATTACAGTTTTCAGTACAAGGCCAGATACTATTTTTGGCGCTACATTTTTAGTGTTGGCACCGGAGCACGAATTAGTAAACAGCATCACCACGCAAAACTATATAGAAGCGGTTAAAGCATACCAACAATCTGCTGCTGTGAAATCTGAAAGAGATAGAATGAGTGATGTGAAAACAATTTCTGGTCAGTTTACAGGGGCCTATGTTCAGCATCCATTTTCAAATGAAAAAATTCCTGTATGGATTGGAGATTATGTTTTAGCAAGTTATGGCACAGGAGCTGTAATGGCTGTTCCTGCTCATGATTCTAGGGATTATGCATTTGCTAAACATTTTAATTTGCCAATCGTTGAAGTAGTTGCAGGAGGTGATATTTCCATTGCATCGTATGATGCAAAAGAAGGAACGATGATTAATTCTGATTTTTTAAATGGTTTAAATGTAAAAGAAGCCATTCGAAAAGTAATTGAAAAATTAGAAGCAGCAGGTATAGGAAAAGGTAAAGTTAATTTCAGATTAAGAGATGCCATTTTTGGACGTCAAAGATATTGGGGAGAACCAATTCCTGTTTATTATAAAAATGAAATTCCTTATTTAATTGCAAGCGAAGACTTACCTCTAAATTTGCCTGAAGTAGATAAGTTTTTACCTACCGAAGATGGCGAACCACCATTGGCTAGAGCAAAGGATTGGAAATATAAAGGGCAATACAATTACGAGACAACCACAATGCCTGGTTGGGCGGGTTCTTCATGGTATTACTTAAGATACATGGATTCGCAAAATGAGCAAGAATTTGCTAATGCAGATTCTTTGAAATATTGGAATCAAGTTGATCTTTATATTGGCGGTTCGGAACATGCAACAGGACATTTATTATATGCACGCTTTTTTTGTAAGTTTTTATTTGACCTTGGCTATTTGAACTTTGATGAACCTTTCAAAAAATTGATCAATCAAGGTATGATTCAAGGTCGTTCGAACTTTGTATATAGAATCAATGGTACCAATCAATACGTTTCATACGATTTAAAAGAGCAGTACCAAACAACTGCATTGCATGCAGATGTAAATTGTGTTGAAAATGACCAATTAAATATTTCAAAATTTAAAGCCTCATTCCCTGAATATGCCAATGCAGAATTTGTGTTGAGTGCAGGTAAATACCATTGCGGTTTTGAAGTGGAGAAAATGTCGAAATCTAAGTACAACGTGGTTAATCCAGACGATATCATTAGTAGATATGGTGCGGATACTTTAAGGATGTATGAAATGTTTTTGGGGCCTTTAGAACAAAGCAAGCCATGGAATACCAATGGAATAGAAGGCGTTCATAAATTTTTAAGAAAATTCTGGAAATTGTATCACGATGAACAGTTTAATTTTTCTATAAATGAAGCTGCGCCATCAAAAGAAGCATACAAGTCGTTGCATAAATTAATTAAAAAAGTGCAAGAAGACATTGAAAGATTTTCTTTTAATACTTCGGTGAGCAGTTTTATGATTTGTGTAAATGAATTGCAAGATTTAAAATGCAATAATCGTGCAATATTAAAAGAGCTTGTTGTTTTGTTATCTCCATATGCACCTCATATTGCAGAGGAGTTGTGGGCCTTGTTAGGCTACGAAAATGGCACTTTGTCAACTACTGCATTTCCTACTTTCGACCCTAGCTATTTGGTAGAAGATGAATTCAGTTATCCAATTTCAATTAACGGGAAAACTAAAATTAATTTAGCAATTTCATTGCAATTAGAACAGCAAGCAGTTATTGATTTGGTATTGTCAAGTGAAGATGTACAAAAATATTTAGAAGGAAAAACTCCTAAAAAGGTAATTTTTGTCAAAGGGAAAATTATCAATATTGTATTGTAATTATTTGATAATATTTTGACGATTTGCGTCTAGTTTAATTAAGATAAACAGGAGTATGGTGAAGCTCCAAAGCGATGAGCCACCATAGCTAATAAAGGGGAGTGGGATTCCAATTACTGGCACCAAACCTATGGTCATGCCTATGTTTACAAAGAGATGCAAAAATAAAATGCTTGCAACTCCGTAGCCATAAATTCTGCTTAATGGAGACCGCTGCCTTTCTGCAATAAAAATTATTCGCAATAATAATGTGAGGAATAAGCCTATTAAAACAAGACTTCCTACAAATCCATACTCTTCACCTATTGTACAAAAGATAAAGTCAGTACTTTGTTCCGGAACAAAATCATATTTGGTTTGGGTTCCATTCAAAAAGCCCTTGCCAATAAGTCTTCCAGAGCCAATGGCAATTTTACTTTGATTCACATTGTAGCCGGCACCTTTAATGTCAATTTCTTTACCTACTAAATTATTGATACGGTCTCGATGGTGTTGTTTCATTACGTTGTTGAAAACATAACTAAAACCAATAACCATTGTTGCAACAAGTACAGCGCCTGAAATAATTACAGGAATAAATTTCTTTTTCTTTCTGTAATTATAAAGTAAGACTCCAGTAATACTTGCAATTCCAATTAGAATGCTTGATTTCGCAAATAGTAAACTTAATACAAAAGCAATTCCAATTAATAAACCAATTACTAGCACCATTCCAGAAAGTCCTTCTCTGTATAATACTAAAACGAATGCAACATAGGTAAGTGCAGAACCCACATCACCTTGCAATAAAATAAGTGCCATTGGTAAACCAATTAATGTGAGGACGCTAAATTTTGTAGAAAATTTTTCCATCTTCACACCACCGCTAAGGTATTTGGCGACGACCAATGCGGTTGCAAATTTGGCGAATTCCGCAGGTTGTAATCTGAAACTTCCTATTTCAAACCATGACCTAGATCCATTAACGTATTTTCCAAAAAACAATACAGAAACTAGCATCATTAAGGTTATGCCATATATACCAAAAGAAAATACAGAAAAGAATTTACTGTCTATCAATAACACCATTAAGCCAATAAATAATGCTGTTGCAATCCAAAGTAATTGTTTACCGTAATTTTTTTCTAAGTCAAAAATACTTGCATGGTTCTCATCGAAAACTGCAGCATATATATTGAGCCATCCAATTAAAACAAGCGCTAAATATAAAAGCACAATTGGGAGGTCAATACTTTTCCAAAATTTATTTTGTCCTAAATTACTCATGTCAATGGCTTTCTTTGGTTTCCGTAAAAGTTGGATGAATTAAATCTGCATTTAACAATCGGTCAATATAATAGGCTGGTCTAGAAACACTGTCTTTAATATATTTTTCAACCAAAATACTAGCAATAGGAGCGGCCCATGTTGCACCGTAACCAGAATTTTCTACAATAACAGCAATGGCAATTTTAGGATTGTTCCGAGGTGCAAATGCCACAAAAACCGAATGTGATTTTCCGTGTGAATTTTGTGCAGTGCCTGTCTTTCCACACATTGGAATGTCAGCAATTTTTGCATAGGTAGCTGTTCCATGGTCCACTACTTGTTGCATTCCATCAATAACCACATTAAAATAAGAACTATCTATTTTAACAGCATGTTTGGTAGTGTACTCCGGTTTTTTGATTTGATTCTTTCCGATTGCTTTAATTAAATGTGGGCTATAATAGAATCCTCTGTTGGCAATTATCGCCATGGTATTGGCCATTTGTAATGGTGTAACACCAAGTTCACCTTGCCCTATGGCTAATGAAATAATAGTAGAAGATTTCCAGTGTCCCGAACTGTAGTATTTGTCGTAAAATGCAACAGTAGGTAATAGTCCTCCCAGTTCGTTGGGCAAATCAATTTCTAATTTTTTACCAATTCCAAATTGTAAAATATAATCTCTCCAAACTAAATAGTTTTTTTCTACAGAACCGTAATTTCCTTGGTCGATTAATTTTTTAAACAACCAACAATAGTATGAATTACAAGATTGAGCAATGGATTCATTTAGATTTAATGGAGAGTGATTGTGTTCGCATTTAACCATTCTGTTTCCAATTGAATAGCCTCCATTACAAGGAAATCTTGTCTCGGGCACAATAAGATGCTCTTGTTGTCCGATAAGGGCTTGTACGGCTTTAAAAATTGATCCAGGAGGATATTGCGCCATGATTGGTCTGATGAACAATGGCTTTTCAGGAGCTTTTAAAAGTTTGATGTAATTATTCCCTCTTTCTGGACCAACTAATAAGTTTGGGTCATAAGTTGGACTACTTACAAAGCAAAGAATTTCGCCGGTACTAGGTTCAATTGCTACAACACTGCCTTTCTTATTACGCATTAATTTTTCCGCTAGTTTTTGAATGCGTAAATCAAGCGATGAAATTAATTTTTCTCCAGCAATGGCAGTGGTGTCGTATTTGCCGTCTTCGTAACTTCCTTGATCTCTGTTTAAGGCGTCAACCATAATTATTTTTGTACCTCGCTGACCTCTTAAAATAGTTTCATAAGATTTTTCAATCCCTGAAATGCCTATATAGTCACCTATTTGGTAATAATTATTCGTCTTCTTAATTCTATTTTCATCTACCTCGCCAATATAGCCTAATACTTGAGCTGCAACAGAATCTGGATATCTTCTAACTGTTCTATTTTGAACAAAGAAACCTTGGTATTCGAAAAGTCTTTCTTGTATAGATGCGAACGATCGTGCTGATAGTTGTTTAGCAAAAATGGATGCTTTGAAAGGAGAGAATTTTCTTGCTTTGGTTATTCTGGTAATAAATTCTGCTTTATCAATTCCAATTAATTTACAAAAGCCTAGTGTGTCAAGGTTTTTAGCTTGCCTAGGTATAACCATTAAATCATAAACCGGTTCATTTTGAACAATTATTTTTCCGTTTCTATCATAAATAATTCCCCTAGCAGGATAGACAGTTAGTTTTCTGAGTACGTTATTATTAGCAGATAAAAAATAACTATCGTCAATTACTTGAATATAAAACAAGCGAACAATAAGTATAAAGCAAGTGAAAATTAAAATTGCTTGAATAATGTATTTTCGTTCGAAAAATATATTCATCTATCTTTTTTTTGAATTACTTAATAAATATTGAGATAGAATAATGAGCACTAAAGTAAACAACGAACTCAACGCTGTTCTTGCAAGGGTGATGAAAAACTCCGATAAACGAAATACTTCAATATTAAATAAAATGAGATGGTGAATAAACACCATAATGATCGCATAAGTTATAAACCATGGCGCCCCCATATTTTTTAGGTTCGGGCTTGTTTGATGTTCGTAACCTCCTCTAGGGGTAATGATTAAAAACACCATCGGTCTTATGAATGCAATGAAAGTAGCAGCAATTGCATGCATACCATCGGTGCTTGAAAAAGTGTCTATTGTTAAGCCAAGCAAAAAAGAAAACAGCAATACATAAAATGGTGCGGTTTCAAATGGCAATAAAAGAATAAATAAAATATATAAGTAAGGATTAAATAAATTTAGCAATCCAACATTGTTTAGTACTACAACTTGCAAGAGTGCTAAAAAAATAAAACGGAACGCATTTGTGATGATAGGATTAATCATTGTTTCTTCCTCCTTCAATTTTTATTTTTTCATCAGCAAGTATATCTGAAACAACGTAAACATATCTGAGTGTAGAGAAGTTAGTAGAAAGTGTCACAGCAACATCAAAGAAGTTGTCTCCATTTTTTTGGTTCACGCTTTTTACTTTTCCAACCATTACGTTTTCAGGAAAAATAGAAGAGAAGCCTGTTGTCGTAACGGAGTCTCCAACTTTAATTTTAACATGTGTAGGAATATCTTTTAAGTTTCCGATTTTAGGATTTAAACCTTCCCAAACCAAAGAGCCAAAATCTTTAGTGGAATTTAGTTGTGCACTAATTCTGGTGTCTTTATGAAGAAACGAAATGACAGAGCAATAATGATCCGAAACGTCTTTTACAATTCCTACAATACCATCTCCACAAATTACACCCATGTTCTTTCGAATGCCATGAATTCTACCTCTGTTTAAAGTCAAGTAATTGTTTCTTTTTAAAATGGTATTATTGATAACTTTTGCTTGAATGTATGTGTATTGCTGAAATGACATGCTGGTATCAGTATAAACACCTGTGTTTATTTTATTGGAATACCTTTCTGAAAGCACCTGATTTTTTAATCGTGCATTTTCAATAGACAAACTATCATTAACAATACTAAGATTTACGAACGATTGAATGTTAGAAGAAATACTAAATATTTTTCCGCTGATTTTGTTTGAAGAATTAAAGAAGCTAGCGCTTTGATAACCATTGCTATTGAAAAGCATAGAGAAAGCAATTACTTCTAAAAATAAAAAAAGAAAGAAAGAATAATATCTTAAAAAGAATATTCCAAGGTTACGCATTCGACAGAGTTATTTATTATTCTTTCTTTGCAAATTAGGTCATTAAGAATTTGAAGTTGCCGATATTTTTCAACGCGATACCAGTTCCCCTAACAACGGCTCTTAATGGATCTTCTGCTATATGAACAGGTAATTTTGTTTTTGCAGATATTCTTTTATCAAGTCCACGTAATAAAGCACCACCACCTGTTAAATAAATACCTGTTTGGTAAATGTCTGCAGATAATTCTGGAGGTGTAATTTCAAGCGCCTTTAAAATTGCTTCTTCAATTTTTGAAATGGATTTATCTAAACAATGTGCAATTTCAGTGTAAGAAACTTTAATTTGTTTCGGAACACCGGTCATTAAATCTCTTCCTTGTACTGCAAATTCTGCAGGTGGATCAGTAAGTTCAGGCAATGCGGCACCTACTTCAATTTTAATTTTCTCAGCTGTTCTATCGCCAATTAATATATTGTGTTGACGACGCATGTAATTCACAATGTCGCTGTCAAAATTATCTCCAGCTACACGAATAGATTGATCGCAAACAATTCCAGATAAGGCAATGACAGCAATTTCTGTAGTTCCGCCTCCGATATCAATGATCATGTTTCCCATTGGTTCTTCTACGTCAATTCCAATTCCAATTGCAGCAGCCATTGGCTCGTGAATCATATATACTTCTTTTGCACCTGCAATTTCTGCAGAGTCGCGAACCGCTCTTTTTTCTACTTCTGTAATACCTGAAGGAATACAAATTACCATTTTCAAACTAGGCAAAAACCAGCCTTTACCAGTATTGATCATTTTGATCATTCCGCGTATCATGTGTTCTGCCGCATCAAAATCAGCAATAACTCCATCTTTTAAAGGACGAATAGTTTTAATACCATCATGAGATTTTCCATCCATTTGCATGGCTTGTTTGCCAACTGCAATCACTTTATTTGTTTTTCTATCGATGGCAACAATTGAAGGTTCATCAACTACCACTTTATCGTTATGAATGATAAGGGTATTGGCTGTTCCTAAGTCTATGGCAATTTCTTGCGTAAAAAAATTAAATAATCCCATTGTTAAAAAGTTTTACAGCTGTGAAGCTGTGTAAATTACATAAAAATATGAATATAATGTTTGTATAAAAATACAAATAATTATTAATGCTTAAAATGCCTTACACCTGTCATCACCATTGCAATGTTATTCGCATTACAATAGTCAACGGATGCTTGGTCTTTTATAGAACCACCTGGCTGCAAAACAGCAGTAATGCCTGCTTTGTGAGCGATCTCTACACAGTCTGGGAAAGGAAAGAATGCGTCTGAAGCCATAACAGAACCAGTTAAATCAAAGCCAAATGTTTTGGCTTTTAAGATTGCTTGTTGAAGCGCATCAACCCTAGAAGTTTGGCCAACGCCACTAGCTAATAATTGGCCGTTTTTTACTAAAACAATGGTATTAGATTTTGTATGTTTTACTAATTTATTAGCAAACGCTAAATCCTTCAATTCTGCTGCAGTAGCTATTTTGGTGGTTACCGGCTTCATTTGAGCTGCAGTTTCCATTGCTAAATCTTTATCTTGCTCAATCACTCCATTTAACAACGTTTTGAATTGTTTTTTAGGAAGAGAAACAGCTTTTTGTTGCAATAAAATTCGATTCTTTTTTTCTACTAATAATTCTAGTGCATCGGCATCAAAACCAGGCGCAATAAGTACTTCAAAGAATAAAGGTTGTATAAGTTCTGCAGTTGCTCTATCTAAATTTCTATTGCAAATTAATACGCCTCCAAATGCAGAAACAGGATCACATGCTAATGCGATAGTCCAGGCTTCAGATAGGGTAGGTCGGCTAGCAATTCCGCATGCATTGGTATGTTTTAAAATAGCAAAAGTTGGTTCGTCAAATTCCTTAATCAACTCAACAGCTGCATCCACATCAACCAAATTATTATAAGACAACTCTTTCCCATTTAATTTGTTAAACATTTGGGTTAAGTCGCCATAAAACACCCCTTTTTGATGAGGGTTTTCGCCATATCTTAAAACGCTAGATTCTTGAATGCTATGTTTGAATACCTCCAAAGGGGCATCTTGATTGAAATAATTAAAAATTGCAGTATCGTAATGCGAACTTGTATGAAAAGCTCTTTTAGCAAATTCCTTTCTTTCTGTAAGGTTGCTGCCACCATTATTTGCGGTCAATACTTCATTCAGTAGTCCGTATTCGTTTCTGCTAGCAACAATGATTACATCTTGGTGGTTTTTAGCCGCAGCCCTAATTAATGAAATACCTCCAATGTCAATTTTCTCAATAATTTCAGCCGATGATGCGCCTGAGGCAACCGTTTCTTCAAAAGGATATAAATCGACAATAACTAAATCAATTTCTGGGATCTCAAATTGAGCAATTTCAGCTTGGTCAGCAGTATTCTCTCTTCTGTTAAGAATGCCTCCGAACACTTTAGGATGTAAAGTTTTAACCCTTCCTCCTAAAATAGATGGATAACTAGTTAGTGTTTCTACAGGAACCACAGGCACATTCATTTCTTTAATGAAACTTTCTGTTCCTCCTGTAGAATAGATAGTTACACCATTTTTGTGCAATAATTCTATGATTGGTGCTAGATGATCTTTGTAATAAACTGAAATTAGGGCAGATTTTACCTTTTTGATTGTTTCCATTAATTTTAGAGGGATTGAAGGCGCAAATTTAGGAAAAAATTAGTGTTTTTTCTGAAATAATGGCAAAAAAGGGAAGAAAATAAACGTTTATTTTAAAGCCAGACTTGCTTTCTCTGTCTTTTTTAAAAGGTCTTCAATTACTCTTGGGTAATGAACGTGTTCTAACTGGTGAACTCTGTAGGCTAGTTTTTCAACCGTGTCAGATTTTTCAACTAAACATTTATTTTGATATATGATCTCGCCTTCATCAAAAGATTCGTTGACAAAATGTATGGTGATACCTGTTTCCAAATCGTGGTTGGCCAAAACTTTTTCGTGAATTTTATCACCATACATTCCTTTGCCACCATATTTTGGTAATAATGCAGGGTGAATATTGATGATTCTTTTAGGATATTGAGCGATGATATTTTGAGGAATTAACCATAAAAAACCAGCTAAAACGATAAGGTCAACATCTAGGTTTTTTAAAAGTTGTAAAATAACAGAAGAATCGTAAAGTTCTTCTTTGCTGAATACATGCGTTGGGATTTCAAAATTATCTGCTCGCTGCAAAACATAAGAGTCTGCTCTGTTTGAAAGCACAATTGCAACTTCCATTTCTTTATGGCGTTTAAAATGTTCCATGATGCGTTGTGCATTGGAACCTGAACCAGAAGCAAATATAGCGATGCGTTTCAATTAGATTTATTTTGAATTCAAAAGTAGCAATTATTTTGCTTTAGTTGAAATCAATTTAATCAAAAAAAAAGAGCAATCATTTGATCGCTCTTTTTTTTTTGATTCTTATAAGTTACCTCTCAGTGCTTGTTCTCTTTCAATCGATTCGAACAATGCTTTGAAATTACCTTTACCAAAGGATGTTGCACCTTTTCTTTGAATAATTTCATAGAATACAGTAGGTCGGTCTTCTACAGGTTTTGTAAAGATTTGAAGTAAGTATCCTTCTGGATCACGATCTACTAAGATGTTTAATTTTCTTAATGCTGCAACATCTTCATCAATTTTTCCAACACGCTCTAGTAAATCTTCATAATAAGATTCAGGAACGACTAAAAATTCAACACCTCTACTTCTCATATCTGCAACGGTTTCAAGAATATTGTCAGTAGCTACCGCAATGTGTTGTACACCTGCACCTTTGTAGAATTCAATGTATTCCTCAATTTGTGATTTCTTTTTTCCTTCTGCAGGTTCGTTGATTGGAAATTTAATATAGCCATTACCGTTCGAAACTACTTTAGACATCAACGCAGAATATTCAGTTGAAATATCTTTGTCGTCAAAGGTTAATAAAATTTTGAAGCCCATTACATCTTCATAAAATTTAACCCATTTATTCATTTCACCCCAACCCACATTTCCTACACAATGGTCTACATATTTTAAGCCAATTGGTTTTGAAATGGTGTCTTTGGGAGTTGCAATAAATCCTGGCATAAACACCCCTTTGTAGTTTTTTCTTTCTACAAAAGTATGAATGGTTTCGCCATAAGTTTTAATAGATGCGGTGATGATTTCTCCGAATTCATCTTTCTGTGATGCAGGAGGGTATAGGCCTTCAGCACCTCTCTTCGTAGTTTCCTCGTATGATTTTTTTGCATCATCTACCCATAGTGCTAAAACTTTTACGCCATCACCATGTAAATTTACATGAGCTGAAATTTCACTCTCAGGATCGAAAGAAGTGGTAAATACTAATACGATTTTATCTTGTTTAACAACATAAGAAGATTTTCCTCTGTGTCCTGTTTCTGGGCCTGCATAAGCAATGAGTTCAAAGCCAAATGCTGTTCTGTAAAAATAAGCTGCTTGTTTAGCATTGCCTACATAAAATTCAATATAATCTGTTCCTAATAAAGGTAAAAAATCTTTAGAAGGATCGTTATCCTTATGTAACGCTGCGAGTTGATTCGCTTGGTCTAATATTTCCATATTTTTATTTTTTATAATTAATTATTCTTGGTTAACCCAACTTCTGTAGTAACCTTCATCTTCAATGGCAATAGCATCTTCAGTTAACATTAACGGATTGAAAGGATCTACCATTACAGCTAATTCTTCTGTGGCATCTTTGCCTATGCTTTTTTCTACGGTTCCTGGATGTGGGCCGTGTGGAATTCCTCCAGGGTGTAGTGTAATTTGTCCTTTCTCTACACTTTTTCGACTCATAAAATCACCATCTACATAATACAACACTTCATCGGAGTCAACATTGCTATGGTTGTAAGGTGCAGGAATTGATTCCGGATGGTAATCATATTTTCTTGGCACAAAAGAGCAAACTACAAAATTGTGTGCTTCAAACATTTGATGTACTGGAGGTGGTTGGTGAACCCTTCCAGTTATAGGTTCGAAATCGTGAATTGAAATTGCATATGGGAAATGGTAACCATCCCAACCTACAAAATCAAAAGGATGAGTGCCATAAGTATATGGGTAAATCAAACCTTGTTTTTTGATCAATACTTTGAAGTCACCTTCCTCGTCATGTGTAATAAGGTTGCTAGGTAATTTTAAATCTCTTTCGCAGAATGGAGAATGTTCAAGTAGTTGTCCATGAGCATTTCTGTATCTTTTGGGTGTGCGAATAGGAGAAAAAGATTCTATGATAAAAAGGCGATTATTTTCGTCATTGAAATGAATTTGATAAATGGTTCCTCTTGGAATTACAATATAGTCGCCATATTCAAATTTAATTTCACCAAATCCTGATTTTAAAACACCAGAACCTACATGTATGAAAATGATCTCATCAGCTTGTGAGTTCTTGTAAAAATAATCCGTCATTGATTTTTTCGGAGCAGCTAAAGAAATATGCAAGTCATTATTGACTAATACGGGTTTTCTTGATGCTAAATAATCATCTTCCGGTTTTATTTTAAATCCAATTAAACTGGTGCATTTTAAATGTTTTGCTCTTGCAATTTTTGGTTCAACAGAATAGGGTTCGCCTAAGTGTTTAACCATAGTTGGCGGGTGGCAATGATATACGAGTGAATATACGCTAGAAAAACCTTCGGTCGAAACCAATTCTTCTGCATAAAGTTTTCCGTTGGGCTTGCGAAAAACGATGTGTCGTTTTTTCGGAATTTGCCCTAATTGATGATATATAGGCATAAATATATAAGCTTATTTTGGGTTGAATTTAATAAAAAATGATGAATTTGAGATTTTTCTTTAGAAAGAATACTGGGCGAAAACAATTTTAGCAAGCAATGCTTTTCTAAAATTATTTTCAATCTGTTTGATTTTTTTGGTTTTAGCGTATAGCCTCATCATTTTACTCTAGATTATACGAAGATAAACATTCCATGCTCATTTTAAAAAATTCCCTTTTATACAGCTAAATCACGCTTTTTTTATAGATTTGAATATAATTAATCTATACAACTATGAAACTAGTTTCCTATCAAACAGAAGGCGCAGAACAGTTGGGTGTTTTTGCAAAAGGTCATATATATAATTTACATTCATGTGATAAATTAATTCCGCATACGATGAGTGAATTTTTAGCTGGCGGAGTGGAATTAATGGATAGAGCAAAATCAATTAGCGCAAAAATATTGTCAGGTGAATTGGATGCGAAGGAAGAAGTGTTTTTCGAATTATTGGCACCGGTTCCTCATCCAACATCTTGTAGAGATGGTTATGCTTTTCGTCAGCATGTTGCTGCAGCACGCAGAAACAGAGGGGTTGCAATGATTCCAGAATTTGATCAATATCCAATTTTTTATTTTACCAATCACAATGCAATTCAAGGGCCTGGCGAAATTGTTTGCATGCCTGATCATTTTCAGAAATTAGATTTTGAATTAGAAATTGCAATTGTTATTGGTAAAAAAGGTAGAAATGTTTTAGCAAAAGATGCCGATGAATATATCGCAGGATTCATGATTATGAATGACATGAGTGCAAGAACCTTACAAATGGAAGAGATGTTATTAAACTTAGGTCCAGCAAAAGGAAAAGATTTTTCTACTGTAATTGGTCCATGGTTAGTAACACCAGATGAATTGGCTGAATACCTTGTTCCTGCTAAGCCTGGGCACGAAGGCAATAACTATAACTTAACAATGAAATGTTGGGTAAATGGCCAAGAAGTTTCGCAAGGAAATGTGTCGGATATGGATTGGACCTTTGCCGAAATTATTGAAAGGTGTGCTTATGGTGTTGATATCCTACCTGGCGATGTAATTGGTTCTGGAACAGTAGGAACAGGTTGTTTCTTAGAATTAAATGGCACAAAATTATTGAATGATCCAAATGCTAAAACCCAGTGGTTACAAGATGGAGATGTTGTGGAAATGGAAATTACTGGCTTAGGAATATTAAGTAATACCATCAGAAAAGCAGATTCAGATTTCTCTATTTTAAAATTGAAAAAACAATAATATGATATCGCACTTACTAGCAGATTTAAGTCCTACGCAAACACAAATGATCTTGCAAAGTGCTATTGCACCTAGGCCAATTGCATTTGTTAGTACGATTGATGAAAACGGCGCCATTAATTTGAGTCCATTTTCTTTTTTCAATATGTTTAGTGCAAATCCACCAATTGCGATATTTTCACCTGCAAAAAGAGTGCGAGATAACTCATCCAAACATACACTCGAAAATGTTTTACAAGTAAAAGAGTGTGTAATTAATATGGTGAGTTATGAGATGGTACAACAAATGTCTTTAGCAAGCACTGATTACCCTAAAGGAGTAGACGAGTTTGTAAAGGCTGGTTTTACTGCTTTGACATCTGATTTAGTAAAGCCGCCAAGAGTAAAAGAATCGCCAGTTCAAATGGAGTGCATAGTTAAAGAAGTAATTGCTTTGGGTGATGCGCCAGGTGCAGGCAATTTGGTAATTGCTGAAATAATTAAAATCCACATCGCAGAAAACATATTAGATGCGGAAGGGAAAATAGATCCATTTAAAATTAATCAAGTTGCAAGACTTGGTGGTGATTGGTATGCAAGAATTACCCAAGATAGTTTATTTAAAGTCGCAAAGCCTTTAACAACAATGGGTATAGGAGTAGACCAAATTCCATACGAATTCAGGAACTCTACAATTTTATCAGGAAACCATTTAGGAAAATTAGGAAACGTAGAACAAGTACCAGTAATTTCCGATACGGAGATCAACGAATTTAAAATTGATGACAAAAAAATACTGCATCAAAAAATTGCTGCATTGCTTGACGATGATGATGTATTAACTGCTTGGAAAATAATTATTGCAAATAAAAATTAAGGAGTTGTTAAAGCAACTGGAATGATTTTCCCATTCATTACTTTTCCTGAGTGTAATGCAAAATCAGCAATAAATTTCCCCATTTCAAAAGCCATGGTTCCTGCGCTAATTCCCGGCATAGATTGTTCTAACATATCGGTTTGAACAGAACCTAAAGCTAAGGCATTTACATGAATACTGTGTTCTTTTAATTCAATAGCTAGACATTCAGTTAGGCTGTGCAATGCAGATTTACTAGCAGCATAGGCACTTAGGCCTGAGAATTTTTCACTCCCTTGAAACCCGCTCATGCTTCCAACGTTAACAATATGGGCATCATTTTCCATAATTGGGACAATGGTTTGAATCATTTTTACATGACCCAAAACATTGCTTTCAAACATGCTGTAAAAATCTTCTGCGCTATGTTCTAAAAATGGCTTGTTGATTAGTGTTCCTGCGTTGTTGATGAGGATATTTATTTTTCCAACTTTCTGAGCTAAGAAAGGAATCAAGCCTTGCTCGTAATCACCACTAACAATGTCAAATTGTACAGGTAAAATTTGACAATCTGGGTTGAGTTGTTTTCCAATGGTATGTAATCTTTTTAGATTTTCTAAAGACCTTCCAATTGCAACAATAAAATTATTTTCATCTTTTGATAATTCGAGAGCTGTCTCAAAGCCAATGCCATTGCTAGCTCCTGTAATGATGATATTTTTTTTCATTGTTATATTTACTTATACATCGTAATCAACAATTACTTTTTCAGTAATTGGATGTGCTTGACATGTTAAAATATATCCTTCTGCTACTTCGTCTTCTGTTAATGCAAAATTGGCATCCATTTTTACTTTTCCTTCTAACACTTTTGCGCGACAAGTACAACATACAGCGCCTTTGCATGCAAATGGAACATCTAAATCGGCATCTATGGCTGCGTCTAGAATGCTTTCTCCAGTTGTATCTAAGGTAATCGTTGTCTCATTTCCATCTAATAAAATAGTAACCTGAGCGCTTACATTTTCAGAAGACACATTGTTTGCAATTGCTTGTTCAACCGCTTCTATGCTCGCATTAAAGTATTCTAAATGTATTTGTGGTTTAGGAATTTCAAGAGATATTAAAGTGTCTTCAACATTTTTCATCATTGGTCCAGGACCACAAATGAAAAATTCATTTGCTTCATTTAATCCAATGTAGTTTTCAATTAAAGCAGCTACTTTTTCTTTAGTCATAATGCCTTGAAGCAAAGCAGGCGTATTGTTTGCCGCTTGATCTAAAATATGGTAGATGGTTAAGTTACTATGTGAATTTGCTAATTCTGCTAATTCGTTATGGAAAATAATTGCAGACTCATTTTGATTCGCATAAAATAATTTAAGCTTACTTTTTGGTTCTTGTTTTAATACAGTTTTGATAATGGAAAGCATTGGTGTAATTCCGCTACCGCCGGCAAACAAAACAAAATTTCTTTCATTTTCTGCAGCTAAAGGACAGTGAAAAGTACCCATTGGAGTCATCACTTCCATTTGATCTCCAATTTTTACTTGTTCATTTAAATAGGTTGAACCTTTACCTTGAAACACTTTTTTGGCTGCAATTCTCAGTTCATTATCAGCAACTGGGCTACTGCATAATGAATAAGAACGTCTAATTTCCTCGCCATTAACTGTTAATTTCAAGGTAACATATTGACCTTGAATATACTGATAGTCTGCTTGTAAAGCAGCTGGAACTTGAAATGATATACTAACACAATCTGCCGTTTCTTGACGGATATCATTGATTGTTAATTGATGAAATTTTGCCATTTGGATTAATTTGCCGCTAAAATATAAATAAGATCCCTTATTGAACAATAATTCGCCTTTTTTGTTTAGCTATAGGTGGTCAAAATGATGCTTTGATTACCCAAAAAATGTTAAATTTGTATAGTAATAATAGATTCTATGAATAGCTTAAAATTAGATGAAAATCAATTAATTGAAAATTTCGAAGCAAAGCTTGCTAAGAATGAAATGATTGAACCTAAAGATTGGATGCCTGAACAATATCGAAAGCATTTAATTCGTCAAATATCACAACATGCACATTCTGAAATTATAGGAATGCAACCCGAAGGGAATTGGATTACCCGTGCGCCAAGTATGCGAAGAAAAATGGTACTACTTGCTAAAGTACAGGATGAAGCAGGACATGGTTTGTATTTGTATTCTGCAGCAGAATCAATGGGAATTAGCAGAGAAGAAATGCTATATCAATTGCACACGGGTGCTGCTAAATACTCAAGTATTTTTAATTACCCAACATTAACATGGGCGGACATGGGTGCCATTGGGTGGCTAGTAGATGGTGCTGCAATTATGAATCAAGTAATGTTGCAACGTACTTCATACGGTCCTTATTCACGAGCAATGGTTCGTATCTGTAAAGAAGAAAGTTTTCATCAAAGACAGGGTTATGAAATCATGACTGTTCTTGCTGCTGGCACACCAGCACAAAAGGAAATGGCGCAAGATGCTTTGAATAGATGGTGGTGGCCTTCATTAATGATGTTTGGTCCGCGTGATGAAGAATCTCCGAATTCAGCACAAGCAATCAAGTGGAAAATCAAAAGAGAAACCAATGATCAATTACGTCAGCGATTTGTAAATCAAACAGTACCGCAAGTTGAAAAAATCGGATTAATAGTTCCTGATAAAGACATTAAATGGAATGACGCTAAAAACGGTTATGATTTTGGTGAAATAAATTGGGATGAATTTTGGACTGTAGTGAAAGGCAATGGCCCTTGTAACAAAACAAGGATTGCTGCAAAAATAAAATCACATGAAGAAGGTGCATGGGTACGCGAAGCTGCAAATGCTCATGCTGCCAAAATTAATAAAAATAAAGCCGCATAAATTATGAACGATTCACAAGGAATTTTATGGGAAGTGTTTATTCAAAGTAAACCAGGCCAACCACACAAGCATGCAGGCTCTGTGCATGCACACGATAACGAAATGGCATTGCAAAATGCACGCGATTTATATTGCAGAAGAAATGAAGGCACAAACCTTTGGGTAGTACCAGCTTCAGCAATTGTAGCGTCTTCACCAGAAGATATAGGTCCATTTTTTGAACCATCAAACGATAAAGTTTATCGTCATCCAACTTTTTATACTGTGCCAGAAGGCATCACTCACATGTAATTTTTATGAGCCAAAACAATTCATTGTTTAATTATATTTTAAAGATTGCCGATAACCAATTAATTCTGGGTCATCGATTATCTGAACAAAGCAGTAAGGGGCCTTTTTTAGAAGAAGATATTGCATGTTCAAATATTGCGTTGGACTTAATAGGTGCTGCAAATTCATTGTACATTTATGCTGCGTCTATTCAAGGTGAAAATAAAACAGAAGATGATTTAGTTTTTCTTCGTTCAGAAAGAGATTATAAAAACGTATTATTAGTTGAACAACCAAATACTGATTTTGCATTCCTAATGTTGAGACAGTTTTTGTTCGACACTTATGATTTTTATTTTCAACAAGCTTTACTCAACAGTAAAGATGAAACACTTGCTGCCATTGCTGCTAAAACTTTAAAAGAATCAACTTATCATTTAAGACACTCAGGTAATTGGATGATTCGATTAGGTGATGGAACAACCGAGAGTGCCATGCGTTTAAAAAATGCCATGAATCAATTATGGTGTTTTATCGATGAATTATTTGAGCAAGATGAAACGGAGATAGCATTAGTAGCACAAGGAATTGCTGTTGATTCGAATGCGATCAAAGCACAGTTCGATAACCATGTAGCGAGTATAATGCAAAACGCAGGCATGGATATTCCAACGAATATTTTTATGCAAAAAGGAGGGAAGCAAGGCGTACATACAGAACATTTAGGTTTTTTATTAGCTGAAATGCAATATGTACATCGTTCTTTTCCAGGTGTGAAATGGTAAAAATCAAAAATAAAAGAGCGAAATAAATGAATCAAATTAATTCAAATGAAGTCTCTTTTATTTGGGATATACTCAACGAAATTCCAGATCCAGAAATTCCAGTCATTAGTTTAGTGGAGTTAGGTGTGGTTAGAAATATTTTATGGGATAATGAAGTTTTGCAAATCACTATTACACCTACCTATTCTGGCTGCCCTGCAATGCGTGTGATGGAAATGGATATTGATCAACGTTTGCGAAAAGAAGGCTTTGATAATTTCAAAATTATCATGCAATACCATCCTTCTTGGACAACAGATTGGATGACTCAAGAAACTAAATTAAAATTAAAAGAATATGGCATCGCACCTCCACAGTTGCATACAAAGCAACGCGTTGGTGCATTGTTAACTGAGGGACCAATGAATGTTGCATGTCCTCAATGCAATAGCGAAAACACAAAACTAATCAGCGAATTTGGATCTACAGCATGTAAGTCATTGATGAAATGCAATGATTGCTTAGAAACATTCGATTATTTTAAATGTATTTAATGGAACACATCAATTTTAATATTTCGAACGGCATTGCAACAATTGAATTAAATAGAGCAGATGTTTTGAATTCTTTCAACAGAAAAATGGCTTTAGAATTGCAAGAAGTATTAGCTGTTTGCGAAACAGATGACCTTGTAAGAGCAATTGTATTGACCGGATCGGGAAGGGCTTTTTGTGCTGGCCAAGATTTAGCCGAAGCAATTGCAAAAGATGCATTGCCAATTGATCAAATTGTAAGAGAACATTATAATCCAATTGTATTAAAAATAAGAAACATAGAAAAACCTGTAATTGCTGCAGTGAATGGCGTTGCGGCAGGAGCGGGCGCTAATCTTGCACTAGCATGCGACATTGTAATTGCTGCTGAAAATGCTTCATTTATACAATCATTTTCAAACATTGGGTTAATTCCAGACAGTGGCGGAACATTTTTTTTACCAAGGTTAATAGGAATGCAAAGAGCAACAGCATTGATGTTTTTGGCTGAGAAAGTATCGGCTGCTCAAGCTGTGCAAATGGGAATGATTTATGCTTCTTATCCTGCAGAAGAATTTGCTGTTGCTACACAAAAATTAGTAGAAAAATTAGCATCAATGCCAACGAAAGGATTTGGATTAACTAAAAGAGCACTTAACGCTTCCTTATCTTCCGATTTAAATCAGCAATTGAAAATAGAAGAGACCTTACAATTAGCAGCTGCTAATACAATAGATAATAAAGAAGGGATTAACGCCTTCTTAGAAAAAAGAAAAGCAAACTTCATCGGTAAATAAAATTATGATTAAAGTAATTGGTGTTATTGGTTCAGGTGCAATGGGCACAGGCATTGCGCAAGTCATTGCTACTGCGGGTTTAGACGTTTATGTTTATGATTCTAATCCTGTGGCCATCAATGTTGCGAAAGATAATTTTAAAGAATCTTTGGATAAATTAGTTGCTAAGCAAAAAATCACTTCAGAGGCAGCTTTGTCTATCGAAAATAAAATTGTGTTCCAATCTTCTTTTCAATCTTTAAATGCATGTGATTTAATCATTGAAGCAATTGTAGAAGATTTGCAAATTAAACAACAGGTATTTGCTGAGCTAGAAAAAATAGTTAGAAAAGATTGTGTATTGGCTACGAATACTTCCTCGCTTTCGATCGCATCTATTGCTGCAGCGTGTCAAGTTCCTGAAAGGGTAATTGGCTTACATTTTTTTAATCCGGCTACAATAATGCCTTTGGTAGAAATTGTTCCTGCAATACAAACATCAACAGATACCATACTAGACGCATCTTCATTTGTTAATTTCATTGGTAAAACGGCGGTAGTTTGTAAAGACACCCCAGGCTTTATTGTCAATAGAATTGCTAGGCCATATTACGGCGAAGCTATTCGTATAATGGAAGAAAACATAGCAGATATTGCAACCATCGATTGGGCGATGAAAGAGTTTGGTGGGTTTAAAATGGGACCATTTGAATTGATGGATTTTATTGGTCATGATGTGAATTACAGGGTGACTGAAATTGTTTGGACCCAGTTTTTTTACGACAATAAATTTAAACCTTCAATAGCACAGAAAAGATTATTTGAAGCAAATCGATTTGGAAGAAAATCTGGAATTGGTTTTTATGATTACCGAGAAGGTGCAACACCATTGACTCCTAATAAAGACCAAGTTTTAGGCGAATACATATTCACTAGAATTATTTCATTATTAATTAATGAAGCCATCGATGCGCTTTATTTTCAAATTGCTTCTAAGGATGATATTGAATTAGCCATGCTTAAAGGAGTTAACTACCCTAAAGGATTATTGCATTGGGCAGAAGAATTAGGCTTTGGAAGTATCTTAGAAAATTTAGAAGAACTGAGTTTCGAATATGGTGATGAAAGATATAGGCCAAGTGTTTTATTGAAACAAATGGTTCGAGAAAATCGCCGTTTTTTTAATTAATTACAAAAGATGGAAAGCCAAAATAAAGCAAAAGAAATTGTAGCGCAAATGATGGAAGCAGATGCTTTTAGTCAGTGGTTAGGCATTGAAGTGCTTGATGCAAAGCCAGCTTTTTCAAAATTGCAAATGACTGTGCGCAAAGAAATGACCAATGGCTTAGCTGTTACCCATGGAGGTATCACTTATTCATTAGCAGATTCTGCGCTTGCCTTTGCATCTAATGCACATGGGCGTTTGAGTATGTCTATTGAAACGAGTATTTCGCATATTCATCCAGTAAAATGCGGAGATGTTTTAACTGCAATTGCAATAGAAAAAAACTGTAGCAACAAGTTTGCGATTTATGACATCGAAATAATCAATCAAGAAAACGTAAAAGTTGCTTTATTCAAAGGAACAGTATATAGAACATCAAAAGAGTGGTAATGGAAAATATTTTAAAAACAGCTTATATCATTGACGGTGTTAGAACACCAATTGGAAGTTTTGGTGGCGCCTTATCTGCAGTTAGAGCAGATGATTTGGCTGCAATTGTGCTCAAAGAATTAATGCAACGAAATCCAAGTATTGATCAAGCGGCAATTCATGATGTCATTATGGGTTGTGCAAATCAATCAGGCGAAGATAACAGAAATGTAGCGCGAATGGCTTTGTTATTAGCAGGCATGCCTGTTACTGTTCCTGGGATTACTGTAAATAGACTGTGTGCATCTGGACTTTCAGCAAGTATGGATGCCGCTAGAAATATCATGACAGGCGATGCAGATTTAATGGTTGCCGGTGGAATTGAACATATGACTCGTGCACCAATGGTTTTATCTAAGGCAGAAACTGCTTTTGGTAAAAATCCAGAATTGGCAGATAGTACATTTGGATGGAGGTTTGTCAATCCAGCAATGAAGTCGCAATATGGCGTTGATCCAATGGGAGAGACCGCAGAGAATTTAGTTGACCTACATCAAATTTCAAGAGCTGACCAAGATCAGTTTGCTTTAAGATCGCAACAAAAAGCTGCTGCTGCTAGGGCAAATGGTCGATTCGCAAAAGAAATTGTACCAGTTACAGTTCATCAAAAAAAAGAAACACGTTTGGTTGCTGAAGACGAATTCATCAAAGCACAAACAAGCCTTGAAGGCTTAGCGAAATTAAAACCTGCGTTTAGAAAAGAAGGCACAGTTACTGCTGGAAATGCATCAGGACTTAACGATGGGGCTGCTGCAATTCTATTCGCATCAGAAAAAGCAGTACAACAATATCAATTAAAACCCAAAGCAAAAATTGTTTCGATGGGTGTAATTGGAGTGATGCCGAACATCATGGGTATTGGACCTGTAGCGGCTAGTAATATGGCTTTGCAAAAAGCGGGTCTTAGCATACAAGATATGGATATCATAGAATTGAATGAGGCATTTGCTGCTCAAAGTATTGCATGTATTCGTTCTTGGGGTTTGTCAGAAAATGATCCAAGGATAAATCCCAATGGTGGCGCGATTGCATTGGGTCATCCACTTGGAATGTCTGGTGCTAGAATTTTAAATACAGCGGCTATAGAATTGCAAGAGCAAAATAAAAGATATGCACTCGTAACCATGTGTATCGGTGTAGGTCAAGGTTATGCAGTCATTATTGAAAACGTTAATATTAAATAAATGATATTTGAATTTAATGGTTATCGTCCAGTAATTGATGAAAGTTCTTTCATTCATCCATTGGCAGCGGTAACTGGAAATGTAATTATTGGTAAAAATGTTTATGTTGGTCCTAGTGCAGCAATTAGAGCCGACTGGGGTCAAATTATAATTGAAGATGGGTGCAATGTGCAAGAAAATTGCACTATACATTTATTTCCTGGAGCAACCGTTGTGTTACAAGCAGGTGCGCACATTGGGCATGGTGCTGTCATTCATGGTGCACAAATTGGAAAGAATTCATTGATAGGAATGAATGCAGTTATAATGGATCATGCGGTTATCGGAGATGAATGTATTGTAGGGGCTTTGTCATTTGTTGCGGCTAATACCAAAACTGCAAATCGAAAAGTGATTGTGGGTAATCCGGCAAAAGCAATTAAAGAGGTAAGCGATGAAATGCTTGCATGGAAAACAGAAGGTACTGCATTGTATCAACGCTTACCAAAAGACTGTTTTGAAACGTTAAAAGAATGTGAGCCTTTACGCGCGGTAGAACCCGACAGGCCAACACAACAAGAAATTTATAAAACCTGGAATTCAAAAAAATAAAAATGCAACAATTAGAAAATTATATTGCTGGGCAATGGGTTAAGGGAACAGGAAAAGGTACAGAATTATTTAACGCTATAACGGGCGAAGCGATATACCTAGCGGATGCTAGCGGGCTTGACTTTGACTTGATGTTAAACTATGGTAGAAATACCGGTGGACCTGCTTTGCGTAAAATGACCTTTCAAGAACGTGGAAACATGTTAAAAGCATTGGCTTTTCATTTGTTAGCGAAAAAAGATTTATTCTATCAAATTAGTGCTGCAACAGGAGCAACTAAAATTGATAGTTGGATTGATATTGAAGGAGGAATTGGAAATTTATTTGCCTATGCAAGTTTAAGAAAACAATTTCCTGATGAAACTTTTTATGTGGATGGTGAATTAGCAAAACTATCTAAAACAGGCACATTTAATGGACACCATATTTGTGTGCCTAAAGAAGGAGTTGCAATACATATCAATGCGTATAATTTTCCAGTATGGGGAATGTTAGAGAAAATTGCAGTTAATTTATTGGCTGGAATGCCTGCTGTTGTAAAGCCCGCAACTGTTACCTGTTTTTTAACAGAAGTGGTTGTGAGGGAAATTGTGAGCAGTAAAATTTTACCTGAAGGAGCTTTGCAATTAATTTGTGGTTCTGCAAATGGGATATTAGATTTCGTTGGTTCACAAGATGTAGTCACATTTACAGGTTCAGCACATACTGGCGCTAATTTAAAATCTCATCCAAGAATTATTTCAGAATCTGTTCCATTCAATATGGAAGCAGATTCTTTGAATGCAGCAATTTTAGGACCGGATGCGATTCCTGGAACGCCTGAATTTGATTTGTTTGTTAAAGAAGTAACCAAAGAAATTACAGTTAAAGCAGGTCAAAAATGTACTGCAGTAAGAAGAATAATTGTTCCAGAAAACTTATTAGAAGAAGTGCAGCAAGCAGTATCTAAAAGACTTGCTAGTACTACAATTGGAGATCCTTCAGTAGAGGGTGTTAGAATGGGTGCGCTAGCTGGTTTAGCGCAATTGAACGATGTAAAAGAAAAAGTAAAATTATTACAACAATCGCAAGAATTAGTTTATGGAAATTTAGATGAAGTCAGCGTAATTGGTGCAGATCAACACAAAGGTGCATTTATGTCGCCCATGTTATTCGTGAATCATAAGCCATTTGAAAACTTGGCTTGTCATCAGGAAGAAGCATTTGGTCCAGTGAGTACCATTATGCCATATCAACATTTATCAGATGCCATTGCTTTGAGTAAATTAGGTAAGGGAAGTTTGGTTTGTTCAATTGTAACAAATGATCAAAAAGTTGCTAAAGATTTTGTAGTGGGTGCTGCTTCTTATCATGGAAGAATTTTAGTCTTGAATAATGAATGCGCAAAAGAAAGCACTGGGCATGGTTCGCCAATGCCATTGTTAACACATGGTGGGCCAGGTAGAGCCGGAGGCGGAGAAGAAATGGGTGGTAAACGAGGCGTGTTACATTATATGCAGCGTACCGCAATTCAAGGTTCTCCAACTATGTTAACTGCCATTACAAATCAATACCAAATTGGTGCAGTTCAAAAAGAAAAAGAGGTACATGTTTTTCGTAAACACTTTGAGGATATAGAAATAGGAGAAACTGTCATTACTGCAAAAAGAACAATTACAGAAGCCGATATTGTTAATTTTTCCAATGTAAGTTGGGATCATTTCTACGCACATACTGATGCTACTTCTTTAGAAGGAACAATTTTCAATGGTCGTGTAGCGCATGGATATTTTATTCTTTCTGCAGCAGCGGGTTTATTTGTAGATGCAAAGAAAGGCCCGGTTTTATTGAATTACGGCTTAGACGAATGCCGTTTTACGAAACCTGTTTACCCTGGTATGACCATTGGTGTTCGACTAACTGTTAAAGAAAAACTCAATCAGGAAAAAAGAGATGAACAAGATGTGGCAAAAGGTATTGTAAAATTCTTGGTTGATGTTTATGATGAAACGGGAGAAACGGTTGCCATTGCAACCATCTTAACCATGATCAAAAAAAGAATCGACAACTAGCCATATGTTGTTTAATTAGCCCTGTACATGTTTATGTGCTCGCTCATACTATTTCATTGCTTTTAAAAAGTTGTAGTTTGTTTTTTATTAATTAAAAAATAAAAATTACAACGTATGAAAAATGAAAATGTACTAGTTAGTTTTATCAACGAAAACGTATTACTAACAGCAGAAGAATTAGCATTTGTAGTTAAACAATTTGAATTGGTTAACTACAGTAAAGGTCAAGTAATTAAAGGGTTTGACGAGGTTTGCAATCACACTTACTTTTTATTAGAAGGAGTAGTCATGCAAATTTTAATGGTTAACAACAAAGAAATTCACGAGCAGTTTTTCTTCCCGTCAGATTTCTTTTCAGAGTACCAAAGTTTTTATAAACAAAAACCTTCCAACAGGGTTTTGTCTGCAAAAACTAATGTAACACTCTATCAAATTTCTTATCATAGTTTACAACTAATCTATGAGCGTATTCCGCACTTTCAAAATTTAAGTAGAAAACTGCTAGAAGAAAATTTAAATTTCATCATGGATTTAAATTCTATGTTGGTCAACGACTCTCCAGCCGAAAGATACTTAAGACTAAAAGAAATGAGACCCGAAGTAATTCAAGAAATACCTCAATACATGATTGCTACATTTTTAGGCATGACTGCAGAAGCATTGAGCAGATTAAAAGGAAGATTGGCTAGGGCTAGGTTTGACAATAACGGAGATAAGAGCAACTCTAACTTGCCGAATTAAAAATAGATGCTTGGCAGAATTTGATTTTTTTTATCTTTGGTTAATTCAATTAAAGATGATAATGGATCAATCAGCATTTGTAAAAACCGAAGTTCATAATGGCATCGCAACCATTAATTTTTTTCATCCGCAAAGTAACTCTTTGCCAGGTGAAATATTAAGAAAGTTAGCAGCAGAAATTGAACAAGCTGGAAAGAATCAAGTGGTAAAAGTAATTGTATTAAAAAGTGAAGGTGAAAAAGCTTTTTGTGCAGGTGCAAGTTTTGATGAATTAATAGCTATCAAAGATTTACCAACTGGTATTACTTTTTTCTCTGGTTTTGCAAGTGTGATTAATGCTATACGTAAAGCACCTAAATTTGTTATTGCAAGAGTGCAAGGCAAAGCAGTGGGCGGTGGCGTCGGTATCGCATCGGCAGCCGATTATACCATTGCATCAAGTCATGCAGCCGTTAAATTGAGTGAGTTGGCGGTGGGTATTGGTCCATTTGTAGTTGGTCCTGCAGTTGAAAGAAAAGTAGGTTCAGCAGCATTTTGTCAATTAGCTATCAATGCAAGCGAATGGCAAAGTGCTGCATGGGCTAGAGAAAAAGGGCTCTATGCAGAAGTGCATGATTCAGTGCAAGCATTGGATCATGCTGTTATGAATTTAGCCAATAAATTAGCGGCAAGTAATCCAGAAGCCATGCAAATGTTAAAGCAAGTGGCGTGGGCTGGTACCGAACATTGGGACGAGTTGCTCATTGAACGTGCAGGCATGAGTGGTCGTTTGGTTTTATCTGATTTTACGATTAATGCCATCAATCAATTTAAGTCAAAATAGCATATTTGATTTAATTGATTGAATATCAATGTTTTTAATTGATTCAATTGTTTGTTTCAATACCCATATTATTGCACAAAAAGTTTAAATTTGTTGGCTTATAAAGGGTATTTAATCAATGTCTAATTCAAATAAAATTCCAAATACAGTTGCTGAAAATATTTTACTAAAAGCTTGGTCGTTGTTATGCACTGCAAAAGCAATGACGGAGTTATATGAAGCTAATAAAGAAGTAACAGCAAAATATGTACATGCAACTTCTAGAGGGCATGAGGCAATACAATTAGCATTGGCATTGCAATTAAAACCACAAGATTTCTTATCAGCATATTACCGCGACGATGCCATGTTATTAGGTATAGGCATGCAACCTTATGAATTAATGTTGCAATTATTAGCTAAAAAAGACGATCCTTTTTCAGGTGGGAGAACCTATTATTGTCACCCTAGTTTGAAAAGAGATGATATGCCAAAAATCCCTCATCAATCATCTGCTACAGGCATGCAAGCAATTCCTACAACTGGAGTTGCCATGGGTATTCAATACAAAGAAAAAACTGGAATAGCAGCGTTGTTACCTGAAAAACCAATAGTGGTTTGTTCTTTAGGAGATGCTTGTATTACAGAAGGTGAAGTAGCCGAAGCCTTTCAAATGGCGGCATTGAAACAGTTGCCTATATTATATTTAGTTCAAGATAATGAATGGGATATTTCAGCAAGTGCAAAAGAAATTAGAGCGATGGATGCGGCTGAATATGCAAAAGGGTTTAAGGGAATAGAGACCAGAAGTATTGATGGAACTGATTTTGAGGCATCTTATGAAACCATTCGTGAAGTTATAGCATTGATACGAAAAGAACGTAGACCATTTTTAATTCATGCAAAAGTTCCACTCTTAAATCACCATACATCTGGTGTAAGAAAAGAATGGTATAGAGATGATTTAGCAGCTGCCGAAAAAAGAGATCCATACCCTAAATTAAAATCACAATTAACAGCACAAGGAATTACTCCACAAGTTATAACAGATTTAGAAAATGCAGCAATCACATTGGTAAAAGCAGATTATGCCAAAGCATTGTTAGCAGAAGATCCTAGTCCTTCAGATTTATTTACACATGATTTTGCACCAACACCAATTACGGAAGAAAAAGGTGCTCGTGAAGGAGCAGGAAAACCAATAACATTAATGGTTGATGCGGCTTTGTTTGCAGTACAGGAGTTGATGCAAAAACATCCCGAATGTTTGTTGTATGGACAAGATGTAGGCGCCAGATTGGGCGGCGTTTTTAGAGAAGCTGCTACACTTGCACAAAAATTTGGAGATAACAGGGTGTTTAATACAGCCATTCAAGAAGCATTTATTATAGGTAGTACTGTGGGAATGTCTGCAGTTGGTTTGAAACCAATTGTAGAAGTACAATTCGCAGATTATATATGGCCAGGTTTGAATCAATTATTTACAGAAGTAGCTAGGTCTTGTTATTTATCAAATGGTAAATGGCCAGTATCTGCAATCATTCGTGTTCCGATTGGCGCATATGGAAGCGGCGGACCTTATCATTCAAGTTCCGTTGAATCAGTATTAGCTAATATCAGAGGTATAAAAATTTGTTATCCTTCAACTGCAGCCGATTTAAAAGGTTTGATGAAAGCTGCATTTTATGACCCAAATCCGGTTGTAATGTTAGAACACAAAGGTCTGTATTGGTCTAAAATAAAAGGAACTGAAGAAGCTAAAACCATTGAGCCAGATGAAGATTATATCATTCCTTTAGGTAAAGCAAGAGTAGTACAGCAAGCAACTGCAGCAAAATCAATGACGATTATTACTTATGGAATGGGCGTTTATTGGGCAAAAGCAGCTGCCAAACAATTCGATGGACAAGTTGAGATTATTGATTTAAGAACAATTCATCCGATAGATTTCGAAACTATAAAAAACTCAGTTCAACAACATGGAAGGTGTTTGGTTTTAACAGAAGAGCCAATCAATAATTCATTTGCTCAAGCATTAGCTGGAAGGATTTCTACTGAGTGTTTTGAATTTTTAGATGCAGCTGTTCAAGTGCTGGGTTCGGAGTCTTTGCCTGCAATTCCGTTGAATGCAAAATTAGAATTCACCATGATGCCGAATGCAGAAAAAGTTGGTAAAATCATTCAACAATTATTAAATTATTAATGAAAACTTTTTTAAAACACACAGTTTTTTTTATCTTTTTGGTGCATGCCGTATTTGCACAAGTTCCAAATTCGCAAAGAAAAAAACCTGTTAAAAAAGCGAAGTTAAAGGTTGAAGCACCTGCACCTGTTGTGGTAGAGCCCGTTAAAGAACCTACTAAAGAAGAAACAGAAGCATGGGTGATTGAAAAAATATTAAAATTTAAACCAATTATTTATATCACAGGAAATTTAGCAAATAAAAATAATTGTGAATACCATGTGGTCAATGTTTCATTTACCACTGAAGACATTTTAGTTTTAACAATAAAATCAGATCCTCGAAATGCTTGTTACTTAGATGATTTAAAACAAATAAATATAGACCTTAGTAAAGTTGATTTTAAGCGCACCAATTCTGTAGAAACAACACAAAGGGTTTTGTTATATCCAGAAAAAATGGAAAGCCCATTCGAATTAATGTATGGAGCAAAAAGTCAGATGAATCATATTAACTACTTACCATTTAATGTAATTATAGCATTTGATAAAGGAGCTACTTACGAGCCTAATTTGGCTACTCGACTTGCAAGAGCACTTCTAAAATTAAACCAGCTGATACCTAAATCAAATACAGGCAAAGAATTGTATTAAAAAAAGCCAATTTCAACTCAATTTTCATTGTTTTTTACCAAAAAAAACTATATTAGGTCTTCAAAAATTTAGACCTTTTATGAAATTGAACATTAAACATCTTTTATTGATTGCATTTTTTTCATTCAATAGTTTAGCCATTGCAAATGCTAACGAAAAATTATGGAATGATGGGAATCAAAATTTTGCAGGCCAAAAATATAAATCAGCAATGCCAGATAAATATAGAACTGTGCAGCTTGATTTCGATGGCGTAAAAAAATTATTGGCAAATGCACCAATTCAAAATATTATTGGAGCAAATAAAGTGAAAGGTATTGCAATTTCATTGCCTATGCCTTATGGTGGTTTTGAAAGCTTTTATGTTAAGGAATCGCCAATGATGGAAGATGAATTGGCAGCAAAATATCCAGAGATTAAAACATTCACTGCAATTGGTATTGAGAATCCTACTCACATTGCGAAGTTAGACTTTGGAAGTATGGGATTTAATGCAATGGTATTATCGCCAGAAGGCAGGTATTTCATTGATCCTTTATATGTAAATAATACAAATGATTATATCGTTTATTATAGAAGAGATTTACCATCATGGGCAAATACATTTAATTGTAATGCAATTGCAGATGAACAATTTGAGCTAGAAAATAAAAATAGGGTAGAGGAATATTTAACTAAAGCAAATTCGACTGTTATAACTTACAGGGTTTATCGTTTAGCATTAGCTTGTACAATAGAATATGCAAAAGCAGCAACAGGTCTATCTGCTCCAACAAAAGCACAGGCACTAGCAAAAATGGTTACTTCAATGAATCGTGTCAATGGTGTGTATGAAACAGAAGTAGCTGTTCATATGAATTTAGTAGCAAAAAATGATACACTCGTTTTTGTTTCTGGTACAGACCCATATACAAATAGTAATGGAAGTACGATGTTATCTGAAAACCAAACAACAGTAACGGCTAGAATTGGTTCAGCTAATTATGACATCGGGCATGTATTCAGTACAGGTGGTGGTGGTATTGCTTCGTTAGGCAGTGTTTGCGTAGCTAGTAGAAAAGCACAAGGAGTAACAGGTTCACCTTCTCCAGTAGCAGATGCATTTGACATTGATTATGTTGCACATGAAATGGGTCATCAATTTGCGGGTAATCATACTTTTAATTCTGTAACAGGATCATGTTCGGGTGGAAATAGAAATGCGACAACTGCATACGAACCTGGAAGTGGAACTACCATTATGGCTTATGCAGGAATTTGTGGAAATGATGATATTGCGCTTCACAGTGACCCATATTTTCATGCAATTAGTTTAGACGAGATCAATGCATTTATTTCTACAACAGCAAATGCTTGTGCAGTAAAAACAGTTACTACAAATAATCCACCAACAGTAAATGCAGGTGCAGATTATACTATTCCAATTAGTACACCATTCCAATTAACTGGTACTGCTTCAGATCCAGATTCTGGAGATGTATTAAATTACAGTTGGGAACAAATGGATTTGGGCCCTCAAGGTGCACCCAATTCAGCAACATTAAATGCGCCATTGTTTAGATTTTTCCCGCCTAAAAACACAGGAACTAGAATGTTCCCTCAATTATCAAATGTATTAGCTAACTCAACAACCTTGGGAGAAAGATTGCCTTCATATGCTAGAAGTATGAAGTTTAGATTAGTGGTAAGAGACAGTAAACCAAATGCAGGTGGTACGGGTAAAGATGAAATGAATATTTCTGTTTCGGCAAGTGCAGGTCCTTTTGCTATTACAACTTCAAATACCATTGATACTTTTTTAGTTGGAACAACAGAAACGATAGCATGGAATGTAAATAATACGAATGCTGCACCGGTTAATTGTTCGCTAGTAAGAATTTTATTATCAACAGATAACGGACAGAGTTTCCCATATGTTTTAGTGGACAGTACTGCAAATGATGGTACAGAAACAATTTTAGTTCCAAATAAATTAACTTCAACTGCAAGGATTAAAATTGAAGCTATTGGAAATATTTTCTTTGACATTAACAATGCTGCAATTAAGATTATAGCACCTGTAGGACCTGGATTTAATTTATCAGGATTCACAAGCAATAATAGTGTTTGCCCACCGGACTCTGTAGTATTTGGTATTACAGCAAATAGCATTTTAGGTTTCGCAGATTCAGTTAGATTGTCAGTTACTAATTTACCAGTTGGAGCTGTAGCTGGTTTGTTTAGCAAGAATCCAATTTACCCTAACGATACTGCCTATGTTAAAATTTCAACACAGGGATTAACAGCCGGAACTAAAACTTTTAAAATTAATGGTGCAGGTGTTTCCGTTAGTAATAATACTTCGTTGAGCTTTACAGTTTTAGGAACTGTTTCGGCAACCACAACTATTACATCTCCATCTCAACAGCAATTAAATGTACTACCAAACGCAGCGTTTAATTGGAGTGCTGTAACTGCAGCCACAGGTTATAAATTACAAATAGCTACAGATTCTGCATTTAATTTAATTGTAATTGATACAAATGTAGTTGGTGCGGGAACATTGGTTTGTAATGTGAATGCATTGCCTCAATTAACCAAATTATATTGTAGAGTAGCTGGAAGAAATTTATGTGGAGTTGGACCGTTCTCAGATATCATTGGGTTTACAACTAATGGAGTTCCAACAGCACCTACCAATTTAATCAAGGCGGCAAGTACTGCAACCAGCGCTACCATTCGTTGGACAGATAATGCGTTAAATGAATCTTCATATAAAGTAGAACGTTCAGATTCTGTAAATACTAACTTTGTTCAAGTTGCTTCATTGGCATCTGGAGCTACTCAGTATATCAGTACTAATTTAGCAGCTGGTAAAACCTATTACTATAGAGTTAAAGCAGTAAATGTAGTAGGTTCTTCAAACTATTCAAATGAATTAATGGTTTCTATGCCAGTTGGTATTGTAAATGAAACAGCAGAAAAAATATTAGCAGTATATCCAAATCCGACTACTCAGAAATTTACTGCACGTTTCAATAGCCCACTAAAAGGCAAAATGGAAGTAACCATTACCGACGAATTGGGTAGAATTATCAATCAACAATTTGTTCAAAAAACTGCTGAAATTATGCAGCTTGAAATTGACTTGTCAAATATGAATAAAGGAATGTATTTCTTGAAAATTCAATCAGATCAGGCTCAATTTATGAGAAGAGTTTTGAAATTCTAGTAATTAATTAAGCATAAAAAAGGGCAGCAAATTCATTTTTGCTGCCCTTTTTTATGATATTAGTATTTCAATGTATAATTTTTGTAATTTGTAAATTGTTTAAATAGATACTCATGAAATTAAAATTGCTACTCAATAGATTTTCGCTTGTGTTTTTGATGCTAAGTCCAGTAATGACATTTGCGATTAATTGGAAAGAGTCTAATAATTCATTTACTAAACAACATTACGCCTCGGTATTACCATTGAAATATAGAAGTGTAACTGTAGATTATAGTCAGCTTAAACATACGCTATCTTTAGCGCCAATCTCAGACTTTAATAATCCAAATAAATACATGGGTTTGGTATTGTCTTTGCCATTACCTGAAGGCAACTTTGAAGAATTTAGAATTATAGAAACTCCTATGATGGAGCCCGAGTTGGCTTTGAAGTATCCAAATATTAAAACATACACCGGTATTAGTTTAGCAAATCCGATGCATTCAGTTAAAATAGATGTGGGTAATTTAGGTTTCCATGCATTGATATTTTCTGAAAATGGTAGAATATTTATAGATCCAGTGAGCAGTAAACATCAAAATAATTATTTCGTTTTTTATGCAAAAGATATGCCATCAGATCAACAGCCTTCATTTGAATGTGGAACAATTGCAGATGATGTATTTTTAAAAGAGAATCAAAATAGGTTAGAAGAATATTATCAAAATCGCAGTGCAATTGAAATTGTTTATAGAACATACAGAATGGCAATTGCATGTACAGTAGAATACGCACAGGCATCTACAGGCCTTGCAAACCCAACCAAAGCTGATGTCCTAGCCAGAATGGTAACAACTATTAATAGGGTAAATGGTTTATATGAAAGAGAAAATGCAGTACATTTCAATATCATTGCTAAAACAGATACGCTTATTTTCTTAACTGGAACAGATCCATATACCAACGAAAGTGGTTCTACCATGTTAGGTGAAAATCAAGCAACTGTAAATGCGAGAATTGGTAATTTAAATTATGACATTGGACATGCTTTCAGTACTGGTCCTGGAGGTATTGCATCTTTAGCTTCGGTATGTGTTACTGGTCGAAAAGCAATGGGTGTTACTGGTTTGCCAAATCCTGTGGGTGATATTTTTGATTTAGATTTTTTAAGTCATGAACTTGGGCATCAGTTTTCTGCTAACCATACTTTTAATTCTGTTACTGGTGGTTGTGCTGGAAACAGAAATGGATCTACAGCCTATGAACCAGGTGGCGGTTCCACTATAATGGGTTATACCACACAATGCGGTGCAGATCAAATTACAACAGTCCCTGACCGCTTGTTTCATGCAAGTGCGCTAGATGAAATGTTTGCATATATGTATACGAGTTCAGGTAACAGTTGCCCAGTTAAAGTACCTACTGGAAATTATCAACCTATTGTAAATGCTGGACCAGATTACAAAATTCCTTTAAGTACGCCTTTTCAATTAACTGGTTCAGCATACGATCCCGATGGTGATTCACTGTTATTTAATTGGGAAGAAATGGATTTAGGTCCAGAAGGAGGTCCAAATAATCCCGTTGGAAATGCACCAACATTTAGGGTTTTCCCACCTGTAAAAAACACGACTCGTATTTTCCCTCGCTTAAGTAATATTATTACAAATACCCAAACTAAAGGAGAAAAAATGCCAACCTATCCAAGAAATATGCGCATGCGATTATTGGCTCGAGACAATAAACCTATGGCTGGCACTTTTGGTTTTGATGACATGAATATAGAAGTGGTGAGCAACGCAGGACCCTTTACTGTTAGTAGTTTCAACTACAACGACACTTTGTACGCTGGCAGTTTGCAAGAATTAAAATGGGATGTTGCAAATACAACTGCAAGTCCATTAAATTGCCAAAAAGTTAGTTTAATGTTTTCTACTGATAATGGATTAACTTTTCCTTTTACTTTAAAAGATAGTACTACAAATAATGGTTTCGAAAATATTTTAATTCCAAATGTAACTACCAATTTAGGTAGAATTAAAGTTCATGCAGTTGGGAATATATTTTTAGACATCAACAATGCGCCAATTGTTATTATAAATAATAACAAGCCCAATTATCAATTACAGTTAAAGAGTAACCTTGCTACTTATTGTGCTTCAGACACCATTCAATTGATGGTAATTGCGAAAAGTTTCAATTCGTTTAATGCGCCAATTTATTTGACTTTAAACGCATTACCTTCGGGTGCAACCGCAGGTTCATTTTCAAAAAACCCAATTAACCCAGGTGATACATCATTTGTGAAAATTGCAACACAGGGAATTGCTGTTGGATTAAAAACAATAAAAATAAATTCAACAGCAGACACAATTTCTCATGCAAACATATTTCCATTTAGCATTGCACCTAAAATTACCACATTGGCTACATTAGTTGCTCCCGCTGCATTTCAGGTAAATGTAAACCCAAATACAGGTTTTAGTTGGAATCCAGTAACAGGTGCTAAATCTTATCAATTGCAAGTTGCAAATGACACCACATTTAATAATATCGCATTAGATACGGTAGTAATTGGTGGAATGGCCGGAAATTTTTCGGCTAAAAATTTACCTTCATACAAAAAGTTGTTTTGGAGAGTTAAGGCCATAAATGAATGTGGACAAGGGCCGTTTTCTGCAATTGGTGTTTTTTATACTAATGGTTTGCCTGCCGCACCTACTGGCTTGAAGAAGTTGTCAAATGCAGGTACAAGTTTAACAATAAGGTGGAATGACAATGCCTTAAATGAATCTTCTTATAAAATTGAAAGATCAGATTCATTGAACTTAAAATATGTTCAAGTTGCTAGTTTGTCTGCAGATGCCAAACAATATGTGAGCAATAATTTAGAGATTGGAAAGCTTTATTATTTCCGTGTGAGGTGTGCAAATGCCGTTGGTTTTTCTGATTATTCAAATGAAATATTGGTCGGTTTGAATGTTGGAATTAATGGCGAAAAGCCAAAAGCTACTTTGAGTCTTTATCCAAATCCAGTAGAAGATATGCTGCAAGTTGCTTTTTTAACAGAAAGTGTAAAGCAAATCAATTTGCAGATCATCGATCCAATAGGAAGGGTTGTTTACCAATCTCAGGAATCAGGAGATTTTAATAATTTCTTAAAGGCAATAGATGTGAGTACGTTACCATTTGGTGTATATCAAGTTATTTTAAGGACAGAACAAAACCAATGGCAGGCAAAGTTTGTTAAATAACTATAAATTCTTTCAAATTTTGTACTTTCGCGTCCAATGGGAACACCAATTAAACCTTATTACTCAGATGCTTCAAAGAAAACAGAGGTAGCCAGCATGTTTAACAACATAGCCAAGACTTACGATTTTCTAAATCATTTTCTTTCATTAGGAATAGATATCATTTGGAGAAAAAAAGCGATTGCTTGTTTATTGAAAGATCAACCAAAATATATTTTGGATGTAGCAACAGGTACTGGCGATTTTGCATTTGAGGCTTTATCGAAACTGAATCCAGAAAAGCTCATTGGAGTAGATATTTCTGAAGGTATGTTAGCCATTGCTCAAGAAAAAATTATCAAAAGAAAAGAAGGCCATCGCATGAAAGTGCAAGTGGGTGATTCGGAAAATTTAATTTTTGATGACCACACCTTTGATGCGGTAACGGTTAGTTTTGGTGTTCGTAATTTTGAAAATCTAGAAAAAGGATTAACATCTATAAATAGGGTGTTAAAACCGGGAGGGAAATTAGTGGTATTAGAATTTTCAAACCCTAAAAAATTCCCTATCAAACAATTATATCAATTCTATTCATTTAAATTACTTCCCTTATTTGGAAAGCTTTTTTCAAATGATGCAAGGGCCTATACATACTTACCCGAATCGGTGAGGGCTTTCCCAGATGGCGAACAATTTTTAGCAGTAATGGAGCGTTCTGGTTTTGACAAACGAGAAGCGAAAATCTTAGGTATGGGTATTTGTTCAATTTATATTGGTGTAAAAAATTGAAAAAGATTTTATTGTTAATGCTTTTAATGACTTTTGTTTTGCGTTCATTTGCGCAAGATAATACCCCTGGATACGATAGGCAGAAATACCATTTCGGCTTTTCAATGGGGTATAATTCTTCTTCTTTAAAAGTAATTAAAAACGAAAATTTTTATCAACCAGATTCACTTTTGGCAATTTCTCCATTAGCTGGTCCAGGCTTTAATTTGGGTTTAGTTGCAGATGTTTTATTATATAAACATGTTAATTTAAGGTTTACACCTAATTTATCATTCGTAGATCGTTCATTACAATATACTTTTCTTGATGAAAGAAAAAACACCATTCGATCAATAGAATCTACCTATGTAGAATTTCCATTAGACGTTAAAATAAAAGCAGATCGAAGAAGAAATGTTGGATTTTATGTCATTGGGGGATTAAAATATTCTTACGACGTTATTTCTAATAAAAAAGTAACAAAAGGGGAAGACCCATTTGATGAAGCAACTAGAAAAGTGAAATTAGTAAGTTCTGGCTTGTCCTATGAATGGGGCTTTGGATGGGATTTATACTATCAATACTTTAGGTTTACGCCAGAGATTAAATTCCAACATGGCATAACCGATTTGCTTAAAAAAGAAGACCACATTTATGCTAGACCCTTAGATAAATTATTTTCGAGGGTAATTTGCGTTACATTTTATTTTGAATAATTCTTTAAAAGTTTCAATGAAAAAAATTGTATTAATTACTGGGGCAACATCTGGAATAGGCAAAGCAACTGCTCATATTTTTGCAGAGAATAATTATCAGCTAATTATTACTGGAAGAAGAGCAGATAGATTGCATACATTGAAAAATGAGTTGACAACAGCTTATAATATTGAAGTAATTGATTTGTGTTTTGATGTGCAGGATCAAAAGGCTGTTGCCGTTGCTTTAGAAGGTTTACCAACTGCATGGAAAACTATAAATGTTTTAGTAAATAATGCTGGATTATCATTGGGTTTAGATCCAATACATAAAGGCAATTTAGCCGATTGGGAGCAAATGATTGATACCAATGTTAAAGGCTTATTGTATGTTAGCAAAATTGTTGGCAATTGGATGGTTGATCAACAATTTGGTCATATAGTAAATATTGGATCAATTGCTGGCAAAGAAACATACGCAAATGGGAATGTGTATTGTGCCACAAAACATGCAGTTGATTCATTGACAAAAGCCATGAGGCTAGATTTATTAACAAGCGGAATTAGGGTAACTGCAATACATCCTGGTGCTGTTGAAACAGAGTTCTCAGTTGTTCGATTCAAAGGTGATCAACAACGTGCAGATAAAGTATATGAAGGATTTGAGCCTTTAAGACCCGAAGATATTGCAGATGCAATTTTCTATGCAACTCAAACACCATTACATGTAAATATCAATGAAATGGTAATCATGCCAACTGCTCAAGCAAACGCAAGTACTATTTTTAGAAAATCTTAAATAAAATTTTATGTCATTAATTCAAACAGTAGATCAAGAAATAAAGCAAGCCATGCTTGCAAAAAACGATATCAGACTAAGAGGCTTGCGTGCAATTAAGGCTGCGCTTTTATTAGCAAAAACAGAAAAAGGTGCACAAGAGGAACTCTCTGAAGAGGCTGAAACCAAAGCCTTACAAAAGCAAATCAAACAAAGAAAAGATTCAGTTGAAATTTATCAGCAACAAAATAGGCCTGATTTAGCACAGACAGAACTAGAAGAAATTTCAGTATTAGAAGAGTTTCTTCCACAACAATTATCTGCAGATGAATTAGCAATTGCCATTAAAGAAATTATTGCTTCATTAAACGTGACAGATCCTAAAGACATGGGAAAAGTTATCGGTGCTGCAAATAAATCATTGGCTGGAAAATCTGATGGAAAATCAATTGCAGCAATGGTAAAGCAGTTGCTTTCTTAAATTAAAATACTTTGATTTTATTGTTCGACAATTACGATTCGTTTACTTATAATTTGCTCGATTATTTTGCGCAACTAGGTGTTACGTGTATGGTAATTAAGAATGATGAATGTACAATAGCAGAAATTTCAGCATTAAATTTTGATGCAATTGTAATTTCACCTGGACCAGGCAAACCAAAAGATGCTGGAATTTTAATGTCTTTGATTGAGCATTTTCATAACCAAAAGCCAATACTTGGAGTGTGTTTGGGTCATCAAGCCATTGGAGCGTATTTTGGGGCTACATTAGTGCCAGCCAAAAATATCATGCATGGAAAAACAAGTCAAATAACAAATTTAACAGCTCCAATGTATGACAGTTTACCTTCACATTTTAATGTAATGCGTTACCATTCTTTGATTTTGGAAAACCTACCTGATACACTTTTGCTAACAGCAAAAACGGCCGAAGGTGAAATAATGTCCATTATGCACAAAGACTTGCCAATTTGGGGTTTACAATACCATCCAGAATCAATATTATCCGAACATGGATTGTCTATATTGAACAATTGGTTGAAGCAAAATCAACTAATTTAGCCCTTTATTAACAAGTATTTTAGCTTAAAAACTATCATTCTATACTGTTAATAAAATAATAAGGTATTTAATTGATTTCTTGTTATTTTAGCTGAGAGTAAAATTTTGATATGGCATTAAATGTAAAAGTTGAAAGCGGGTTTTCTTATGTTGAAGAAGGAGAGGGCCCGGTATTGTTATTGTTGCACGGTTTATTTGGAGCATTAAGTAATTGGGAACATGTAACAGATCAGTTCAGTTCAAAATACAAAGTACTGATTCCTCTTTTGCCTATTTATGATTTACCACTATTGAATGCAAATGTGGAGGCATTAGCAAATCACGTACATAAGTTCGTGCAATTTAAAAATCTGAACCAGTTTACCATTTTAGGCAATTCACTTGGAGGTCACGTAGGATTAGTTTATACATTAAAACATCCTGAATTTGTTCATTCCATGATGTTGACAGGCAGCTCAGGATTATATGAAGAGGGTATGGGTGGCTCTTATCCTAAAAGAGAAAATTACGAATACATAAAAGAAAGAGTTGCCTATACTTTTTATGATCCAGAATTTGCAACAAAAGAATTGGTGGACGAAGTATTTGAAGTAGTAAACAACCGATCAAAAGTCATTCGAATTTTATCAATGGCAAAATCAGCGATGAGGCATAATCTTAGGAATGATATTCCTAAAATTAAAATTCCTGTTTCTTTGATTTGGGGAAATCAAGATCACATTACACCTGTAGCTGTTGCAGAAGAGTTCAATCAATTGTTACCTAATTCTACTTTACATTTTCTAGACAAATGTGGACATGCTGCAATGATGGAAAAGCCTACAGAATTTAATGTCTTATTAAATGATTTTTTAAATCAAGTATATAAAGCTTAAAAATACAATGTTAGCAAGCGATTTATTGATCTCACATATTCCAATTTTAAAGCCTACAGATGCTACTGCTAGGGCTTTAGCGATTATGCAAGATTATAAAATTTCGCATTTGCCTGTTGTAAGTAAAAATAAATTATTGGGTTTAATTTCAGAAGAAACAATTTTAGCTTCTGCTAAATTGAATCAAAAAATTGCTGATTACCAATTGGCTTTTTCACACCCTTCGGTTTTAAACACACAACATGTTTATGATGTCATTGGCATCATGTCTAATTTAGGAATTACCATAGTTCCAGTTGTAGATCACAATAATAATTTTTTAGGTTTAATTACGCCAAGTGTATTTGTTGGTTTTTTTGCGGAAATAACTTCGCTATCAAATCCAGGAGGTGTAATTGTTTTAGAAGTTGGACAAAGAGATTATTCATTATTAGAAATTGCAAAAATTGTGGAATCTAACGATGCAAACATCCTCAGCTCATACATCAGTTCTAAACCAGATTCGGTAAAGGTAGAAGTAACACTAAAAATAGATAAATTAGATTTAACCAGTATTATACTTTCATTTGAAAGATTTAATTATCGTGTAGTACAATCTTTTAATCAAAACCAATTATTTGAAGACTCAATGGATCGTTTCAATTCATTGATGAATTATTTAAATATATAAAATGAGAATAGCAATTTACGGTAGAAAGTTTAACGACTCTGCCATACAACATGTACAACAATTAATAGATTCGTTTCTTTCTCATGAAGTTGAAATTACTATATATGCTGCATTTCACGCTTACCTTGCTCCAAGGGTAAAATTACCAGCAGCTGTAAAATTATTTTCACAGCACCACGAGCTAATCAATCAAGTTGATTGCTTAGTAAGTATTGGTGGAGATGGTACATTGCTAGATACGGTAACTTTAGTTCGAGATTCTGGCATACCCGTTATTGGAATTAACATGGGTCGTTTAGGCTTTCTTGCAAGTATTGCTAAGACAGAAATAGCAACTGCAGTAGACAGTTTGGTAAAAGGGCACTTTACCATAGACAAGCGTTCATTAATCAAATTAGAATCAAATATTGAATTATTTAATGGTGTAAATTATGGATTAAATGATTTGACCATTCATAAAAAAGATACCTCCTCAATGATCATTATTCATACTTATTTGAATGGTGAATTTTTAAACTCTTATTGGGCAGATGGTTTAATTGTAGCAACTCCAACAGGTTCAACAGGGTATTCACTGAGCTGTGGTGGTCCAATTATATTTCCTAGTTCTGAAAATTTCGTTATTACACCAATTTCACCTCATAATTTAAATGTAAGGCCTGTAATTATATCTGATAACCAAGTGATTACATTCGAAGTAGAAGGCAGAAGTGCTCATTTTTTAGCAACTTTAGATGCTAGAACAGAAACCATAGAATCAACGGTTCAATTAGCGGTCCGTAAAGCTGCATTCCAAATCAACTTGATCAGGTTACATTCGGAAAATTACTTAGGTACACTTCGCAACAAACTGATGTGGGGTTTAGATACCAGAAATTAATCTAATTCGTTATTTTAGCGTTTTTAAACAGAATATGTTCCAAAGAATTGGATTATTTATATTGCTATTGTGCTATTTCCCGCAACATTTACTTGCGCAGGAGTGGGAATTTGGCGCTTTAGTGGGTAGTTCAGGTTATATTGGAGACATTAACCCTAGAAATCCATTTAAATTTACCGATGCAGCATCTACTTTGTTTGCAAAGTACAATTACTCCAGTTATACCTCATTTAAGCTAGCATTTACAAAGGCTTCAGTTCAGGGTAACGATGCAAATTCATCAAATGCCAATCAAAATCTAAGAAATTTGAACTTTACGTCTGCTATTTCAGACTTTTCACTATTATATGAATTCAATTTCTTTGAATTTATACCAGGTCAGAAAAAAACCAATTTTACACCATATGCCATTACTGGTATTTCTTATTTTACCTTTAACCCACAAACAAGTTACAATGGAATTGCATATAATTTAAGAGATTTGGGAACAGAAGGGCAAGGCACCAATTTAAATCCAGACAAAAAATACAAAACAGCATCTTTTGCTATTCCATTTGGTTTGGGTTTGAAATATTCATTTAAAAGAAATTTTATTTTGGGATTTGAATTAGGATATAGAAATACTTTTACAGATTACCTAGATGATATCAGTGGTAATTATGTAAACAAAACAGCGTTGACATCTACAAATGGTGCGGTTGCAGCGGCATTGGCAGATCGTTCAGCTGAAGTAAATCAAGGTGTGTCTATTGGTCAAGCAAATTTACAACGAGGCGATAATACCAGAAGAGATTTCTACATGTTTACTGGTATCTCTCTTTCTTACGCATTTTTGCCAATTAAATGTCCACCTATAAGTAGAAAATAATGAGCAGCAAAGAACAAATAAAAATGAATGCTTTGCCAAGCCATGTTGCAATAATCATGGATGGAAACGGCAGGTGGGCCAAAGAAAAAGGTAAACTAAGGGTATTTGGACATCAAAATGGTGTAAAAGCGGTAAGAGATACTGTAGAAGCTGCTGCCGAGCTTGGCATTCAAAATTTAACATTATATGCTTTTTCCACAGAAAACTGGAATAGGCCTAAATTGGAAGTGAGTGCATTGATGGAATTATTAGTTGCAACAATTAGTAAGGAAACAAAAACACTAATGGAGAATAATATTCGTTTAAATGCCATTGGTGATTTGTCGCAATTGCCTAAAAATTGTTTTAAAGAATTGCAAGCTGCAATGGAAAAAACAAAAGGGAATAGCAGAATGACTTTGCATTTGGCATTGAGTTATAGCGCTAAGTGGGAGATTACAAATGCTGTTAAATTAATTGCTGATAAAGTAAAGCAAGACACACTTTCTATTGCAGATATTAATGAAGAAATCATTAGTGCACATTTAACTACAAAAGATTTTCCGGATCCGGAGCTTTTAATCAGAACTAGTGGTGAGCACAGGATTAGTAATTTCTTGTTATGGCAAATTGCCTATGCAGAGCTTTATTTTACAGATAAACTTTGGCCAGATTTTAGAAGAGAAGATTTATATGAAGCAATAGTAGATTTTCAAAATAGAGAAAGAAGATTTGGAAAGACTAGTGAGCAGGTTTCGGTTTAATGATAATTATGAAAAAAATACTATTAATAATTTCTTTGGTTGTTTTTACAATTTGTACAGTAAACGCACAGATTAGAACAACAGGCCAAGTAGATAATTTTGAATTAGACTATTCAAAACCAAAAGATTTTGAAATTGGTGGAATAACCATTAGTGGTGTAAAGTTTTTAGATAACGCAGCGCTTATTAAATTAACGGGCTTAGAGGTTGGAGATAAAATTCAAGTTCCTGGAGATAAAATGTCAGGTGCAATTCATAAACTTTGGAAGCAAGGTTTATTCGATGACGTACAAATGAATATCACTAGAATAGAAGGCAACTTGATGTTTTTTGATATTGTTTTAAAAGAACGCGCAAGGCTTTCAAGGTTTTCATTCAGTGGTATAAAAAAATCAGAAGCAGACGAAATCAGAGAAAAAATTAAATTAATTTCAGGTAAGGTTGTCAATGATAACCTAATCAATAACACTAAAAATATCATTAAGAAATATTTTTATGAAAAAGGTTTTTTGAATGCTACTACTGAGATCAAAGAATTTCCAGATACAATTTTATCAAATTCTGTTTTATTAAAAATCATCATTGATAAAAAGCAAAGAGTTAAAATTAATAAAATAACTGTTAGCGGAAATTCAGGCTTGACTACTAAGAAAATTAAAAAGGCATTAAAAGAAACTAAAGAAAAATCTAGTTGGAATATTTTAAGTTCTTCAAAGTATCAAGAAAAAACATTCGAAGAGGACAAAGCGTTGTTAATAGAAAAGTACAACGAGTTAGGTTATAGAGATGCTGCAATAGTGCACGATTCTGTTTATAGAAATGATGATAAGACCATCAACATTGATTTAACAATTCATGAAGGTCCTAAATATTATTTTGGAGATATTAATTTTATAGGGAATACAAAGTATAGTACAGAAATGTTGAAAGGCATTTTGGGTATTAAAAAAGGAGACATTTATAACAAGAAAGTTTTACAAACTCGCTTGGAAATGAACCAAAGTGGCAGAGATGTTGCTTCTTTATATTTAGATGACGGTTATCTTTTCTTCAATGTTGAACAAGTAGAGAAACTTGTATACAATGATACCATTGATATGGAATTAGTCTTAAGGGAAGGTCCACAAGCAACTATTGATAAAGTAATTGTTAAGGGCAATGACAAGACCAATGATAAAGTTGTTTATCGAGAAATTAGGACTAAGCCTGGTCAAAAATTTTCTAGGCAAGATATCATTAGGTCGCAAAGAGATTTATCGCAGTTAGGCTATTTCGATCCAGAGAAAATTGGAATTGAACCAAAACCAGATCCGGCTAAAGGAACTGTAGATATAGTATATACAGTTGTTGAACGTCCATCTGATCAAATTGAAATGTCTGGTGGATTTGGAGGAGGAAGAGCCGTTGGTACTTTAGGTTTATCTTTAAATAATATCTCATTAAGGAATATGGCCAAAGGAAAATTTGATCCAATACCAACAGGTGATGGGCAAAAATTATCTGTTCGTGGTCAAACAAACGGCTTATATTACCAATCTTATAGTTTGTCTTTTTCTGAACCATGGTTGGGAGGAAAAAAACCAAATTACTTTACGGCAAGTGTATTTAGAACAACACAGTCTAATGGGTTGAGCAAAACTGATGCAAAACGTACTGCAATTATTATCAATGGTGTAAGTATGAGTTTGGGTCGTAGGTTAAAATGGCCAGATGACTTCTTTTTAATTAATAATTCGGTAGCATATCAACAATATGATTTGACAAATTATGGAGGTTTCGTATTTAAAAGTGGTACAGCAAAAAGTATCAGTTTTACGAATGTAATTTCAAGAAACTCTGTCGATCAGCCTATTTATCCTAGGTCTGGCTCAAATATTTCATTGTCTGTTCAATTTACGCCACCGTTTTCTTTACTCACTGGTAAAGATTATACAGGTGTGAGTGCAGCTGAAAAGTTTAAATATATTGAATACCATAAATGGAAGTTTGATGCGTCAATGTTTACAAAACTTGCAGGAGATTTGGTTTTAAACACCAAAGCACAATTTGGATTTTTAGGATATTATAATAAACAAATTGGTGTTTCTCCTTTTGAAAGGTTTAAATTAGGTGGTGATGGTTTAACAGGTTATGATTATTTAGCAGGTTCTGAAGTGATTGGTTTAAGAGGATATCAAAATAATTCAATAGTACCTTATGCAAATTATGGTTCTGTTGGAGCGCCTATCTTTAATAAGTTTACGGTAGAATTGAGGCATCCTATTACCATGAATCAATCAGCTACTATTTATGGATTAGTATTTGCTGAAGGCGGAAATACCTATTCAACATTTAAATCTTTTAGCCCTTTTAACTTTAAGCGTTCTATAGGAGCTGGAGTGAGAATTTTCTTACCAATATTTGGATTATTAGGTTTAGATTATGGTTATGGATTTGACGAAATCCCAGGAAACCCGGGTGCTAATGGAGGGCAGTTTCATTTCTCAATCGGACAACAGTTTTAATATTTAAATTAAATACCATGAAAAAAAAATTATTAATTATTTTCTTTTTATTGACTGCAGCATTTGCAAATGCACAAACTAAATTTTGTTTTGTAGATACAGAATATATCTTAAAACATATACCTGAATATAAAGCTGCTCAATTACAATTAGATGATTTGTCAACCCAATGGCAAAAAGAAGTGGATGCAAAATATGCAGAAATTGAAAGATTATATAAATCTTATCAAGCTGAACAAGTATTGTTAGCTGATGACATGCGTAAAAAACGAGAAGATGAAATTGTAGAAAAAGAAAAACTTGTGAAAGAATTTCAAAAATCTAAATTTGGATACCAAGGTGAACTTTCAAAACAAAGAGAAGAATTGATAAAACCAATTCAAGATAAAGTATTTGAGGCTGTAAATAAATATGCTGAACAATATACCTATGGTGCAATTTTTGATAAAGCTGGAGATGCAACAATGTTATATACCAGTGGTAAATTAGACAAAAGTAATGATATCATCATTGCCCTAGGTTACAAGCCTGGTGATCAATCTGGCGCTAAACCTAACGAAAAACCATCAGAAAAAGGCAAGACTTTGGAGCCTAAGAAAAAATAAATTGTATATTGCATCTTTATAAAAACAACCATGAATAAATTATTTAAAATCACATTAGTAAGTGCGTTTTGCTTATTAGGAGCTACGCAATCTAAAGCACAATCGCCTAAATTTGGCCACATCAACTCTGCTGAATTATTGGCCTCTATGCCAGAAATTAAAGTAGCAGATAAAACATTACAAGATTTCAATGCTTCTTTAGAGTCACAATTGAAAACGATGACTTCTGAATATCAGACAAAAGTTCAAGCATATCAAAGTCAACAAGCTGCTATGGCAGATCCAATTAAAGAAGCGAAAGTGAAAGAAATAACAGATTTAGAAGCGAGAATTCAAGAGTTTCAACAAACTGCTCAAGAATCTGCTGCTAAAAAGAAAGAAGAATTATATTCTCCAATTTTGAAAAGAGCTGAAGCAGCAATTGTTGAAGTAGCTAAAGAAAACACTTACGCTTATATTTTTGATACCAGTGCAGGTGCAGTAGTTTACGCTCAACCTTCAGATAATATCATGGATATTGTAAAGAAAAAATTAGCGGCAACTCCAGCAGCAACAACTGCTCCAACTATGCCAGCGCCAGGTATTAAACCATTGCCTAAGAAATAGTTAAAAACATACAAATTAAGGCTCCTTATTCCAATAAGGAGCCTTTTTTTATGCGCAAATTTCCTACATTTGATAGATTGTAATTTATATGGCTTTCTATTTTATCTCTGTTGTTTTATTAGGATTTATTGCGGTTTACGCACTTATGGCAGTATGGGCGGAACGTAAGGTTTCTGCTTGGATACAAGACAGAGTAGGCCCAGTATTAACGGGTAAATATGGATTATTGCAAACCTTTGCTGATATTTTTAAAATGCTGCAAAAGGAAGATATTACGCCAACGGTAGCAGATAAAAAATTGTTTTTAACAGCACCTATTTTGGTTTTTACGGCTGTTTTTATGGGTTTTGCTACCATTCCTTTTTCTCCGCAATACATTAGTTCAAGTATCAATATTGGTCTTTTTTATTTGCTAGCAATTGTTTCTATAGAAGTATTAGGGATTTTAATGGCTGGTTGGGCTTCAAATAACAAATACGCTTTATTAGGGTCAATTAGATCTATTGCACAGATAATTTCTTACGAAATTCCGGCGGCCTTGGCTATACTTTCTGTTGTAATGTTATATCAAACCTTGAATTTGCAAGAGATGTGTATTCAGCAAGGGGTATTAAGCAAACAATCACTCTACTTTTTTGGTTTTTGGGATGTAACAAAAATTGGTGGAATTTTTGCTTGGACAATTTTTCAAGCGCCACATTTACTCATTGCATTTGTCATTTATTTTATTGCATCATTAGCGGAATGTAATAGAACTCCTTTTGATATTCCTGAAGCAGAATCAGAACTGGTTGCGGGATTTCATGTGGAATATACTGGTTTTAAATTCGGTGCATTATTTTTAGCAGAATATGCAATGATGTTTTTGGTATCTATGATTGCAGCCATATTATTTTTAGGAGGCTGGAATACACCCTTGCCTAATATAGCTAGTGTGGCATTGGCAGATTATACAACAGGAACCTATTGGGGAATTGTTTGGATATTATTAAAAGCATTGGCATTGGTTCTAATGCAAATTTGGATACGTTGGACATTTCCAAGGTATCGCATGGATCAATTAATGACTTTATGTTGGAAAGTGTTAATTCCACTTTCATTTGTTATGGTTTTGTTTTCTGGTATTTGGAAATTATTTATTTTAAATTGAAAAAGAAGAAAAGCATTTTATTTGTTTGGAAAGGATTATGGAAAGGATTAGTGATTACACTAAAACATTTCATGAGCCCTAAAAGACGCATAAGTAAAGGCATTCAGGATGAAGGTTATTTTCATCAACGAGAGGGGTCTGCTACATTGCGTTATCCTGCGGATCAATTGCCAGTTCCTGAAGTTGGACGATATCAATTGGCAATTGAAATGAATGATTGCATTGTATGTGATTTATGTGCCAAAATTTGTCCAGTAAATTGCATAGACATTGAAGCAATAAAAGCAACAGAAGATATAGGTAAAACCTCAGATGGTACTACTAAACGCTTGCATGCTGCAAAGTTTGATATCGATATGGGTAAATGTATGTTTTGTGGATTATGTACGGTAGTCTGCCCAACAGAATGTTTAGTGATGACCAATGAATACGATCGTAGTTTTACTGATCCAAAAGAATTAAATTATGTTTTTGCAGAAATGTCTGTTGAAGAAGCAGCTCAAAAGAGAGCAGCAGCAGCAGCTGCAGACTTAGCAAAGAAAGCAGCGAAGGAAGCTGCATTAAATAAACCATCGGAAATGAAAGGAGCGCAACAATGATCAACCTGATGTTTTATTTTTTTGCATTGATAGCTATTTGTTCTGCTCTGTATGCAGTAAGTACCCCATTAATTATCAGATCAGTATTTGCGATGTTTGCTTGTTTTTTTGCAATTGCAGGTTTACTTGTTTTTGCACAATCTGATTTTATTGCTGTTTCTCACTTGATGATATATGTTGGAGGAATATTAGTAGTCATGGTTTTTGGTATCATGTTGTCTCAAGGGTCGAGTTTAAGCGCAGTTGTTCGCTCAAATAAAACCATTTCTTTGCATCAATATTTAGTCTTAATTGTTTGCGTTTCTGTGTTTCTTGTATTAAGCTACTTTTTTTATCAATATGCTCCTAATACCAGCATTCATTACGAAGGAAGCGATTTACAATTAATAGGTATTGCCTTGTTAACTAAATATTTATTTCCATTTGAATTATTGTCAATACTGTTATTATCAGTTTTTATATTTACAGCAATTATTACTAGAAAAAAGAAGGAATTAAATTAATGAACATAACCATCGGACATTTTTTAATGATTTCTGCTGCATTATTCGCTATCGGATTTTATGCTGCATTGCGTCGTCGTAATATCATATTGGTTTTAATTGGAATTGAATTAATGGTAAATGCTGCAGTAATTAATTTAGTAGCTTTTGCGAACGTGAATAAAAATGGAAATACGCAAGATGGAAAATTGATGGCTTTGTTTGCCATAGTTTTGTCAGCTGCGGCTATAGCTTTAGCGCTTGCCATTGTGGTAAAAGTATATCAGCATTTTAAAACAATCAATCCAGACGAGATAGAAGAATTTAAAAATTAATGAATCAGGCCATAACATATCAAGTAGACCCTTTATTGCAAGTGCTGAATATTTCGGCAATGGGGTTTATTTTGCCATTGTTATGCTTTGTAATCCTATCCTTGTTTTCTATTAAAGAAAAATCGGTTTGGTATGTTGCAATCTTTGCATTAATTGCTTCGTTTTTTTCATTGATCGTTTTTTTAAAACCTTTAGTCTATGCGCATCAATATTTTACATTTTCATGGTTTCAAATTGCGCAAAGCAGCTTTCAGGTTACTTTATTAATTGATGATACTTGTTTTTGGGTATTAACCATGATTCACCTGGTAACCCTTATGGTTGTTCTGTTTTCAGGCTATTACATGAAAGCAGAACAGCGCATTGAAAAATATTTCGCCTATCTATTATTGTTCTTTACAGCCATGGTTGCTTTGGTATTGGTCAATAATTTATTGGTCAGTTATATTTTTTGGGAGTTAGTTGGTTTTGCTTCTTATGCATTAATTGGATTTTGGAGAACAAAAGAATCAGCAATTTTAGCAAATAAGAAAGCATTTATAATTAATAGGATTGGAGATCTAGGATTTTTAGCAGCTATACTTATTTTATATAACCAGTTTGCAACACTTAATTTGCAAAGCATTGAAGTGTTGGTTCAACAAAGTCCAAATAATACAGTTTCATTATATTGGGCAAGTGCAGCTATGTTAATAGCTATTATAGCTAAGTCCGCGCAATTTCCATTTCACGTTTGGTTGCCAGATGCCATGGAAGGACCTACGCCTGTATCGGCGTTAATACATGCTGCAACTATGGTAATTGCTGGGGTTTATTTATTACTCAGAATTAGTTTCATATTCCCATTTGAGGTGCTTTTGCTTTTAAAGTACCTTTCAATCATTAGTATATTAATGGGATCTGTTTTTGCCATTGTGCAAAATGATATTAAAAAAATATTGGCCTATTCAACCATCTCACAAATTGGTTTAATGTTATATGCCATTAGTATTGGTAATAATCAATTGGCATTGTTTCATCTATTAACGCATGCGTTTTTTAAAGCAACATTGTTTTTAGCAGCAGGTGCTTTTATCCATGAAAATAAAAGTCAAGACATTAGGTTGTTAAAAGGAGTTTCGAAGCAAATGCCATTGGTTTTTTATGCTTATACTGTCGCATCTGCAGCACTCATAGGCTTTCCATTTACTGCTGCCTATTTATCTAAAGAAGGCATAGTCTATGCTGCATTTTCGCAATCAGGGTTAAATATTACGAATGTACTTTTAGTTGTTTCAGTTTTGTTGACCAGTATTTATGTGTCGAGAATTTGGTTTCATTTAGTTTCAGAAAAAACCGCTGATAAATTACCAAACAAATCATTCGCAATGCTAATGCCAATATTAACACTAGCAGTAGCGTCTTTATTCTTCGTGTTTTCTTTCAATCCATTTCATTTACGAGGCATCTGGTTAGCATTAGAATTGCCTCATGTTCCAGTTGTATTTAGTTTAGGGATGATTGCTTTGAGTTTACTAGGCGTCTTACTCGTTAAATATGTTCCATTTTTATTAACACCAAATGAATCCAATAGCTTGGTGTTGTTTTTGCAAAACGGCGCTTATATAGATCGTCTATACAAAATGATTTTTGTTGAGCCTATTTTGAAATTAGCAGCTGTTTTAAAATGGTTGGACCTACACGTTGTAGATGCATTGGTTGATGGTATTGCAAATTTTGCGATAACAATAGCTAAAATTTCGGATTGGTTTGATAGAAAAGTAATCGATGGATTTGTTAATTTGATAGCATTAATCGCTAAAAGATTTGGAGATTTAATTCGCATTTCTCAAACAGGAAGAGTGCAAACATATTTTTTATTGGCATTAATGATGATGGCAATTTTAGCCTGGTTTATTTATTAAATATTTAAGAATTACGAAATGAATTGGTTGTCTATTTTAATTTTCTTACCGATTGCCGCAGCGCTGGTCTTATTGCTTATGCCCAAAGGTGCTGCAAAAGTTTTTCGACCAGTTGCTATTACAATTGGTGTTGTTCAAACAATAATTGCGGGAATATTATATGTAAAGTATTTGTCAAACCCACAAGGCTATCAGTTTGTAGAGCGTTACGATTGGATTAATTTAAACTTAGGAACATTTGGGCGATTGAATATTGATTATTTTTTAGCAGTAGACGGATTAAGTTTAGGTTTACTTTTATTGTCTGCATTTGTCATGACAATTGCTGCAATTGCATCTAGTGAAATTCAAAAAGATCCAAAAGCTTATTATACTTTATTTTTATTATTGAGTGCTGCAATCATGGGTGTTTTTTGCGCATTGGATTTCTTCTTGTTTTATGTTTTCTATGAATTGATGTTGCTACCCATGTATTTTTTAATTGGCATGTGGGGTGGTCCAAATAGAGAGTATGCAGCCATTAAGTTTTTCTTATATACGCTTTTCGGTTCCATCTTTATGTTATTGGTCATGATAGGGCTATACTTCTCTGTAATCGATCCTATAACAGGTGAGCACACCTTTAATATGTTGTATATGATGGATGCAGCGAATTACACAAAAGACAGTTATTTCTCTATATTTTCTTCAGACGCCTTATTGTTTAACTATCCCGTTCGATTTTTAGGATTCATTGTATTGTTTATTGCTTTTGCAATAAAAATTCCTACCATACCATTGCATACATGGTTGCCAGATGCCCATGTTGAAGCGCCAACGCCAGTATCAATTATACTTGCAGGCGTTTTATTGAAAATTGGAGGTTATGGAATTATAAGAATATGTTATGGTATTTTTCCAGAGGCTGCTATTTATTTTTCATATTGGATTGGTTTAATCGGAGTACTTTCCATTATTTATGGTGCATTTATAGCATTGGCATCTACCGATTTGAAACGCATGATTGCTTATTCATCAATTTCACATATGGGATTCGTTATATTGGGTATTGCATCACTTACATCTGAAGGAGTAAACGGTGCGATATTTCAAATGATCAGCCATGGAGTGCTTTCAACAATGTTGTTTTATTTAGTTGGTGTGATTTATCAAAGAGTCCATGACAGAGAAATAGCTGCATTTCGAGGTTTGGCTCAACCAATGCCACGTTATACGATGTTTGTAGTCATTGCATTTTTTGCATCATTAGGCTTGCCCGGATTATCTGGATTCATAGGGGAGGCTTTTACATTAATTGGGGCTTTTAAATCTGCTTCTGTGAATGCCTTGTTGCCTAGAGGCTTTGCTATACTGGCTGCTGTTGGTATTTTAATTGGCGCTGCTTATTTTTTATGGACATTACAAAGAATGTTTTTTGGAGCCGCTAGGTTTAAAGGAGCAGAAGAATGGAATTTAAAATTGAAAGATTTAACTGCAACAGAATATGTGGTACTGATTCCATTAGCATTAATCACTATATTTTTGGGCGTATTTCCTTCATTATTATTTGATGCTAGTAATAATACCATTAACGCTTGGGTTCACGAAACTTGGATACATGGAATTGCAAATTTAAAAAGCATGCAATCCTTATTAAAATTTTAAGCAATGGAATGGTATCTTAAACTACAGACGTTAATTGAAAGCAATAATATTAGCTGGAAATTTTTATTGCCTGAATATGTTCTTTTGTTATTTTTTCTTTTAGGCCTTGTAATTGATTTATTCGTAAAACACAGCAAACTGTTGCCTATATTGATGTTGGCAGGGTTGGCTGTTTCTGGATATTTTACTTTTCTTCAAATTTCTATACCAAATCAAAACCAGCAGTTATTCAACGGCATGTTATTGTTGAATAACAAAACCATTATTTTCAAGTTACTTTTAACACTCGTTTCTTTTATATTTTTACTGTATTCTTTAACAGACCAACGTGTAAAACAGCGAAGAATTGCTGAATACTTTTACTTAGTTCCATTGTTTTTAATTGCATTGAATATGTTATGCATGTCTTCGCATTTAATTAGCATTTACATGAGCTTAGAAATGGTTTCCTTATTTTCATATGGCTATGTTGCATTGGCAATTAATGAAAAGCGCAATGCAGAAGCAGCTATGAAATATATTTTATTTGGATTATTAGCATCTGCATTGTTATTGTATGGCATCTCTTTGTTATATGGCTTTTCAGGCACACTTTTATTATTAGATCCCAATTTTTTGGCAGCATTTGCTAAAGCACCAATGCCAATTATTGCATTGTCTTTAACTTTAATTTTAGCAGGTTTTCTATTTAAAATTGCTGCTGTTCCATTTCATTTTTATGCACCAGATGTATATCAAGGAACATCTGCAACAACTTTGGTTTTGTTAAGTATTGCACCAAAAATTGCAGGCTACGCAATGTTTGCAAATTTCCTAAGTTGTTTTTCTTTTCAAATTTTCAATCAGCAATTATTTTGGCCAATGTATAATTGGGAAACAACGTTAAGTGTGATTGCAAGTGTTACTATTATTTTAGGAAGTTTTGTTGCCATATCTCAAACGAATATTAAACGTTTAATGGCATATGCAGGAATAGCACAGTCTGGATTTTTGTTGATGGGCTTGATAGGCTATACTGCAATAGGTTTGGTGGCTTTACTAAATTATTTATTTGCTTATGTTTTGATGACTTCAGCTGCATTTATGCTTATTAGCTATTTCGAACAACAGCATGAAGCTTTTGATTTAGCAGATTACAAAGGATTAGTAAGAAAGTCTCCCATGGCCGCAATACTTTTAGTAATTGTTTTTGCATCTTTAATTGGCTTGCCTCCATTCATAGGATTTACCGGAAAATTTTTATTGTTTTCAGCAAGTTATCAAGCCTATTTAAGTTCTGCTAACCCATCGGTGCTGTTTACTATTTTTACAGCAGCAATTGGATCTATTATTTCTTTGTTTTATTATTTTAAAATAGTTAGAAATATGTTTATGCGCGAAGAAACTTGGGTAAAAGTAAGCAGCGAAGAACAAGGGGTGCTTTATTTTCTTGTTTTGCCAATCGTTATTGCCATCATTTATTTTGGAATATTGCCTTCAGGAATTATCGCTTATATTCAAAGCCTAATAGCTTAAAAAAAGGCAATTAGGTTAATTTTTTCAAAAATATAAGCTTGAAAAAATTGATAAATGTTTATATTTGTATCTTAGATAGCAACGATGAGCGATAGTATCAAACATGAGTGCGGAATTGCACTTGTCAGATTAAAAAAACCATTAGCATTTTATCAAGAGAAATATGGTTCGGCTACTTATGGCCTCAATAAGTTATTTTTATTGATGTCAAAACAGCAAAACCGCGGCCAAGATGGTGCTGGAATTGCAACCATCAAATTAAATACTGCACCTGGTGATCGTTACATTAGTAGACATCGTTCTACCTCTAAAAATTCAGTAGCCGAAATATTTGAGCATGTGCAACATCGCTTAATAGAAGTAGAAGCTAAAAATCCTATTGAATCACAAAATCCAGAATGGCTAAAGGCCAATGCGCCCTACATTGGAGAGTTATTGTTAGGACATTTAAGATATGGCACTTTTGGTGGTAACAACATTGAAAATTGTCATCCATTTTTAAGACAAAATAATTGGATTACCCGAAATTTAATTGTTGCGGGAAATTTCAACATGACCAATGTGGATGAATTATTGAACCAATTATATGAATTGGGTCAGCATCCTAAAGAAAAAGCAGATACCATTACCGTACTTGAAAAAATTGGACATTTCTTGGATGATGAAAATCAAAGATTGTTCGATCATTATAAAAAGCAGGGGTTCTCTAATGTAGAGATCACTAAATTAATTCAAGATGAAATTGATATCCCTTCAATTTTAACTCGTTCTGCAAAAAATTGGGACGGTGGTTATACTATCTGTGGCATGATTGGTCATGGAGATGCATTTGTAATGAGAGACCCATCGGGTATTCGTCCAGCATTCTTTTACGAAGATGAAGAAGTAGTAGTTGTTACATCAGAAAGACCTGCCATTCAAACTGCATTCAATGTGCCTTTAGAATCTATTAAAGAAATTCAACCTGGTCATGCATTAATCATTAAGAAAAGTGGTTTGGTTTCTGAACATCAATTTATAGAACCAAGAGAAAGAAAAGCATGTTCATTTGAACGTATTTATTTTTCAAGAGGAAATGATGCAGGTATATACAAAGAGCGCAAGCAATTGGGTAGAATGTTAGTGCCTAAAATTCTTAAATCTGTAAATAATGATTTTACAAATACTGTTTTTTCATACATTCCAAATACAGCTGAAGTTGCATTTTATGGAATGGTAGAAGGATTACACAAACATGTTAGAACTTACCAAAAAGAAAAAATACTAAATAATCAAAAAGAGTTATCGAACGAATCTTTGGAACAGCTATTAAGTATGGCTCCTAGGGTTGAAAAGATAACCTTAAAAGATGCTAAATTGCGCACATTCATAACACAAGATGAAGATCGTCAAGACATGGTTGCCCATATTTATGATACCACTTATGGTGTTGTGAAAAGAGGTACAGATACTTTAGTTGTTTTAGATGACTCAATTGTTAGGGGTACTACTTTAAAGCAAAGCATATTGCGCATTTTAGATCGTTTAGGTCCTAAAAAAATAATCATCGTTTCTTCTGCACCTCAAATTAGGTATCCAGATTGCTATGGCATTGATATGTCTAGAATGGGCGAATTTGTTGCATTTGCTGCTAGTATCGCTTTATTAAAAGAAAGAGGAATGGAAAGCCTTATTCAAAGTGTTTACGAGAAATGTAAAGCGCAAGTAAGTTTGCCTAGTGATCAAATAATTAATTTCGTTAAAGAAATATACGCGCCATTTACACCTGAAGAAATTTCAAAAAAGATAGCAGAAATTGTTCGTCCAAAAGATATTACAGCGGAAGTTGAAGTGATTTTCCAAAGTATAGAAGACTTACATGTAGCTTGTCCAGGGCATACCGGCGATTGGTATTTCTCTGGTAATTACCCAACTCCAGGAGGAATGAAAGTTGTAAATAATGCTTTTATTAATTTCGTAGAAGGAAGTAATAAGCGTGCTTATTAATTAAGCGCTAATGAAAAATATTTTTGCAATAATTACAATTGCAAATATCATCAATGCTATACCCACAATTTTATTCATCCAATGAATTACTTTTGGATTAAAAAGGTGACGCATTTTAGCAGCAAAATAAGCTTTAACTATATCGGTACTTAACACAGTCCCCATACAAACGCCAAGAAATATTTTAATTTCATCGTGGCTGTATGTAGCGCTGGTGCTGAGGTAACTGACTAGTCCTATCCAGTAAAATAACATACCTGGGTTCAATAAATTCATAAAAAAGCCTTTAAAATAATAGGCAAAAATCTTGAGTTTACTGATAGTTATTTCTTTCCCTTTTTCTTCTAATGAATCTGGTTCTTTGCTGAAATATCGATTTCCAATAATTCCTAAAAAAACACTTCCAATGATGGCTATGTAATTTTGATAGGTTTGTGCAACTGATAATAATTTCGCTCCTAATAAAGTGATGCTTACAAAAACTAAGTCTGCACTAAAAACACCAATGGCAAATACAGCGCCAGCTAAAAATCCTTTTTGAATGCTGGTTCTAATAAGCGAAAAAAAGGCTGGCCCTGTCATGATTGTCATGAGTAGTCCTGCACCAATTGCACCTATTAATAATTGTATCATATTGAAATATTGTAATGTAAATTTGTGAAAATTAATATGAATACCCAATTTTTAGCTCATATAATCTATATTTATTTTTTTCCTATTTTAATTCAGGAGATAATTCTTAAACTTGCCTTGTAAAATAATATGAAAGATCGCCCAGCATTTGACCAAATATTTATGAACCTTGCCCTTGATTTGGCAAAACGTTCACATTGTGTAAAAGCACAAGTAGGAGCGGTGTTGACTAAAGACACACGTATTATTTCTATTGGATATAATGGTCCTCCAGCAGGCACCCACAATTGCGATGAAGAATATCCAATGGAAGGTTGCCCTAGAGATAGCAAGGGAAGTTGTTCGCTGGCTTTACATGCAGAGGAAAATGCCATTTTATATGCCGCAAAAAATGGCTCGCAATTAGAAGGCACTACCATTTATTGCACACTTTCACCTTGTATCAGTTGTGCACGTCTAATTTTCCAATCGGGCATTAAAAAAGTATATTTTCATTCTTCTTATGCACAATATAAAGGTTTGCCAGTTGATGAAGGCGTTGAATTTTTACGAAAATTTGGGGTGGAAACCATTCAATATCAACTAGGTTAGCAATTAAAATAAATTTCAAATTTCCTGTAATAGGGCCTCCAAAATATCCTTGCTAAAATGTATCTTTGCGCATGCAGGAGAAAATTATCATTCTTGATTTTGGTTCACAATACACGCAATTAATTGCACGTAGGGTTAGAGAACTAAATGTTTATTGTGAAATACATCCATTTCACCATGTTCCAGTTATAGACGAAACAGTTAAAGGTGTTATCCTTTCAGGCAGTCCTCATTCTGTCAGAGAAGACCAAGCACCCAATGTTGACTTTTTAGCCATTGCAGCTAAATGTCCAGTTTTAGGTGTTTGTTACGGTGCACAATTAATTGCGCAACAATCTGGTGGAAATGTAATGCCATCAAAAATTAGAGAGTATGGCCGTGCCAATTTAAATGGCGTAAAAGCGGAAAACAAATTAATGAAAGGCATTCCTACAAATTCTCAAGTTTGGATGTCGCATGGAGATACCATTTCAGAAATACCGGCTAATTTTCAAATCATTGCTAGCACGGAGTCTGTAAAAATTGCAGCATATCATGTTGGAGGTTCTGAAATCTATGGAATTCAATTCCATCCAGAGGTAACACATTCAACAGATGGTAAACAATTATTACAAAACTTCTTAGTAGATATATGCGATTGTGCCCAAAACTGGACACCAGACGCATTCATAGAAACAACCATTGCTGCTTTACAAAAACAATTAGGAGACGATCAAGTAGTGCTTGGTCTTTCTGGTGGTGTAGATTCATCTGTTGCCGCAATATTATTACATAAAGCAATTGGTAAAAACTTACATTGTATTTTTGTAGATAATGGCTTGTTACGTAAGCATGAATATGAGGAAGTGTTAGCTTCCTATCAACACATGGGTTTAAACGTGAAAGGTGTTGATGCCAAAGAATTATTTTATGCAGATTTAAAAGGATTAACAGATCCTGAATTAAAAAGAAAAGCCATAGGTAAAGTTTTCATTGATGTATTCGATGCAGAATCACATTTAATAGAAAATGTTAAATGGTTAGGACAAGGAACAATTTATCCAGACGTAATAGAATCGGTATCTGTAAAGGGTCCATCTGCAACAATTAAATCTCATCATAACGTTGGTGGTTTGCCAGACTTTATGAAATTAAAAGTTGTTGAGCCTTTGAATACTTTGTTTAAAGATGAAGTTCGAAGAGTAGGCAGAGCATTAGCCATTGACGATAAAATTTTAAATAGACATCCATTCCCTGGCCCTGGTTTAGGTATCAGAATATTGGGTGAAGTGACCAAAGAAAAAATCGACATTTTGCAACAAGCCGATTATATCTACATTAACCATTTGAAAAATGCGGGTTGGTATGATAAAATTTGGCAAGCAGGCGCCATATTTTTGCCCGTGCAATCTGTTGGAGTAATGGGTGATGAAAGAACATATGAACATGTTGTTGCATTAAGGGCAGTAGAATCGGTAGACGGAATGACTGCTGATTGGTCACCAATACCTTACGATTTATTAGCAAAAATTTCTAACGATATCATCAATCAAGTGAAAGGTGTAAATCGTGTAGTATATGACATTAGCTCTAAACCACCAGCAACCATTGAGTGGGAATAAAAAAATATTCCTAAGCATCGCTTTTTTAAGCTTTGTATTATTTGCGCATGCGCAAACGGTAAATGATTTGCATAAAATTGAAAAGGCAAACATCTCCATGTTGTTGCCTTTTCAATTTCAACAAATAGATCCAACTGCAACTTTATCGCAGAAAGATTTTGACAATTCAAATTTTGCGATTGACTATTACAGGGGTTTTAAATTAGGACTTGACTCTCTTTCTAAACTTGGCTATCCCATTCAATTAAATTTATTTGATTCAGAAAATGATTCATTAACAATTGAAAATATTGTTAAAACAGAAGTCGTTCAATCTGCAGATATTATTGTTGGTCCATTTTATCCGAAAGAACTTGCTTTAATAAACCCGTTTTCAAAGAAGAACAACAAAAAAATTATCTCACCAATTTCTCCGCTGTCTGTTGATGTATTGAAAAATAAAAACATGATAATGTTCAACAATACGTTAGAAGAGCATGCTAACCAAATGGCTGCGTTTGCGGTTAATCAATTACAAATAAAAAAATACATAATTGTTCGAAGTGGACTGCTAGCAGAGTCGAGGTATTCTAAAACATTTTCAAACGCAATTGATACATTGCATAAAGGTATTGTAAAAAAGGAAGTACTTGTTGCAAAAGCTGGTTTGAAACCAATTGAAGCAAATTTATCTAAATATGAAGAGAATTATATTTTAGTGCCTAGTTCCGATCAAGCATTTGTCATTACACTTTTTAAACAACTAGAAAGCTATAAAAATAATTATTCAATTACTTTATTGGTTCACCCTAAATGGATCGATTTTCAAACCATAGAGCCGGCACTATTACAAAAATATAAGGTGATCATGTCAGCTGCATTTTTTGTTGATTTTGAAAATTCAGCAACAATTAATTTTATCAATAAATTTAGAGCGGAGTATTTTACAGAACCTCAAGAAATGGCATATAAAGGATTTGACCAAGCAATGTTTTTAGTGCCCAATATTTCCTCTATTAAAAACGATGCGCTTCAGGCTAGCCAAACTTTAAAGTACAATGGATTGTCTAGTAAATTTAATCTATCCAATTCAAATGGATTGGGATTAAGAAATCAAGCGATTCATATTTTGCAATATTGCGAAAATGATTTACACGCTATTCAATGATATTCGAAAACAGATTGCGCATTTTCAATGCATTTATAGCCGAATTTCCAAAAGATCGCCCCGTAACCAAATACTTGCCCGAATATTTTAGGCGTAATAAGCAAATGGGCTCTCGAGACAGAAGAAACTTGTCTAACGCTATATATTCTTATTTCAGACTTGGAAATTGCTTAGAAGAGCTTAAAATTGATGAAAGGTTGTTTGTTGCTTTGTTTCTTACAACACAAAACACGGATGATTTTTTAACTTATTTTAGACCAGATTTAGCAGAAAGAATAAATCTACCATTTCCAGATAAAGTAGAATTTTTACAAAAAATCTATCCAAGTTTTAACTTTCAAGCTTTATTTCCATTTCATAGTCATCTTTCAGCTGGTATAGCACATGATGCTTTTATTGCCGCACAGTTGGTTCAGCCAGATTTATTTATTCGTACAAATAAAGAAAGGGCAATAAACTTGGAGCACTATTTAAACGAGAGTCAAATTAGTTTTGAAAAAAACGGTAATTGTTATCGATTGCCAAATGCTACTAAATTAAACAATGCAGATTATTTGTATGATGTACAAGACCAATCTTCACAATACACCGCGAATTATTTTCAACCGAAACCAAATGAACAATGGTGGGATTGTTGTGCTGCCAGTGGTGGGAAGAGTTTGTTGCTTCATGAATTAGAGCCTACAGTAACTATATTAGCTTCAGACAACAGGGCGTCTATTTTACAAAATTTAGAAATAAGATTTCAGCAAGCGGGCATTCGAAATTTTCGTCGAAGAGAAATAGATTTACTTGCAGAAATTAATGCATTTGAAAAAGAAAGTTTTGATGGAATAATTTTAGACGCACCTTGTTCGGGTTCGGGTACTTGGGCTAGAACCCCTGAAATGTTAATACAATTTAAAGAAGATAAAATTGCTTATTTTATGAATTTGCAAAGGACCATTGCTGAAAACGCCATTCAGTTTTTGAAAGTGGGCCAGCCGCTAATTTATATTACTTGTTCTGTTTTTAAAGAAGAAAACGAAGAAGCGATTGCATATTTTTTAGCAAACCTTCCTGTTAAGTTAGAAAAGATGGAATTGATTAAAGGATATGAGCAAAAAGCAGATACAATGTTTGTGGCTCGTCTAATAAAGCTTTAGGCCATATTGTGGTAAACCTCATTCACATCATCGTCCTCGTCCATTTTATCAATTAATTTTTCAATTTCAGCACGTTGTTCTTCTGTCACTTCAACAGTGCTTAATGGAAATCTTTGTAATTCTGAACTAATGATATTGATTCCTTTTTCCTCTAATACTTTTTGCATTTGTCCAAATTCTTCAAATGCAGTATAGATTATAATTTCATTTTCATCTATTTCAATTTCTTCCGCACCGTAATCTATAAATTCTAATTCCATTTCATCTGGATCTAAACCTTCCGCACTAATTCTGAATACAGCCTTGCGTTCGAATACAAAATTTAATGAACCAGATGTACCTAAGCTTCCATTGAATTTTGTGAAATAACTTCTAACATTCGCCACCGTTCTGTTGATATTGTCGGTTGATGTTTCAACCAAAATAGCAACACCATAAGGTGCGTAGCCTTCATATACAATTTCTTCGTAATCTTTTTCGTCTTTTGAAGATGCACGTTTAATTGCCGACTCAATTCGGTCCTTCGGCATGTTTGCGCCTTTACCATTTTGAATAACTACACGAAGTCTTGCATTTGTTTCCGGATTTGGACCGCCAGCTTTAACAGCCATCACAATGTCTTTCCCAATTCGGGTAAATGTTTTAGCCATTTTACCCCAACGTTTCATTTTACGTTCTTTACGAAATTCGAATGCTCTTCCCATAGTGTTTTTTCAAATGATGTACGAAGGTATAGAAAATTTAAAATTTCTACAACAGATTTACATGTCTTTTAAGCTTAATTAAAGTCCGGTATTATGTCTGAAAAGCTTGATAGCAATAGCAAGTAGGATAATTCCAAAAGCTTTTCTTAATATATTTAAACCTGTTTTTCCCAATAGATTTTCCAGCCTTAAAGTGTTTTTTAGAACTGCATATACAAAAATCATATTGATGAGGATACCAAAAATAATATTCTGTGTTTGGTATTCACTTTTTAAAGACAACAGGGTAGTCATGGTGCCAGCACCAGCAATAATAGGGAAGGCCAATGGTACAATAGAAACCGAATCAGGAATCTCATCCTTGAAGAAATTGACACCTAAAATCATTTCTAATGCGATGATGAAAATAACCAATGAACCAGCAATGGCAAATGATTTAACATCCAATCCAATAATAGCAAGTAATTGCTCTCCTAAAAATAAAAACATGACCATTAAAATACTTGCAACAATAGAGGCCTTTTCTGATTGTATGTGTCCAGCTTTTTTCCTGAGTTGAATGATAATTGGAATTGCGCCTACAATATCAATTATTGCAAACAAAATCATAGTTACTGAAATAATTTCTTTGTAGTTGAAGTAATGCATTATTGCGTTTTTCATAGTAGTTGTTTTAAAAAAAAGGCCAGTATTCAAATTTAAATATACTGGCCTTTTATCAATATTATTTTTAAGTTAATTAATTTTCAGGGTTACGAATTTTACTATGATTTTTACTGTATGCATAGTAAATAATAATACCTAATAACATCCATATTGCAGCTACTTTAAGCGTTGTATAATCCAGTGCAACAATCATTCCACCACAAACGATAATTCCTAATATTGGAACTAATGGCACAAGTGGTGTTCTAAATGGGCGCTCAATTTCTGGGCTTTTAACTCTCAAAATCCAAATACCTGCACTCACTAAAACAAATGCTAATAATGTTCCGAATGATGTTAAATCACCTGCAACGCTTCCTGGTACAAAAGCAGCAAATAAACCAACCAATATAAAAAGAATCATATTGCTCTTGTGTGGTGTACTATATTTAGGGTGTAATTCTGAAAATACTCTTGGCAATAAACCATCTTTAGACATGGTATAAAACACACGAGATTGACCTAATAACATTACTAAAATAACAGAAGAAAATCCTGCAAGAATTGCAATAGTTACGCCAGTTGCAAGCCAGCTGTATCCACTCATATATGTAGAAATAGCGTAAGCAACAGATGCTTCTTTTCCCTTTGCAGGATCAGCAAATTCATTCCAATTTGCAACACCAGTTAAAACGTGTGAAAATAAAATATATAATATGGTGCAAATAACAAGTGAGCCTAAAATTCCAATAGGCATATCTTTCTTAGGGTTTTTCGCTTCTTGTGCAGCAGTAGAAACCGCATCAAAACCAATAAAGGCAAAGAACACAATAGCCGCTCCACCTAAAACTCCGCCCCAGCCCCATTTAAAGAATCCTTCATGTCCTGGAGTGCCTTGTGGAATCATATATGGTGAATGATTTTCAGGTTTGATAAATTGCCATCCTAATGCAATGAATAAAAGTACAATCGCAACTTTGATAAATACAATGATGCCATTTAATTTAGCAGATTCTTGTGTACCTCTAATTAAGACCATGGTTAATACCAGTAGAATTACCAATGCAGGTAAATTGATGATACCAGAAACTCCATTCAACGATTCGAAAGGAGAATGCGACCATTGATAGGGGATGGCACCACCCAATAATTTATTTAAATATTCACTCCATGCGATAGAAACTGTTGCGGCACCTAATGCATATTCCATAATTAAAGCCCAACCAATAATCCATGCAACTAATTCTCCCATGGTGGTATAAGCGTATGTGTAAGCACTACCAGCAATAGGAATCATTGCTGCAAATTCAGCATAACACAAACCTGCAAATGCGCAACCTACGGCAGCAACTATAAATGATAAGGTTACTGCAGCGCCTGCGGCTTCACCAGCAGCAGCAGCAGTTCTAACAAATAATCCAGCTCCAATAATTGCACCAATACCAAGTGCGATTAAATTCCAACTCCCAAGCGTTCGTTTAAGCGTACCTTCACCTGTTGTATTGGCTTCTTTTAATAATTTCTCTATTGATTTAGTATATTTCATAAAGATTTAATTGATCTATTTTCAAACCTAATTAATTTTAAGCAAAATACATAGTGAAAAATGCCATTTTAATCAACAAGATGCAGTATATGGAATTTGATCTAAACAAAAAAGGAGAGCTAATGGCTCTCCTTTTTTATATGCTTGAATGATAATTACTTTTTACATGCTGATTTGCAAGCTTCGCTTTTGCTTTCGCAATTTGCTTTGTCTTTGCAATTCGCTTTGTCTTTGCAATCTTCAGATTTACCTTCACATGAAGACATGTTTACACCTTTGTGTGCTTCAATCATTTTGATACAAGCTTCCTTTTGTGCTGGTGTACATTTCATGCTATCGCAATATGCAGCACATTCTTCTGAAGTCATGCTCATGCATTTTGATAAGTCGCAATTACCCATGTCTACAGAATCCATGCCTGCGCACATTTCAGTTTGGTTATGGCAATTCATTGCTTTGCTTTCTGCATTTCCTACTGAAATGTAAGGCGCAATTACCAATGAAACAATCGACATTAATTTAATTAAAATATTCATCGAAGGTCCAGAAGTATCTTTAAATGGATCACCTACTGTATCACCAGTTACAGAAGCCTTATGTGGTTCTGATTTTTTGTAATACATTTCACCATTGATCATTACTCCTTTTTCAAAAGATTTTTTAGCATTATCCCAAGCACCACCAGCATTCGATTGGAAGATTCCCATCAATACACCGGAAACAGTAACACCTGCTAATAAACCGCCTAGTACTTCTGGTCCAAAAACAAATCCAACAATGATAGGAGTGATCAATGCAATTGCACCTGGCATCATCATTTCACGGATCGATGCTTTAGTAGAAATAGCTACACATTTTTCGTATTCAGGTTTTGCTTTGTATTCCATAATTCCAGGAATCTCTCTGAATTGACGACGAACTTCTTGTACCATATCCATTGCTGCTTTACCAACTGCTTGAATACACAATGCAGAAAATATAAATGGAATCATACCACCTACAAATAAACCAGCCAATACATTTGCTTTATAAATATCAATTGCATCAATTCCAGCAATACCAACAAAGGCAGCAAATAAAGCCAATGAAGTTAATGCAGCAGAAGCAATGGCAAAGCCTTTACCTGTAGCTGCTGTAGTGTTACCTACGGCATCTAAATTATCTGTACGCTCACGAACTTCTGGAGGTAATTGACTCATTTCAGCAATACCACCTGCGTTATCCGCAATTGGACCAAAAGCATCAATTGCTAATTGCATTGCAGTCGTTGCCATCATACCAGCAGCAGCAATTGCAACACCATATAAACCTGCGAAATAATACGAAGCCATGATACCACCAGCCAATGTTAAAATTGGAATAACTGTTGATTTCATACCCACAGACAAACCACCAATAATATTAGTTGCATGACCAGTAGAAGATTGTTGAATGATAGACATTACAGGAGCTTTACCCATTGCGGTGTAATACTCTGTAACGATACTCATGATAGCTCCTACTAAAGTACCTACCACAATTGCATAGAATACATTTAATTTAGAAAACTCATAACCTCTTAGGTTTAAAGTTTCAGGTAACATCCAATTTACAATAAAGAAAGATGCTGCAACTGTCAATAACATAGAAGACCAGTTACCGATGTTTAAAGCGTTTTGAACGTTTGATTTTTCGTCTTTAATTGTTACAAACCAAGTTCCAACAATTGAAAACAAAATACCTAATCCACAAATAATCATTGGTAATAATATTGGAGACATACCACTGAATTTATCACCAGTTGCATCAATTTCTTGACCCAATACCATAGTAGCTAAAATAGTTGCAACATATGAACCGAATAAATCGGCACCCATACCAGCAACATCACCTACGTTATCACCTACGTTATCTGCGATAGTTGCAGGGTTACGCACGTCATCTTCAGGAATACCTGCTTCAACTTTACCAACTAAGTCAGCACCAACGTCAGCAGCTTTAGTATAAATACCACCACCAACACGTGCAAATAATGCGATTGATTCAGCTCCTAAAGAGAAACCTGTTAATACTTCGATTGCAGTCTTAACAGTGTTTTCACCTAAGTCACCAAAAATTTGTAAGAATACAATAAACAAACCACCTAAACCTAAGATTGCTAAACCAGCAACACCTAAGCCCATCACTGTTCCACCTGTAAACGAAACTTTTAATGCTTGTTTTAAACTTGTACGAGCAGCCTGTGTAGTACGAACGTTAGCTTTAGTAGCTACTTTCATACCAATATAACCTGCGGTTGCTGAAAATACAGCACCAATAATAAACGAGATTGAAATAATCCAGCTTGAATGAATGGTTAATCCATTTACTTCGTGGATTGTACCTGAGTAAGCTAATAAAGCCGCAGCAAATACTACGAAAATACTCAACACTTTCCATTCAGCTTTTAAGAAAGCCATTGCACCATCGGCAATATAACCAGCTAATTCGGTCATTTTAGCATCACCAGCATCTTGTTTAGATACCCATGCACTTTTAATTGCCATTACGATTAGGCCAATTACGCCTAAAGCGGGAATAAAATAAATTAAATTGCTTTGTAAAAAATCCATAAGGTTTTCTTGATTTATGTTTAAATTAAAATTTCAAGGATTGCAAAAATACTCCCTTTAGCCGAATAATCAAACCAATTGAGGTGTTTATTATTCAAAATCAACTTAAAATATATGTTAACCTATTATATTTCAGTTGGTTAGTGGAATTTTAAGGACTTAAATCTTAGGCAAAAAACGATTTAAAAAGCCTTTATTTGACTATATGTGCTTCAAATGCTTTTTGGAACTTTGCAAGTTTAGGACGAATTACAAATTGGCAATAGGGCTGATCTGCATTCTGATTATAGTAGTTTTGGTGGTATTTTTCCGCTTCGTAAAAAGTTTGGGCTGGCGAAATTTCTGTGATAATTTCATTGTCAAAGGCTTTGCTATTGTTCAATTCGTTTTTGTAAAACTCAGCAGTTTCTTTTTGTTCCGTCGAATGGTAAAAAATTACAGAACGGTATTGTGTGCCAACATCCGCACCTTGTCTATTTAGTGTTGTAGGGTCGTGGCTCTCCCAAAATGCTTGCAATAATGTTTTGTAATTTATTTTTTTTGGGTCGAATACAATTTGGCAAACTTCTGCATGACCTGTTGCACCTGAACATACTTGCTCATAGCTCGGATTTGCACGCAAGCCGCCTTCGTAACCAGATTTAATTGAAATAACGCCGTTTAGTTGTTGAAAAATTGCTTCCACACACCAAAAACATCCTGCTCCAAATGTAGCAGTATCAGTAGTTTTAGCTGTTATTTGTTCTTCCATTTTATTTGCCTTTACAGTTGAAGTGTTTGGCGTGCAGCCTAACATTAGGATGAATAAAAATAACGGAATAAAATTTTTCATTATTAGAATGTCATCGTTATACCAAAACTAGGTAAGAAAGGTAATTGGTATTTCTTAGCGTATGATATTCTGTCAAAATAAAACAAGTTGTTACGGTCATAAACATTTGTTACACCCAATGTGGTTTCTAAAACATTATTTTTAGTAAACTCCCATTTCTTTTTAACAGATATATCTAGGCGATGGTACCAGGGTAATCTTCCTAGATTCAGTTGTCCATAGATAACACCTAACTGACCATTTTGTTCTGTGTATGAACTATTGATATTTTCAAATAAAATTTTCTCGTAAAAACCTTGGGTTTGAGTGAAAGGGAAGCCAGAACCTAAATTCCAACGACAATCGACTTCCCATGTATGTTTCTTGCCGAATGCATAGGTGCTTACAATATTCACATTATGTCTTCTATCGTAATGTGGGTTGTAATTTCTGATACCATCATATCTGCTTACATATCCTAATGAATAGGTTGCCCATAAATACAAGTTTTGTTTCTCGTATTTAAATGTAAAGTCAATTCCTTTTGCAACACCATCTTCAATAATGTAATTTTCTCTTTGATAAGCAGGTTTGTCTTTATACTCATCCGTGTTTGGATAAATTTTATCACGGTTAATGTTGGTTAATTGATCAAACTTCTTGATATAGCCTTCCACATTTATTTGAAATCTATTGGTTACATCAAATTCAAAACCAGCAATGATGTGTCTTGCTTTTTGTAGCTTACTAGTTACGGGTTTTCCTCTAAAAGTTTTTGGCGCATCTTCTGGCCCAGATAAAAATCCATAGAATAAATTTACAATGTCTCTGTCTGAACTTGCACTCAATAAATTTTGGCTAAAGAAACCAGATGCTAATTTAAATCTTATGAATTCGGTGATTATGTATTTAGCGCTAAACCTAGGCTCTATAGACATTTCAGCTAATGAAGCATAGTAGTGTGCGCGAATACTTGGCTCTAAAATTAAACGGTTGGTTGCATGTTTGTATTTTGTGAATGCAGCAATTTCAGAGGTAAATTGTTCTTGCTTTATAACTGTATTTGCTGCATTTGTAAATTGAAAATCTGTTTGAAAACCTAACATTTCAATTCCGTATTTCATTTCATCTTTGCCAACAAAATAAGTGAAATTTAATCCTGCATTGAAGCCATTAATTTTACTGAAACGGGGTTTGCTAGTTAATTCTTTCATACTGATGTCGTATCCAGAATAGGCAAATGAACCGTCAATTAAAACGGATGATGAACCAGGAATTACAACAAAGCTTCCGCCAAAACCTGTGCTATTCCAAGCAATTGCTGCCGGTGCTTTGTAATTTACTTGATCGGTAAATTTAAATCCAAATAAGTTTAATTTACTGCCGTTTGTGCCATTGAAAGAAACTTTACCATATAAATCGGTGAAGTTATATGGTAAGCCTGCGGTGTCAACATAACTGTAAATATTTTTTGCTGTATGTTCTAAATAAGAAGTTCTTCCAGATAATATAAAAGAGGAAGTTGATTTACCTTCTTCGAATTTACTTAATGGACCCTCTAGTAATATTTTACTTGTGAATGGATTGCTGCCAATTTTACCAGTTAATTTTTGTTTGTTACCATCTCTTGTTGTGATGTCCATAACTGCAGAAATTCTTCCGCCATATTCTGCGCCAAAACCTCCGGTATATACATCTGCATTCCTAATAATATCAGTTTCAAATACTGAAAATAAACCGATAGAGTGAAATGGATTGTAAACTATCATTCCATCTAATAATACTTTGTTTTGTATAGGGGAGCCACCACGAATGTACAATTGGCCACCTTGGTCGCCCGTAAACACAACACCAGGTAGTATTTGCAAGTATTGTGCTAAATCCGGCTCTCCTCCAACAGAAGGAATTCTATTGATTTGTTTAGGGGTAACTTTTGCTACTGAAACTTTTGTTTCTGTTAAATTTTCTGTTTTATCTGCAGTAATATCAACAGTTTTTATGTCAACAGATTTTTGAGTTAAATAAATATTCTGCGTAATTCTTCCACCTGCTCTTAAGGTAATTTTGGTTTTTACAGTATCAAAACCGACACCTGTGCTGCTTAAAATATAAGTACCCGGATTAATTTTACTAAGATTATAAAAACCATTTACATCGGTTGCATTTCCAATGTTAGTTCCTTCTAAAAACACTTTTGTAAAAATGACAGGCTCACCAGATTTTTTATCATAAACAAAACCTCTGATTTCTGCATATTGTGCAAAAACAGCAGTGTTTAAAATTAAAAATAAACTAAGTATTAAGGTTTGACGAATTCTTTTCATATTGGCTAAAAGTATGCAATATAATAGATTCTGGCCTTAAAATTTGTATTTTTTTGCGAAAAAATAAGGAAAAATTAAACGCTTTGTTGACCTGCTAACAAATAAAGAACTGCCATTCGAACAGCTACTCCATTTTCCACTTGATCTAAGATGATAGATTGTTTGGCATCAGCTACGTCACTCGAAATTTCTACACCTCTGTTGATTGGACCCGGATGCATTACTATAATGTCTTTAGGTAGTGAGTCTAATAGCTCTTTATTTAAACCATGCATCATGGTATATTCTCTTAGGCTTGGAAAGTATTTGATATCTTGACGTTCTAATTGTATTCTTAACATGTTGGCAACATCGCACCATGCTAATGATTTTTTTAGATTGTGTTCTACCGTAACACCTAATGTTTCAATGTATTTAGGAATTAGCGTTGTTGGTCCGCATACTTTCACTTCGGCACCTAATAATTTCAAACATAAAATATTTGAAAGTGCTACTCTTGAGTGCATGATATCTCCAACAATGACAACCTTTTTACCTTTAACATCACCAAGTTTTTCTCTAATCGAATACGCATCAAGTAGGGCTTGAGTTGGATGTTCGTGCGCGCCATCCCCCGCATTGATAATAGGAACTTGTATGTGTTTGGATAAGAATATAGCTGCTCCTGGATTTGGATGTCTCATGACCACCATATCCACCTTCATGGCTAAAATATTATTGACCGTATCGATGAGTGTTTCTCCTTTGCTAACAGATGAAGAGGCTGCTGCAAAATTGACTACATCAGCGGAAAGTCTTTTTTGTGCTAATTCAAATGATAGTTTGGTGCGGGTAGAATTCTCGAAGAAAATATTTGCAATGGTTGTATCTCGAAGAGAGGGAACCTTTTTAATAGGTCTGTTGATAACCGTTTTGAAATTGTCCGCGGTTTCAAAAATCAATTTGATATCATTTTGAGTCAATCCTTTGATTCCTAATAAATGGCGAACACTCAATTTTTGCATATTATTTTTGCGTCTTTTGTTTGGTTAAATTATTTTCAGAGATCAATACCACTTCATCTTTGCCCTCTGTCTCTTTCCATCTCACGATCACTTTTTCTGAAGAGATGGAGTCAATGGCATGACCAACATAATCTGGTTCAATTGGTAAGTGTCTGGTATATCTTCTATCAATTAAAACGAGAAGTTCAACTTTAGATGGTCTTCCAAAGGCAAGCATTGCGTCCATTCCAGCACGTATGGTTCTGCCAGTAAATAAAACGTCATCTATTAAAATGACTTTTTTATTCTCAATGATAAAGTCTATTTGGGTTGCATTTGGCACCAATGGGCTTTCACGATGTCTAAAGTCATCCCTGAAAAAAGTTACGTCTAATTGACCTAAATGAATGGTCTTTTTAGGAAGTAATTTTTGTAAATGTGCTTGAATTCTTTTTGCTAAATAAATTCCTCTGGGTTGTAATCCAATTAATACTGAGTTAGAAAAATCGTTGTGATTTTCAATTAATTGATGACAAAGGCGTTGTATGGTGATGTCAAATTTAGGATTTCCTAATATGATGCCCTCTTTCATTTGGAATTTGATTTGCCAAATATACGGTTTTTTACTCAGATATTGATACAAAAATTAAAGCAAAAAAAAACCCCTCGATTTCGAGGGGTTTTAAAGAATAGCTGAATGCTACTTATTCTGCTGCATCTTCCGCATCTTTCTTAGCTTTTGTGCCTTTTTCAGATGTTTCTAATGAAGATTTTAAGTTAGCTAATACACCTAAATCGCCTAAAGTGGTTTTTTCTACTGAATCTTTCACTTTTTTAACTGCGCTAGAGGCTGCTTTAGCTTCTTTTTTCTTTTTATCGGTTTCTTCTGCTTTCGCTTCTGCTTTTGCTTCTTCATGAAGTTTAGCATGTGAAACTACAATACGTTTAGAATCTTTGTTGAATTCAATGATTTTGAAATCTAATACTTCTTCGTTTGTAGCCATTTTACCGTCTTCTTTCATCAAGTGTTTAGTAGGAGCAAATCCTTCAACACCGTAAGGTAAAGTGATAACAGCACCTTTATCGGTAACTTTTACAATTGTTCCTTGATGAATTGAATCTAAGGTGAAAATGGTTTCGAAAGTTTCCCAAGGATTTTCCTCTAATTGTTTGTGACCTAAACTTAACTTGCGTTCTTCAGCGTTAACTTCTAAAACAACAACATCTAGTTTGTCTCCTACTTTAGTGAATTCGTGTGGGTGATTTACTTTTTTAGACCATGATAAGTCTGAGATGTGAATTAAACCGTCGATACCTTCTTCGATTTCAACAAACACACCAAAGTTAGTCATGTTCTTAACAACAGCAGTTTGTTTACTTCCAACTGGATAACGATCTGCTACTCCAACCCAAGGATCAGGAGTTAATTGTTTAATACCTAATGACATTTTTCTTTCGTCACGATCAAGCGTTAAAATAACTGCTTCCATTTCGTCACCAACTTTCATGAACTCTTGAGGAGAACGTAAGTGTTGTGACCATGACATTTCAGATACGTGAATTAAACCTTCAACACCTGGGATGATTTCTAAGAAAGCACCGTAATCTGCAACAGTTACGATTTTACCTTTCACTTTAGAACCAACTTCGATTTTAGTATCTAATGATTCCCAAGGATGTGGAGTTAATTGTTTTAAACCTAAAGCGATACGTTTTTTCTCGTCATCGAAATCTAAAACTACCACGTTAATTTTTTGATCTAATTTTAATACTTCTTCAGGATGTTCTATGCGACCCCAAGAAATATCAGTAATATGTAATAAACCGTCAACACCACCTAAGTCGATGAATACACCGAATGCTGTAATGTTCTTAACAGTTCCTTCTAATACTTGACCTTTTTCTAATTTAGAAATGATGTCAAATTTTTGACTTTCTAAATCGTCTTCGATTAATACTTTATGAGAAACAACTACGTTACGGAATTCTTGGTTGATTTTAACCACTTTAAATTCCATTGTTTTTCCTACATAAATATCGTAGTCACGAATTGGCTTGATGTCAATTTGTGAACCAGGTAAAAATGCTTCTACACCGTCAATGTCAACAATTAAACCACCTTTAGTTCTGCTCTTCACAAAACCATTAATGATTGCGTCGTTTTCTAATGCAGTGTTGATATTATCCCATGATCTTTGTGTTTTAGCTCTTTTACGAGATAAAATTAACTGACCATTTTTGTCTTCTTGATCTTCAACGAAAACTTCTACTACATCACCTAATTTTAAACCTGGTGTGTCGCGAAATTCAGAAAGAGGTACCATACCATCAGATTTAAATCCAATGTTTAATACAACGTCTTTAGTGTTCATTGATACAACAGTTCCAGAGATGATTTCTCCTTTGTTGATTGAACTAAGTGTAGTGGTGTAAAGAACTTCTAATTTAGCTCTTTCAGCATCTGAATAACCACCTAGTTTTTTGTTGTCCATATCCCAATCGAAATCATTGCTGTTGTGGATGATGGCTTTTGATTTAATTTCTTCAAGCGATAGAGAATCAGCTTCTGATTCAATCACTGTTTCTTCAGTGTTTCTGTTTACGAATTCAGCATTCGCTTGAGATGCTAGTAATTCTTGGTCTGTGATTTGTTTTTTTGCCATTAAGTTTTTTTCTCCTTTTCCTGTGATTTGCAGGAGGGCCAAAGATAGAAATTAATATCTGAATAACAAATATGGAAAAAGCTTGTGTTTTTTAATTAAAATGCTGTGCTAGAGCTAAAAAACTTGATTTTTAAGAAAACCGCTTTTAGCGCATTTATAGGGCGATTAATTGCCTACTACTAAGCAAATCTTTGACAAAATTTAATTGCTCTGTAGGGTTTAAATGGGAGTTATCTAATACGATGGCATCTTCAGCTTGTCTTAACGGGCTTTCAGAACGGTGGGTGTCTTCGTAATCGCGCATGCTGATATTCTCTGCTATTTCCGCCAGACTAACATTTTCAGATTTAGCAATTAACTCGTCATATCTTCTTTTAGCGCGAATTGCTGGATCAGCAGTCATGAAAATCTTTAATTGTGCCTTAGGGAAAACTGCAGTTCCGATATCTCTACCGTCCATTACCACGTTTTTACTATTTCCTACTGCTTGTTGAATGGCCACCATTTTGGTTCTAACCAATTTGATAGCAGCCACTTTACTCACTAGTTGAGAAATTTGCATATTGCGAATTTCATTTGAAACATCTTTGCCGTTTAATAGAAATTCTGTTTCGTTTACATCTAGTACTATTTTTGCTAAAGCATCAGTTATTGCTTGATCATTAGATAAATCAATATTATGCTGAATAAAAAAGAGGGTAACGCAACGATACATTGCACCCGAGTCTATATATGTAAAACCGATATCTTTGGCTAAAGCTTTTGCAATAGTGCTTTTGCCACAGGAAGAATAACCGTCAATAGCAATGTTTATGAATGTATTTGGCACCATGGTAAAGCAAATTTAAGGAAAATATCTGCTGAATTTTATTTTTTCTTTAGGAAGTCATTGGGGTTGATGATGATACTCACCATGTTGGTATAGCCAGCCAAATGATTATTCGCACTTCCATAATTGAACCTTATTTTGCTAATCTTAATACCAAAACCCCAAGAAAAACCAACTGTTGACATTCTGGTTTCCAATCCAAGTTCTTTTCGTTTTTGATGATTATAACCTACTCTAAATTGCATGTTTTCAGAAAAAATAATTTCTGTGCCTAAAGCAACATGTCTCATGAGTTTATCAGTAAATGAAAATTTTTGTTCAATGGGAAGACCTGTGGCTAAATCAATTTGAGTAGTTCTTTGATTTGGATCTAAATATGTTAAGTCAAATTGTTGCAAATCGTGTAAGGTAAGTGAAAACCGAAATGGAGCATGTGCCAGTTTTTTAGAAATACCAAATAATGCTTCAAAAGGCATTGCTTCTTTTTCATTCGTAAATGAATTGGTTTGCGATCCAATATTTTTAAGTACAAATGAAGCGGTAAATCCATTGATGGTATCTGCGTAAGTACCACCTAAATCTAATAACACAGCGCGTGCATCATATTCGGCTAATTGGCTAAATACCGCTTTTGCAGTTGCGCCATAACTAAATTGTTTATGACAATTGGCATAGCTAAAATTCAGTGAATTTTCTTTGGCACTGAAACTTCCTAACTCGTCACCAAACTCATTAGTCATTTCAAAATTACCATAATCAATGTATTGAATTCCTATTCCAAAGTTCCCATATTCTTCAAGTGAAAAAGCTGTTCCAAGGTAGCCATAGCTAATGTCTCCAAAATAATTACAACTATTAAATGCATACCTATTGTTCATTTTTGAATTTAACAAAGCAGGGTTTTGAACTACATTGTTCAAATCGGCATCAATACTTGCAATGCAATAACCACCTAGTGCTGTAACCCTAGCTGAATTTGGGAGTGTTAAAAATTTATGTGTACCATAACCACCGGTTTGCGCAATTAACGGCAAGGCAGTAATCAGGAGTAATCCAATAAAAAGCAGTTTTAAGTTGCGCATAAATTCACTTAGGAAACGACAAACGAAGTTAATTATTTTAATGTTTAAAAATTATCTTTTGGTAAATCTGCAATAAAATCTTTGTTGAAATTTACTAAAAACAACTGAGAAGAAGCCCTGGTAATAGCTGTATATAGCCACCTGATAAATTCTTTGTTCACTAATTCGTCAGTTAAATATCCTTGGTCCACAAAAACTGCTTTCCATTGCCCACCTTGCGATTTATGACAGGTTACTGCATAGGAGAACTTTACCTGTAATGCGTTATAGAATGGGTCAGACTTAATTTTAGCTAATCTTTCTGCTTTGTTTTTGACATCAGCATAATCTAAAGACACCTGTTCATATAAATGTTGTTGTTGTTCTTTGCTTAAGGCTGGGCTATCGGAATCGAGGGTGTCTAATATAATTTTAGCGGTAATAATGGGTTGGTCTGGAAAGTCGACTAGCTGCAAACTGGCATCAGCAAATCGAAGTCCATGCATTTCTTGTTCGTTGCGAATGCGAATTACTTTTACAATTTCACCATTAGCAATGAAAGCGGCATCGGTTGTTTCTGGCAACCAATGATAGTTGTTCTTGACAACCATCAGAAAATCGCCACTGGAAATAAATTCTTCTCTGAATAAAATTCTAGCTCTAATTTGCTGGTTGTATAAATTTGCATTCTTGTTAGACCTGCATATGACAAGGGTTTCATCCATGCCAAAATGGTCATAAGCATAGTTAATGCCGTCTACTAGTTTCTCTCCTGTGATGTAAAAAAAGTCTTTGAAATTTTTTACATGAAGCGTAGGTTTACTAATTTCGTCGCTTAGTAATTGTTGTCTTAATGCAGTTGCATTTTCTAAGATTCCAGATTTTTTTTCTTGTCTTAACACCTCTTTGAGTTCTGCACCAAAAACTTTTAACCCAAAATGACTTTGTAAATAGCTTGGATTCAATGCAGGGCTTTCGCTTGCGCCTACGGGAGGTAATTGTGCTGTATCACCAAGGAAAATAATTTTACAGTTGCTATTAGATTCATAAACGTATTTAATTAAATCTGCTAGTAAGCTATTGCTTCCAAAATATTGACCATCTTGAATTGTACCCGGAATCATGGATGATTCATCTACTATAAACAAGGTATCTTGGTGTGTGTTTTTAGCTAGGCTAAAACCACTGCCCAATTCAATAGCACTTTTTTTTCGGTATATTTTTTTATGAATCGTGAATGCAGGTTTTTTAGCATAATTCCCCAAAACCTTTGCGGCTCTCCCTGTTGGGGCAAGCAAAATTGGTTTGATGTTGTATTTAGGTAATAATTTCACCAAAACACTCATAGAGGTAGTTTTCCCCGTTCCAGCATATCCCCTTAAAACAAAAACACCATTGGGCGCTTCAGATTTAAGGAAGCGGTCTATTTGCGTAAATAAATTAACCTGATCGGCGCTGGGTTGATGTTTGAAAAGCTGTTCAAATAACTGGTTCACGGCATAAACTTAGGCAGAAAATTATCAAAATCATTTTAATTTTCTGCAAATCTTTATAAAATAATACATTTGTGATAATGAACGGATTGTTACATAAGGTTGAAAAAGCAGAAAGAGTTGATGAGAGTTTTTATTTTGATACAAAAACGCCTTATCATTTATTCTTGCAATTAGATGGAAATTTTTTTCGTGCGGTAGCCTACAGTAATGTGCGCGAGAAATTTGTGATGCAAGCTGCATTTAGTTATGACGGCAAGCTAGAAACACTTCAAGAAATTTTTGATAAAACAGATTTCTTAAAAAGGCCATATACTAAAGTGAGGTGTATGGTTTCAAGTTTGGAGCATACTTTAATTCCAATCATGAATGGGTTGTCGCTTGACCCAGAAACAGCATTGGGTTTCAATGTCAACTTATCATTTAATCATGTTTGCTTAACCAATACAATTAAAGGAGTAGATGCCTTGTTGTCGTTTGCCATGCAAAAAGAAATAGTAGCTGTTGTAAAACATCGCTTTCCGCAAGTTGAATTTATTCATTCTGCAGTAAGCACTATTTCATATAGTTTAGAACTGGCTAAAAACCACACAGAACCAATGCTTCATTTGGTTTTACATGAAGGCGCTTTAGAACTTTGTTTGATTAATAATGGCAAACTTTTTCTTTACAATACCTTTACCTATCAAACTTTAGAAGATTTAGTATACTATCCTTTATTTATAGCTGAACAATTTAATTTAAATCCAACACAATTATATTTGAATTTATCTGGAAATGTTTCCCCGCATTCTCCCGAATTCGAAATGATTAAAAAGTACTTTTCAGTGGTTAATTTAGCGCCATTAGATATACGTTCAAAATATGCAATAAGGATGGAAGAGGAGCAAATTTACCCACCATTTTTAACATTATTCACTGCTCGTTTATGCGAATAATTAGTGGCAAATGGAGAGGGACTCGAATTCAAGCTCCTGCAAATTTACCTGTAAGGCCAACAACCGACCAAGCGAAAGAAGCTTTATTTAATATTTTGGTGAATAACTTTGATTTTGAAGCATTAAATATTTTAGATTTATTTGCTGGTACAGGTAACATGAGTTATGAATTTGTTTCACGAGGTTGTCATCAAATAACTGCTGTAGATAAACACATTAAATGTGTTCGATTCATTAAAGAAACTTTTCAGAAATTGAAATTTGAAAATGCAAATTTAATAGTCGATGATGTTTTTAGTTTTTTAAAATCTGAACACAACCAATACGATATTATTTTTGCAGACCCACCATATGATATGCCTAGGATTGCTGAAATTGCTGACTTAGTGATGGAGCAACAAATTTTAACTGCGCAAGGTTTTTTAATTATAGAACATGCCAGTTTACAAAATATTAGCCATGGAAAAGGGTATCAATATACCAGAAGTTATGGTTCGTCAAGTTTTTCTTTTTTTAAAATAAAGGCCTAATATATATGAAAAAAATAGCTTTATTTCCAGGTTCATTTGATCCAATTACTGTTGCTCATATTGATATTTTGAATAGGGCATTGCCCTTGTTTGATGAAGTGGTGGTTGGTATAGGTTTGAATAATACCAAACAGGGTTTTATTTCAGCAGATAAAAAAGAAGAAATGTTGCGTTTGGTTTTTCAAAATAATCCTAAAATCAAAGTAACAACCTACCAAGGTTTAACAGTTGAATATTGTAAGCAGATTGGCGCGCAATACATGATACGAGGTATTCGCTCTACTGCAGATTTTGAATATGAAAAAGCAATTTCACAAATGAATCAATCGATGCATCCGGAAATTGAAAGTGTTTTCATTTTAAGTAGACCAGGATTTTCTGCAATTAGTTCAACAATTGTTCGTGATATTTTAAGGAATGGCGGAGATATCAGTCAATTCGTTCCTAAAGAAATTACGGCTATGTTACAAGATTTAATGTAACGCTTCTATAATTTCAGCAATGGAAGCATAGGTATTTTGCAATACTTTTTCGAATTGCGTTTTTTGCAACCAGGCTACTTCGGTAATACCTTCAGAAAGTTGAGGGATTAACTCAACATCTTCACTTTTCATTAAATACCAATTGGTTTGCTTTAAAATCCATTCCTTATTTTCTTCGTAAATATGATAGCTGATATGAAATAGCTCACCTAATTCAATTTGTTGAATTCCGCATTCTTCTTTTACTTCTCGAATTGCAGCAGTTTCAAAATTTTCGCCTTCGTCTAGTTTGCCTTTTGGTAAATCCCATTTTCCTCTTCGGTAAATAAACAAGTACTCGTTTTTACTGTTTCGTATAAGTCCACCTGCAGCATTGACAAGGCTAAATTGTGCTTTTATATTGTTGAAAACTTCAGTTTCATTTGCACAAATGATGTTTTTTTGACCTTTTAGGTTAATTAATTCATCCTTTGAAATGTCTGAAACAGCTGATTCAGAATTGTTTGAATGAATGTGTAAAACTTCTTGACTAGAATTGTCGAATTGTGAAATAACTAAGGCGTTTTGATTTATATAAATTTTATACATTTGCGCTATGTTTAATACCAGAGAAACTTCTTTAAAAGTAGCAGAATTTTTGTTACAAATCAAAGCAATCAAATTGCAACCACAAAAACCATTTACTTGGGCATCGGGTTGGAATTCTCCAATTTACTGTGATAATAGAATTACTTTGTCTTATCCACCAGTTAGAACTTTTATTCGTCAAAGACTTGCAGAAGTTATTCACGAAGAATTTTCATCGGCAAACTTAATTGCTGGTGTTGCAACTGCAGGAATTCCGCAAGGGGTTTTAGTTGCTCAAGAATTAGGTTTACCATTTGCATATGTTCGTTCGGCTCCAAAAGAACACGGAATGAATAACATGATTGAAGGTGAAGTTAAAGAAGGTCAAAAAGTGGTAGTAGTAGAAGATCTAATTTCTACTGGTAAAAGCAGTTTGAAAGCTGTTGAGGCTTTACGTGCTGCTGGTTGTGAAGTAGTTGGAATGGTATCTATTTTTACTTATGGATTTGAAGTTGCCAATCAAAATTTCCAATCGGCGAATTGCAAATTTATTTCATTAAGTAACTATGACGACTTAATTGACCAGGCTTTGGAATCGAGCTTTATTACACCAAATGATGTAGAGATATTAAAGTCTTGGAGAGCCGATCCTGCAAACTGGGGTAAATAAATTTCCGTCAAAATTTCATTTCTTTTTTCTTAATTCAGCAAATTAGTCAGTAATAAAAGCGATTCAACAGACAGAATTTCAGTTGTTTGTGTGTAATGGCATTTGGCTTACTATTTGAGCATTACATGTTACGCTATAATAGCAGCGTTTAACATGAATTTTAATCAGTACACAATTAAATCTCAAGAGGCAATTAACAAAGCAGTGGAAATTGCCCAAGCGAATCAACAGCAATCTATTGAGCCAGCTCATATTTTAAAAGGAATGTTTTCCGTTGATGAGCATGTCATTCAATTTTTATTTAAAAAGCTCAATATAAATCCGCAAACAATTCAAAAAGTGAATGATGCATTGGTTGCTTCCTATCCAAAAGTGCAAGGTGGTGATCCATTCTTTTCTAGAGACACCAATCTAGTCTTTCAAAAGGCAAGTAGCCTTTTAAAAGATTTTAAAGATGAGTTTATTACAGTCGATCATCTATTGTTTGCGATTTTAAATGGAAATGATAAAACTGCAACCATGCTTAAAGATGCCGGTTTGCAAGAGAAAGAATTAAAGGCCGCAATTTTTGCTTTACGTGGAGACCAAAAAATTACGGATCAAAATGCAGAAGCAACTTATCAATCATTGGCAAAATATGCTAGAAATTTAAATGATGCGGCATCGTCAGGAAAGCTCGACCCTGTAATTGGTAGAGATGAAGAAATAAGAAGAGTCATTCAAATTTTATCACGAAGAACAAAAAACAATCCAATATTAATTGGCGAGCCAGGTGTAGGTAAGACAGCAATTGCAGAAGGTATTGCTTATCGAATTGTGAATGGTGATGTACCCGAAAATTTAAAATCAAAATTAGTTTTTTCTTTAGATATGGGCGCCTTAATAGCAGGTGCAAAATACAAAGGGGAATTTGAAGAGCGTTTAAAAGCAGTAATTTCAGAAGTAATAAAAAGTGACGGTCAAATTATTTTATTTATAGATGAAATTCATACACTTGTTGGTGCAGGTGCATCGGAAGGGGCAATGGATGCTGCAAATATTCTAAAACCAGCATTGGCCCGTGGAGAATTACGTGCGATTGGCGCAACAACTTTAAATGAATACCAAAAGTATTTTGAAAAGGACAAAGCATTAGAAAGAAGATTTCAAAAGGTAATGGTGGAAGAACCAGATTTAGAAGATGCCATTAGTATTCTTCGTGGACTTAAAGAAAAGTATGAAATTCACCATAAAGTAAGAATTAAAGACGAGGCTATCATTGCAGCTGTAGAGCTATCTCAGCGATACATTGCAGATCGTTTTTTGCCAGATAAAGCAATCGATTTAATGGACGAAGCGGCTTCCAAATTGCGTTTAGAAATGGATTCTGTTCCTGAAGCTTTAGACGAAATCGAGCGCAGAATTATGCAATTAGAGATTGAAAGAGCAGCAATTAAACGCGAAGGTGAAACCAAAAGGTTGGCTGAACTTTCAGAAGAAATTGCGAATTTAACAGAGCAACGAAATAGTTTCAGGGCTAAATGGAATGCAGAAAAACAAGTGGTAAATCAAATACAATCACAGTTAGATTTACTAGAGCGTTATAAGCTAGAAGCAGAACAGGCAGAGCGTGCTGGCGATTATGGTAAAGTTGCAGAGTTGCGTTATGGAAAAATAAAAGAAGCGGAAAGCGCCATTGAGCAATTAAAAATAGAGTTAGAAAAAAACACTTCCAGAATTATGAAGGAAGAAGTTACTGCAGAGGATATAGCTGGCGTTGTTTCTCGTTGGACAGGAATTCCGCTAAACAAAATGATTGAATCGGAACGCGATAAATTATTGAATTTAGAAGAAGAATTACACCAAAGGGTAGTGGGTCAAAAAGAAGCCATAGAAGCAATTGCAGATGCGGTAAGAAGAAGTAGGGCAGGCTTGCAAGACAAGAAAAAACCAATTGGATCTTTTATTTTTTTAGGAACAACTGGAGTTGGTAAAACTGAACTAGCAAAGGCATTGGCAGAATTTTTATTCAATGATGAAAATTCAATGACAAGAATAGATATGTCGGAATACCAAGAAAGACATGCCGTATCTAGGCTAATTGGTGCGCCTCCGGGATATGTTGGCTATGATGAAGGTGGTCAATTAACAGAAGCCGTAAGGAGAAAACCTTTTTCAGTTATTTTATTAGATGAAATTGAAAAAGCACATCCAGATGTTTTCAATATTTTATTACAAGTATTAGACGACGGAAGACTAACAGATAATAAAGGTCGTGTGGTGAATTTTAAAAATACCATCATCATCATGACTTCTAATATTGGTGCCAATGTGATACAAGATAATTTTGCAATGATTACGGATATTAACAGAGATGAAATTATTGCAAAAACAAAAACTTCGGTATTTGATGTTTTAAAGAAAACTATTCGTCCTGAATTCTTAAATAGAATAGATGAATTAATCATGTTTACCCCACTTAGTAGAAGTGAAGTCCGTGAAATTGTGGATATACAATTCAAAGGAATTCAAAAAGTATTGTTAGAAATGGGAATAACATTAACAGCAAGCGACGAAGCACTAGATTGGCTTGGGGAATTAGGATATGACCCTCAATTCGGTGCAAGACCATTGAAAAGAGTGATGCAAAAAAGAATCTTAAATGATTTATCAAAACAGCTTTTATCAGGTAAAGTGGCAAAAGATGCAGCAATACTGCTTAAATTAACTCCTAAGAACGAGTTTGTTTTTGAGAATAAGCAGATTTAATCCCATAAACTTCTTATAAAGGAGGGTTGTGAAAGCAGCCCTCCTTTTGTTATTTAGGCTTTTTTAATTAAGCATATTTAATTATATTGCCTATTAAAAACCGGTTTATGAAAAGAATTTTATTGTTCATGTTGATGCTTTTTTCTTTGTCAATCTTTGCAAAAGAAGCGAAGAAGCTGCCTGCTAATTTTAAATATAGATTGACAGAATATCAATACAATGACAGGACCAATTTTCCTGCATTTATGGTTTTTGCAAAAGGGCAAAACTTAAAAGTTGATTTAAATTCAAGAAATTGGTCTAGTAGTATTTTTGGATTGAATGATAAAGATGATTTAATTTTTCAATCTGAAAAGCAAGAAGTTTTAAATAACGCTGTATACCACCATTATACATTTCAACAAAATTACGATCAAATTCCAGTTGAATTTGCGCAAGTTAAAGTGCATGAAAAAGATGGAGAAGTTCAAATCATCAATGGCGATTTTCATGCTTCAATAAATCCTATTAATAGTCTTGTTATCAATGCAGAACAAGCTTTAGAAATTGCAAAGTCGATTATGCCAGCAAAATTCTACAAATGGGAAATCAAAACTAATAACCAACAAAAACAATTAAGTAATGCTTTTCAGCCCAATACTCATTTGGTAATTTTGCCTTTAAAAGAAGAAGGAGTAATGCATTTTTATTATGCATTTAAATCTACAATATACACAGAAGCACCTTTAGGGATTTCAGATATTTATATTGATGCTGCAACTGGATCAGTATTAAAAAAAATCAATAAACTTTGTACGATTAATTCTAAAGGAACAGCAGTTACAAAATACACAGGAACCCAAACAATAACTACTGATAGCATTTCAGCAAACTTGTTTGAGCTGTCGCAAACCAACAGAGGAAATTCTGGTACAGATATCAAAACATATAATTGTCAAAAACAATTTGAGAATAATGCAATCGCATTTACAGATTCTGATAATTATTGGAACAATAGCAATGCAAATTTCGATGAAGCGGCAACCGATGCTTATTATGCTGCTGAAAAAACATTTGACTTTTATAAATCTGTGCATAACAGAAATAGCATAGATGATAATGGAAAAGCAATGGAAATGTATTTGCATTATGACCTTAACTATTTCAATGCATTTTGGAATGGCAACTATACCGTTTTTGGTGACGGTAATAGCCAACCATTAACCTATATAGATGTGGTAGGACATGAGTTTACACATGGTGTTACAGAGTTTAGTGCTGGTTTGATTTATGAAAGTGAATCTGGCGCACTCAATGAATCCTTCTCAGATATATTTGGATCTGCAATAGAGATATATGCTTTAGATTCGAATGCTAGTTGGAAAATTGGAAGGGGAAATTTTTCTTTTAGAGATATGTCAAATCCAAATGCATTTCAAAACCCCGATACATATGGTGGATTAAATTGGACGAATACAAAAAACTGTACACCTAGCAGCGGAAATGACCAGTGTGGTGTACACAACAATTCTGGCGTTCAAAATTATTGGTATTATTTATTATCTGAAGGAGGAATTGGAAAAAATGATATCGGAAATAATTTTGACGTAAAAGGAATAGGTTATATCAAAGCAAGTAAAATTGCTTACAGAAGTTTGACGAATTATTTAAGCCCATCGTCCGATTATAATGATGCAAGAAAGGGCTCAATTCAAGCAGCCATTGACTTGTACGGTTTTGGTTCCGATGAGTACATTGCCACAATTAATGCATGGTATGCAGTTGGTGTAGGAAAGAAATATTCGGCAATACCAGACGCAGATTTTTATTTAGATAAATTAGCATGTGATTTAAACGCTAATTTACAGTTTGTCAATACCAGTGGAACAGCAACCTCGTTTCTTTGGAATTTTGGTGATGGACAAACAAGTGTAGCAGAAAATCCAATGCATCAATATGCTGCAAATGGAAAATACACGGTTACTTTAATTGCTACCAATCCAAATGGTTCAGATACTTTAGTTAAAAGTAATTTTATCGAAATTTATACTACGCAACCACAACCTACAACATGTGCAGGTATTGTAGCAGATCCATTGAGTAATAATTCTATTTATCAAGTTGTTTTTTCAGATTTGGACAATGCATCTTCAAATGCGGTAAACGAAGGTGGATACGTAGATTTTACTTGTAAAAGAGCAATAGTTGAAGCTGGAAAAACTTATCCAATAAGTATTACAACAAATGCTGCCGGTTCGGTCTTTACAAGAGTTTTTATAGATTATAACAATGATGCTTTTTTTGAAACAAACGAAGAAGTATTTAAAACCGATTTAACTGTAAAAACACATGAAGGCAATATTGCTATTCCTAAAGATGCAGTATTGAACACGCCTCTTCGCATGCGTATACGCTCTGGTAGAACAGCAGGTAATGTGCCTAGTGATCCTTGTGGTACTATTAAATTTGGTCAGGTTGAAGATTATTCTGTTGTGATTACGCCATTTACAGGAATAGCAAATCAACAATTGCAAACAATTTCTGTTTATCCAAATCCTGCACATCAACAATTGACTATTTCTAATCCACAAGTATTAACAGCTACATTTTCGCTTATCGATATATATGGTAGGGTAGTATTTACTGGAGTTTTGAACGAGCAGTATTTACAAATTCCAGTTGAAAATTACGCTTCAGGTGTTTATACTTTGAGAATTGAAAATCAAAATGGAAGTCAAAATAGAAAGGTTGTTTTAAATTAATGGATCAAGCTTTACTTTTTTTAAGAGAAGGATTCTTCCATATTGTGTCAATTTATAGTTTAGATCATTTGTTATTTCTATTAGCATTGGTAGCTATTTATCAGCTAAAAGATTGGAAGGAAATATTAGTTTTGGCTTCAGTATTTACTGCAGCTCATGCCATTTCTTTATTATTTAGTATACTGAATTGGATCTCAATTCCTAATGCAATCATTGAGTGGCTAATTGCATTGACAATTTTTTATACCTGTATAGAGAATTTATACTTGACAAAATTTAAGCATGCCAAAATTTATATTGTGACATGTTTTGGATTGATACATGGTATTGGTTTCTCTCAAACGTTAAAGGAATTATTTATGGGAATGGATTATAATCCATGGAATACTTTCTTGCCATTTAACATTGGGGTTGAAATAGGGCAGTTATTGACATTATTTATATTTGTTATTATAATTCATCTGATTCATAGGCTGAGTTTTATTAATTCAAAAAAAATAAACCAAATGATATCCATTCCAGTTGCAATGGTAGCTTTATTTTGGTTGTTTCAAAGAAATATTTTTTAATCAATTTATATGAAAATTAAGTTAAGCAATTTTTTACTTTTTGGAATTTTAATTCCATTTAAGCTTTTGGCTCAAAATAATTACGATAAAAGTAAATTTCATCAATTAGAAGATTGGTGGCCAACAGCCAATGAATATAGAAATGGCGCAGGAGCCCCTGGGCATGCTTATTGGCAACAAAAAGTGGACTATACTATTTCAGTTAATCTTAATGACGAAAAACAAGAATTAAACGGTGAAGAAAGCGTTTCATATACCAACCATTCGCCAGATGCATTAACTTATTTATGGTTACAACTTGATCAAAATATTTTTGATCCCAATTCTATGACCTATTTGACTGAAACTAAAGATCAAATGGGTAATATGAGTTTTGATGGAATGAAATATATTTTTAGAAATGAATTTGAAGGTGGATATAAAATACTTTATGTAAAAGACCAACAAGGAAGAGCTTTGAGATTTACTATTGTAAACACCATGATGCGAATTGATTTACCTAACCCATTAGTTAAAGGAGAGAAATTCGTTTTTAATTTAAAATGGAAAAATAAAATAAACAATACCAAATTTAATGGAGGCAGAGGTGGTTGCGAATATTTTCCAGAAGACAAAAATTACATCTATGAAATGGCACAATGGTTTCCGCGCTTATGTGTGTATGATGATGTAGATGGATGGCAACACAAGCAATATTTAGGAACTGGTGAGTTTGCGCTAGAATTTGGTGATTATAAAGTTTCAATTACTGTTCCAGCAGACCATATTGTGGCTTCAACTGGTGTTTTGCAAAACGCTTCACAAGTATTAAGTCCTTTGCAATTAAGTCGATTTAATGCGGCCAAAACCGCTAAGGAACCAATGTTAATTGTAACACCTGCTGAAGCTTTAAAGAATGAATCAAGCAGTACCACTAAAACTAAAACTTGGATTTTTGAAGCAGAAAATGTACGCGATTTTGCATGGGCAAGTTCGCGTAAATTTATTTGGGATGCGATGGGAGTTTCTGTTGGTAAAAATAAAATTATGGCCATGTCATATTATCCAAAAGAAGGTAATCCTTTGTGGGAGAAATATTCGACACATGCCATAGCGCATACACTTTCGGTTTATTCACGTTATACCGTTGAATATGCTTATCCAGTAGCCATTTCCGTGAATGGTCCAATAGGTGGAATGGAATATCCAATGATTTGTTTCAACGGGCCTAGGCCAGAAAAGGACGGAACCTATAGTGCTAGAACAAAATATGGTTTAATCTCTGTTGTAATTCACGAGGTTGGGCATAATTTCTTTCCAATGATTATTAATTCCGATGAAAGGCAATGGTCTTGGATGGATGAAGGCTTAAATACCTTTTGTCAATATTTAGCAGAAAAAGAATGGGAAGAACAATATCCATCAAGCAGAGGCGAAGCCAGATCTATTATACCATATATGTCAAGTGATCAATCAACTTTGGAACCGATCATGACAAATTCAGAATCTATTCAGCAGTTTGGTAACAATGCTTATGGTAAACCAGCAGCAGCCTTAAACATATTAAGAGAAACGGTAATGGGCCGCGAATTATTTGATTATGCTTTTAAAGAATATGCAAACAGATGGGCATACAAACACCCTCAGCCAGCTGATTTTTTCAGAACCATGGAAGATGCAAGTGGAGTAGATTTGGATTGGTTTTGGAGAGGTTGGTTTTACAGTACAGAAGCTTGTGATATAGCCTTGAAAAATGTAACAGAATATACCATCGACTCTCAAAATCCGGACATAGAAAAAACAGCTAAAAAAGCAAAAAGGAAAGAAGAAGAGATTTCGATTTCCACCATTAGAAATAAAGAAAGTATTAAAAACTATCGTTTGAATAATTATCCATCTCTTTCAGATTTTTACAATAAATATGATGCATTAGACGTAACCGAAAACGATAAAGATAAATTTAAAAAATACAACGAATCATTATCTGCGCAAGACAGAGAAATGTTAGCTAAGAAACTTAATTATTACATATTAGAATTTGAAAATATAGGAGGATTAATTATGCCTATTATTATTCAATATGAATTGGCCGATGGACAAAAGGAAATAGTTAGCATTCCTGCTGAAATTTGGAGGAAAAACAATGAAAAGGTTTCCAAGCTAATTATTACCTCACAGAAAGTGAAACAGTTTGAAATAGACCCATTGCAGGAAACTGCCGATATTAATAGAAAAAATAATTATTTTCCAACTAAAATAATACCTACACAGTTTCAGTTATTCAAAGAGCAGCAAAAAGCTAAAGAGCCCAATTTAATGCAATTAGAACAGCAAGGTAAGTTATAGTTAATGAGAATTTTCGCAATTGTTTTTTTGTATTTATTATTGCTTACACATAAAAGCGAGGCCCATAAGTTTTACACTTCGGTTACGCAAATGGAATTTAATGAAAATGAAAAGAGTTTTCAGATTACCATGAATGTGTTTATTGATGATTTAGAAATTGCATTGACACAGGCCAATCATCAGCAAGTTAAGTGGAGCAACGATCAACCTGAATTGAATAAAAAGTTATTGCAATATTTAACAAATCATTTTGTTGTGAGTATAAACCAGCAAACAATTAAACAAATAAATTTGATTGGTACTCAAGAGCAAAAAGATTTACTGACTATTTATTTTGAAATACCATTCAATAAAAAAGTAGCCGAATTTGCAATTGAAAACACTTTTTTTCTTGACTTATTCCCAACACAAACGAACATGGTAAACTTAACCTATTTTAATAAAAAGCACAGTTTTCTATTTCAAAAGAATCAAACTAAACAGTTTTTTACCATCAATTAGTCAAAAAAGTTTTTTTGGCATTTGCTTTGAAACACTATAGCCGTAGGTTCAAATAAACCAATGATTGCTTATTTGACTGACAAAATGACTAAAATTTAATATAATTACTATGAGTATTTTCGATCCATTTAAAATAAATAACCTTGATTCCAATAGCATTAACGATGATACTGAGTTTTTTCCTTTGTTATCATCGGAAGATGAGGCTTTGATGAATTCGGAAGAAATGCCTGAAGTTTTGTCAATTCTGCCATTGCGAAATACGGTTTTATTTCCTGGGGTAGTAATTCCTATTACAGTAGGCAGAGATAAATCTATTAAGCTCATTAAAGATGCTTATAAAGGAAATAAAATTATCGGAGTAATAGCTCAAAAAGATTCCAATATTGAAGATCCAACATTTGATGATTTATATAAGGTTGGTACTGTAGCATATATTGTTAAAATGTTGCAAATGCCAGATGGAAATACAACAGTAATTATTCAAGGTAAACGTAAATTCCATTTACAAGAATTAATTCAAGAGAATCCATATATCAAAGCAAAAGTTCAGAATTTCGAAGAAAGCACTTATGCAAAAAATAAAGAATTTGCTGCTTTGGTTGCTTCCTTAAAAGAGCTTGCGATCCAGATTATTCAAATTTCACCAAACATACCGTCTGAAGCTGCTTTTGCTATTAAGAATATCGAAAGCCCTTCTTTTTTAATCAACTTTATCAGCTCGAACATGAATGCAGATTTAGTGGATAAGCAAAAAATGTTGGAAGAAATTAATTTGGTGGTTCGTGGCGAAATGGTTTTAGAACATTTAACCAAAGAACTTCAGATGTTAGAATTGAAAAATCAAATTCAATCTAAAGTGCGTGTAGATATTGACCGCCAGCAAAGGGAGTATTTTTTACACCAACAGATGAAGCAAATTCAAGAAGAGCTTGGTGGCGAAGGACCTGATTTAGAAATTAAAAATTTACGTGAAAGAGGCGAACAGAAATTATGGAGTAAAGAAGTTGCCGACGCTTTCAATAAAGAATTAGATAAATTACAACGCATGAATCCTGCAGCTGCAGAGTATTCGGTATTGTTAAATTATGCAGAGCTTTTACTAGAGTTGCCTTGGAATGAATTCACAGAAGATCATTTTGATATTAAAAAAGCGCAGAAAATATTAGACCAAGATCATTTTGGTTTAGAAAAAGTAAAAGCAAGAATTTTAGAATATTTAGCAGTGCTTAAATTAAAGCACAACATGAAAGCGCCAATTCTCTGCTTAGTTGGGCCTCCGGGAGTTGGTAAAACATCTTTGGGGAAATCGATTGCAAAAGCAGTTGGAAGAAAATATGTGCGTATGGCTTTAGGTGGAATTAGAGATGAAGCGGATATTCGCGGTCATCGTAAAACCTATATTGGTGCAATGCCTGGCCGAATTATTCAATCGTTGAAAAAAGCACAATCTTCTAACCCAGTTTTTGTATTAGATGAAATTGATAAAGTGGGTAACGATTTCCGTGGAGATCCATCTTCTGCTTTATTAGAAGTGTTAGATCCGGAACAAAACAATGCATTCTACGATCATTATGTAGAGCTAGACTATGACTTATCTAATGTAATGTTTATTGCTACAGCAAATTCATTAAACAATATTCATCCTGCTTTAATTGATCGTTTAGAAATTATTGAAGTATCCGGTTATACCATTGAAGAAAAAGTAGAAATTGCTAAACAATACTTAGTGCCAAAACAAAGAGAAGCGCATGGTTTGAAAGTAAAAGATATTCAAATCAAACCTGAAATTATTGAAAAGGTAATCGAAGATTATACCCGCGAATCTGGCGTGCGTGGTTTAGAAAAAAAATTAGCAACCTTGATCAGAGGCACGGCAAAAAGTGTAGCCGTAAAAGAGAAATACAACAAGACCATTAATAATGCCGACGTAGAGCGTATTTTAGGCGCACCAGAGTACGATAAAGACATGTATCAGGGTAATGACGTAGCTGGAGTAGTAACGGGCTTAGCGTGGACTTCTGTAGGTGGAGACATTTTATTTATTGAAGCAAGTTTAAGTCCTGGTAAAGGCAAATTAACTTTAACAGGAAGTCTTGGAGAGGTGATGAAAGAGTCTGCAGTAATTGCAATGGCTTATATCCGTGCGAATGCTCAAAAACTAGGCATTGATTTTAGAATTTTAGATCAATGGGATATGCATGTACATGTGCCAGCAGGAGCAGTGCCAAAAGATGGACCATCAGCAGGTATTACCATGCTAACTGCTTTGACCTCTGCATTTACACAACGTAAAGTGAAATCTCAATTAGCCATGACCGGTGAAATTACCTTAAGAGGAAAAGTTCTACCTGTAGGAGGTTTAAAAGAAAAAATATTAGCTGCAAAAAGAGCAGGTATTAAGGATATCATTCTTTGTGAAAAAAACAGAAAAGATATTTTAGATATAAATCAACGCTACTTAAAAGATTTGAGGTTTCATTATGTAACGGAAATGCAAGAAGTAATTGAGCTTGCCTTGATGAAGCAAAAGGTTAAAACTCCAATTGATTTAAGTATCAAAGAAGTGGCGGCTAAAACAATGATTCATTAACGAAGGAGTGAGACGGTTCCTTTGTCAATAAAACCATCGCCTTCAACGTAATAAATATAAGCTCCTATTGGGCATGGCAAACCTTTGTATTTGCCATCCCATACTAGCTTTCCTTGGTTTTCAATACTATCATAAATGGTTTCGCCCCAACGGTTAAAAATTCGCATGCGTTTAATTGCGCATGGACTTGTTTCACCACTTATTTTAAATTCATCATTAATTTGATCATCATCTGGTGAAAACACATCTGTAATTCTTCTCAATGTTTTATCGACAAATGGAATTGTTAAAACCAATGAATCTTCAGATTTGCAGGGTGCAAGTGCGTTTGTTACCAATTTAATAACATAGGTACCTTTTTGTTGATATTGATGTGTTTGAGTTGTGATGCTATTTTGAAATCCATCACCAAAATCCCATGTGAAATTACTATTGTTAAGGTCTGCAATTGGAGTAACATAAATTGTTCTTGCACATGAATCGAAAACATAATTGAATGCCGCGTTTACAGAATCAACCACAAAAATAGTTACCGTGTCGAAGCTAAAGCAACTACCATTAAACGCTTGTAAAACATATTGAGTTGTTTGCGCAGGATTGGCTAATGGGTTTGGATTCGAAGGGCTATCTACAGCTAATGAAGGGAACCATAAATAGTTTTCGTAATCTGATCCAGCACCATTTAATCTAACCGTTTGTCGAGAACAAATAATATGATCTAGACCAGCATTTGCATGTGGTATCGTGTCTACTTTTACCGTAACATTATATTTTTTTTCACAAATCCCATTGGTGATTGTTAATTCATACTTCATAGAAGTATCTGGGTTAGCAATTGGGTTTGCAATGGTATCGCTTGATAAACCATAACTTGGAATCCACTTGTATTTTTTTCCACCTGAAGCAATTAATGCAACACTTCCATTTTTACAAATAGCGTTTACTGAATCTTTGATGCGGAGTTCAGGCGCAAAAACTTTAAAAGTTTTTTGTGAGCAAATTTGGTCGCTATTGATTTTTACAGTAACAATACTGGAGTCAAGTACGGTAAACATTGGGTTTGCAACTTCTGTACTAGGTGTAAATGAACCCACATTTGAAGTCCATGAGTATTTAGCATTTGGGAAATTACTTGTAGCAAATAATTGAATTACATCTCCTATGCAAACAGTTGTATCTTTGTTTGTAGTAATTGGATAAAACTTAAGTTTAACAGAATCTTTAATGGTAAGCCCTGTACATTTTTCAATACTATATACATAGTGTATAGTTGTGTCTGTATTTTTAACATTAAAACTATTTCCGTATTGTAAGAATATTTTATCTTGATTATACCATTTGATTGAATCAAGTTGATCATACTGAACAATCGCAACAGTAGTATTTGAATCGTTGCATGCCAATTGAAACTTTAATTTGTCAATTGGTTTATAATCTGAAATACTTAAATCCGCTTGTGCAGTATCGCAAATTACAGGATCAACAATTTTTATTTTCACCGATTCATTTGCTTCATTTAAAAAGTCCCTAGAGGGTTTAATTTTAACAAATGCACTGGTAGAGCCAGCCGGTATAATTACTTTATTTGCTGGTGTTGCTGTATAATCAACACCATTAATTGCAGTTCCTTCGAAAATATAGTTTACCGTAATGGCTTGAGATTTATCTTTATTAATTCTTGTCAAAACAAATCCGGAACTATCACATTCGGAAACCAATTTCTTTTGTTCATATGCATTGATAGACCTTGGATCTACACTTTGAAAACTTTGCGCTTCTATAAAAATTCCTGAGTCATATATAAAATCTTTTACATCTGCTATTGCAAATTTTAAAGTATATGACTTACATGGTTGAACTGTTGCATTAATTTCAATGACTTTAGTAAACGCATCAAATTGAATGCTTGTGCCATTACTATTGTCTATATAATAGGAAGAATTAGTATTTGCATTTATTGTTTGAATAGAAATCGGATCGGTTGTGGAAGGAATTAATGCAATGTTTTGATTGCCTGTAAAACCTGGCCCCGTAATGAAAAACCCAAATACATCGTTATAGTTTTTATTAATATTTTCAGGATATTCTTCTGAAGCAAAAACAAATCTAAATTTAACTTGATTGGCTTGTGGTGTGAATGTAAAAGTAATCCAAGTTGCATCATATGTTGGAAAATTTGGACTCAACAATTGTAGGTCTGCATCACCAGGTAAATTATTAGAGGAGCCTTTGTTGCCAATATCATTTGGCCCAATTGCATCCGTAACTTTTCCTGTCGATAAAATAATTCCACTATCTAATCCAATATTAGATTTTTTTCCATTAAAAAAGCCAATATTTCCTGTGCCAACTGAATACTGAATATTTTTAATATCAACACCACCACCAGCTAAAACATTATTAACTAAATCGCTTACAGTCCTGTTGGTTTTGACAACAAGTTGTGCTTGTAAAGCGTTAATGCTAAACAGTAAGAAAATTGTTAAAAAAACACTAATCTTTAAAATTCTCAATTTGTGCCAGGTTAATTATATTTACAAAAATACTATAAAATATGATGATCATAGATTTAAGAAGCGATACAGTTACCAAACCCAGCCAAGCGATGAAACAATACATGCTTGAAGCCGAATTAGGTGATGATGTTTACAGCGACGATCCTACAGTAAATTTATTAGAAAGTACTGTAGCTGAGCATTTTGGATATGAATCTGCGCTGTATTGTGCATCTGGCACTATGACCAACCAGATAGCTATCAAAACCCATACCATTCCTGGCGATGAGGTCATTTGCGATATTACTTCTCACGTGTATAACTACGAAGGAGGAGGAATTGCTTTTAATTCTGGCGTTCAGGTACGTCCGATTTGGGGGATGGATGGCAAAATAACTGCTAGTCAAATTGAAGCGCAAATTCAACCTGCAATTATCAATTTGCCCAAAACAGCATTGGTTTCTTTAGAAAATACTTTAAATAAGGCAGGTGGAAATTATTATTCTTTAGCAGAAATTGCACCTATTGCTGAACTATGCAAGAAATATCAGCTTCCATTACATTTAGATGGTGCTCGAATATTTAATGCACTCATCGAAACCAAAGACGAGGCTAAAGACTACTCAAAATATTTTGATAGTATTTCTATTTGTTTTTCTAAAGGATTAGGAGCGCCAATTGGATCTGTTTTAGTAGGTAGTCAAGAATTTATAGCCAAAGCGCGAAGGTATAGAAGGTTGTTTGGTGGTGGCATGCGTCAAGCTGGAGTAATTGCTGCTGGAGCATTGTATGCGCTTAAAAATAATGTAGACCGATTAGCAGAAGACCACCGCAGAGCAAAAAAAATCGGAGCATGTTTAGCTGATTGTTCTTTTGTTAAAAAGCTAATTCCGGTTCATACAAACATTGTTATTTTTGAGTTGAAAGATGAAGTGCTTTCTGAAGTATTTTTAGCTAGTTTGAAAAAAGAAGGAATCATTGCCAATACAATGGGAAAACAAACCATAAGATTCGTTACACACTTAGATTTTAGCGATGAAATGTTGGAAAAACTCGTTATAACATTAAATAAAATAAGTAATTTAGAGGATTAAATATTAATTCAATTCACATGAAAATTAAAAGGTTACTATTTTTTTCAATTGCAATAATTGCAATGGTTTATACTTCATGTAGACATGAAGCAGACTTGAGCAATGCACCAGTCATTTCTTTTAGTAATGATGTGCAACCAATAATAACTACTCGTTGTGCAATGGATGGTTGTCATAGCGCATATAGTCATGAAAAACTTTCATTAGAAACTTATGAAGAGGTGATGAAAATAGTTAAGGCAGGTAAAATTCACAGTAGTGATTTATACGAAACAATAACTGCTTTGAATGGAGAGAAAAGAATGCCACCATTACCAGACAGCAGATTAGCCGATAAACAAATTTTGAAAATAATGATTTGGATCGAACAAGGTGCAAAAAACAATTAATTAAATAGAGATGAAAAAATATTTTTTACTTTTCATATTAGCAGCAACATTTTTATCTGCTTGCTATTATGATAATTTTAGCGAATTAAATCCATTAATTGATAATGGATGCGACACTGCATCAACTAATACGATTAGCTTTGCAACGCAAATCAAACCGATATTAGAGCAGCAATGTAGTACAGGTAGTACCAGTTGTCATAGTGCAAATTCAGGACGAGATATGACTACTGTTTCTGCTATTATTAACAATTATGGGTCAACTACTTTTTTAGGTTCTGTTACATGGGATGGTTCTGCATCTACAATGCCTAAAAACAGTCCAACACAAATCGATAATTGTTCCATCGCATTTATCAGATTGTGGATTAACCAAGGAATGAATAATAATTAATTAAAAATCATGAAAAGAATTTTATCAATCATATTAATTTTAGTTTGTACGAATGCTAATTCTTTAAAAGCACAGGATACAGATCCAATGTTGTTATTACAAGGTTTAGCAGATACACCTAAAGATGAACCAGTAATTGCAACTTTTAAAGCAACAAGGGTAATTAATCAACAAACCATTGAAGTTGGGGGTAGTAGATCCTTAGATTTTAGAATTCACCATCATTTTGGTCCATTTAATTCTGGTGCATATGATTTTTGGGGTATAGATGGAGGCGCAAGTATTCGCTTAGCGTTAGAATACAGTTATGATGGTCGATTGCAATTTGGAATAGGCAGAACATCTTATGAAAAACAAATTGATGGTTTCGTAAAATATAGACTATTAAAACAGACTAAAAGTGGATCGATGCCAATCAGTGTAACTTTGTTCTCAGGAGCGTATCGCAATGGCGTAAATGGTCTGAAAATAAGTGGAGTGGATAAATTTAAATATGCTTCAGATCGATTTTCTTTTGTGCAACAAGTGATTATTGCTAGAAAATTCAACGACAAATTATCTATGCAAATTACTCCAACAATTGTGCATTACAATTTGGTAGAAAATTTAGCTGATAATAATGACGCATATTTCTTAGGTATTTCTGGAAGGTATAAATTATCTAATAGATCTGCTTTAACCTATGAATATGGTGCAAAATTGTTGAATTATTCGGAAAGTAAATATTATAATTCAATGGGTATAGGTTTAGATATTGAAACAGGTGGTCACGTGTTTCAGATGTTCTTAACTAATTCATTTGGAATGACGGAAAATCAAACTTTTGCAAGAACAAATTCATCTTGGGCTGATAGGGGATTTCGTTTAGGATTTAATGTTTCAAGAATGTTTACATTGTAAATGCGATCAGCATTTACAATGTTTTTTCTTCCCAAATAGCTGCAAGATTAACTATCGTATCAACTGCTTTTTGCATGTCTTGTATACTAACCCATTCTAGTTTAGAATGAAAGGCATGTTCTCCAGCAAAAATATTTGGACAAGGTAATCCCATAAATGAAAGCCTAGAACCATCTGTACCGCCTCTGATGCCGCCAGAATGAGGTTTCATTCCAGCTCTTTCTATTGCTTCAACAGCATAGCTTACAATTTCTGGATGTAACAACAAAACTTCTTTCATGTTTCTGTATTGTTCTATCACTTCAAATTCATAAGTTGAATTTGGATAGTGAGCTAATACTTGATCAACAATATTTTTTAATTCGTTTTCGTAAACGGCTAATTGTTTGGTATTGAAATCTCTTATGATAACTTGTATGGCACATTTCTCAATGCTACCAGTAATGCCTGTTGGATGAATAAAGCCTGCTCTTCCTTCAGTCGTTTCTGGTGAAAGTTTATCTTTTGGAAGTGCTGCAATTATTTCACTTGCAATTTTAACGGCACTCTCCATTTTATTTTTAGCAAATCCAGGGTGTGTAGAAACCCCATGAATAGTTATAATTACAGCATCCGCTGAAAAGGTCTCATCTTCAATATGGCCAACTGTTTCGCCATCTATGGTATAAGCAAATTTTGCATTTACTTTTTTCAAGTTTACTTTATCAACTCCTCTGCCAATCTCTTCGTCAGGTGTAAATAATATTTTTATTTCACCATGTTTGATAGATGGGTTTTGAATAAGTTGATGTATGGCGTCCATTATTTCAGCTACACCTGCTTTGTTATCTGCACCCAACAAAGTTGTTCCGTCTGCAGTAATTATATCATTACCAATTTGATCTTTTAAAGCAGGATGGTCGTTTGGGTTTAATGCTAAACTTGAATCTTTTGAGAATAAAATATTTCCACCGTTATAATTGCGATGAATAATTGGCTTCACATTTTCTCCACTGCAATCCGGAGAAGTGTCCATATGAGAACAAAAACAAATGGTTGGTACAGCTTTGGCTGTATTAGCTAATAGCGTTCCATATACATATCCGTTTTCATCCATCTCTGCGTCTGCAATGCCCATATCTAATAGCTCTTGCACCAGTATACGTCCTAAATTTTTCTGTTTTTCAGTTGATGGACAAGTAGGAGAGTTGGGGTCAGATTGGGTGTCTATGGTTACGTAATGTAAAAAACGATCGGTAACAGTGTATTTTATTTTTGGAGATTCCATGTGTAATTTAATTTTCAGTTCTTAATTCAGGTCTTCTGATTTGACCACCAGAGTGACCAGTTTCAACAACAAAGTACAAGCTAACAAGACTTATAACTAATGTAATTCTAACAAGCCATTTACTGATTTTTTTATCTGTAACAATTGATAAAATTGAAATTAACGCAAATACAGCTAATACATCAACAATAATTTCTGCTCGTTCAGCAATTTCTTCGTGTTCCTCTATCAAGTAGCGTGCTACGCCAGGTTGATCTCCAATTACATGTTCGGTTTTCCCGCCAGTATACATACTTGGAAAAAATAAAATTGCAGCAAATATAAACAAGGAAAGACCTACAATCTTTACTTGTTTCAAATGAAAAAGCATACCAATGATTAAGATAAGCGTGCCTAAAATAACACTGATTATAGGCAGGTGATTGACTAGTAGATGTTGTTGTACGGGTATCATATTAATAGAGCTATTTACAATACAATTGCTATTGTGCCTGTTTTCTTGATGCCTTTACCTTCGATATAGTAGAAATAAGTTTCTGCAGGTAAAACTTGGCCATTGACTTTTCCATCCCAAGGTTGAATATTTTTACCAGTCTGTTTGTAAACTAATTTACCCCATCTATTATAAATATAGAGCGCTTCAATATTACATGCAACATTCCCTTGGGCAATGATAAATTTATCGTTGACATTATCACCGTTAGGTGTAAATACATTAGGAATGTCTTTAATTTCAGCATCTGCAGGAAAAACTAAATTTATTTCCATCGAATCGATGCATTCCGTATTGCGGTTTGCAATTAGTTTAACGGTATAGTTTCCGGCAGTATCAAATTGGTGAATCGGATTTTGCTCTTTAGAATTCTTTCCATCGCCGAAATCCCAATAAACAGAATCGGTGCCAATGGTATTATTTTGTAAAGCAATCGTTCTAGCACAAGTGTCTACAGCAATTGTAAATTTTGCACTTGGTGTATCAACAACATAAACAACCATGGTATCAAAGCTAAAACATGCATTGTTTTTGGCTTTAAGAATATAAGTAGTAGTTGCAATTGGTGTTGCTTTTGGTGTAGCACTTTTATAATCGTCTAAACTATTTTTTGGAGACCATTCATAGGTGTTATAATCCGAACCAGCAGCATTTAATATCACTTCAGATCTTCTGCAAACAATACGATCTGGTCCAGCATTTGCCTTTGGTAATGTGTCAATTTTCACATTAATACTATATTGATTGGTGCAACCAATGCTATCAGTGATATCAACGGTATAGCTTTGTGTCATCCAAGCTCTTGGGTTTGCAATGGTATCGTTGCTCAAACCTGTTGCAGGTTTCCACTTATATTTTACGCCACCATATGCTAATAATTGTGCGGTGTCGTTCATGCATATATATGCTGGTTTTTTACCATAAATTCCTTTAGGAATAATTGACACATGAATTTCTACAGGATCTGCACAGGCTTCATCGTTTGTTAGTGTTACAGTTATTAATATTTCATATACCCCTGTTGGCACGGAGAAAATTGGATTTGGAATGGTGTCGTCATCAAATAACCCAACAGGTTGAAGGCCTAAATCGGTTGCAGTCCAAGTAAAGTGAGGGTTAGGTAATGTAACATTCGCAAATAATTGTAAAACGGAACCAGCGCAAACCACCGTATCATTAATGGTTTTGATGTCAACTGGAATAATAGGCGAAATGTAAATGGTATCTTTTACTAAGGTGTTTGTACATGAATCGAAAACTGTAACTACATACATTGTTACACTATCGGGCGACACTCGGATTATAGGTGCTCGACTTATGGTATCAATTCCCAAGCTATCGGTCCATGCATAACTTAAGTGTGCCGAACCACCTGTAGTTTTTACTTTCCAAAAAACAGTATCTCCTTCACAATCTATTTTCTGAAATCCTGAAATTCGAATCGTATCAAAATCGGTTATATTTAAAGAGTCGGCTGAAATAAAACAGCCGCCATTACTTTTCATTTCAATTTTAAATTTTTCTGGTACTTCTACAATATTGTCATCGGTAGGGAAGAAGTATAAATCTTTAGTCAGTTGTCCTTTAGGAATGGTAATAGTTCCAGGCAGATTAGGATAATCTAAGCCCATGGTTGCAATTCCTGCTAATGCAGAGGTGTTGGTAGTATAGGATCCAATTAAAGCCGCAGAGGTATCGGTATTGGTTCTAGAAAATCTGCAAACTACACTGTCACATTTTTCGGTAATAGTTCCGCCAGTTGGATGAACAATTTCCACGCGCATGTTATCTATATTTTCACTTTCAAAACTTTGTGCTTCAAGAAATATACCTGAGTCGTATGCCCTGTCAATAACATCCGCAATAGCTAATTTTATGTTATAAGTCTGGCATGCAGTTAAATTTTTTAAGGTTACTTCTATCACTTTAGTGAAAGCGTCGTATTGTATGGTAAGACCATCTTTATTATCAACATATAATCCAGAATTGTTGAAAGCATTTATGGAATTAATGGCAATAGGTGTATCAATTGTACCTGGAACAAGTGCGATATTCTTTTTGCCTATAATGCCTGGCCCACTTACAAAAAAACCAAATGCATCGTTGTAGCTTTGACCAACAAATTCGGGATATTCTTCTGATGCAAATACAAATCTTAGTTTAATAGAATTGGTGACAGGAATAAAATCAAATTGCAAGGAAGCCGCGTCAACCGTAATTCCACCTGCAATGGTATTTAAATCAATGTCACCCCCTTTGTTGTTAGAACTGCTTACTTGTAAATTGTTTGGACCAATGGCATCAATGGCTTTACCAGTTGAAATTAATACGCCACTGTCTAATCCTAAATTTGAATTGGTTCCATCAAAAATAGCGATGGCACCGGTATCTCCTTTGTAAATAATGTTTCGAACAGTAATGCCTTGGCCAACTAATACATTGCGAACCAATTTGCCCATGTTGGGTTCGCGCCTAATTTTTAACTGCGCAAATGAAAAAGAACTGCAGGTCGTTAATAAAATTAACAACAAAAGTGCAGCGGTATAATTTTTTCGAATGTAATTCAAAACAAATATATTTAAAGGAGTTACAAGATAGTAAAAGAAAGACTCTTTTTAGCTATTTGCGTTTAATTCCATTTTTTCGGCGAAATGTGCACAATAATCTCTTAAATCTTCAACAATATTTGTTTCGCCAGTTGCTTTTAAAAAGCTATCACCCATTGTCATTAGGGTTTCATAGAAAAATCTTTTCATTTCATCTACAGGCATGTCTTTGGTCCATAAGTCCAGTCTTAGGGAATTTTGGTATTGTTGATCCCATAATGCCAGAAACATTGATTTGCAAGGTAATTCTTGCGTATTTTCTGAATCTGAAGAATACCATAAAATGCTTTCTGGTAAATTTTTGTCGTCTAATGAAACGGTAATTTTAATTTCAGCTGTTTTCATGCCAATTGTATTATTTTATTTTTTTATCCCAGTTCTTGCCTTTTTTACGAGGCGTATTTTTTGTTTTATCTGTGTTGCTGTTTTTGGTTTTACTTTTAGCAACAGCTTTACCCGATTTTTGTTCTTTTTGCTCTTTTAGCTTCGCCTGTTTCTTTTTTTCATCTGCCGAAGGTCTTTTGAACTTTTTCTCATGGAATGATCCTTTGAAGGTTGGATCCTCTTTGCGTTTATGTTCATCTATTGCCCTCGCAATGGCTTGTTTTTCATTGAAAGATGTTTCGGCCATTATTACACCCTCAGGAATAGGGAATACCGGTATTTTTTGCCTGATGAGTTTTTCTATTTTAAGAAGGTGCAATGCTTCAGATTCGTTGCAAAAGGTAATCGAAACACCTAGTTTTTCGGCTCTACCGGTTCGGCCAATTCGATGTACATAATCTTCGTAAATTAAAGGCACGTCAAAGTTGATGACATGCGAAACTTCCGTTACGTCAATGCCTCTAGATGCCACATCGGTGCCAACAAGCACCCTTACTTTACCTTCTTTAAAGGCTTCCATTGAGTTGATGCGTGTATTTTGACCTTTATTAGCGTGAATTACCTTAACATTATCTTCGCCAAATTTTCGACTGACATAATGATAAACATTATCTGCTATGGTTTTGGTTTTGCAAAATACAATCACTTTTTGAAAGGTTTCTTCATCAAGTAAGAAGTGATAAAGCAAATTGATTTTAGATTTTAAGTTTGGTACTAAGTACACCTTTTGTTCCACATTTGTTGCTGGTGTTGCTTGTAAACTAACTTCCACTTTAGTCGGAAACAATAAGAAATTACCTACCAATGTTTCTACTTTATCCGACATGGTTGCTGAGAAAAGTAAGTTTTGCCTCTTCTTTGGAATTACTTCTAAGATTCTGTTAATTTTACTGATAAAGCCCATGTCAAGCATTTTATCTGCTTCATCTAAAACCAAAACCTGTAATTTCTTAAATACAAGATCGCCTTCTAAATATAATTCTAATAAGCGACCTGGCGTGGCAATGAGAATATCAATGCCCTTTGCAAGCATTTCTTTTTGAAGCTTGGAGCCTAAACCGCCATAAACTGAGCCCACTCTTAAATCTGTAAATTGACATAATTTAATAGTGTTTTCTTCAATTTGCATCGCTAATTCACGTGTTGGAGCTAAAATTACCGCTCTTGGAATTTGCTCTTGTGCAAAATTGAGCTTTTTGATGATGGGTAATAAGTAAGCGGCTGTTTTACCGGTTCCGGTTTGTGCAATTCCTAATACATCTTGACCATTAATAATAGGGGGTATGGCTTTTTGTTGAATAAGGGTTGGATCGGTATAACCTATTTCATCTATGGCATTTAATACCTGTTTATTGAATCCAAATTGCTCAAAATTATTTTGCATGCTACAAAGATAAGATTTGAATTTCCATTTGGGCATTTTTAGTTACTTTTGAGCATCAAAAAATCGGTGCTATGAAAAGAACCATTATTAAAAATGCCACAATTGTGAATGAAGGCAGGCAAATGCAGCTGGATTTGTTAATTGAAGGAGATAGAATTGCAAAAATTGCAAGTGATATACATGCAGATGGGGCAAAAGTAATGGATGCCGAAGGCATGTTCTTGATTCCAGGAGCAATTGACGATCAAGTTCATTTTAGAGAACCTGGTTTGACACATAAGGGTGAAATTTATACAGAGGCAAAAGCGGCTGTTGCTGGAGGCGTTACTTCCTATATGGAGATGCCAAATACGATTCCAAATGTGTTTACTCAGGAATTATTAGCAGATAAATACAAAAGAGCAGCTCAGGTTTCCCTAGCAAACTACTCCTTTTTTATGGGGGCTTCCAATACTAATTTAGAGGAAGTATTGAAAACCAACACAGAAAATGTATGTGGGGTAAAAGTGTTCATGGGTTCTTCTACAGGTAATATGTTGGTTGATGACGAACAGGTTTTAGATAATTTGTTTAAAAGTTGTAATTCACTAATTGCTACACATTGTGAAGACGAACAAACAGTAAAACATAATCTAGCAGTTTACGAAGCAAAATACGGAGATAAAATTACTCCAGAAATGCATCATTTAATTCGTTCTGAACAAGCTTGTTATCTATCTTCATCTAAAGCAATACGTTTAGCAAAAAAACACAATACTAGGTTACATGTTTTACATATTTCAACTGCCATCGAGACTACTTTATTTGATGCCAGCATTCCATTGAAAGATAAATTGATTACTTCAGAAGCTTGTATTCATCATTTATGGTTTTCAGAAGCGGATTATGCTACCAAAGGAAATTTAATCAAGTGGAATCCGGCTGTTAAAACGGCTAATGATAGAGAAGCGATTCTGGCTGCGGTATTATCAGATCATATCGATGTAATTGCAACCGACCATGCACCACATACAGTAGCCGAAAAGTCAGAATCTTATTTAAAAGCTCCTTCAGGTGGGCCTTTAGTTCAACATAGTATAGTAGCTATGCTAGAGCTAGTTAACCAAGGTAAAATTACAATTGAAAAAGTAGCAGAGAAGATGTCTCATAACCTGGCTATTTTATTTAACATGAAAGACAGAGGTTTTATCAGAGAAGGCTATTTTGCAGATTTAGTTTTGGTGAATCCCAATTTATCGCAAACAGTTACAAAAGAAAGTTTGTTATACAAGTGCGGTTGGTCACCATTTGAAGGTCAGCAGTTCAGCAACAGCATAGATAGTACTTTTGTAAATGGTCATTTGGTTTATCATAAAGGACAATTTGATGAAACAATTAAAGGTGCTAGATTACTATTTAATAAAAGATAAATAATTAATAATAAATAAGATAGATGGTTTTGTTTCAATCATTTATTTAAATATATAATATGGCTCAAGTTTCCATTAATATCGCAACAGGATCATTGCAACAAGAGGAATTAATTATTGGAATCGATTTAGGAACGACAAATAGTTTAATTGCTTATATCAATGCTCAGCAAAATGCTGAGGTAATCAATGACATGGGCAAAGGTGTTTTAGTCCCTTCAGTGGTCCACTTTCATCCTTCAGGAGAAGTTATTGTTGGTAAAGAAGCCAAGCAATACCTTATTTCAGATCCATCTAATACCATTTTCTCAGTTAAAAGGCTATTGGGGCAATCTTATAAAGATATTCAAGCATACGAGGGTTATTTTAGTTATAAAGTAATCAATGATGATGA
>JAHEGO010000002.1:131978-149126 GCA_024645045.1 Sphingobacteriaceae bacterium
TTTAATACAACTGTTCAAGGGGTTCCATGTGGAATTAGCAGAACAACGTATGAAGTGATGATTATGCCTTTGGTCCAAAAAACCATTGAGTGTTGTAAAAATGCCCTTAAAGACGCAGAATTATCAATTAAAGAGATCGATCAAGTCGTGTTGGTGGGTGGTAGTACAAGAACCCCACTATTAAAACAAGAACTGCAAGCATTTTTTGCTAAACCTTTAAACGATCACCAGAATCCAGATGAAGTAGTTGCTCTCGGAGCAGCTATTCAAGCCGATATATTGGCTGGTAACCGAAAAGACATCCTTTTATTAGATGTTACGCCACTTTCACTTGGTATCGAAACAATGGGTGGTTTAATGGATGTTATTATTCCTAGAAATTCTAAAATTCCAACCAAGGCTGGACGACAATATACAACTTCGATTGACGGTCAGGTAAATATGAAAATTGCTGTTTACCAAGGGGAGCGCGATTTAGTTTCAGAAAACAGGAAATTGGCAGAATTTGAATTAAGGGGAATCCCTTCCATGCCGGCTGGTTTTCCAAAAGTAGACATCAATTTCTTATTAAACGCCGATGGCTTATTAAAGGTACAAGCCAAAGAGTTACGTTCCAATACGGAACAGGAAATTATCATTACGCCAACTTATGGTTTAACAGATGAGCAAGTAGAACAAATGTTAATGGACTCAATGGTACATGCTAAAGAAGATGTTGCCAAAAGGATGATCATAGAAGCGAAACGTGAAGGAGAACAAATGCGCTATACGGTTGATAGTTTCCTAAAAAAACATGGCCAATTATTATCTGAAGACGAGATTACTGCGACTCAGGGCTTACTTGGTCAATTGAATCATCAATTAGCAGTTGGCACAAAAGATGAAATATTAACAGCAATTGATGCCATCAATGAATTTACCAAGCCTTTCGCCGAACGTGTAATGGATCAGGCCATTGCTGTTGCAATGAAGGGAAAATCAATTGAATAATGAAAAAGACTTTAGCAATTAAAATAGTTTCTGATGTAGTGTGCCCTTGGTGTTATGTTGGTAAAAGACAATTAGCAAAGGCGATGGATATTTTAAAAGAAGAATACCATTTTGAAATCAGTTATTTGCCCTTCGAATTAACTCCAGGTATTCCTGCAGAAGGTGTTAGTTTTAAGCAACATATAACAGAAAAATTTGGAAACTTTGAACAGTTTATTGCTCGAACCAGTATGTTAAATGAGCGAGGTGCAGCTGTGGGTATTGATTTCCAAATTCAAAATATTGAAGTGTCGCCTAATACTTTTCCATTGCATATGCTCATTCAATATGCACATCAATTTGGCTTACAATCTGTTTTAAATGAAGCATTTTTTAAGGCTTACTTTGAAGATTTAGTTGATTTGTCTAAGATTGAAAATATCATAGCCATTGCTAAGTCAGCTGGTTTAGACGAAGAATTAGTTTCGCAAGCATTGCAATCAAAAGCAATTGAGCACCAAACTAAAGATTTACAAGACAAAGTGTTGGCCTTAGGAATTACAGGTGTGCCATTTTACATTATTGACAATCAATATGGTTTAAGTGGAGCAGTGCCTGTCGAAGATTTAGTGGCTGCTATTAGGCAAGTTTAACATCCTAGCAACGTATTTCCCTATAATATCAAATTCTAAGTTAACGGTATCCCCAACTTTGAGGTGCTTCATTGTGGTATTTTCATAAGTATATGGAATAATGGCAACACTGAAATATTGGTCGCCAGAATCGACAACTGTTAAACTTATGCCATTCACACAAATTGAGCCTTTTTCTACTGTTACATTACCAATACTTGGGTCGTAACTAATGGTATATCGCCAGCTTCCATCTTCAGATTGGATTTGAGTGACTTTTCCAGTTTGGTCTACATGACCTTGAACAATATGGCCGTCAATTCTACCATTCATTTGCATGCACCTTTCCAAATTGAGAGAATCGCCAATTTTAAAAGTGCCTAAATTTGTTTTATGCATGGTTTCGGCAATGGCAGTAACTTGGTGCATATTATTTTCAATGGATGTTACTGTTAAGCAAACCCCATTATGAGCTAAACTCTGGTCAATTTTTAATTCAGCAGAAATATTTGATGCTATTTGAAAATGAAAATTCTCATTTTCTTGTTCAATGTTTTTAATAATCCCTACGCATTCAATAATTCCTGTAAACATGTTTTATCGTATTAAATGAACAAACCCTGAATATATTTTAGGTTGATAACCAATTACCCTAATTTCTGAGAAATAAATAGAGTAGAAGTAAACACCTGCAGGTAATTCTTTGCCTGTTTTTTGATCTTTGCCGTCCCAATTAATTTCTGGGTCTTTAGTTTCGTAAACCAAAGTCCCCCAACGATCATATATTTTTGTATCAAACTTGCTGACAAAATCTGTCGTGTCTTTGAGGGTTGTAAATAAGTCGTTGATTTGGTCGTCGTTTGGAGTAAACGCATTTGGAACTGCAATGTTTGGGCAATTGTCTACACAAACTACATTACTGCGCTCACTTTCGTTGTTAGCAGAATCAATTGCAGTTACAAAATAGCAGCCAGCAATTGATGATTTTAAATTTAAATCGCTGAAAGTGGTATTACTATTTGGTTTAATTTGGTCAGCGAGTAAATTGAATTCTTCACCTTCAAAAAATGCTTTGTAAACTTTATATGAGACGATATCGGAAAGGCAGGAATCTGCTATTTTCCATGATAATTCGTTTTGATAACCACTACAACTTGGAATGACTGTTAATATTGGAGGGCATGGTTTTTCCGTATCTATTGGTCTTGCACTCACAATTTGAGAGCGATTATAAAGGGGTTCTGGAAAACCGCCAGCAGTATAACGCCCAATGCTACCTACAAAATATTGATAGTTTGTTCCGTTTGCCAACGAATCATCAATATAATATTTTTCAACTGTGGTATCGATAGCTTCAAATTTTGAAAGCAATGAATTGTATCGATAAATGATATATTTAGTATTGGTCCAAGGCACATCGTATTGAAAAGACAGTTCCACTCGATTGTCTTTTGGAGTTGCAGATAAGAAAATGCTTGAAGCATTTTTACTGGTTCCTACCAATTCATTGTTTGCATAAATGGCAACCTTATACCATTGTTGAATATTTAAGGTATTGATATTTGTATCAACAAACACGCTATCATTTAAATTACCTAAGTATAATGCGGTGCTAGAATCTATTCGATTATAGTTTTTGTTGTCAATGGATTTTAATAATACATATTGATAAGGGCCAGGGTGTTGAATGGTATCTAATTGGTTAGGTTTTGCCCATTTAATGGTGTCTTTACCATCGTTAACTCCAGTTTGGCTGATGTCTACATTAATAATTGCCGGCACATCTCTGGTTAATATCTCACAGGTTTCGTTAGAAACAATACTTTCCGCTCCATCTGGAAAAGTTGCAACTATGCGGTAACAATAATTATTACCAGCACTAAGTCCTTGTCCGTTGTTATTATCTGTAAATGTTTGCGTATTGTTATTGGTAATTTTCTTAATTAATTCATATCCACCTTGGGCTGGAATGCCCGTTTCACAAGCATTCGGCGTGTATGGGAATGTTCCGCTTTTTCGATAAATTAGGTACCCATTGCCTTTGTCACAAGATTGTTTTTCCCAATTTAAAATTACACTGGAACCAATGGCTTGACTGGTTAAATTTTTAGGAGCAGGTGCAACAACTGTAATCATCCAACTTTCTAGGTCAACCAATTTTGGGATGCCATTGTCAATGGCTTTAAATAAAATTTGATAAGGTTGTTTGCGAACTGAATTGCAAGAAGTTTTCCAATAAAATGGTTGCGAAATTACCGCATTTGCACTGGTATATTGGTTAAATCTAACGGTGTCTGGAGGCCCTAACTTAAAAGGTCCACCAGTTGCTGTCAACATAATAGAGTTGTTGTCGGGGTCAACAGCACGAATATTTTTAGAAAGGTATTCGCCAGCAATAATACAGGTGTCATGTAAAGCATCAAAAACCGGTGGTCTATTTAAGCTTTGCACAATTTCTATTTGCATATCACGAACAATGTATCCAATGCGCAAAAACTTTTTCAAACTACTTACATAGCGCCATTCTTCTACCATAATTGCAAAATTAAATAGGGCAGAGGCTTGATTGTCTATTATTTGTGGTGTATCCCAAACCAATTGCCCGGTTACAGGGTCTATGCCAAATGAATTTGAAGTAAATCCGTTTTGTAAATTTGGTAATTGAAAGCCAAACACTTCCACGCCAACATCTTGTTTGCAAGGTATTAATTTAAAGCTAAGGCTATCTCCATCTGCATCATAGGCGTTTGGATTGTGAACAAATAATTTATTTTCAGCACCAAAATCGATGGGTTCATAAAGTAATACAGGCGAATTGTTGAAGCCAATAAAAGGATTAATCACCAGTTCACATTCTACATAAAATGCAGTTTGCAAAGAGTTAACCATGTTGCTTACATTGTTATTTCTATTTGGGTCTTGGTAGCTTATGGTATAAGTTGCATAACCCGGGAAGGTGTGCACAAATCGATAACGATTTCTTTGAATGTTAGTTACAACTGTAATTTTTTCATAGCGTGCAGCAGTGCTAGTGGTGCCATCTCCAAAATTTAATTCTGCTGCTGGTCTATCAGCGTTATTTGGGTCGCTGATGTCTGTAAATGTGGTTAATATAAATTCATATTGTAAGGCTGAAATCTGTGTGTAGCTTAGTTCTCCAGCACGGTTATGCGTTGCAAAAGTAAATTTGCTAACGAATAACAATATCAAGCATAACCAAACTTTTTTACAGTTCATCTTAAAATTTAATTGGTCCTATTTTTTTTCCAATTGGAATTAGGTTGAGCCACAGCGTGCTGAATACTTGCTGACTTTGCATCTTGCATCAACTTTGCCATTGCATATGCTGCAGCCATTGCTTCGTTTTCGTCTGTATGCTGTAATTTTTCTGGGCTGAAAAAGTTTCCTACAAAATGGGTGTCAAAATTTCCAGATCGAAAAGCATCGTGTTGCATAACAAATTTTCCAAAAGGTAAAGTTGTTTCAATACCAGTTATTTGATATTCATCTATGGCACGAATCATGCGTTGCATGGCTTCTTCGCGGTCTTTTCCATGTGTCACTAATTTTGCAATCATTGGGTCGTAATAAATCGGAATTTCCATGCCTTGCTCAAATCCATCATCTACTCTAACGCCTAAACCTTGCGGAATCTTATAAGTACTCAGTGTTCCTATATCTGGTAAAAAGTTATTGCATGGATCTTCGGCATAAACTCGAAGTTCAATGGCATGGCCATTAATTGTTAAGTCTGTTTGTGAAAAAGATAAGGCTTCGCCAGCAGCAATTTTTAATTGTTCTTTCACTAAGTCGATACCAGTAATCATTTCAGTTACCGGATGTTCAACTTGTAAGCGAGTATTCATTTCAAGGAAATAAAAATTAGTGTTATTCTCAAGAATAAATTCTACTGTACCTGCGCCAACATAATTACAAGACTTCGCAACATTTACGGCACATTCACCCATTGCTTTTCTAAGTTCAGGGCTCAATACCGCTGAAGGTGCTTCTTCTACTACTTTTTGATGTCTTCTTTGAATTGAACATTCTCTTTCAAAAAGGTGTACAATATTTCCTTTCGTGTCACCTAATACTTGAATTTCAATATGACGAGGCGAGCTAACATATCTTTCAATAAAAACAGCGCCATCTCCAAATGCAGAAATAGCTTCACTTACAGCTAAGTTCATTTGTTCTTCAAAATCGGCAGTGTTTTCAACAATGCGCATTCCTTTTCCACCGCCACCCGCAGCAGCTTTAATTAAAATTGGGAAACCAACTTCTTCGGCTCTTTGTTTAGCAACGGCTATATCTTGTATGGCTTCATCAGTTCCAGGAACCATTGGAATTTGGTACTTTTTAGCAGCTGCTTTAGCCGATAATTTATTACCCATTATTTCCATGGCTTCAGGCGAAGGTCCAACTAATATTAAACCTTCTTCTTTAACTCTTCTAGCAAATGCTGCATTTTCTGATAAAAAACCATAGCCTGGGTGAATAGCTTGAGCCCCAGTTTGTTTGCAGGCATCAATAATTTTATCAAATACTAAATAAGATTGACTAGAAGCTGCAGGTCCAATGTATACTGCTTCATCGGCATAACGTACATGCGGAGATAAACGGTCGGCTTCTGAATAAACAGCAACGGTTTGTATGCCCATTTCTTTGGCTGAACGCATGATGCGCAAAGCAATTTCGCCCCTGTTGGCTATTAATAATTTTTTAAACATAATCATCATTATCGGACACAAGCCGAATAGTCAAAAATAGTGATTTTGCTTGGATAAATGTAAAAAAACAATGCTCAAAAATCTTATATTTGCTCATGGCATTTATCAAAGAAACAGCTACTTTAATTCGCAAAGAGTTTTTAATGGAATGGAGGTCAAAATATGCCTTAAATGGTATTTTGATTTATGTATTCGCCACTGTTTTTATTTGCTATTTAAGTTTTAAAAAAATTGATCCAATTACATGGAATGCTTTGTTTTGGATCATCTTATTATTTACTTCGATTAATGCCATTGCAAAAAGTTTTATGCAAGAAAATCGAAGTAGGTATTTGTACTATTATACCATTGTAAATCCAGCTGCACTAATCCTCTCTAAAATTATTTACAATTTAATTTTGATGAGCATTATTGCATTTGTTTGTTTGGTTTTTTACACCATTGTTTTTAATAATCCCATTCAAGATTTAACCTATTATTTATTAGCAGTGGCGATGGGTGGCTTAAGCTTTGCATCAATGTTTACCATGGTATCTGCAATAGCTTCGAAAGCCAATAACAACAGCACTTTAATGGCAATTTTAAGTTTTCCAGTAATTGTACCTTTGTTAATGTTATTGATTAAATTTTCGAAGAATGCAATGGATGGTATAGATCGAGCAAGTAGTAATAATGAAATTGGTGTATTGTTGTTAATTAACATCATTGTTTTCGCGGTTTCTTTATTGTTATTTCCTTACATTTGGCGCGATTAATTTTAAAAAATATACATGAATATAAAATCAAATTGGTGGAAAATTACAGGCGTTTTACTTGTGTTATTTTCCCTATATCAAGGCTTAATGGGTAGGGTGCCTGTTTTGCCAATTTTACACGAAACCATACGTAATATTTATTACCATGTTCCGATGTGGTTTGCCATGGTAGTGCTATTCGTATTCAATGCAGTCTATAGTATCAAATATTTATCTTCCGGAAATGAACACCACGATAATATAGCCGTTGAAGCAGCAAATGTAGGCTTGTTTTTAGGCGTACTAGGATTGATAACTGGTATGTTATGGGCAAAATTTACCTGGGGGGAAGCTTGGAGCAACGATCCTAAGCAAAATAGTGCTGCAATAGGCATGTTAGTTTACTTAGCTTATTTTGTGTTAAGAGGCTCGCTAGATGAGGCTCAAAAAAGAGCTAAAATATCTGCGGTATATAGTGTTTTCGCTTTTCCTGTGATGATCGTATTGTTGTTTATTTTACCAAGATTAACAGATTCATTACATCCCGGAAATGGTGGCAATCCTGGTTTTAATAAATATGATATGGACAACCAAATGCGTATGGTGTTTTATCCAGCAGTTATTGGCTGGATTTTAATAGGAGTTTGGGTGATGCAATTGAGAGTCCGTTTATTAGAAATTACCAATCAAATACTTGAAAATTAATATATTACGATGAAAAAAATCTTCATTTTCGGCTTGTTAACCTTTATGGTTCAATGGGCTTTTGCACAGGCACCAACTGCCGCGCCAGTCGAAATGGCTGATGCCATGAGAAGCTCTGGAAAAATCTATGTTGTCATAGGTACAATTTCTGTAGTATTCATTGGCTTAGCGATTTATCTTTTTTCAATAGATAAGAGACTATCTAAATTGGAAAAAGAGCACAAATAATTTGCTAATCCTAATTATTAATCAAACATTTGCTCCTGAATTTATTCAATCAAAACAAAAACCTATAATTAACTAGATTTATTATTTATGGCTAAAACCGTAAAAGCAAAAAAAGCTGAACCAGAAGTGCATTTCTTCGGAGATGTATGTTCGTTTTTCGACAAAGCAGCTCGCTTTACTCCACACCCACAAGGGTTGTTGAATCAAATTAAAACATGTAATAGTGTTTATCGTTTTCAATTTCCGATTCGAAAAGGAAATGGTCAATTCGAAGTAATCGATGCGTGGAGAGTAGAACACTCTCAACATAAACTACCTACTAAAGGTGGTATTCGTTACAGCGAAATGGTAAATGAAGATGAAGTGATGGCACTTGCTGCTTTAATGACTTACAAATGTGCTGTTGTGAATGTTCCATTTGGTGGAGCAAAAGGCGGTGTAAAAATTAATCCAAAAAATTACACAGTTGATCAATTAGAAAACATTACTCGTCGTTATACATCAGAATTAATTAAGAAAAATTTCATCGGCCCAGGTATCGATGTTCCAGCTCCAGATTACGGAACAGGTGAACGTGAAATGTCTTGGATTGTTGATACCTATGCTGCAATGAATCCAGGTTCATTAGATGCGAGTGCTTGTGTAACTGGTAAGCCAATTTCACAATCAGGTATTAACGGTAGAAGAGAAGCAACAGGAAGAGGTATTTTTTATGCAGTTCGTGAATGTGTAAGCGTTAGCGATGACATGAAAAAATTAGGATTGTCTGTTGGTTTAGAAGGTAAAAAAGTAATTGTTCAAGGTTTAGGAAACGTAGGTTTCTATTGTGCAAAATTCATTCAAGAAGCTGGCGGAATTATCGTTGGTTTATGTGAATTTGAAGGTGCAATTTATAATCCAAAAGGATTAGACGTTGAAGCTGTATTCAATCACCGTAAAAAAACAGGTTCAATTTTAAAATATAAAGGAGCAACTAAAGAATTTAAAAATTCTTCAGTTGGTTTAGAACAAGAATGTGATATTTTAATTCCTGCAGCACTAGAAAATCAAATTACTGGCGCTAACATTTCAAGAATTAAAGCTAAAATTATTGCAGAAGGTGCTAATGGTCCAACTACACCTGAAGCAGAAGAGTTCTTCACTAAAAAAGGTGGTATCATTATTCCAGACATGTATTGTAATGCAGGTGGGGTAACAGTTTCATACTTCGAATGGTTGAAAAACTTATCACATGTTGCATTTGGTCGTATGGATAAAAGATACGAAGAAAATGCAAGCAGAACATTTGTAGATACCATTGAAAAAGCAACTGGTGTTAAATTATCAGCTGACCAACGCAAAGCAGTAGTTAAAGGTCCAACTGAATTAGAATTAGTAAATTCTGGTTTAGAAGACACCATGATTCGTTCATACCACGAAATGCGTGAAATTAAAGTAGTAAACAAAAAGATCGACAGTTTAAGAACTGCAGCCTTTGTGGGTGCAATCGACAAAATTGCCGTATCATATTTGAATCTTGGAATTTTCCCTTGATCCATGCTTATTGCAAAACAGAAAGCCTCGTATTTATACGGGGCTTTTTTGTTGACTATTTTCTATAAAAGGGCAGAATTATTTTTTATATTTATTAGGGAAATAATATCAAATAGATGTCTGCAAATAAACCATTTACGATAGAAATATGTGCTGCATCACTTGCATCTGCGCAAGCAGCATATCAAGCAGGAGCAGATCGAATAGAATTATGTTCTGCATTGTCGGTGGGTGGTTTGACGCCATCATATGCATTGCTAGATGCTGTTCGAAATACCATACCAATTCCTGTACATGTTTTAGTAAGGCCTAGAGAAGGAGATTTTTTGTATTCAGATGAAGAATATAAAATGATGCAAACTGAAATTTTACATATTAAATCGATGGGTTTTGCTGGTGTGGTTTTTGGTTTGTTAAATGCCGATGCAAGTATAGACGAAGAAAGAACAGCTGCACTTGCCGCGCTTGCTCGCCCCATGAAAATTACCTTTCACCGTGCATTCGATTTTGTAAAGGAACCAACTGTTGCGCTGCAAAAACTCATCGATTTGGGTTTTGATTACCTCTTAACATCTGGTCTAGAAAGCACAGCTATGTTGGGTTTGGCGCAAATTAAATCTTTGGTTGCACAAGCAAATAATCAAATACAAATTATACCTGCCTCGGGTATCAATGAAAATAATATCTTAGAAATAGCAAAAGAAAGTCAAGCAATTAATTTTCACTGTTCTTTAAGTGAAGCTGTGCCAAGTAAAATGGAACATCCTAATATGCTTGACTTAGGCTTTCATTTGATGGAATCCAGTGCAGAAAGAATCACCAATTTAAAAAACGCATTAGCAAATTATCATCATGCGTAAAATAACTTTATTGTTGGTTTTGTTTTTGAGCACGATTTTTTATCAGCATAGTTTTGCGCAATCAGAATCATACATAGATTTAACTAAATCTTCTCCTTGGTATTTTAAGCAGGCAATCGACTCAGTTTGGCTCAGCGCTTCCGTTCCAGGCACTGTGCATCAAGATTTAATGGCACATCAATTATTGGAAGACCCTTATTTGTTGAATAATGAAAAACAGTCGCAATGGCCCGAGTATAAGGAATGGCTATACAGAAGCAATATTTTCATTGACGAAAAATTGTGGAAGCAGGATCATTTAACTTTGGTTTTTGAAGGGCTCGACACCGATGCGGAAATATATATCAATGGAAACAAAATTGCATCGGTTAACAATATGTTTCGAACTTGGGAATTTGAAATACGTTCATATTTGAAAAAAGGAAATAACGATTTGTTAATTAAATTCTTAGCGACTTCGAAAAATGCTGCGTTGGCTTATGCAAAATTGCAACCAAAAATCCCTTTAGATGAAAGAGCTATGTGTAGGAAAGCGGCCTATCAATTTGGCTGGGACTGGGGTCCTCGCTTGGTTACAGCAGGTATTTATAAAAATGTTTATCTGCATGTTTGGAATGAAATTAAAATAGCGAATATCCATTATCAACAAATTAAGATAGACACATTACTTGCTGTTGTAAATGCCAAGGCAACTATTTATAGTGAAAAAGCAAATGTAGTTACCTGTAAAATATACGATCAAAATATTCAAGAAGAATATGCTAGCCTGCAAGTTTCATTAAAAAAAGGGTTTAACGAAATTGATATACCGTTTAATATTAGTCGCCCAAAACTATGGTGGTGCAATGGTTTGGGCGATCCTAATATAATGGATTTAAAGTTCACATTAAGCGACAATAAAAATACCTATAGCCGAAATACTAAAATAGGATTAAGGAAAATTGAACTTGTACAACAGCAAGATCAAAAAGGAAAAAGTTTTTATTTTAAATTGAATGGCATTGCTGTTTTCATGAAAGGGGCAAATTATATTCCCCAAGATAATTTTACTCCAAGGGTTACAGTAGCTCAAACTAAAAATTTAATAATGAGTGCTAAGGCTGCAAACTTTAATATGCTAAGGGTTTGGGGCGGTGGCATCTACGAGAGCGATGCTTTTTATCAAGCATGTGACGAATCTGGAATATTGGTTTGGCAAGATTTTATGTTTGCATGTGGACTGGTGCCAGGCGGCGAGGAATTTGCAAATAATGTAAGACAAGAAGTGGTTGACCAAGTAATCAGGTTACGAAACCATCCATGTATTGCATTATGGTGCGGTAACAACGAAGTGGCAGAAGGTTGGTCTAATTGGGGTTGGCAAAAACAATATGCAATGAATGCAACAGATTCTTCTCGAATTTGGTCCGATTATCAGCATTTGTTTCATCAAGTTATTCCAAGGGTAATTGACAAACTCAGCAGTGGTATTGCTTATTGGCCCTCTTCGCCACAATTTGGATGGGGACGAAAAGAAAGTTTAACTAGCGGAGACTTGCATTATTGGGGCGTTTGGTGGGGAGAGGAACCCTTTGAAATGTATCCTAAAAAAGTAGGGCGTTTTGTTTCTGAGTATGGTTTTCAATCTTTACCCAATTTACAAACCATTGAAAAGTTCAGTAACCTTTCCGATAGAAACCTTCAATCGAAAGTTATCCAAGCGCATCAAAAACATTCAAGTGGGTTTAAAATCATCGACCAACAAATGGGCTTGTATTACCAAAAACCAAGCGCATTCGAAGATTATGTATATGTAAGTCAAGTTTTGCAAGCAGAGGGCATTAAAACGGCTATAGAAGCCCATCGCAGCGCTATGCCATATTGTATGGGTACCTTGTACTGGCAATTCAATGATTGTTGGCCAGTCGTTTCCTGGTCAAGTGCAGATTATTACCAAAATAAAAAGGCCGCTTTTTATTTTGTCAAGAAAAGTTTTGAAACCAATCTCTTAACTTTTAAAAAGCAAAAAGATTCATTGCAAGTTTATTTAGTTAGTGACTCACTTCACGAAATGCAAGTAGCATATAATTTAAGAGTGATGGATTTTTCTGGGAAAGTTTTTTGGGAAACCAACCAATCTTTGAAGGTAGCGCCACAAAGTGTTACTTTACTATCACAGCAGTCCATCAATTCATTGATTGCAAAGCATCTTACACAAAATTTAATGGCTGTCGCAACAGTCTACAAAGCAGATGGGTCAAGCACCGAGCAAATTTATTATTTTGAAGCAGTTAAAAATTTGACCTTAAATAAAGATACCATTTTGATGACGCAAACTGTACAAAACAATCAATTAGAAATAACCTTAAACACTTCTTCGTTAAAAAAGAACATACAATTAACTACAACTGTAGCAGGTGAATTTTCAGATAATTATTTTGATTTATTGCCAAATCAACCTAAGAAAATTTATTTTAAATTAAGTAATGAAAACGATTGTAATAATATGCCAGCGGCATTTTCAGGTACTTTGAAGGCCATTAATATTCAAGTCAAATACTTGGTTAATTCAATTTTGAAAAAATAATATTTTATGAAATATATTTACACAGCTATTTTTTGTTTCATTGGGTCGATTGCAATTTCACAAAAATCCAATACGGATTTTACAAAAATGGTCAATCCATTCGTCGGTACAGGTGGCCACGGGCATACTTTTCCAGGGGCTTCTAGTCCATTTGGAATGGTCCAGTTGAGCCCTGATACCCGATTAGATGGTTGGGATGGTTGTGGTGGTTACCATTATGACGACAGTATTATTTTTGGTTTTTCTCACACGCATTTAAGTGGAACAGGCGTATCGGATTACGGTGATATTTTACTCATGCCAACTTCGAATCAATCTGTTGATTTGTCAAATTACGCTTATGCACAGCAATTCAGTCATCAAGCAGAAGCAGCGCATGCAGGCTATTACGAAGTGCAACTCGCTAACCAAGTAAAAGTGGCACTTACAGCAACTAGCAGGGCAGGTTATCACCGCTACCAATTTCCAAATCAGTCGTCGGTTAATTTAGTGCTCAATTTAAAACACCGCGATCAAGTTATTACATCCAGCTTAAAACAAATTAATGCTTATGAAATAGAAGGCATGCGTCGTTCAAAGGCTTGGGCAAACGATCAACATGTTTATTTTGTGATGCGATTTTCAAAGCCAATTCAAAGTATCAAATTGGCTAATCAACAAGTTGTGGCTATAGGTGAAACCATTCAAAGTAAAGACATTATTTCACTTATTCATTTTCAAGATGACCAAAATACTACCCTTGAAGTGAAGGTAGGCATATCGGCTGTAAGTGAAGCAGGCGCAAGGCTTAACTTAGATACTGAAATTGCAAACCAAACATTTGAGCAAGTACTTTCTACTGTTACTGCAAATTGGAACCACGAATTAAGTAAAATTACCATCAAAGATTCGCAGGTTAAACAACAGAAAATTTTCTACACCGCTTTGTATCATGCCATGCTCAGTCCTAACGTTTACAACGATGTAGATGGTAAATATAGGGGCAGAGATTTGCAAATTCACCAGTCAAAGGAATTCGATAATTATTCTGTTTTTTCATTGTGGGATACTTACCGAGCAGCGCATCCTTTGTTTACATTAATAGATCAAAAAAGAAGCAACGATTTTATTCAAACATTTATTCATCAAGCTGAACAAGGAGGACTGCTTCCTGTTTGGGAGCTATCTGGAAACGAAACCAATTGCATGATTGGCTATCATTCTGTTTCAGTTATTGCCGATGCCTATCTCAAAGGTATTCGTAAATACGATGTGGCAATAGCATTTGAAGCAATGAAAAAATCAGCCAATCAAAATGAACTTTCATTAAATGCCTATAGAAAATACGGATTTGTACCAGCAGATAAAGCGTCGGAGTCTGTGTCTAAGACCCTCGAATACGCTTATGATGATTGGTGTATAGCCCAAATGGCTAAAGCATTGGGAAACGAAAAAGATTATCAAAATTTCATTCAGCGCGCACAAAATTATAAAAATGTTTTTGATCAAGAGCGTGGATTCATGCGTGCAAGAATTAACAATTCATGGATCAGTCCTTTTAATCCATACGAAGTCAATTTTAATTATACGGAAGCAAATGCTTGGCAATATTTATTTATGGCACCTCAAGACATCAATGGATTAATGGAATTGATAGGTGGAAAAGAAAAATTTGCTGCAAAATTAATGGATTTGTTTATGGCCGAAACTGCTACTACAGGCAGGGAGCAAGCCGATATTACAGGTTTAATTGGACAATACGCTCATGGCAACGAACCCAGTCATCACATGGCTTATTTGTTTAATGCAGCTGGTCAACCATGGAAAACACAAAGTTTAGTAAGTGTAATTGCCGAAGAAATGTATCACAATAATCCAAATGGATTAATTGGTAATGAAGATTGTGGTCAAATGTCTGCATGGTATGTTTGGACAGCAATGGGTATGTATCCAGTAACCCCTGGAACGTCTAATTATGCCATAGGTTCGCCTAAGTTTGAAGAAGTAACCATTCATTTAGAAAATGGTAAAGCGTTTGTTATCAAGTCAAATAAAAAAGGAATAAAATCTAATTATATTCAGTCAGTAAAATTAAATCACCGTACTTATAATCAAAGTGACATTGCTCATCAAACCATTATGAATGGGGGTGCAATTACTTTTCAAATGGCCGATACTGCCAATAAAAAATGGGCTGTTGAAAACTACAATATAACTGCTATTAAAGATCAATTGATAACCGCTGCACCCTATGTAGATCAAGCTACTCGAACCTTTTATGATTCAACTTTAGTAGCTATGCAAAGTGTGAGTGCAGGTGCTAAAATATATTATAGTATCAATGGAGAAGAGCCAAGTTTGAAATCAAATTTATATACTAAGCCATTTTATATTAAACAAACAACGCCATTAAAAATGTTTGCAGTTTCGCCAAATGCTTTACCTTCTAAAACAATTGAATCGATGCATACAAAAATGTTAGACCATCGAACAGTTCAATTAAAAAATACCTATGCACCTCAATATGCAGCTTCGGGGCCACAAACTTTAGTTGATTTTATTACTGGAACAACAAGCTTTCAAACTGGCGCATGGCAAGGTTTTGAAGGAGTTGATTTAGTTGCAATGGTTGATTTAGGTGAAATAAAAAGCATACAACAAATTGCCGCTACTTTTCTACAAGACCAAGGTTCATGGATATTTTTGCCTAAAGAAGTTAGTTATGCTACCTCTATTGATGGAATACATTTCAAAGAATTTGAAGCAATTAATTATGCAGCTGAAAAAGAAGATCCAAATAAATTAATTCATGCTTTTGTAAAAAGTTTTAATTCAACAAAAGTGAGGTATGTAAAAATGACTGCAAAAACAATTGGTAAATGCCCTAGCTGGCACTTAGGTGCAGGTGGCACTTCATGGCTTTTTGCAGATGAAATTGCAATTGAATAATATGCGTAAACTGATCATTTTAAATTTACTGGTGTTGTTTTCAAACATCGCCAGTGCTCAAAGTATAGATCCTGCTCAGTGGTATCGGGATGCTAAGTTTGGCATTTTTGTTCATTATGGATTATATGCACAAGTAGGCTATACCGAATGGGCACAAAACCATTTCGAAATGCAAGCTGCCGATTATGAAAAATTACAAATGCAATTTGCTCCTAAGCAATTCAATGCCAACCAATGGTTGCAAATGTTTAAAAATGCGGGTGCAAAATATGTGGTTTTTACTGCTAAACACCACGAAGGATTTTCAATGTATCAAAGCCAATATAGTAATTTCAATTCCTTCAAAAGCCCTTACAGTATTGATTTCTTGGCTCAATTGAGCTTAGCTAGTAAGCAAGTAGATATGCCTTTTGGGGTCTATTATTCGGTAATGGATTGGCATCATCCAGATTATTTACCTCGCCGCTATTTCGACCAACGCCCAATTACTAATGCCAATTTAAATAATTACAAATTATTCTTTAAGAATCAAGTGTCGGAAATCATTAACAAGTATCATCCTGCATTGTTGTGGTTTGATGGAGAGTGGGAAAACACACACGACAGTTTAGAAAGTATTGCGCTTGATCAGATGATTCGAACTCAGGCGCCAGGAATATTAATCAATAATCGATTGAGTCGTTATTTAAAAGGTGATTTTAAAACACCAGAAAATGCAATTCCTTCCACTGGTTTAAAGTCTGCAGACGGAAAGGCCATCAATTGGGAATTATGTTATACCATTAACGACAGTTGGGGCTACGACCCTTATAGTACTTCATTTAAATCGGGAAGAGACTTGGTTCGCTTATTGGCCGATATATGTTCAAAAGGAGGGAATTTGCTCTTAAACGTAGGCCCTAAACCAGATGGTAGTATTCAGTCGGAATTTCAAGAAAGATTGCAATACATGGGTAATTGGATCAACCAAAATGGAGATGCAATTTTTGGAACAACTGCTAGTATTTTTGAACAGCTACCATTTTATGGTGTTTCAACAACTAAAGGCAATACCATTTATTTGCACGCCTATATGATTCCTAAGGATAAATTAGTAGCCATTCCCATGCTGCAAAATAAAATTAAAAAGATTTATCATTTAGCTTCGAAGCAAAATTTGCCATTCCATATTTTCAATAATCAATATATTATAGATTGCAGTAAAATCAATGCAGATGATGCTATAACCGTTATTGCAGTTGAAACAGAAGGCTCTGCTAAAGT
>JAHEGO010000040.1 GCA_024645045.1 Sphingobacteriaceae bacterium
TGTTGCAAATCCCAGAAGAAAAGATCAGAGCTGCTTTGGCAACTTTCGCAGGTGTGAAAAGGAGATTTGAATACATTGTGCAAAACGAAAAGATGGTTTACATCGATGATTATGCACATCATCCAGAAGAGTTAAGGGCCTGCATTAATTCTGTTAGACAAATGTATCCAACTAAAAAGTTAACGGTTATTTTTCAGCCTCATTTGTTTTCAAGAACAAAAGATTTTGCACAAGAGTTTTCAGAAGTATTGAGTTTGGCAGATCAATTAATTGTAATGGATATTTATCCTGCAAGAGAATTACCAATTGCAGGAGTGGATGCGAATTTAATTTTAAATCAAGTGAGTATTGCTAATAAGCAATTAGCTTCAAAAGAAAACTTGATGGGAAAATTAGCAAACATGGATATTGAATTATTGTTGACAGTTGGAGCAGGAGATATAGATACGATGGTTAAACCTATTCAAGAATTAGTAGGCTAATGAAAAATATTCCTTGGACAAAAATTGGAATTGCATTGTTATGGATACTTGGTGTATCTACAATATTGGTTTCATTGGCGTTCACGGAAATTAAAAAACAGGAGTTCAAGTGTAAGAAAATTACCATCAATGTAAATAAAGACGATGAAGATTATTTCATCAACAAACAAGACATTGCTGCTTTAATTCAAATTGGAGGAGATTCTTTGTTGAATAAAAATATTGATGCAATAGATGTTAAACGTTTAGAAAAATTAATAGAAGACAATAAATACATATCAAATGCAGAAGTTTTCATCGATTTAAACGGTGAATTGTTTGTGAATGTAAAGCAACGTAAACCAATGCTGCGCATATTCACAGCAGATCAGCATAGTTTTTACTTAGATGAAAATGGTTTAAAAATGCCTTTATCGCCAAATTATTCTGCAAAGGTATTGTCGGCCAATGGATTTATCGATGAAGTATATGGCGGAATTTACGATTCAGTAAAAAATCCTTTGTTAAAAGATATTTTTGCGCTTAGTCAATTCATTAGAAAAAATGAATTTTGGGATGCACAAATTGAACAAATTTATATTGAAGAAAATAAAGATATCACCTTGATTCCAAGAGTAGGAAATCAAAGGATAATTTTAGGTTCTATTGAAAAAATGAATGAGAAATTTGAGAAGCTATATTTATTCTATACCAAGGCAATGCCTAAAGCAGGTTGGGATGCATACAGTATCATTAATTTAAAATTTGACAATCAAATTGTAGCAACAAAATCTGGAATGAGCATTGTTTTGCCTAAACCAATTATAGATAGCGTTGCTGCTACAAATAAGCAAGACACAACAATTACAGTATTATAATATTTAATAGCATATGGAAAACAACGAGATCGTAGTAGGATTAGACATTGGAACTACAAAAATTTGTGCCATTGTGGGCATGAGAAAAGAGCATGGAAAAATTGAAATTCTTGGTATGGGAAAAGCGGAGTCGGCTGGAGTTTCAAGGGGCGTTGTAACAAATATTGAAAAAACAATTAAAGGTATTCAACAAGCAATTGAAGAAGCGAGCAACCAATCTAACTGCGAAATTTCTGAAGTAGTAGTAGGAATTGCTGGTCAACATATTAAAAGCTTACAACACCGCGGTATCATTACTAGAAACTCAACAGAAGATGAGATTTCAAGGGTAGACGTAGACCTATTAATAAAAGACATGTATCGTTTAGCGATGCCTCCTGGTGAACAAATTATTCATGTTATTCCACAAGAATTTACAGTTGATAATGAACAAGGCGTTTTAGATCCTATTGGAATGTCTGGTGTTCGTTTAGAAGCAAATTTTCATGTCATTACCGCACAAATTACAGCTGCAAATAATATTTTAAAATGTGTAGCGAAAGCTAGTTTAGATACCACAACATTAATGCTTGAACCATTAGCTTCTGCTGAAGCAGTTTTAGGCGAAGAAGAAAAAGAAGCGGGAGTGGTGTTAGTTGATATAGGTGGCGGGACTACAGATATTGCAATTTTCTACGAAGGAATTATTAGACATACAGCAGTAATTCCATTTGGTGGTAATGCCGTAACAGAAGATGTTAGAGAAGGTTGTTCAGTAATGAAGAATACTGCAGAAGCATTAAAAATTAAATTTGGTTCTGCATTAGCGGATGAAAATAAAGAAGAAGAAATTATTTCTATTCAAGGATTAAGAGGAAGAGAGCCTAAAGAAGTTTCTGTAAAAAATTTAGCTTTAATTATTCAAGCTAGAATGGAAGAAATTTTAGAGCAAGTAAAATATGAAATTCAATCTTCTGGTTACGAGAAAAAAATTAGAGCGGGTGCAGGTATCGTAATTACTGGTGGTGGTGCGCAATTAAAACACATTACGCAATTAGTAGAATATGTAACTGGGATTGATGCAAGAGTGGGTTATCCAAATGAACATTTAGCAAAAACCAATACAGATGCGATTAAGAGCCCAATGTACTCTACCAGTATAGGTTTGGTGATAAAAGGCTTGCAAGATATCGAGCAAAAAAATGTCAAAGCACCTTTACAAAGTGCAACTGGTAAAGTAGAACCTAAAGACACTTTAGTGAATAGAGAAATGGCACAGAGAGGCGGATTTTTAAGTGCAATCAGAACAACTTTAACAGATGTTTTAATGCCTAACGACGACAAAGATTTCATTAAATAAAAATTATTAAAATAGAATTTACAACATAAAATAAAACGATATGATATTTGAAATGCTGAAAGACAAATCATCAATTATAAAAGTAATTGGTGTTGGCGGCGGCGGCGGCAATGCGGTGAACCATATGTATAACCAAGGCATTGTTGGTGTTGATTTCATAATTTGTAATACCGATGCACAGGCATTAGAATTAAGTCCTATACCAAATAAAGTTCAGTTAGGTTCTAGCCTAACAGAAGGTCGTGGTGCTGGTTCTATGCCAACTGTAGGTATGAACTCTGCTATTGAATCGATTGACGATGTCAAAGATTTATTAGGTTCAAATACTAAAATGGTTTTCATTACAGCTGGAATGGGCGGTGGTACTGGAACCGGAGCGAGTCCTATTATTTGTCAAGCAGCTAAAGAATTAGGTATTTTAACTGTTGGTATCGTTACTACTCCTTTTAATTTTGAAGGAAAAAGAAGAAAGCAACAAGCAGACGAAGGCTTGGCAGCACTAAAAGAACATGTTGATACTTTGTTGGTCATCTCGAATGATAAATTACGTCAGATGTATGGCAATTTAACTTTGTCGAGTGCATTTGCAGAAGCAGATAATATTTTAGCAACAGCTGCTAAAGGTATTGCAGAGATTATTACAGTTCCAGGTTATATCAACGTGGACTTTGAAGATGTGAAAACAGTTATGCAAAATAGCGGTGTAGCTATTATGGGTTCGGCATCATCAGAAGGAGAAGGCAGAGCACACAAAGCAGTTCAAGCCGCTTTGAATTCTCCATTATTGAATGATAATGACATAGAAGGCGCTCGCTATATTTTATTAAATATTACTTCTGGTTCACAAGAAGTATTAATGGATGAAGTTTCTGAGATCACCGATTATATTCAAAATCAAGCAGGGTTAACTGCTGATATAATTTGGGGTAATTGCCATGATGAATCATTAGGAAATAAAATTTCTGTAACATTAATTGCAACTGGATTTCAAACTAAAACAGATCGCATTGAAAAAATGGGGTCAGTAATTGAAAGAACAGTTCCATTAACCATCAATAATCAATCTGATATTGTTGAAGTGATAGCAGTTCCTAGCCCAGTTGCTGCGCCTATTTCACCAATTGCATCTGCACCAGTTATGGCTACAGCACCGGTTGCGGAAGCACCAGTTTACGAAGCACCGGCTTTTGAAATGGAAATGCCAATCTTCGAAGCACCAGTAATGGAAGCAGTAATCGAAGAAGAAGTATCAGCACCAAGTTTATTTGAGTTTCATACTGCAGCACCAGTAATGGAAGCAGTAATCGAAGAAGAGTACGCTTACGAAGCTCCAGCTGAACTTACATTTGAAGCTGAATCATACGAAACCGAAACTTACGAAGCACCTTCATTTGAAATGGAAATGCCAATCTTCGAAGCGCCAGTAATGGAAGCAGAAATTGAAGAAGAAGTGCAAATGCCAAGTTTTGAATTCAATTATCCAGACGAGGATGAAGATGATGAAGATGAAATTTTATCAGACGATTTTGCTATTGAAGAATTAGAAGAAATGGAAATGGAAACGCAAGCGGCTCCAATCTTTAGCTTCGAAACACCTGCAACCAATGCACCTCGCTTGGTTTTAGACGAAGCAGATTTAAACGCTGTGATCAACGAAGTGAATATTGAAGTTGAAGAGCCAATTTCATTTGAAGCTCCAGAAGAACCAGTAATGGTATTGAAAAACCGTTTGTTGAACGAAGAAGAAAGAGCAAACAATGCAATCCATTTTCAAGCACCAACTCAACCAAAACAAGTTAACTTATTTGATTTTGTTCCAGAAGTTCCAACGAATACAATTGAAGAGCCAAAAGATGCAGAACCTTTTAGATTATTGAATAAAGAAGAATTAGAATTTACTGTAATCAATAAAACACCTCAACCTTCTGCAGAAGAACAAATGTTAGCAGAGCAAGACCGTCGCAATAAAGAAAGAATTGCAAGGTTGAAAGAATTAAGCATGAAATTGCGTACGCCAAGTGGCATTCACGATTTAGAATCAGAGCCAGCTTATTTAAGAAAAAAACAAGCGCTTGATGCAGCTCCTCATTCATCTGAATCTCAAGTTTCGAGGTTTACTTTAGGGGAAGAAAACGGAGAGCCGCAAATTAGACCGAATAACTCTTTTCTACACGATAACGTAGACTAAGTTTAAAGATAGCCGTGAGTGTCATTCTCGAAAGGGGGTGGCACTTTTTTTGTTTAAAAGCAATTAATTCGTTAAATTCGCCTAACAATAATTTAATATTTATGGCAGCGGATTTATTTGAGAAACTCTCTAACAGAGGCCCAATCGGGCAACATCAAAAAATGGCTCATGGCTATTTTGCTTTCCCAAAGTTAGAAGGAGAAATAAGTAACCGAATGATCTTTCGTGGTAAAGAACATTTGGTTTGGAGTTTAAATAATTATTTAGGATTGGCTAATCATCCGGAAGTTAGAAAAGCAGATGCCGAAGGTGCTGCTCAATACGGATTAGCTTTGCCTATGGGTGCGCGTATGATGTCGGGTAATTCAAATTTACACGAACAATTAGAGCGTGAGTTGGCTAGTTTTGTAAAACGTGAAGATGCGTTTTTATTGAATTATGGTTACCAAGGAATGGTTTCCATTATTGACGCTTTGGTAAATCGTCATGATGTAATTGTATATGATGCGGAATCACATGCATGCATTATTGATGGAGTTCGTTTGCACCAAGGTAAACGTTTTGTGTATACACACAACGACATGGCTAGTTTAGAAAAACAATTAGAACATGCTAAAAAATTAGTAGAAGGCACGCAAGGTGGAATTCTAGTAATTACCGAAGGTGTATTTGGAATGTCAGGAGCACAAGGAAATTTAAAAGGAGTAGTTGCATTAAAGGAAAAATATAATTTCAGATTATTAGTTGATGATGCACATGGATTTGGTACCATGGGTCCAACTGGCGCGGGTACCGATGAAGAACAAAATGTTCAAGCTGGAGTTGATGTTTATTTTGGAACATTTGCAAAATCTATGGCAGGTATCGGAGCTTTCGTAGCTTCTTCAGAAAACGTAATCGATTTCTTAAGATATAACATGCGTTCTCAAACTTTTGCTAAAACCATTCCAATGCCAATGGTAGTTGGATTATTAAAAAGATTAGAATTATTGAAATCTCAGCCAGAATTAAAAGCCAACTTATGGAAAATAGTAAAGGCTTTGCAAACAGGATTGAGAGAAAGAGGCTTTAATATTGGGAATACAAATTCGCCTGTAACCCCTGTAATGTTGTCGGGTACCTTAATGGAGGCGACCAATATTGTAATGGATTTAAGAGAGAATTACGGCATATTTTGCTCAATTGTAACCTATCCAGTTGTGCCTAAAGGCGTGATAATGTTGAGGTTAATACCTTCTGCTATCCATACCCTAGCAGATGTGGAAGAGACCCTAAATGCCTATTCGCAGGTAGCTGAAAAGCTAAAAGCGGGCTATTATGAGTCCAAAGAGCCAATGTCAATTAATTGATAATAATTAAAATAGGCTTTGTTTTTTGTTAAAAAGCCTTTATATTAGTAAAGACAAAACAATTATTGTAGAACCAAAAAATTAAAAAGGAGTTTTCAAAATGAAAAAATTCAATGACTTTAAGAAAATGGTAGCTGACTTAGAAGGTGATGCTGACAAATTTTACAACAAAGGTAACAGTGCGGCAGGTACGCGTGTTAGAAAAGGAATGCAAGATCTTAAAAACTTAGCTCAAGCTATTCGTTTAGAAGTTCAAGAAAGAAAAAACAGCGAAGCTAAATAAGCCCAACTTAATTTCAACGAAAAAATCCTACTTGATATCAAGTAGGATTTTTTTTTGCTTAAAAATTTATGGTTTTATAGAGATTTAATTTCTAGGTGTTTTGCCTGAATTGCTTGACCATAGAATGCCGTTGCATGTTGATTGAAGTTTTCTATATCATCGGTGGTATAAAATTCAATTTTTTTGTTTTTTACACAACGGTTCTCCATCTCAGGATGCCTATTTAAATAGTCTACCAGGCTCTTGGCAACAATTGGTCCTTGTGGTAATATGTTGATGTGGCTTGGCGTGAGTTCTCTTATTATAGGCATTAAAAGAGGGTAATGTGTGCATGCCAATAATATGGTATCAATTTTATCTGATTGCTTTAATAAAGATTGAATATCTTGTTTAATAAAAAACTTTGCACCTTCATTTAAATAGGAATTATTTTCAATGAGAGGCACCCACATAGGACAAGCTTGTTGTATCACATCAATGTGTGGATGAAATCTTTTGATTTCTAAAACATAAGATTCAGATGCAATGGTGCCATTGGTTCCTAAAATTCCAACCGTATTTGTTTTGGTATATTCAGAAATAATTTCAGCGGTTGGTCGAATAATTCCTAAAACACGTTTGTCTGGAAATAAACGAGGTAAATCTTTTTGCTGAATAGTTCGAAGTGCCCTAGCAGAAGCTGTATTACAAGCAATAATAACTAGAGGGCAACCCATTTCAAACAATTGACTTACACAAGCCAAAGTATAATGATAAATACTTTCAAATGAGCGGGTGCCATAAGGCGCTCGCGCATTATCCCCTAAATAGATATAATCGTATTGTGGTAGGGTGGCAGTTATTTCTTTCAAAACTGTCAATCCACCATAACCCGAATCAAATACACCAATAGGTCCTGTCATATTCGCTTTATTAATATTTGGCTATGGCCTCTTTTATTTTTTTATAAACTGAATCGTTTACATTGGCAAGTGGCATGCGTACATGGTCTTCACAGATTCCTTTAATTTTTAATGCTGCTTTGATTCCTCCTGGGCTACCATCTACAAATAACAAATTAATAATATCGGTCAGTTTATAATGTAATTTTCTTGCTTTGTCGAAATCACCTTTTAATGCCAAACGCACCATTTGTGCATAATCTTTTGGCCAAGCATTGGCTACTACAGAAATAACGCCATTTGCACCTAATGCAACAAGTGGAAGGGTTATGGCATCATCGCCAGAAATTACCATAAAATCTTTAGGCTTGTGTTTAAGAATGGCCATAATTTGGTCCATATTTCCTGAAGCTTCTTTGATACCTGCAATGTTTTTTTCTTTGGCTAAACGTAAAGTAGTATCTACGCTCATGTTGGTGCCAGTTCTGCCAG
>JAHEGO010000042.1 GCA_024645045.1 Sphingobacteriaceae bacterium
GCGGAGAGTGGGGGATTCGAACCCGCGGACCTTTAACAGTCAACAGTTTTCAAGACTGCCGCAATCGACCACTCTGCCAACTCTCCGCCGCAAAAGTACAAAAAGAGTACTCTATAGCAAATTTTTTTTACGAAAAATTATAAATTGCTTATTATCTTGCTGTTAAAATGCTACTTTTAGGCTCAAAATCAGTTATTCTTGAAAGAATAGCGCTTTTAACTCGGTTGCATCTTGTGCTTTCATTTTACCAGCCAATACTAATCGCAGTTGTCTCCTTCTTAGAGCACCATCATATAATTTTTTTTCCTCATCGGTTTCTACGGTAACCGTAGACACAGGTATAGGCCTTCCAGTTTGATCAACTGCTACGAAAGTATAATATGCCTCATTACTTTTTTCTTTGCGTCCAGATGGAATGTTTTCAGACCAAACATCAATTCTAATTTCCATAGATGAATTAAACGACCTGGTAATTTTAGCATGAATGGTTACTACATCTCCTAAGCGAATTGGTGCTTTGAAAGAAACATTATCAACCGATGCAGTTACTACAATTCTATTACTGTGTTTTTGTGCGGCCATTGCTGCTGCAATATCCATCAGGTGTAATAATCTTCCACCCATTAAATTATTAAGGGTATTGGTATCATTTGGCAACACAATTTCATTCATGATGGTTTGTGATGCTGATGCTAATTTTGCGTTCATATTTTTATTTATAAATTGAATAAGACATTTAAACTGCTGGCTTCGGCTTTGATAGCAAACAAAGCTTTTGTAGCGGGCCAAACCGATTGAAATAATTCGGAATTTCTATAGTTATTTAAATCATTTTCAGAATCCCAAATAGAATAAGTATAGAAAACTGTAGCTTCTGTTTGGCTGTTCCATAATTCTAAATGGTTACATCCTGGCATATTTCTAATTTCATTTTTTGATTGATTAAAAATGATTAAAAAATTATCTATTTCTGATGCTTTGAAATTCATTTTAACTATTCTGGTGATCATAAAAATTGAATTTGAATTTTTTCGTTGATTATTAAGGCAAGTAATGAGCTTGCATTTCCTTTATTGATGGCAACTTCTAATTTGCCTGTAATGCCAAATAAACAGAGCTTTTCGCCTTCTGTTACTTCGCTGTATTGCTTACAAATTTTGGTAACTTTTTCATTCCTTTTGAATACAATTTCAAAGGGTCTGTTTCTGGCAACACTATCAAATATCTCTTTGCTAATATTTGAAATTGCATTACCGAAATTATCAACATGAATAATACTTCCACGAATAATTGATGGTTCAATTACTGGTTGTATGATGGTTTTGTAATTTAAAGATGTCATCTTTCTACCAATGATTTCCATCTTTCCACCTTTTGCTAAATGGACTGCCGATTTAGCTAATATATCTTTAATTGGGAAGTGAACAAAATCATCTTGAATTCTTAAATTGATTTTAACAATTTTTTCAATTTGATTCGCTTCTAGAAATAAAGTAAATAATCCATTATCTGGGCCAATGAAATAATGTCCATTGGCTTTTAAGGCTACAAATTTTGCATCTGTTTGGTAAGAATTATCAATACTCACTAAATGAACAGTGCCTGCTGGAAAATGATGGTAAGCGTTTGAAAGCAAAAAAGCAGCCTGAATAATTTGATAAGAGGGGATATGATGTGAAATGTCGACCAGGTTTGCATCTGGCATAGCGCTTAATATAGAACCCTTTACAGCTGCTAAATAGAAGTCTGTGGTGCCGAGATCAGTGGTAAGCGTAATTATTGACATTTATTAATATCTATTTAATATTTATTCCCTCAAAATTAATTATTTTAGCAAGAAAGCATTATAAATTTAGCATTATTAATCATAATATCTTGAACGAAATCACTTTTACGCTAGAAGGAATCGATCCTATTGAGTTTTGGGGAATCGACCATGTCAATTTAAATCTTTTAAAGAAAGCTTTTCCAAAGCTGAGAATTGTGCAGCGTGGAGAAGAATTAAAAGCCATCGGTGACGATGAAATGTTGAAACAATTACAAAATAAAATGAGCCTTTTAGTGGAACATTTTGAAAAATACAATCAACTAACCGAAGGTGATATTCGCATCATTGTTTCCGATTTCAACGATCAAAATGATAAAGAACAACCTGCAAAAACTGCTCCTGTTTTTGATGCAGAACCTTTGGTATTTGGGCCAAATGGTATAGTAGTAAAAGCACGCACAACCAATCAAAAAGTGATGGTGAAAAGTGCTTTGCAAAATGATATTCTTTTTGCCATTGGACCTGCAGGTACCGGTAAAACCTATACAGCAGTAGCACTTGCGGTTAAAGCTTTAAAAAATAAAGAAGTTAAAAGAATCATATTAACAAGACCTGCAGTTGAAGCCGGCGAAAATTTAGGGTTTTTACCAGGTGATTTAAAAGAGAAAATAGATCCATATTTAAGGCCGTTATATGATGCCCTAGATGACATGATTCCTGCTGATAAATTAAAATTATATTTAGAAAATAGAACCATTGAAATTGCTCCTTTGGCTTTTATGAGAGGGCGTACGCTTGACAATGCTTTTGTTATTTTAGATGAAGGACAAAACGCAACCGATATGCAATTGAAAATGTTTTTAACTAGGATGGGGCCAACTGCTAAGTTTATTGTTACCGGAGATGTTACACAAATAGATTTACCTAAAAAATCAATGTCTGGATTATTCAATGCCATCACCATATTGAAAAATATACCGGGGATTGATATTATTTACTTAACAGGCGAAGATGTTGTTCGACATAAATTAGTGAAGAAAATATTAGAGGCTTACGGGGATATTCAATAAATATGTTAATAATTGAAGCTTGATTGAGGCTTTTTTAATCAATCAAATTTCGATATTTGTAAAAAATAAAAATAAACATGACTGCATTAAAAGAAACATCGTTTCAATTCCCAAATCAAACAAAATTTTATAAAGGAAAAGTGAGAGATGTCTATACCATCAACGATGAATATTTGGTTATGGTTGCTTCTGATAGAATTTCTGCATTCGATGTAGTGCTACCAAGAGCAATTCCTTATAAAGGACAAGTACTCAATCAAATTGCTGCAAAGTTTTTAGCGGCTACTAAAGATATCATTCCTAATTGGGTGATTTCGGTACCCGATGCTACGGTTACTATTGGTAAAAAATGTGATGCTTTTCCTGTTGAAATGGTTATCAGGGGTTATTTAGCAGGACATGCATGGAGAGAATATGCAGCAGGTAGACGCATGGTTTGTGGGGTTAGTTTGCCAGAAGGATTAAAAGAAAACGATCGTTTACCAGCACCAATTATTACCCCAACAACCAAAGCACACGAAGGTCACGATGAAGATATTTCTAGAGAAGAAATTCTTGCAAAAGGTTTAGTCTCAGAAGCTGATTATATTCAATTAGAAAATTATACCAGAAAATTATTTGCAAGGGGAACCGAAATGGCTTTAGAAAAGGGGCTTTTATTGGTTGATACTAAATATGAATTTGGAAAAATTGGTAACCAAATTTATTTAATAGACGAAATTCATACGCCAGATTCATCAAGGTATTTTTACGCTGAGGGTTATGCGCAAAGGCAAGCAGATGCTACGGAACAAAAGCAATTGTCTAAAGAATTTGTTAGAAGATGGTTAATCGAAAATGGTTTTCAAGGTAAAGATGGTCAAGTAGTTCCGGAAATGAGTGATGAAAAAGTAAAAGAAATTTCAGACCGTTACATAGAATTATATGAAAAAATAACCGCTGAAACATTTGTTCCTGTTGATAATTCAGCTATTGCAAATAGAATTGAGGCCAATGTATTAGCAGCAATTACACACCTAAAAACTAAATATGAAATTCGAAATAGATAAACACGAGAAATACGTATTACTTAAACCATTAGATATTGAAGAATTAAATTCTGAAAAAGCACCTAAGCTAAAGTCGGAGTTTAATGCCATAGATGTGGAAGGAATCCGAAATATCATTTTGGATTTAAGTCATGTTTATACAGCCGACGAATCTGGTATTAGTGCAATTTTATATGGCGCTAGAATGTGTCGTAATAACGTAGGAACATTTGTTCTGGTTGGTGTTCATGCTGACTTGCAAAAAATATTAGGCCTGTCAACTACAGAAAATTACCTAAATATTGTTCCAACGGTAACCGAAGCAATTGACTTTGTTTTCATGGAAGAAATTGAAAGAGATTTAACCAGCGAATTAGACAATGAATAAATAAATGGGTGTATTTGAAATCACTGTTTTAGGAAGTAGCTCTGCAACTCCTGCTTACAATAGAAATCCTTCTGCTCAAATGATCAATTTGAACGAACATTTTTATTTAGTGGATTGTGGCGAAGCGACGCAAAATCAGTTGAATAAATTCAAAATCAAATCTGCTAAAATAGATACCATTTTCATATCACATTTACACGGTGACCATTATTTAGGTTTGGTAGGCTTACTTTCTACTTTACACTTGAATGGGCGTACTAAAACAATGACCATTGTTGGCCCTCCAGAATTAAAAGACATCATCGATTTACAATTAAAAGTATCCGAAACACAATTGCGTTTTCCTATTGATTTTAGGCCAACTCAGGTCGATTATACAGAAGTTATTTTTCAAAATAACGATGTAATAGTAGAAACAATTATTCTCAACCATCGAATTCCAACCACTGGTTTTGTTTTCAAAGAAGTTGCTAGAAAACGAAAAATCAATACAGAAAAATTAACCGAATACGATATTCCTTTAGAGTATATTCCTTTATTAAAAAATGGTATTGACTATTGCGATAAATTTGGTAGAACCATTGCAAACGCTGAATTAACATTTGCACCTAAGGCTCCAAGGTCTTATGCATATTGTTCTGATACCATTTATACGGAACATTTTTTAGATCAAATCGAAGGTGTTGATTGCTTATACCACGAAGCAACTTTCTTGCATGAATTAATAGATAGAGCAAAAGAAACCTTTCATACCACAGCTTTACAAGCGGGTACCATTGCAAATAAAGCCAATGTTAAGCAATTAATGATTGGGCATTTTTCTGCTAGGTATAAAGAATTAGATTTATTATTAGCAGAAGCTAAAACAGCATTTAACAATACTGTGTTGGCAGTGGAAGGGGAGCGTTACACGCTTTAATTACTTAGATTTTTTAACCGAAGCCGTATCTACTGTTGGTTCTTTGTACTTTTTATTTTTCCCGCCAAATAAAGATAAATGCACGTATCTTTTTGGATTCAAGCGTAAATCAACCATCAATTTATTTAAATCTGCAGCTGTTTGATTGATGTGATTATACAAGGCATCGTCGTTAACTAATAAGCCTAAACTTCCTTGACCATTATTTATTTTCTCAGTAATGCTTGCTACTTGTGCTATTGCACGGTTTGCATTGTCAATGGTTGCTATAAAATTAATTTTAGTAATGGAGTCTGAAATTTGATTGACATTGGTTAAAATATCTGTAATTTTTTGGTTGTTATTTTTCAGATTACTAGTAATAGATTCAATATTTAAAGTAATACTTGCAAACCTTGCAGATTGAAATTTAACCAAAGTATCAATACGAGTAGCAGTTTTTTCAAGTGTTTCAATACTGCGTTTGATACTAGAAAAACTTTCGTCAATGTTATTTCTGAAATTTGGATTCAAAATAGTTTGAACCGTTACAAGTATAGAATCCATCGTACCTAATAGCTTTTCAGCTTTAGCTTTTACGGGTAAAACCTGCGTATTTACAGACTCAGAGAGGCTCATTTCAACATCAGATTGTAATGTGTCACCTTCTTGATGATAGGTTCTTGCATCACTAAATAGCAATACAATTGCTTTAGCACCAAGTAAATCTTGGCTTGCTATTTTCGCAATGGAGTTTACTGGAATTTTTAATTCAGGTTGTAACGTAAGCGTAGCAATAACTTCGCCATTTTCATTTAAAGATAAAGCAGTTACTTTACCTACATTAAAGCCATTATATAAAACGGGGTTGGAAACTTTTATGCCGTTGATATTTTCATATTTTGCATAATAGTCGTGCGTATCGGTAAATATATCTTTTCCCTTTAAGAAATTATAACCAAGTACCAATAAGGTAATAGCTATAACAGTTAATGCGCCGACTTTAGTTTCGTTTGAAATTTTCACAAATGCTAATTTTCACAAATATAGCTTAATTTTCTTTTTCTAATTCAGCTTTAAATTCATTAAATGCTCTTACAATAGAACTTGCAATTGCATTTTGACCATTTTCTGAGGTTAAATATTGTTCTTCCTCTTTATTGGTTAAAAAGCCTGTCTCAATTAAAATTGCAGGCATATTGGTTCTCCAAAGTACTAAAAAGCTTTCTTGTTTTACGCCTCTGTTGAATCTTTGGTCTGTTTTAGAGAACTGGTTTTGAATTTTAGCTGCCAATGAAACGCTTTTGTCTAAGTTTTCATTTTGATATAATGAGAAAATAATATAAGCCTCAGTAGATTGAGGGTCGAAGCCATCGTAGGTGGTTTCGTAGTTTTCTTCTAATAAGATAACAGAGTTTTCTCGCTTTGCTACATTTAAATTAGCCTCACTCTTAGACAAACCCATGGCATATGTTTCGGTACCGTAAGCACTCTTATTAGGGTTTGCGTTGCAATGTATACTGATAAAAACATCTGCTTTTGCTCTATTTGCAATATTGGCACGCTCTGCCAATTCTATAAATTCATCTGTACTTCTTGTGTAAATGACTTTAATTTCGGGGTTTTTAGCTTGAATTTCAGCTCCTAATTTCAAAGCAACAGCCAGTGTTACATCCTTTTCTTTAGAGAAAGAACCTAAACATCCTGCATCATGACCGCCATGTCCAGCGTCAATTACAACGGTTTTAATCTTGTAGGTATTGATCGTAAAAGAATAGAATATTAACGTGCTGATTAATATAAAGAGAATAAGAAATGGTTGACTTAATCGTTTGAGCATTATTATTTGCTTAAAATTTTGTTACTTCGCATTGCAAAAATAGTATTCATAAGCTAATTTGAAACTACTAAAATCGGTATTTCCACTATTGTTAATAAGTTTTTTCGGAATATTCACTTCTGAGAAGGCCTTGGCAAACTATCACCAAATTTCCATTCAACCTTTTGACTCCTTAACCAGAAAGTTAAACGATCCGCTTCCGCCAGATAGTATGCTAATATCAACAAAGAAGAAAAAAATACAATCAAAAATAAAATACAGTGCTAAAGATTCAATTGTTCACAACGTTAAAAACAATGAAGTGTATTTGTATAACGGAGCAGAGGTTTATTACGAAGATGTTGTGTTAAAGGCTGCCTACATTAAAATTGATCAAAAGAATAAAGTGGTGTATGCCAATGGTGTTGTAGATTCTACTGGTCAAATTAAAGGTAAGCCAGTATTTACGGAAGGTCAACAAACATACGATGCGCAAGAGTTAGCCTATAATTTTGAAACTAAAAAGGGTAAAATTAAAGAAGTAGTAACCAACGAAGGTGAGGGTTATTTACATGCCAATGAAGTAAAGAAAAATGAATTGGATGAAGTTTTTATTAAAAACGGAAAATATACTACTTGTAACCAAGAGCACCCTCATTTTTATATAGCCTTAACAAAAGCTAAAAACACAGCAGATAAAACTGTTTCTGGCCCTGCATATTTAGTGATTGAAGATGTGCCTTTACCGCTTGCTGTGCCATTTGGATTCTTTCCTAGGTTAAAAGGAAGTTCTTCAGGTATCATTATTCCGGAAATTGGAGAAGATCGCGCATTGGGCTTCTTTTTAAGAAATGGAGGCTATTATTTTGCTGTAA
>JAHEGO010000043.1 GCA_024645045.1 Sphingobacteriaceae bacterium
AACTTTTTAACCGCCGATATGGTAAAAGAAGGTGCTGTAATTATTGATGTTGGAATGAATAGAGAATTATCAAGTACCACAAAGTCTGGCTATAAATTATATGGCGATGTGGATTTTGATAATGTAAAAGAGAAAGCATCTTATATAACTCCTGTTCCGGGTGGCGTTGGTTTAATGACCATTGTATCTTTGTTAAAAAACACCTTATCAGCTGCAAAAAAAGAATTTTACCAATAAATAAATATGCAAAATACTTTACCAGAAGATGGTTCTCTATTGCCAGTAATGGAATCTTTTTACACTATTCAGGGTGAAGGTTTTCATTCTGGAAAAGCAGCATATTTTATTCGACTTGGCGGATGTGATGTTGGATGCCATTGGTGCGATGTAAAAGAATCTTGGGACGCAGCCTTACATCCGCTGACCAAGGTAGAAGATATTGTTACGAACGCTTTAAAACACCCTTCTAAAGCAGTAGTTATTACTGGTGGAGAACCATTACTATATAATTTAGAATATTTAACATCAGCATTAAAAGCTGCAGGTATTCAAATTTTTCTAGAAACATCTGGAGCCTATCCGCTCAGTGGAAATTTTGATTGGATATGTTTATCCCCTAAAAAATTTAAAGCACCTGTTGCAGCTATTATGCCAATTGCAGGAGAATTAAAAGTTATCGTTTTTAATGCTTCCGATTTTGAATGGGCAGAACAATTTGCAGCTCAAGTAAATGAAAATTGTAAATTATATTTACAACCAGAATGGAGCAAGTCTAAAGAAATGACTCCTAAAATTATTAAATATGTAATGGAAAATCCAAAATGGGAAATTTCCTTGCAGACCCATAAATTCTTGAACATTCCTTAAAAGCATATTTTTCATTCAGGATAAAATGGTATCTTTAATTTTATCCTTTATGAAAAAAATTCTCTTATTCCTTTTAATTTTCGCACAAACAAGCTTGTTTGCACAAGAAAAATATACCACTAGCAATACTAGAGCTATTGGCGCCTACGAAAGATCTACCGTTTATTTAGGGCAGAAGTTATATAATACGGCTTTAAAAGATTTGCAAATTGCCATTGGAATTGATCCAAATTTTTTAGAGGCCCATTACCGCATGGGAGATATTCTAAAAGTTTTAGGTAGAATTGAAGAAGCAAAAACTTGCTACCTAACTGTAATCGCCCAACCAAATACTTTTAAAAATATCAATTTTGCATTAGCAGAATGTTATGCGTTACAGGCTAATTACGACTCTGCTTATCCCCTTTTTCAAGCATATGCAACTACACCGGATTTATCTGAAAACAGAAAAAAAATAGTTGCAAAATATTTAAGGGATTGTGAATTTAGTATCGAAGCCATTCAACATCCAGTCCCTTATGAACCTGTTAATTTAGGCCCAGGCATCAATACAGCAAATCAAGAGTATTTACCTGCAATTACTGCAGACGACCAAACAATTATTTTTACTAGAAGAGCCAATACCGAAGATTTTTTTATTGCACAAAGAAACGAAAATGACTGGAGCGCTTCTAGCCCGTTGAGCAGCAGTATTAATACGCCTGGTAATGAAGGTGCGCAATGCATTTCTCCAGATGGGCAGTATTTATTTTTTGCAGGTTGTGGCAGAGCCGATGGCTTAGGTAAATGTGATTTATATTATTCCAAATTGGTTGGAGACAAATGGTCTACACCACAAAATTTAGGCACACCAATCAATAGCCAATATTGGGAATCGCAACCAACCTTATCGGCAGATGGTAAATCTTTGTATTTTGTAAGTGATCGAAAAGGTGGATACGGAAGTTATGATATATATAAATCTACTTATATTGGTGCAGGAAAATGGTCAAGCCCTCAAAACTTAGGCCCTAATATCAATACAGCTGGTGAAGAGTTTTCACCTTTCATTCATGCCGACAATCAAACACTTTATTTTTGTTCAGATGGTTGGCCTGGATTTGGTGAAAAAGATATTTTTTTTAGCAAGAAAACACTCAATGGTGCTTGGCAAAAACCAAAAAATTTAGGCTACCCAATAAATACACCAAAAGAAGAAAGCAGTTTATTTATTAGTAACGACGGTAAGCAAGCTTATTTTGCTTCTGATAATTTGAAAGGTTATGGCGGTTTAGATTTATATTCATTTGAATTATACGAAGCTGGAAGACCTGAAAAAGTAACTTATGTAAAAGGAACTGTATTCGACAGAATTAGCCAACAAGTATTAGCTGCACAAGTAGAAATAATCAGTTTACAAAATTTCGATACTGTTTTTCAGTCAGTCTGTAATGTAAGCTCTGGGCAGTTTATGGCCAGTTTACCTGAAGGAAAAACATATGCATTAAACATCAGCATAGATGGTTATTTGTTTTATTCTGGACAATTTGTTCTAGCAAACAAAAACAATGTTGAACCGTTTATCATGGAGATTCCGCTAGACCCCATTGAAGTTGGTGAAAAAGTAGCTTTGAAAAACATCTTTTTTGAAAGCAATAGTTTTCAATTAAAAAACGAATCAAAATACGAATTGTTGAAACTAAGTGAGTTTTTAATTGAAAACCCTAGTATAAAAATTGAAATAGGTGGACATACCGATTATATTGGTGATGATAAAACCAATTTGTTATTATCAAGCAATAGGGCTAAATCGGTTTACAATTATCTTATTAATTTAGGTGTTACAAATAGTCAATTGGTATATAAAGGATATGGAAAAACACAACCGATAGAAAGCAACAACACTGAACAAGGAAGAGCCAATAACAGAAGAACAGAAATTAAAATTATCGCAAAATAAAATATGGAAACACAAAACTTTAAAAATCACGGCCGATTAGTTACAGGCTATCACAAGGTATTATACCCAATGCTTTTAGCTGGTGTTATAGGCTCATGTATTAATTTAAGTCAATCATGTGCCAATGGCAATTGCTATGCTGCTAGTTTAATTTTATTGTTATTTATAACAGTTATTTTAACTGCATATTTCAGCAGGTCGTTTGCATTAAAAGCACAAGACAGAGCTATTAGAGCAGAAGAAAACATGCGTCACTTTTTAATGACTGGAAAGCCATTGCCAAGCGCATTAACAACCAGACAAATTATCGGATTGCGTTTTGCCTCAGATGAAGAATTTCTTGAATTGATCAAAGAAACAATTGAAAACAATTTGAATTCAAAACAAATTAAAGCAAAAATTAAAAATTGGAAAGCGGATCATTACCGCGTATAATTGTTAAATAATTGCAGCTCTAATTCTAACCAATTTAGCCATTAAGTCTGCTAAATTATCTAGATGTAACATATTCGCACCATCCGATTTTGCATTTGCAGGATCGGGGTGCGTTTCAATAAACAAACCATCTGCACCTACAGCAATTGCAGCCTTCGCGATGGTCTCTATTAATGCTGGATTACCTCCAGTAACACCACTGTCTTGATTCGGTCTTTGCAAAGAATGCGTACAATCCATAATTACAGGCACATGAAATGCTTTCATTTCTGTAATGTTTCTATAATCCACGATTAAATCTTGGTAACCAAAAGTATTTCCCCTATCGGTTAACATGATATTTGTATTTCCTGAATCTTGTAATTTGCTAATTGCATGTTTCATCGATGAACCAGACAAAAATTGTCCTTTCTTAACGTTCACAAATTTTCCAGTTTTTGCTGCAGCAATTAACAAATCTGTTTGACGACATAAAAACGCAGGAATTTGCAATACATCAACATAAGCCGCAGCCATAGCAGCTTCGGTACTTTCATGAATATCTGTAACTGTTGGCACATCAAAAGTTTGACCAACCTTCGCTAAAATTTTCAAAGCTTTTTCATCACCAATTCCAGTAAAAGAATCTATTCTAGAACGATTTGCTTTTCGGTATGAACCTTTAAAAATAAATGGAATCTGATATTGATCCGTTATGGTTAATATTTTTTCAGCAATGCGCATTGCCATGTCTTCGCTTTCAATTGCGCAAGGACCGGCCATTAAGAAAAAATTATTGCTGGCTAAGTTTTTAATTTTAGGGAGTTGGTGAATCATGGTTCGGATATAATAATGGGTTTTAGTTGCCCAGTTCTGACATAAATTTAATTCTCATTAATTGAATTTCTTCTCGCGTATAATCTTCTTCGCCAAGCGCTGAAAGGGCATCATCTATTGAGTCTGAATCTGCCTGACGGAAATAGTCAAACACCTCATCTTGGCGGTCATCATCAATTAATTCATCGATGTAATAATTTAAATTCAATTTGGTACCTGAAGAAACAATCGTTTCAATTTCAGTCATAATTTGTTCCATTGAAAAACCTTTTGCACTGGCAATGTCTTCAATTGGAATTTTACGATCTATATTTTGAATGATGGCTACCTTAATTGCAGATTTGTTTGCAGCTGTTTTTACTACCATATCCATCGGACGATCAATGTCGTTTTCTTCCACATACTTTTTGATCATCTCTACAAATGGGGCACCAAATTTAGCGGCTTTACCATTTCCAACGCCAGCAATTTGCTTAATCTCATCCATTGTTATAGGATAATGCGTTGCCATTTCTTGCAATGATGGTTCTTGAAAAACAACAAATGGTGGAACGTTATTTTTCTTACCTATTTGTTTGCACAATTCTTTTAACATGCCAAACAATACCGCATCGCTGGCTGCAACACTTGCTCCCGCTTCATCGTCTGCATCAACATCAGTTTCAAAATCGCGGTTTAAAGTAAATAAGATATCGGTTGGGTTTTCCATAAAGGTAAACCCGTTTTTGGTTACTTTGAGTAAACCATAATGTTCAATGTCTTTTTGTAAATAGCCAGCTAATAAAGCTTGCCTAATTACAGACTCCCATAGTTTTTTAGATTCTGTTTTACCAGCTCCATAACTACTTAATTTGTCATGGTTAAAATCGTGAATGGTTTTATTTTCTGCAGCCAATAAAATATCAATTACATATTCGCTGTTGAATTTTTCGTTGAGTTCTTTAACTGCATTTAATGCCGTTAATAAGAAATCTTTGGCATGGAATTTTTCTTTCGGATATTTGCAATTGTCACACATTTTATTGCAAGCATCTTCGTTAAAAGTTTCGCCAAAATAATATAAAATTTGTTTACGCCTACAAGCCGAAGACTCTGCGTAATCAACTACTTCATTTAAAATCTGAGTACCAATTTCTTTTTCAGCAACTGGTTTATCTTTCATGAACTTTGCCAATTTAATGATATCACTTTCTGCATAGAAAGCAATACATTGGCCTTCGCCACCGTCTCTACCAGCCCTACCCGTTTCTTGGTAATAGCCTTCTAAACTTTTGGGCATATCGTGGTGAATGACAAAACGAACATTGGGTTTATCTATTCCCATTCCAAAAGCAATGGTTGCAACCACCACATCTACATCTTCCATTAAGAAAGCATCTTGAGATTGGGCGCGTTCTTTTGCTTCTAGTCCGGCATGGTAAGGAATAGCTTTAATTCCATTTAAATTTAGCGCTTCGGCAATTTCTTCTACTTTTTTTCTACTCAAACAATAGATTATGCCAGACTTGCCAGTATTTAATTTGATAAACTTGATAATTTCTTTGACAACATCTTTTTTCGGTCTAATTTCATAATACAAATTAGTCCTGTTGAAAGAAGACTTGAACAAAGTTGCATTTTGCATTTGCAAGTTCTTCATGATGTCTTGCTGCACTTTTGGAGTTGCAGTTGCTGTTAAAGCAATCATGGGAACATGGTCTCCAATTTGTGAAATAACCAATCTTATTTTACGGTATTCCGGTCTAAAATCGTGACCCCACTCCGAAATACAATGTGCTTCGTCTATGGCTACAAAAGAAACTTGAGCAGATTTAAGAAAATCGAGGTTTTCTTGTTTCGCTAAAGATTCTGGGGCAATGTATAAAAGTTTGGTATCTCCACTTAACACATCACTTTTAACTTTAAGGATGTCTGCTTTGGATAAAGATGAATTTAAGAAATGTGCAATGCTGTCGTTGCTTCCAAATGCGCGCATTTGGTCAACTTGGTTCTTCATGAGAGCAATTAAAGGAGAGATAACCAAGGCAACTCCGTCAGACATTAAAGCAGGTAATTGGTAACACATAGATTTACCTGCTCCTGTAGGCATAATTACAAAGGTGTCTTTACCAGCTAGTATATTTGTTATAATAGCTTCCTGTTGGCCCTTAAAATTATCGAATCCGAAAAAGTTCTGTAGGTTATCAAATAGTAATTTCTTGGTCTCCATTATCCTAACTGCCCTATTATGAACATATTATGCTTATCTTTAAATTGCAATCTAAAATAACATATTTTTGTGGAATATTCAGCATAATTTTGGAATAAATTGAAAGAACAAAACGAAATCATTGCAATAGCAAAAAAAGCCTTGCAAAACGAAGCAGAAGCAATTTTAAAGCTTCAATCATCCATAAATGAATCATTTTACGGTGCGGTACAAAGCATTTTGAAATCGAAGGGTAGAGTAGTGATTACAGGAATTGGTAAAAGTGCAATTATTGCAAATAAAATTGTAGCAACCATGAATTCAACGGGTACTCCTGCCCTATTTATGCATGCAGCCGATGCCATTCATGGCGATTTAGGCATGATCCAAAACGACGATGTAATCATCTGCATTTCTAAAAGCGGAAATACACCAGAAATTAAAGTATTGGTTCCATTATTGAAGCAAAGTAAAAACACATTGATTGCCATTGTAGGTAACAACGATTCTTACTTAGCAAAACAAGCCGATTTTGTTTTAGATACTACCATTGAATTGGAAGCCTGCCCAAATAACTTAGCACCCACAACAAGTACCACTGCACAATTGGCAATGGGCGATGCATTATCAATTTGTTTGTTAGAAAGTAAATCATTTACGAGTGCAGACTTTGCAAAATACCATCCAGGTGGAGCTTTAGGAAAAAAACTTTATTTAAAAGTAGCAGATTTGGCTGTCAACAATGAAAAACCTGCTGTACAATTAGCTACTCCTTTTACACAAGTTATACTTGAAATTAGCAGTAAAAGATTGGGAATGACAGCTGTTTTAGACGGCGAAAAATTAGCAGGTATTATTACCGATGGTGATCTTCGAAGGCTATTAACCAATGGCAACATAGACCAAATGACTGCTCAAGAAATGATGGGGAAAAATCCAAAAACAATTGATGCAGATTCGCTAGCAATTGAAGCTATGGAAATGATGAAAGCAAATAATATTACACAAATTATCGTAACACATGCAAATAATTATTTAGGAGTGATACATTTGCATGATTTAATTAAAGAAGGAATTTTATAGTATTGAGTAATCACATGAAATCATCAAATAATTACGCAGTCATTATGGCTGGGGGAATTGGAAGCAGGTTCTGGCCTATCAGTAAAACTTCGCATCCTAAACAATTCTTAGACATATTGGGTACTGGTAAAACACTTATCCAACAAACCTTTGAGCGTTTTGAGAAAATATGCCCTAAAGAAAATATTTACATTGTAACTAACGAAGCCTACCGTGCATTAGTTAAAGAACAATTACCTACCATTTCTGACGATCAAATTTTAGGCGAACCAGCTGCAAAAAATACGGCACCTTGTATTGCATATGCTTGTCATAAAATCAAACAAAAAAATGAAGCTGCATTAATTGCTGTTGCACCATCCGACCATATCATTTTAAATGAACAAGAATTTGTAAAGCAGATAGAAGATGCATTGGTAATTGCTGCCGAAAATGATTTTTTAATTACGCTAGGCATTAAGCCTACTAGGCCTGACACGGGTTATGGTTATATTCAATTTATTGAAAGTAC
>JAHEGO010000049.1 GCA_024645045.1 Sphingobacteriaceae bacterium
TAAAGTCATTTTGGCTATTTTTAGTACTTTTACATCAAATAATCAAGCTTTATGTACCAAACACTTCAACCTGTACTTCAAAAAGAATTAGCAGAAATTGAAAATGCGGGTCTTACAAAAAAAGAACGCATCATTACTTCTCCTCAAGGTGCCGATATTACCATTGCTGGTGGACAAGAAGTGATTAATTTTTGTGCCAACAATTATTTAGGACTTTCGTCACATCCAAAAGTATTAGCAGCTGCAAAAGCGACCATTGATACGCACGGATTTGGAATGTCTTCCGTTAGATTTATTTGTGGCACACAAGACATACATAAAACCTTAGAAGAAAAAATCTCTGCATTTTTAGGAACCGAAGATACCATTCTTTATGCTGCAGCTTTTGATGCAAATGGTGGTGTTTTCGAACCTTTGTTTAACGAACAGGATGCAATTATTTCAGATGAATTAAACCATGCCTCTATTATTGATGGCGTAAGATTGTGTAAAGCACAACGCTACCGCTACACCCATGATAACATGGAGGACTTAGAAAATAAATTAAAAGAAACAGCAAACTTGCGTCACCGTATCATCGTAACCGATGGATCATTTTCAATGGACGGTACCATTGCACAATTAGATAAAATAGTTGCACTTGCAGAAAAATACAACGCATTAATCATGATTGACGAATGTCACTGTTCAGGGTTTTTAGGGAAAACTGGAAGAGGTACACATGAACACCATGGTGTAATGGGTAAAATTGATATCATTACTGGCACGCTTGGAAAAGCATTGGGTGGTGCATCTGGCGGATTTACATCTGGCAGAAAAGAAATTATTGATTTGCTTCGTCAACGTTCTAGACCCTATTTATTTTCAAATACCTTAGCTCCTGCTATTGTTGGTGCTTCCATTGCGGTGTTAGACATGTTAACGGAAACAACTACACTAAGAGATAAATTAGAAAGCAACACACTATACTTTAGAGAAAAGATGACTGCAGCAGGTTTTGACATCAAAGCTGGCGTTCATCCTATTGTACCTGTAATGCTTTATGATGCAAAACTTGCACAAGAGTTTGCTGCTAAAATGTTGCTAGAAGGTATTTATGTAATTGGATTTTATTATCCAGTAGTACCTCACGGTAAAGCAAGAATCAGAGTGCAAATATCTGCTGCGCATGAAACACACCATATCGACAAAGCGATTGCCGCATTTATAAAAGTTGGAAAAGAATTGAAAGTGATTGCCTAAAACCATGCAAGAAAAAATTAAAATTTACACCGAAACAGTTCAAGCTTTTGAAGCTAAAAATGCAGAAGAACTAGAAAACTTTCGCATTCAATTTTTAGGCAGAAAAGGAATTTTAAATGAGCTTTTTGAAATATTCAAAGCATTACCTGGTGAAGAGAAAAAAACAGCGGGTAAGGTGATGAATGAATTCAAGGTTTTGATTGAACAAAAAATTGAATTCTATAAAACACAATTTGAAAATATTGCTGAAAATTCGGCGAGCGATTATGATTTTACCTTACCAGGAGATGCTAGCGAATTAGGCGCAAGACACCCTGTTTCATTGGTTTTAAAACAAATCAATGATATTTTCACGCGCATTGGTTTTACCATTGTAAAAGGCCCTCAAATTGAAGACGACAAACATAATTTCACGGCTTTAAACTTTCCATTAGATCATCCTGCAAGAGATATGCAGGACACTTTCTTTATTCAGAAAGACGACAATGATCCCACACAAGATTGGGCTTTAAGAACGCACACTTCTTCTGTTCAGGTAAGATTAATGGAAAACAATCAACCGCCTTTAAGATCTATCATGCCCGGAAGAGTGTTTCGTAACGAAGCTATCTCTGCTAGATCTCATTGTATATTTCACCAAGTTGAAGGATTATATGTTGATGAAAATGTTTCTTTTGCTGACTTAAAACAAACGCTTTATTACTTTGTACAAGAGCTATTTGGAAAAGGAACCGAGGTGCGATTCCGCCCTTCATACTTCCCATTCACAGAGCCTTCTGCAGAAATGGACATTCAATGTAAAAATTGCGGTGGCTCAGGATGCAATATTTGCAAGTATTCTGGTTGGGTTGAAATTTTAGGTTGTGGAATGGTGGATCCAAATGTATTGGAAAACTGTGGCATCGATTCTAAAAAATATACTGGCTTTGCTTTTGGAATTGGCATTGAAAGACTAACAATGAATAAATATAAAATAAAAGATATTCGTATGTTTTTTGAAAATGACATGCGACTATTGAAACAATTCAAATCTGAGATTTCTTAATGCTAAAGAAATTTGCTTTAGTTTATTTTTGCATTGTTCTTTTTGCTTGTTCAGAAAGTATCGATTCCCCTATTCCAAATATTCCTGTTAACGTGCAAATCGATTTGCAGAACCCCAGGTATTTAAGTTTACAAACAATTGGTGGAGTCGTAATGCTAGAAGGTGGTTACAGGGGTATTATTGTTTACCATAAAAATAACAACGAATATGCCGCATATGATCGCAGCTGCGCATACCAAACTTACGATAGCTGTGCATATGTTAAAACAGATTCTGCAATGAGCTCTGTGGGCTGTAATTGCTGTAGTTCAAGATATCAATTATATGATGGTGTGCCAATTAAAGGCCCCGCTAATTCAGGCTTAAGAACGTATCAAACTTCAATAACAAAGGATTATTTATTGATTTATAATTAATCGAAAACTATTTAACCAAGGCGACGAAACCTGAGAAACTCACATCGCCAATTTTAATTACATATACATAAGCGCCTAATGACATTCCTTCCGCTTTCCATTGAAAAGATGGATCTTCACTTTCAAATAAAATTTTACCCCACCTGTCAAAAATCTGAATTTTAAACGCTGCAGGGCAAACGGTTCTGTCTGCAAAATAAATTTTGAAGACGTCGTTGATATTATCATTATTTGGCGAAAATGCATTTGGTATATAAGGCCTATCGATTGGCTCTAATGGGTTCACTTTAAATATGACAGTCTTATAAATCGTGTCGTATTCGTTGCAAAATTTATTACTTAATAATTTAAAACGAACGGGGTAATCTTGATCACCAGTTATACTACAATCTGGATAAATGGTAAACAATGAACTTACCGAATCTTTTCCGCTAACGGTATTAAAATCAGTTGTGATGGCTTGTCCTGCAGCAAACAAAGGCTCTGCGGATAAAATAATATCATCTTCTATATCAAAATCTTTACCAGTAACTGTAATGGTTTGTGCATAGCCTGCATTCAAATGGTAGATTGCAGAATCTGGTTTAATGATTGCAGGAATATTATTTTTAGGCAATTCATAATTGATGTTAATCCTTAGAGTATCAAATTTTTCGTTTTGACATTTATTGTCTCTTATTAAGAAATCAACCGAAGGTGATCCAGCTATATACATGTTTTCACAATTCGGAGTCCAACAAAACTCATATTGTTTTTCTCCTTGTACCTGATCAATTAATCGAAACGTAGCACCATTTGACAAAAAATCATAATTAACGTTTTGTAAGTAAACATCTAATTGATCGTCGATATCAAAATCGGAACCAATAATCGCAATACATACTTCTTGGTTTATTGTAGCGGTCACATTCCCTTGAGGGTCTACCTTAGAACCCGCTAAACTAGATGCTTGAAGGACTGGTGCTTCGTTTGCTAAAGGCAATAAATTAATTTTCACAAGCAAAGTATCAGTTCCTTCTTTTGGACATGAATTATCTGAAATTACAATTTCTAAATAAGTATTAGAATCTAATTTAGTATTACAATCAGGCGTCCAACAAAACTCTGCACTGATATTTTTCTGTCCCATTACTAAACTTGGAAATGTTGCGCCTTGTGCAAATAAGTCTGTATTGAGAAATTTAGCTGACATGATAATTTGATCTGCAGCATTAGAATCTATACCTAAAATCTGGAAACAATTTTGCTCATCAATTTTTGCATTCAAAATATTGTTTGCCAAAGAAGTTTTAATTTTTGGTATAGCATTTACAGCCGATTGAAATTGAAAATTCACTCGAACGGTATCGTCTTGTGAAAAAGGACATGAATTATCATACAAGATAAAATCGATGAAAGTGCCATCTGTAGTATCAAGTGGGCAAATAGGAGTCCAACAAAACTTAGTAGTAAGCGTTGACATTCCACTTGCATCTGCTGGATTAAAAAACGCACCTTTCGATAATAATTTATATGCACCAGTGGTGTCAACTCTGTATTTTAAAATTTCAGTGTTATTGCCATCAATACCATTTAAATCAAAACAGCTTTGTTGACCAACAGTAAATAACATAGTGTTATTTGTTAAACTAGTTGAAATGATCGGTTTAAATCTAGGGGGGCAAACAATAACTTCTAATTGTAATTCTCTTCTTACTTCTCCAATTTTTACACCATCTCTGTACTCCTCACATAAAATGGAAATAACATATACCCCAATTTGTTTTGGAACAATATAAATTACTGATTTACTAGATTCAATTGCTAAATCAGGTGCACCATTCATGTACTTACCTGTAGTTGGACCATAAGTATTTTGCCAAATAATGTCGTCGTACGGACCTGGAACAGAAACTGGGCCTGGATTTCCGCCACCCCCGCCACTGGTATTTCCGCCTGCTAATGGCGTAATAATTGAAAAATGCAAGGAGTCTCCATCTACATCTATGGCTTTAAAATCATATTTGAAAGGTTCATTGATACACAAATAACTTAATGGGTCGCGAGTAAATTCGGGACTATTATTAATTTGCAATCCACCACCACCCGCATAAGGTGAAGGTAATTCCATATAAAAAGCCATTGGTGTATTTCCTGGATTGACAATATTTTTGATAATGTTATTCCTGCAACACCTTTCCCAAGCAACATAGTAACCAGCTGTGTTGTTAAATTGCGTAGCTGGCATGGTAAATTGACCTTTAAATATCCCAGTCTCAACACACCTAAGTTGAGGATTAATACATGAAGTATTGTATTTAATTGGATAAATAATTGTGCGTGGCAAACTGATATTTTTGATTCGTTGATTAGTTACTTTATCAAAAATTCCAATTGATAATGTTTGATCGAATTGAGATTGAGAAGAACAATCGCGGTACATTTTCAATTTCAACTCATAAGTGTCGCCAGAAATATGACGGTAGCTGAAATCACCACCTACAATATGTGAAGCAAAAATTTGCCCAACACAAATGAAGGTGAAAAAGAATAACCCAATGGTCGATTTTCTAAATAGCATAAGCTATCAAATATAATGCTAATATGTTATAAATCAACGCAACAAAGTGATATTCGTCGTCAAATTTTGGCCATTTATATCAAAATAGACAAAATATAGTCCAACAGGCAGGTCACTTCCATCCCATTTAAATTGGATATTTTGACTTTCATAAACCAATTTACCCCAGCGATTGTATATTTTAACGCCAAACTTTTCTGCACAAGATTGCTTCAAAACTGATGGTATAAAATAAAAATCATTGACGCCGTCGTCATTTGGTGTAAAAACATTGGGTAAACTATTTAATAATTCATTGTCATTCATGGAGATAAAAGGCAACTTTAACTCATAGCGAGATTTCATGGGGTAAGGGCAAGCATTGTCTTTAGCTTGCAGTTGAACGATGAGTGTGTCTCCTTTTTTCAATGCGCAATTTGACTGTATACAAAGTTTGGCCAGCCGAGGGCTTAATCCAGGAGTTGCATCAAAAGTATAGCGAGAAATTAAATTTTTATTTGCGATTTGTAAATTCATTTCTATTGAATCAAACTGATTGCTATCGGTTACTAAAAAATCAAAACACAATAACGAATCAGGAATTAACTGCTGGCTATTACAATTTGATTGACACTCAATCATAGGCTCAAACCTATTGGGACATTGCACTATAGCGAATTGCATTTCTCTTCTTATCTCTGAAATTTTATTGCCGTTTCGATATTCATCACATTTGATAGCCGCTAAATAGACACCAATTTTGGTGGGCAGCACTGTTAGCAAACCAGTTCGTGCATCAATTTTTAAATCTGGATTGCCATCTAAAATATTTGTTGTCAATCCATATCCACTATTCCAAACAATAGACTCGTATGGCCCAGGTAGTGGATCAACTTGACCAGTTTGATTGGTTAAATTATTTGCATTTGCATGACCTTTTAATGGCTCCACTAAACTATAAACTAAAGAATCACCATCTTTTTCTTTGGCTGAAAAATCTAATTCGTATTTCTCAAAAGCACATAACAATAATGCTGGATAATTCTGAAAAACTGGACTTGAATTTTCAAACAATTTATCTTTTAGTGTCAATGGAGGAATGGCTAGGAAATAAGCAGAACCAATGTCTTGAGGATTTGCAATATTTTGCGCCAATGCATTTCGACAGCATTGTTCATATACAAAATAATACCCTTCAGGATGATTATAGCTGTCTGGCATAAGTGTTGCCACTACAGAATAAGTTCTTTTCTGTACACAATTTACTGGACTGCTAACACATGCTGCCTGACTAAAATCTAAAGTGATTGTTGAATCTATTGTAAACTGAAAAACTTCTTTTAACTGATTGGTCCCATTTTCAAAACATCCAACCTTTAAAGCTCCCGGCGGAAAGCCAATAGAACTTAGACCACAATCTTTATAATAATCTAACTGAATTTTATATTGGTTATTTCCCAAATAACGATAATTAAAACCACCACCTACTATATGAGATGCCCATGCCATTTGAACTAGCAACACCATCAAAATAAATGCCTGTATTTTCTTCGCCATTATTCCTTAAAATTAAGCTATTTAACCCTACCTTTGAAATTTGATTGAAATATGGCAGATAAAATATTACCCTATTACGAAAAAGTTACCATCCTAGACATTGCTTCAGAAGGCAAATGCGTAGCAAAAATAGATGACTATGTTATTTTTGTTGACAAAGTTGTTCCTGGAGATGTTGTCGATATTCAAATATTTAAGAAAAAGAAAAGTTTTGCTGAAGGCAAAGCGGTTCATTTTCACGAATTATCTCCTAAACGTGCAGCCGTTTTTTGCAGTCACTTTCACACTTGTGGTGGCTGTAAATGGCAAAACTTAAACTATAATGATCAATTGGCTTTCAAGGAAAAAACAGTGAAAGACAATTTAGAGCGCATTGCAAAAGTTTCACTTTCAAAAATAGATCCTATTGTTGGCTCTGATAACATCCAGTTTTATAGGAATAAAATGGATTATACATTTTCTAATAAAAGATGGTTAACGGCTGAAGAAGTAGCATCAGATTTAAAAATGGAAGAACCTGCATTGGGGTTTCATGTTCCAAAAAGATTTGATAAAATCATACCCATTGAAAAATGTTATTTGCAAGATGATCGCGCAAATGAAATTCGTAACGAAACTGCAGCATTTACCAAAGCTAATAACTACGACTATTACGATATCAGACAAAACACCGGCTTACTTCGCAACTTAATTATTAGAAATACCAGCACCAACGAGTGGATGGTTATTGTGGTGTTTGCAGCAGATGAACCTGAAAAAATTGAAGCGTTACTTTCACACTTAAAAAACAAATTCGCATTTATTACTGCTTTGCTTTATGTAATTAACACTAAGAAAAATGATACTA
>JAHEGO010000014.1 GCA_024645045.1 Sphingobacteriaceae bacterium
AGGTAATTGAGGTTAACCTAGAAATATCCCAGTTCTTAGTTTTTTGCTCGTGTCTATATTTGGTTAGAAAATACAATGTTTGATCGGAAGCAATTCCAAAGGCTATACTAAAAATTAAAATGGTGCTTGGTTTTAAGCTGATTCCAACAAAACCCATTATGCCCGCAGTAATAAGTAGAGGAATAATATTTGGCAATAAACTAATTGCTACCATTTTCAGTGTTCTGAATAATATTAACATCAGTAATGCAATAAGTGCAATGGCTAATAATAAACTCTCTCTTAAATTGGTAAATAAATAATTGGTTCCGTCAACAAAAATTACACTTGCGCCAGTAATTAATACCTCAAATTTTTCTGGATTAAAAATTGAATCAATGCGTGGTTTAATTTCGCTCAACAATTCATTTGATTTTTTAGAACCAATGTCTGCCATTTGAAAACTAATGCGGGTAGTTTGGTTTAAACTGTCAACATAAGCGCGCATCAATGAATTGCTACCACTTTTCTTGCCAGAGTTTTTTGCATATTTCAAAATGAACAATGCTTCTGCCTGTGTTGGGCTACTGTAAAAATTAGGGTCACCGTTGTAGTAGGCTTGTTTAGAGAACTTCAGCACTTCGTTTACCGATAAGGATTTTGAAAATGCAGGATAAGCGCTAATCATACTTTCGAGCTTGCTAATTTTTTTAAGCATCGAAATATTTGCCAAACCATTTTTTCTTTTCGAATCAATTTTAATTTCTAATGGTAAAACGCCATCGAAGTTTTGTTCGAAAAATTTCAAGTCAGCTAGAATCGGATCGTTTTTTGGAAGGTCATCTACCATGTAGCCATTCACATTAATTTTTGCAATGCCAATAAATGAAACAATAACAAGTAAACAGGTAATGAGGTAAATTTTTCTCCTATCAAATTGAATCCAATGGTCAATGCGTTGTAGGAATGATTTTAAAAATTGATTTTCTAGGTGTTTGGTTTGCCATTGCTTTGGGTTTGGCAAAAAACTAAATATAATCGGAATCAATACCATTGACATAATCCAGGTTGCCATTACATTGATAGCAGCTACAATACCAAATTGCGTCAACACTTCACTTTTTGTAAATGCGAATACCCCAAATCCAATGGCTGTGGTTACATTGGCATAAAAAGTAGTTGTTCCAATTCTTTTAACAGCAATACTCAATGCCTGCATTTTATTTTGGTGCAGCATGTATTCTGTATGGTATTTATTCAATAGTAAAATGCAATTTGGAATTCCAATTACAACAATAAGCGGAGGAATTAAGGCGGTTAATAAAGTAATTTTATAACCAAATAATACCAGTGTGCCTAAAGAAAATACGACACCAATACCCACTACCAATAAAGGGAAAATTACGGCAGACAGCGACCTAAAAAATATCAATAAAATAATTGAGGTAATTAAAACAGCTAAGGCTAAGAATAATTTAAACTCGCCAGCGATTTTATTTGAAACAACTGTGCGAATATAAGGTAGCCCCGAGAGGTGCAATTTTACTTGGTGTTTAGCTTCGAACACTTGCGTGAGCGCTAAAATTTCTTTCAATACGCCTGCGCGTTTGCTAGTGTTTAAAGTTTCTTTAGAAAAATTAACAGCAATGAGAGTTGCATTCGAATCTTTGTTGATTAACAAACCTTCATAAAACGGTAGGCTATAAAACTTTGAACGAATGCTATCGGCAGCTAATTGATTTTGAGCAGGCTCGTTCATGATTTTTTCTACCACGAAAGATTGTGAGCTGGTATCTTTTTTTAAATTGAAGGCATGGCTAATCGAAAGAACATTAGTGATGCCATTTATTTTTTTCAATTCGCTCGACAAATTTTGCCAATCATTTAATAAATGTTGTTCAAAAAGTTGTTCAGATTTTAAGCCAATAACCAATACCGTTCCATCTTCACCATATTGCTGTTTGAACTGCTCATAGGCAATAAATGCAGGGTCATTCACTGGCAATACTTTGGCACCTGCAAATGATAGTTCTACCGCTTTGCCTTTGTAAAGCATGAAAAGAGTAATTAATAAACTGATAGTCAGCATTATCACTCTTCTTCTCAATATCAAATCGGTAAACTTAGACCACATCTTTCTTGGCTTTCTTCTTAAATAAGTAATTGCATTTTAAAATCGATGCAAAATGCAATTTTTTTAGCACAATTAGTAGTTTTAGGCCCTTCTAATATCCATTTTAAGTCTATTTTTTCGGCTTTTTATAATAAATCTGTTGTATTTTTGTTATTTAAATCTAATCTGGCTTTTCATGAAGAAATTGTTTGCCTTTATATTATTTACAATAAGCGCTTTAATTGTTAGGTCGCAAAGTCTTTCTATTGGAGCTTGGCAAACCCACATGGCTTATAGTCAGGCGATCGATGTTTTTGAAACGAACAGTCATTTAGTCGTGGCTTCGAATTATGGTGTATTTACATTTAATCCAAAAGATTCTACACTAGATGTATTGTCGAAGCTAGATGGATTATCGGAAGTGGAAATTGCATGTGCAGCCTACGATCCACAAAACGATGCGGTTATCATTGGTTATGCTAATACCAATATTGATATCATTAAACCTAATTCAATTATCAATGTAAATGACATTTTAAAGAAAAGCATTGTTGGTTTAAAAGTCATCAATTCCATAAATGTAATAGATGGAATTGCTTATATCAATTGCGGTTTCGCTACGGTATTATATGATATTGCTAAGCAAGAAGTCAAAGACACATATTATTTAGGAAATAATGGGAGTAATTTAGCAGTATATAATGTGGCTAAATTAAATGGACAAATTTATGCAGCAACCGATAGCGGAATTTTAGTTGCAGATTATTCCAATCAAAATTTAGCAAACTATCAAAACTGGCGCAAGCATGGTGTTTCAGAACAATATCCAATTGGTAAAGCCGCAAAATTAATGGCAGAATTTGCTGGAAAATTAGCAGCCTATGTTGATGGTAAAACTTATATATTTAATGGTCAACAATGGGAAATGCCATCGGTGATTTACCAAGGTGGCGCTAAAAGATTAATGAGCGATGCCAATCATTTATTAATAGTGAATGAAATTGGCGTAACAGTTTATGATGCAAATTTAAATCCAACGGATATTTTTACTTCTCCAAACTATGTGCCTTCGGTGCGCGCAGCGAGGTATGACAAAAGCGGCCAATTATGGATTGCAGATTTTTATAAAGGATTGGCAAAGTATGATGGCGTAAATAAACCTTATGCTGCAACTTATGTTCCCAATGGTCCATATAATGTTAGCGCTAGGAGATTGGCAATTAAAAATGGCAAACTCATTGTAGCCAGTGGTTCTGTAGGCGATAACTATACCAATAAATTTATTCGAAATGGAATTTACACATACGATAAAGGTATTTGGAGGAATTATAATTATCTAAATTCTTCCGTAATGGATTCTTTTTATGATTTCACTTCGGTTGTTTTTGATAATAAAACAAACAAAGAATATTATGGAACTTTATGGAAAGGTTTGTTAGAGTTTGAGAACAATGAATTTGTAAAAAACTATAGTTATCATAATTCAACATTAGGCGAAGCGCTAGGAAACGATGGCCAGTATAGGGTTTCGGGCATGGCGGTTGATAGCAAAAATCAATTGTGGGTAGCCAATCATTGGGCAGAAAAACCAATTTCTGTAAAAAAAGCAAATGGCACTTGGCAGAATTATGAATTTCCTGGTGTGTTTGGTGAATATAAATATGTAGCAGACATCACCATTGATCGCAACGATCAAAAATGGGTGGTTATTCCAGGAAGCAATGCCATTTTGGTTTTCAAAGAAGGCACGAATGGAAAAGTAGTTTATAAAAAATTAACAGCAGGCGAAGGTTCAGGTAATTTACCAAAAGATGCAACCGAAGTGTTTGCCATCACCGAAGATTTGGACGGTCGAATTTGGGTAGGAACCAATAGTGGGGTTGTTGTATTTTATAATCCATCCGCTGTATTGCAATTTGGCGCAGATATAGATGCGCAGCCGGTTCAAGTAGTAGATGGAGAGTTTGTGCAGTTGTTGCTTGCAAGCGAAACAGTTACTTGCATTAAAGTTGATGGGGCTAATAGAAAATGGATGGGCACTAAAAATGGCGCTTGGTTATTTTCTGAAGATGGAACAAAGCAAATACATTATTTCAATACCGGCAATAGTCCATTGTTAGCGAATAAAATTAACGACATTGCCATAAATTCTGAAAATGGAATTGTGTATTTCGCAACCGACAACGGCATTGTTTCTTATAGAAGCGACGCAACTAAAGGCTACGATGCCAACTTGGATCAGGTAAAAGTTTTTCCAAATCCTGTGAAAGAAAATTATGCAGGCGTAATTGCTATTCAAGGCTTAGTAAATAATGCAGAAGTAAAAATTACAGATATCAATGGCAAAATGGTTTTCAGAACATTTGCCAATGGAGGTCAAGCCAATTGGGACGGCAAAAACTTCAGTGGCGAAAAAGTTAACACTGGTGTCTATTTAGTTTTAGCAACAGACGACTTAGGTGTAGAGACCATGGTTAAGAAAATATTATTCGTTCACTAATATGCTTCATAAAACCAGGGGCATCGTTTTAAAGACCTTTAATTATTCAGAGTCAAGTTTAATTGTTCATGTGTTGACCGAAAAATTTGGCACACAATCTTACTTATTGAAAGGCGTTCGAAAAAATAAATCAAAAATTAAAATGTCTATGTTGCAGCCATTGCATTTACTAGACATGGTGGTGTATCATAAGCCAAATGGCGGCTTACAGAGCATTTCAGAAATAAAGAACGACCCAATATTATCCGAAATTCCTTACGACATAGTTAAAACATCATTGGCAATTTTTATTTGCGAATTGATATATGTAACCTTAAAAGAAAGTAATACCGATGAAGAATTGTTCGAGTTTGTATTTCAATCTATTCAGTTGTTAGATTTGACACAAGCACCTTTAGCAAATTTTCATTTGTTTTTTATGATTCGTTTTGCAAAGTTCCTGGGAATTTACCCTGCTTATTCTGCAAAAGAAAGCGATTTGTATTTTGATGTGCAGAACGGCGTTTTTATTTCGCATATTCCTTCTCATCCTGTTTATATGGAAAAAGAAAACACGGCCTTTTTAAAGAAAATGATGCTAAGCACTTTTGAACAAGCGGCCAATCTGCAGCTGAGTTCTGAAGAAAGAAAAAAATTCTTAGTAGCGCTAATTGCCTATTATCAGTATCACCTAGAAGGTTTCAAGGGTTTGCAATCGCACGTAGTATTAGAAGAAGTTTTAAGTAACTGATTTTATTTCAAACCAATTTCTCTTAAGCGTTCATCTAAATATGCTCCTGCAGTAATATCTGTGTATTGTTTTGGATTATCTGCGTCTACGCAATTTGCCAAACAACTCAAATCCATTTCAGATTTAGGGTGTAAGAAAAAAGGCACTGAGTAACGAGAGTTTTTCATCAATTCCCTTGGCGGATTTACCACACGGTGCGTTGTTGATTTTAATTTATTATTGGTTAGTCGCTGCAACATATCACCCACGTTCACTACAATATCATCTTCAATCGCAGTTACAGGATACCACTTGTTATCTCTTGTTAAAATTTCTAATCCATCAGCACTTGCGCCAATTAAAAGTGTAATTAAATTGATATCCTCGTGTGCGCCTGCTCTTACTGCATCTGCGGGTACTGCATCGGGGTTTTCAATAGGAAAATAATGAATGGCTCTTAAAATGCTGTTGCCATTGGTAATATCGTTTTCGAAATAGTTTTCGGGTAAGTTTAAATAAACAGCAATTGCTTTTAAAAGTTCCGCACCTGCTTTTTCTAATTTTTGGTAAACTTCTTTGGTAATGCGATTGAAGTTTGGATTTTCAGTAATTAAAATATTATCTGGGTAAACTTCTGTAGGTAAATTATCTCCCGAAAGAAATTGTCCTACTTGCCAAAATTCTTTTAAGTCTGGAGTATTAGCGTCTTTTGCTTTCTCTCTGCCTTTGCTTGTATAGCCCCTTTGCCCAGCAAGCTCCATGATTTCATACTTTTTTTTCAGCGCTTCAGGTAAATCAAATAAAGCTTTTACTTCTTGATATAATTCATTGATAAGCGCTTTGCTTAAACCATGATTGCGAATGGTTACAAAACCAGTTTCGTTAAAAGCGTGTCCAATGGCATCCGAAAATTGTTTTCTTTGTTCGGCGTTACCTTGTGTATAATCTAATAAATCGAGGCGATGAATAATTGTATTTTCCATTTTGCTGGGGCAATTTTATCAAAAATAGTAATATTATAAATATTATTAAACTTAAGGCTGTTCTTGTTCTTCTTGCTCTTGAAGTTTTTCCTTTAATTTCTGCATTCTACTTTTTTGCTTAGTAGAATCACTTTTAGCCGCAGTGCTAGACTTAGCTTTAAGTCCAGGAATGTCTTTCTCCCATTCAGCTGCGCCTATTTGTTGTTGTTCTTTAAATTCCGCTTCTTTATCAAACCAAGAATTGAATTCATCTTTCAATACTTGCTTCACTTCTTTGCCTTCTTTTTTCAAATCGGCAGCTAATTTCTTTTTAATTCCAATTTTATCTATGCCAAATTTTGGGTTCTCGGCATCGCCATACATTTTAATATACAAAACTGTTTTTCCTCTTCCGTCATCTTCTAATTCGCCAAATTGTTCGTCACCTAGTTTTTTAGATTTTTTCTTGAGAATGTCAGACAATAATATTTTTAATTGATAATCGATGATGTTTTCAAAATTATGCGTTCCAGCTAAGTCTAAATTTAATGCATTGCTTTGAATGTGCATATTAGGAATATATACGACACTGTTTTTAATCGAAAGCGTATTTTCAAGGCTGGCAAACTTTAAGTTTTTCAATTCGTTTACATCAATGTATTTTGAAAGCGCTAGCATGGGCTCGAAATTAATCAATTCACCATTCTCAATAAGAATAGGCCCTTCAGCAGTAATTGCATTAATATTTGGTGCTAAATATTTATCCCAAATGGTATGCACTTTGATAGATGCAGTTGCTAAACCTTTTAGGTTTTTTGACTGAATAATTTCTAAGCCAAATTCATCAAATTCGTAAAAGAATTTTGTAAGGTTAATTTTTTTCAGATTCACATCTGCGTCAATTTTGATTTGTTCTTTATTTTTAGCGTCTAATATTATTTTTGCAAAAACCAATCCGTCTTGCGCTTCAAATGAAAGAAAATCAGTTTGCACTTGTTGATGCTGGATGGTTAGTTTTCCAGCTAGCTGCTTCGCTTTAAATTTATTAAATATTAAATTCGTTACGTCTAGGTTTAAATTACAATCTAAGCGTGGGTTAATTTGAATGAGGTATTCGCTATTGCTGTTGTTTGTTGGTGTAGAAGAAAGTAATTCCCCTAAATTCAATTGATTCGATTTAATCGAAGCATCAATTTGTAGTGCTTGGTTAGGAAATAACAGGAAGCCAAGTAAATTCCTAAAATAGCCATTGATCGCCATGTCTGAACCACCTATTTGCGCA
>JAHEGO010000010.1 GCA_024645045.1 Sphingobacteriaceae bacterium
TCTAAGTTTTGTAAAATATGCTTGGCAATTTTTGCGCTTTGGTTTCCTGTTTTAGCTTTTATTTCAACTTGAGAAAACCTGACTTTAACAATGGCGAATTCTGCAGCAACAAAGAAGCCGTTGAGCACAACCAATAAAAGTGTAAGAAAAATGTCGAATAACATATGAAGTGGTTAAATCAAATCAATTTTAATTTAAGATTCGTTGGTTTTGTTGGCTCTTTTTTGTTTAATATAAGTCCATACAACAGGAATCATACTGATTAAGATGATCAGGATTACAACGTATTCTAATTTCTTTTGAATGCCCGGAAATGCTCTGCCTAAGAAGTACCCAGCCAATATCATCGAAAAAACCCAAGCCACACATCCAATAATATTATACCAAATAAATTTCTTAAAATCTAATGAAACAACACCCGCCATAATTGGTACAAAAGTTCTAACAATTGGAATAAACCTAGCCATTACAATTGCAGAGCCTCCATGTTTTTCATAAAAATCACGCGCATAAATGGCATGCTTTTTCTTGAAGAAAAAGGAATCGTCTCTACTAAAAATTACTGGGCCTGTTTTTTTGCCAAAATAATAACCGACAAAATTACCCAGTATGCCAGCCATTGAAACACTTATTAAGAGTGTAAAAATGTTAACGTCAAAAATAGGCGTACCACACAATAATCCGGAAACAAATAGTAGCGAATCTCCTGGTAGGAAAAATCCAAAAAACAAACCTGTTTCAGCAAATACTACAAAAAGTAATAAAGACAAGCCTCCATAATGGATAATGCTTTGCGGATGCAATAATGTCTTAATAAATTCAATTACATTTTCCATAGTAGTATTTATTCCGAAAAATAAGGAATTTAAAATAAGGATGATAATATTGAAGGGAAAATGCCTAGAATAATAGTAGCCATAGTTGTTAAAAATAACACCAATGCCATATTACCTCTTGCTTCAATTGTGCTATTGTCTGTACTTTCTTTCATGTACATCGCAATGATCACTTTGAAGTAGTACCAAATTCCAATCACTGCATTTACAATTGCTAAAGCAACTAACCAATAATAGTTTTGTGACATGGCTGTTGTAAACACATAAAATTTACCGAAAAATCCTGCTGTTAATGGAATACCTGCTAAAGAACACATAGCTATAGTTAATGCCAATGCCATACCTGGGTTCCTTTTGCCCAATCCATTGAATGCGTCGAAGCTATCCGACTGCGCAATTTCTTTTACTTTAATAAAAATAGCGAATGCAGTAATCGAAGCGATTGAGTAAGCACTAGCATATAAGAAAATGGCTTTACTTGAATTTGGACCAATTGCTAAAATAGCCATTAACATATAACCTGCATGTGAAATGCTTGAATAAGCCAACATGCGTTTAAATGAGTGTTGCATTAAAGCAGATAAGTTACCAATACTTATCGTTAACAAAGCAACAATCCAAAGTGTAGGCGTTAAATAAGTTGACAATGAAGCAAAGCATGTTATAAACAACCTAATGAATGCCGCAAAACTAGCAGTCTTCACAACGGTTGACATAAATAATGTAATCAAAGATGGAGCGCCTTCGTATACGTCTGGTGCCCAGAAATGAAAGGGTGCAGCTGAAATTTTGAATAACATACCCACCAAAATAAATAAAATACCAGCATAAAATAGTGGAGCAATTACTCCATTGCTCATGCCTACTGCACTTGCAATCTGATCTAAATTAAAAGTTCCAGTGAATCCGTAAATTAAAGCAATACCAAACATTAAGAATGCAGTTGCAAATGAACCCATTAAAAAATATTTCAATGCAGCTTCGTTAGAGGCTAAATCTTTTTTGCGAATACCGGCTAATGCATACATGCTAATTGACATAATTTCAATGCCAATAAATAACATGGTTAAGTTTTGAAACGAAACCATACATAATACACCAACTAATGCAAATAAAATAAGTGCTAAATATTCTGCAACGTTGCTGCTAATTTTTTCAAAATACCCCTTTGATAAAAGGATAATTAAAATAGTAGTTACAATAGTTAAGCTTGAAAATACGATGGAGAAATTATCAAACAATACCATTTGGTTGAAGTAATACAAATTGGTATTCCATGTTGAGATTTGTGTGGCCAAAGCTCCTAGAAGCCCTAGATATGCTACAGGAACAAGCGCAGCAGTTTTATTGTAAACACCCAAAAATAGCAGCACAACTGCGAGTAAGGTTATAATTATTATACTAGTCATTTCTTAAATATTTTAAAATTAAATTAGTTAATGATTGCTAATTTTGAATTTACAATTGAAATTAAATTTTGAACCGATGCATCTGAAATGCTTAAAATAGCATTTGGCATAATGCCCATTACAATTACTAAAAGTACTACGATGTATAAAATGGTTTTTTCGTTTCCGTGTATATCTTTAAACGCGCTCGTTAAATTATTTGCTTCTCCTAACATTACTCTTTGGTACATTCTTAACATATAAACTGCGCCTAGAATAATAGTTAAACCAGCAAAGGCTGTTGCAATTGCACTGTATTGATACAAGCCTGCTAATAATAAGAATTCGCCTACAAAGCCATTGGTTAATGGCAATGCGATAGAACCCATCATAATAATAGTAAACACTATAGCTAATTTAGGTGCACTATGTACAATTCCTCCAAGAATATTTATTTCACGTGTACTAGTTCTGGACTCGATGATGTAAATAATATAAAACAATGCGAATACATTCACACCATGGCTCAACATTTGAATCATGGCACCTTGTAAGGCTTGTGCGTTAAAAACAAACACCCCTGCACCAATTAAACCCACATGGGCAATAGACGAGTAAGCGATTAATCTTTTTAAATCTTTTTGGTTAAATGCAATTAAGGATGCGTAGACAATTCCAATTACAGAAAGTGTAATTGCTAACCACGACCACTCTTGAAATGCTTGTGGAACAACTGGTATCATCCACCTAATAATTCCGTACACCCCCATCTTTAACATAATAGCTGAAAGCAGCATAGTTGCTGGTGTTGGCGCTTCTGTATAAGTGTCAGGTTGCCAAGTATGAAAAGGAAAAATAGGCATCTTAATAGCAAAGGCTACAAAGAAAGCCCAGAATAAATAAGATTGAGCAGTGCTGTTTAATGCTGTTTGGTAAAACACATTGAGGTCGAAAGAATGTGCACCTGGTGTTTGAAGATAGATGTAAATTAATGCAGCTAACATAAACAAACTACCTAAAATAGTGTACACAAAAAACTTAAGCGTTGCTTGAATTCTTTCTGCTCCACCCCAAATAGCTGCAATAAAATAAACAGGAATTAATGCCGCTTCCCAACAAGTATAAAATAGAAATGCATCTAATGAAACAAATACGCCAATCAATCCTGCTTGCATGAACATCATCAAGGCATAAAAAGATTTTTCTGCAGTATATGTTTTGTTAAAGGTAGAAAGGATAATCAACGGGAATAGGCCTGTGGTAAGCATTACCATTAACATACTAATGCCGTCAATGCCAATTTTAAAGTGAATACCTAAGGAACTAACCCAAGTTGTATCTATTAAAAATTGTGTGCTTGCGTCTTTTTGAAAATTAATTAATGCAAATAATGCAATGCCTAATTCTACAATAGAAAAAATCAATGCGGCGCGTTTTGCTTCTTTAGTATTTAATACTAACAAAGCCAATGATGCTAAAGCCGGAAATAATAAAAGTAGTAGCGTAATCATTTATCTAATATTAAATAAAAAAGTTTAACAACATGATGAATAAAATTCCAAGTACCATTGCGAAAATATAAAAACCAGTATAACCAGTTTGCAATGCCTTAACTCGTTTAGAACCTGCCAAAGCCAGTCTGCCTGCACCATTTACGATGCCATCAATTCCTGCTCTTTCAATTATTTGGTGTAAGTAAGTGGCAATTTTATTTACTGGATTGGTGATTAATGCGAAATAAATCTCATCTAAATAAAATTTATGGTAAGAGATTTTTTGCAACACACTTAAGTTTTCTTCTTGCGTTGGCAACAAATAAACTTTTTTACTATAACGTACAAATGCAAAATATGCAACCAATGCAACTGCAATTAAAGATCCAATCATGATGCCATATTCAATTGCATGTGATGGAGATGCTACCATTATTTTTGCATCTGCCAAAACAAATACAGGTGCTAAAAACGATTTCAATAAATGGTGCTCTGAAAATACTTCTGGTAAACCTAAAAAGCCAGCAAATGTAGAACACACAGCCAATACCATTAATGGAATGGTCATGTTTTTTGGGCTCTCATGTAAATGTTTTGCTTGTTCTGTTGTTCCCCTAAAAGAGCTGTAAAAAGTTAAGAACAACATTCTAAACATATAAAATGCAGTCAACACCGAAGTAATTGACATGATGGTAAATACGATTGGAGAATAATTAAAGGTTGCTGCTAAAATTTCATCTTTTGAAAAGAAACCTGCGAATGGTGGTAAACCTGAAATTGCTAGCGTTCCAATTAAAATTGTTAAAAAAGTGATTGGTAATTTTTTCTTTAAGCCACCCATGTTGCGCATGTCTTGTTCTCCAGACATAGCGTGTATCACACTTCCAGCGCCTAAAAACAATAATGCTTTAAAGAAAGCGTGTGTCATTAAATGAAATACAGCACCAGTAAATGAGCCAACACCTAAAGCTACAAACATATAACCCAACTGACTAACTGTTGAGTAAGCCAATACTTTTTTAATATCTGTTTGTGTTAAAGCAATGATTGCAGCAACAATTGCAGTAAGCATTCCTACAATAGTTATGGTCTCCATTGCTATTGGTGCAAGCACATAAATAATGCTTGATCTGGCAATCATGTAAATACCCGCTGTTACCATTGTCGCAGCATGTATCAAGGCTGAAACCGGTGTAGGGCCAGCCATTGCGTCTGGCAACCATGTGTATAAAGGCAATTGTGCACTTTTCCCCATGGCTCCAATAAATAATAATAATGCTATTGCAGTAATGGTTGCGTCTCCGCTAGTAAATCCAGCAGCTTGCATCATTACAGATTTATAACTGATAGATCCGAATGTTGTATAAATTAAAAACAAGCCTAATAAAAAGCCAAGGTCACCAATGCGATTCATGATGAATGCTTTTTTAGCGGCATTGTTATAAGAAGTGTTTTTAAACCAAAAGCCTATTAATAAATAAGAACATAATCCAACGCCTTCCCATCCAATAAACATGATAGCGTAGTTAGATCCTAATACTAATAATAGCATGAAGAATACGAACAAGTTTAAATAAGCGAAATACCTTGCAAAGCCTTCGTCATGGTGCATATAGCCTATTGAGTATACATGAATTAAAAATCCAACACCCGTTATAATCAATAACATAATCATTGACAAAGGATCTACTAAAAATGAGAATGGGATTTGTAATCCTGCTACATTAATCCAACTAAATAAATCGAAAGTGTTTACTTCTCCATTTGGAGTGGTGATGAATATTCCTAAACTGATGAGGAATGAACAAAAAATGGAAGCGCTACCAATGATTCCAACCCAGGCCTTAGGCATGCGTTTATTTGCAATGCCATTTATTAAAAAGCCTAGCAAAGGAAATAATGGAATTAACCCTATTAATTTTAACATAATATTAATTGCTGAATGAATCTATCCTTTTAATTTGTTTAATATATTGATGTCTATAGACCTTGTATTTCTGTATATCATCACGATGATGGCCAAGCCTACTGCAACTTCTGCGGCAGCAACAGCCATGATAAAAAATACGAATACTTGACCGCTTGCGTCACCTCTATAAGCAGAAAATGCTGCCAATAAAATATTTACTGCATTTAACATCAATTCTATTGACATGAAAATAACAATGGCATTTCTTCTAACTAAAACACCCATTACTCCAATTGTAAATAATAATGAAGCCAGTAAAATATAATGATTAATTGGTACGGCTTGAATAGTTTGTGTTACTGTTCCCATTAGTTTATATCTTTTTTAGCTAATAATACTGCGCCAACCATAGCCGATAATAATAAAACCGAAGCTATTTCGAATGGCAATAAAAATTCGTTGAATAAAACTTTACCAAGGTTTTTCACTAATCCTATATTCGAATTAACTAATTCGAAAGGCACATCGCCACCACCTGTTTTTACAATGGCACCAACCAGTGTAAGCATTAATAAACCTGCAGAAATTACACCTGCGAATTTTAATAAACTAGATTTTTGCGGTTCTGTATCTTGGTTTAAATTTAAAAACATAATAGAGAAAAGAATCAATACCATAATAGCACCCATATAAACAATGAAATTTACGATGGCTAAAAACTGTGCATTTAAAATAAGGTATTGACAAGTGATTGCGAAAAAAGTCATCACCATATACAAGGCACTGTGTATAGGATTTTTTGCAAATACTACCAGTAATGCAAAAAACAATGTGATGAATGATAATAAATAAAATAAGGAATGACTCATTGAATATTATTTGATTGAATGATTATTTAACAATTGGTTCTACCAGTTTATCTTTTCCGAAAATAAATTCATCTCTCTTATAACCAGCTTTTGCAATATCTCCATCTAAGAAAATGGCTGCTTTCGGGCAAGCTTCTTCGCAAAAACCACAGAAAATACAACGCAACATGTTAATTTCATATACCGAAGCGTATTTCTCTTCTCTGTATAAATGCTCTTCTCCTGGCTTGCGTTCTGCTGCAGTCATGGTAATGGCTTCAGCTGGACAAGAAAGAGCACATAAGCCACAAGCAGTACATCTTTCTGCTCCATTTTCATCTCTTTTCAAAGAATGTAAACCCCTAAAGTTTTCCGAGAATTCTCTTTTTTGTTCTGGATAATAAATAGTGGTTTTCTTCTTGAAGAAATGTTTCATGGTAATACTCAAGCCATGAAGAATTGCTGGGAGATATATGCGCTCCCAAAAATTCATTTTCTTAGACTCTAAAACTTTTTTTCGATTCGTTAACGAATTCATATTTGTCAATGCTTTTGATTAAAAATATTATTTACCAAAAAATAAAATACCAGCTCCTGTTAATGCGATGTTAATGATTGCCAATGGAATTAAAACTTTCCATCCTAGTTTCATTAATTGATCATAACGGAAACGTGGTACTGTCCATCTTACCCAAATAAAGAAGAAAATGAACAATAATATTTTGGTGAAAAAGGCTGCAACACCTATTAATGCTGCAACATTTGGATTACTGATTAAATGCATTCCGGGGTAGTTATATCCTCCGAAATACAACGAAGCCATAATTGCAGATGAAACAAACATATTGATATACTCTGCAAATAAATAGAAACCTAATTTCATAGAAGAGTATTCTGTATGGTGCCCGCCTACTAATTCTGTTTCACATTCTGGCAAGTCAAATGGCGTTCTATTTGTTTCAGCAAATGAACAGATCATAAAAATTAAAAAGCCTAATGGTTGATAAAAAATATTCCAATTCATTCCAGATTGTTGTTCTGAAATTTCTCTTAAGCTTAAAGTACCAGTCATCATTAATAAAGCAATGATGGATAAACCCATAGCAATTTCGTATGAAATGTTTTGTGATGCAGAACGAACAGCAGCCAATAAAGAAAATTTATTGTTAGATGCCCAACCGCCAATCATTACGCCATATACACCAAGTGATACTACACCGAAAACGTATAAAACACCTACGTTAATGTCTGCTACTTGTAATGAAATATTTCTACCGAATAAGAATAAATCTTGACCCCAAGGAATAACTGCAGTAGTGATACAAGCAGTAAACATACTGAGTGATGGACCTAATACAAATAAAAATGTTCCAGCATGTGTAGGAATAATTTCTTCTTTTGTGAATAGTTTTACGCCGTCTGCTAAAGGTTGCAATAAGCCCCAAGGCCCAGCTCTGTTGGGTCCTACGCGATCTTGAAAAAATCCTGCAAATTTTCTTTCTGCAAGCGTAGTGTACATTGCAATCACTAAACTAATTGCCAAGATTGCAGAAATAAGAATTAATTTTTCTATAATAAATGCGATATCCATTTCTTATTTAATTTTTTTATGAAACATTTTTTTGTTCGCTTCAATTAAAGCTGGATTTTTTTCGATTACTGGAAGCGGGTGTGCCATTTCATAATGGTTTGATGAGATAACAGATGTTTCGTCGATTTTTCTAGGGCCTTCGATTGTCCAATCAGACGTAGCCTTTTTATCAAAACGACAAGTATTACAAATGAATGACTCTACTTCTCCATATTGGTCTTTACGAGCAGTTACACGCAATACATCTTCACCTTTATACCATAACACTACTTTACCTGAACATTTCTCGTGCTCGCAGTCTCTGTGTGCGTCAACAGGTTTGGTAAACCATACCCTATTTTTAAATCTAAAAGTTTTATCAGTTAATGCACCTACTGGGCAAACATCAATTACGTTTCCTGAAAAATCGTTTTCAATTGCTGCGCTGATATAGGTCGAAATTTCTGATTTATCTCCTCTGTTCAATACACCATGCACACGACCTTCTGTAATTTGATCTGCCGTGTAAACGCAACGGTAGCAAAGGATACAGCGGTTCATGTGTAATTGCACTTTATCTCCAATATCAACTCTTTCAAAAGTTCTTCTTTCAAATTCATACCTAGAATTTGATGCGCCATGTTCGAAAGATAAATTCTGTAAATCACATTCGCCTGCTTGATCACATACTGGGCAATCAAGTGGATGGTTGATCAACAACATTTCTACAATTCCTTTTCTAGCTTCAATTACTTCTGGAGAAGTGGTGTTTTCTACAACCATTCCATCCATAACTTGTGTTTGACAAGAAGCAACAAGTTTAGGCATTGGCCTAGGGTCTTTCTCAGAACCTTGTGCAACTTTTACTAAACAAGTACGGCATTTACCGCCACTTCCTTTAAGCTTAGAATAATAACACATAGCCGGAGGCACAATGTCGCCGCCTATTTGACGTGCTGCATTTAAGATGGTGGTCCCCGGTTCTACTTCAACAGACTTTCCGTCGATGGTTACTTTTATTTTATCTGCCATTTTATTAAAATAATTATTTTACTGGCGCTTCGTGAGCAGCTAGCAATCCAAAATTTCTAGTTTGACTTAATTTTGCTTCGTTAATGTGCCATTCGAATTCTTCTCTGAAATGACGAATCGCACTTGCAACAGGCCATGCCGCTGCATCTCCTAATGGACATATCGTATTACCTTCAATTTTTTTCGAAACCTCTACTAATAAATCAATGTCACTTAATTTTCCATGACCGTATTCGATGCGATGTAAAACTTTTTCCATCCATCCTGTTCCTTCTCTACATGGCGAACATTGTCCGCAAGATTCATGGTGATAGAAACGAGAAAAATTCCAAGTATTACGCACAATACAACTGTCTTCATCATATACAATGAAACCGCCAGAACCAAGCATAGTGCCACTTACAAAGCCTCCATCAGATAGTGACTCATAACTCATTAACCTAGCTTCGTTGTTGGCTGTTTTTAAAATTAAATTGGCTGGTAAAATTGGAACTGATGATCCACCGGCAACAACTGCCTTTAACCTTTTTCCGTTTTTAATACCGCCACAATATTTATCTGAGTAAATAAATTCTTCAACAGGTAAACCTAATTCGATTTCATAAATACCAGGGTTGTTAATATGACCACTGGCAGAAATTAATTTTGTTCCGGTACTTCTTCCAATTCCAATTTTTGCATATTCATCACCACCCATATTTACAATTGGTGCAACAGCTGCAATGGTTTCTACGTTATTCACTACCGTTGGGCAAGCATATAAACCAGCTATTGCAGGGAATGGAGGTTTAACCCTAGGGTTTCCTCTTTTACCTTCTAAAGATTCTAGCAATGCTGTTTCTTCTCCGCAGATATAAGCACCAGCTCCCGGATGAACATATAAATCTAAATCGTATCCAGAACCTAAAATATTTTTACCTAAAAATCCATTAGCATACGCTTCTGCTATGGCTTTTTCTAAAATTCTTAATACGTAAAAATATTCTCCTCTGATATAGATGTATGAAGTTTTTGCGCCCAATGCATAACTCGAAGTAATCATTCCTTCGATTAATGCATGTGGGATTTTTTCCATTAAATAACGGTCTTTGAAAGTGCCTGGTTCCGATTCGTCTGCATTGCAAACCAAGTAACGTGGTTTGCCTTCTGGTTTTGCCAAAAAGCTCCATTTCATACCTGTTGGGAAACCCGCTCCACCTCTACCGCGCATGCCAGATTTTTTCACCTCTTCAACCACATCATCTGGAGACATTGTTTTCAAAGCCTTTTCGACCGAACGGTATCCACCCATCTTGCGATAAGTTTCAAAAGTGTTAATTCCTGGAACATCGATGTGTTCTAATAATATTTTGCGTGACATATTATTTTATTTCTTCTTTATCAATATAAATTCTGCGAAACCAAAAAAATCCCAAAATATACTTGGTAAAATTTTTCCGTATTTAATTAAATTGTGAATTATCTTAATTGGCATCATCAAAATATTTGGATAATATCTTCTGGTGCCTCCTTTGATAATTGTTGTATTATTTTTTAAAAATAAATTATATAATTCTTTTAGTGAATAAATTCTTACATGTGTGTCGTCATCAAAAAAATTCAGCGTGCCATTCATGCGTGGCAATTGAGTTGATTTAATGCCAGGGTACTCTACATACAAGTAACCACCGGGTTTGAGCTTATCTAATAGTTTCACCAACACCTCATCTCCGTTTTTTAAATGCTCCACCACATGTGCCATCATGATAAAATCAAAATGAGAATTTGGCACACTGGCTAAGTTTAATTCTTCTAAGTTCAACTCGTAAAAAGATTTCATTTGTTTGAAATCATTTTCGTCGTTGTTGTAATTTTTATTTAAATCTAATCCGTGGTATTCACAATTTGGAAACCACTTTTTAGTTTTAGATGCTGAATGATTACCCGCGCCAATATCTAACAATACAAATTCGCCTTGCTTAAATAATTTATTTAAGAAGCGGTATTTTGCAGGTAGGGTAAGTGCGCGTAACATTAATTATTATTTAATATCTGTATATGCCTGTAACCGATTTTCTGTTTTTAATTTACTAATCAAGTCGTCTGCTTTCTCGTTGGTTAAATTTTCGTAATAATTTACGCCACATTGTAACATTGGTGCAGATCCGCAAGAACCTAAACATTCTACCGCTTTTAAGGTAAACATGCCGTCTGTAGTGGTTTGGCCCACTTTTATATTTAGTTTATTCTCTAAATATGCAATTAAACCTTCTGCTCCATTAATCGCGCAAGGTCCAGTATGGCAAACTTCTAATACACATTTACCAACTGGTTTTAAATTGAACATCGAATAGAAAGAAGCTACTTCATAAACCTCAATTGGTTTAATGCCAATAACACTTGCTACATAATCCATGGCATCTGAACTCAACCAACCATTAAATTCTGCTTGCGCAATATGCAAGATTGGAATCAATGCAGATTTTTGTTTTCCTTCCGGATATCTTTTCATTAGCTCTTTTGAAAGCGCCAATGCTTGTTCTGAAAATGCTAAATTCATTTAATTAGTTTTTGTGTTTTTAAAAAATATATTAGGCATCTAACTCGCCCGCAATTACATTTAAACTACTCATGGTAACAATTGCATCAGATAACAAAGATCCCTTTGCAATCTCAGCAAATGCTTGGTAAATAATAAAGCATGGTCTTCTGAAATGCAGCCTGTAAGGCGATCTTCCGCCTTCAGAGATCAAATAAAAACCAAGCTCTCCATTGCCACCTTCTACTGCGTTGTATAATTCTCCCTTAGGCATATCGACTTCACCCATCACAATTTTAAAGTGATAAATAAGTGATTCCATGTTAGCATATACATCTTGTTTTTCTGGTAAATAATATGCAGGTACATCGGCATGGAAAATTCCTTTTGGTTCTTTTTCCATTTTTGCCAATGCTTGTTCAATTAATCTTAAGCTCTGCCAAATTTCTTCGTTTCTTACTAAATACCTGTCGTATGTGTCGCCATTTGTTCCAACTGGAATTTCAAAATCAAATTCATTATATGAAGAATACGGATTGGCAGTACGTACATCGTAGTCTACACCTGTTGCTCTTAAACAAGGTCCTGTAAAGCCATAGTTTAAAGCCTTTTCAGCGCTAATAGCCCCAACACCAACTGTTCTATCAATGAAGATTCTGTTTCTATTGAATAAATCTTCAAAAGATTTCATTACGGTTGGAAAGGTTGCTAAAAACTTTTTAATTTTTAAAATAGCAATGTCGTTGAAATCTCTTTCGAAACCTCCGACTCTACCAAAGTTTGTTGTTAACCTTGCACCACAAATCTCTTCGTAAATTTCATAAATATTTTCACGCTCTTGCATCAAATACAAGAAACCAGTAAAGGCACCTGTATCTACTCCCAAAATTCCATTACAAATTAAATGATCAGAAATTCTTGCCAACTCCATAATGATGATACGCATGTAATCTACACGCTTAGGCGTTTCAATATTTAATAATTTCTCAACTGTTAAATGCCAGCCGAAATTATTTATGGGCGATGAACAATAATTTAATCGATCGGTTAAAGGAGTAATTTGATAATATGGGCGATGCTCTGCGATCTTCTCGAAAGCCCTGTGTATATAGCCAATAGTAGAAACAGCGCTTACAATGCGTTCCCCATCCATTTCCAAAACGTTTTGGAAAACACCGTGTGTTGCAGGGTGTGTTGGACCAAGGTTTAAAGTCGTGGTTTCTTTTTCTAATGAATCGTTGCCGAGTTGAATATGAGCCATAATTCTATGTTAAAATTTATCTACCGAAGTAAGTATCGTTTTTGTCAATTCTGTTTGGATCTTCTAATGGGTGTTCTTTTCTCAATGGAAAAGCAACCATGTCATCTACATTTAAAATTCTTTTAAGATTCGGATGGCCTTCGAATAAAACACCGTAAAAATCGTAGGTTTCTCTTTCTTGCCAATTTGCAGATTCATACAAAACAGTTGCGGTTGGAATTTTCGGATTTGATTCGGGTATAAATACTTTTATTCTTACACGAAAATTATTTTCCATGCTTTGCACATGGTAAACAACTGCCAACTCTTTAGTTGCAGGATAATGAACTGCACAAACATCTGTTAAAAAACGAAAGCGATATTCCTCGTTTTCGTTTAAGTATTTCAATACAGGAATGATGCTGTCTTTGTTGGTTTGAAAGGTTAACAAACCATAAGGCTGTTCAAAATTGCTCAATGCAGAACCAAAACTAGACTGCAAATCTGCGATCAATTTTTCTGTTGCTATTGCCATTTTATTTAATTCCGTAATTAGTCATTAATGCTTGGTACTCTGGTAAATTTCTTCTGCGCATTGATTCAGATTTTACTAAATCTTGAATGCGATTGAAGCCGTCAATAATGGCTTCTGGACGCGGAGGACAACCTGGTACATAAACATCTACTGGAATAATTTCATCGATACCTTGCATCACACTGTAAGTGTCAAAAATTCCACCTGAGGATGCACAAGCGCCAACCGCTATTACCCAGCGAGGTTCAGCCATTTGTAAATAAACTTGTTTTAATACTGGGCCCATTTTTTTTGCAATCGTTCCCATCACCATTAACAAGTCTGCTTGTCTGGGTGAAAAACTTGGTCTTTCAGAACCAAATCTGGCGAAGTCATAATGTGAACCCATGGTAGCCATAAACTCAATTCCGCAACATGAAGTTGCAAAAGGTAATGGCCATAATGAATGTGATCTTGCAAGACCAACAACTTTGTCTAATCGCGTTGCGAAAAAACCTGCACCTTCTATTCCTTCTGGTGCTGAAACAATTTTGATATCACTCATAAAAATGCTTAAAAACAAAACGCACATCTCCACTAAAGATGTGCGTCAAATGTACAACAAATATTACTTTTAAAGGTTTTAGGAGCAAGAAATATCTAATTTATTCCCAGTCTAAAGCACCCTTTTTCATTAGGTAAAAGAAGCCGGCTAAAAGGAAGCCCACAAAGGTGAACATTTCCAAAAAACCTGTTAGCCCAAACTCTCTAAAGTTGACTGCCCAAGGGTACATAAAGATCACCTCCACGTCAAATAAAACGAATAGAATGGCCACTAAAAAGTACTTCACAGAAATTGGAGATCTAGCGTCGCCTTGTTGCTCAATTCCGCACTCAAAATTGGCTAATTTATCGGCTGTTTTACGCTTAGGCCCAATAAAATGGGTAGCTAGCATGGTAACAGCTACAAATCCAATGGCTGCAATTAACTGCAATACGATTGGGAAGTAATCGGATGGTAAAAATGAATTTCCCATATTTTTATTGATTGATGATGTGGTAAAATTAACGATTATTTCTTAGACTCTTTCATTAAGCCCTCTATATTCAATTTAGCATCCTTGTCATTAGGGTCAATTTCCACTACTTTTTGGAAGTTCAAAATAGCTGCATTGTAATCTTTCAAAACAGTGTAGTTATAATCACCTAAATATTTATAAGCTTCTATTAAATCTTTACCAGATTTCTTCAGGTCTAATTTTGGGTCTGTAGTAGTTAGCTCAATAAACTTTTCGTAAAATGGTTTTGCTAATCCATCGTTCACTTTATCTAAGTTATCTATTTGAACATTGTTTCTTGCACGGAATAAATATGCAGGTTTGTATTCTGCATTCAATGCTAATAATTTTGCAAAAGCAGAATCAGATTTTGCAAATTCTAAACCGAAATAATATTTTCTTCCTAAATTAAAATAATCTACCGCTGTAGGTTTTGTGTTAAATAATTTTAACTCATATGTTTCGGCAGATAATTTATATTTCTTCATTGAGAAGTATGCGTCTGATAAATCTCCGTATAAATCTCTACTGGTAGTATCGAGCGCAATGGCACGCAATATAGTGTTTACGCCCATTGAGTCTAATTTATTTTTAACCTGTAATTTACCTAAGTATGCATAATCTTGCGGTAAAATTTTTGCAGGATTCATGGAGAAAAACTTATTCATTGCAGTTAATCCTGCTTTGTAATCTTTTATTTCATAAGATGAATAACCTAACAAACGGTAATTGATATAATCACTTGAATCTTTTGCAACAATTTGTTTAATTATGTCGATTGACTCTTGAAATTGTTTTCCGTAAAATAAAAATTTAGCATAACGCAATTGTGAATTCAAAGATTTGTCTGTTAAGGCTAAATATTTTTTATACTTTTCTACTGCACTTTCGAAATGTTTAGCACCCAATTCTAACTCGCCATATTCTCTGTAAATTGGTGCAAATGTAGAGTCTATTTTTATAGCTTTTTCGAATGCAATTTTTGCTTCTGCATAATTTAACGAACGCGTCCAAAGCTTACCTGTACGGACGTGTGCGTTAACATAATTAGGATTTAATTTAAGTGCTTCTGTGTAATATTTAACAGCTTCGGATCCGTTTGCTTGTTCCATGTACACATCACCAATCGCAACTAAAAGTTCTGGGCTTTTTGGGTTAATTGCTTTTGCTTTTAAGAAGTTATTCAATGCCTCGTCAAAATTTCTTACACCTAATTCGCGGTAAACTTCTCCAATGCTAATATATGTCTGAAAATCTTTTCCTAAAGAAATACCAATAGCTTTTTCAAAATTTGCTTTTGCTTCTGTTACATTACCAAGGTCATAATCAACAGAACCTAAACCCACTATGTTTAAAGTAGAGTTAGGGTTTGCGGCTAATCCTTGTTGAAAATAATATTTCGCAGAATCAATTTTGTCTTGCTTATAATATGCTTTTCCCAAATAAAAATAGTTGTCGGCATTGCTTGGGTTGGCTTGAATTAATGTGCTAAAAATTCTTTTTGCTTTTTCATATTGCTCCACCTCAATGGCTCTAATTCCTGTTACTGCTTCTTGTGCTTTTACTATTGTAAAAGTAGAAACCAAAATTGCGGCAACAAGCCAAGCGTTTTTTAAACTACGATTCATGCTGTTAATTTATTAATTTGTTTGTATAATTCTAATGGGTGCACTGGCTGGTAATAAGCCTGCTTTTAATATTATTTTTTGTCCTTTATCGCTCGAAATAAACGAAGCAAAGCCTGTAGCTAAACCAGCCCTAGGCTCTCTGCTAATGGTATAAATCTCGCGTAATAAAGGGTATTGTTTAGTTGCGAAATAAGCTTGGTAAGGCTGGTAATAATAATCATCTCCTAAATCTCCAGGGTCGCCCATAATGCCTACCACATTTATGCCACTTCTAAATTTCATTGCCTTCGGGTCGTCTTTATCACTGATCCAATTTACGCCAACAATACCCAATGCATTTTTGTTTTCAGTAACATATTTAATTACTTCCTCATTTGATTTTAATGCATAACCAGGAAGTGATTTTTGTCCCACTAATTCTGACATGTATCTTACAGTGCCACTATTTTTATTGTCAAATACTAAATTGATTTTTTCAGACGATGCTTGTTTGTCTAAATCATTCCATTTAGAAAAATTTCCTCGCATAATTTCGCGTACTTGTGCCAATGTAAAAGTTGTATCCTTATTGAGATTGTTTACAATCAAAGCAATGCCGTCTGTTGCAATTTTGTTTTGGGTATAGCTATGTTTCCCTTTAAAATAGGCCGTTTCAGAGGCATTTAATGGTCTTGTAGCCACTACTAGTGAAATGCTGTCTTTGATAAACAGGTCCATCATTTCTAGTTCCGGTAAATAGGTTGCTTGAATATTTGCTTTCGGATAAATGGATTCGAAAACTTGTTCTTGAGAATCAATAATAGAGTTAATGGTTTCGTCTGCTGCGATTTTTACTTCACCAGAAGTAGTAGTGCTAAGCATTTTTCCATTTTTATCTTTATTGTTTGTGCATGCAGACAGGAAAATTCCAACAAGGGCAAATAATAAAACGTTATTCTTCGTCTTCATTGTTTCTGTTTCTCCAATTGTTTAATGCTCTCCACATTCTAAAAAAAGAATAGGCTATAAAAATACAGCCTATTCCGGTTTTTACTATTGTATCGTATTCAGCAAGAAAATTTTTAATGCTGAGTAAACTAATTCCTATTACTAAATAAACTAGGGACATTATTATTCCAAAAACGAAAATTACTTTATCTCGCATGGACCATAAATCCGCCGGTTTATCCATTTTAACTACATCAATTTAAATTTCACAGGTACGTTAAACTGTACACGTACTGGTCTACCATTTTGTCTGCCTGGTGTAAAGTTTGGAAGGTTTTTGATGACGCGTTTTGCTTCTTCATCGCAACCACCACCAATTCCTCTTAATATTTTTACGTCAGAAACGCTACCGTCTTTTTCCACAACGAAAGAAATAAATACAGTTCCTTCGATATTGTTTTCCCTAGCCATTGCTGGGTATTTTGTGTTTTTTGCAATGTATGCAATCAGAGCTCCTTCGCCGCCTCCTGGGAATTCCGGCATTTGTTCTACCGAAATAAATGGAGCTTCTTCACCTGTTACATCACCATCTAAACCACTTAAATCTACTTCTGCATTTGGATCACCTTGTACGGTTGTAACGCCTGCATCTACCTTTTTCAACTCTTCTTGAATTGGAGGTGGTTCATCAGGCACTTGATCATCCGGTTTAATTACCGGTGGTGTGAATTTAATTGTTGACTTCAATGGAGGTGGTGGAGGTGGAGGTGGAGTAGGTTGATTTTTATCAACCGGTGGTACATCTTCCAACACATTTGTTTGGTCAACTTTTACAATTTTTTCATCTGGAAGCGCATTTGAAATTAAACGAATAATTAAAGGGGCACTTACCGACAAAGTAAAAGCAACTATGGCCAAAACGATACCATAAAAAGCATGTTTTGGATAACTTTTACGAATTTCAAAAGCTCCGTATTCCTGGTTTTTGCCGCGGAATATTAGCTCTATCCATTTGCCATCATATAAATCTATTTTACCTGCCATTTTCTAATTTCTTTTATAGAATTATAATGTGGTTTTACTTAATAATTCTAAATCTATTGGCGTAATATCTACAATTGCATAGCGGCCAATATTACAGATATTCATTTCATCTAAGATGTCTACTAAATTTCCGTATCTCGAATTGTCGTCTGCTTTTATAATTACGATTAATCCATCTTTGAAAGATTTAATTGCAAAAACTTTTGCTCTGAATTCTTCCTCTTTAATTTTATTTGACTGTAGTTGTTCTTTGTAAATTGCGATTGAATCTACGCTTGCATTTCTTATTTTATTTTCATTTAATAATACTTTGCGAATGCCCTCTTTACCATAATCTGTAACAGTTGTAGCGCCGGGCACACCTGTTTTTTCATCAACAAAATAGTATACAATTTTATTTTCTTTTGTAAGTAACACCGTCAATGTTTGAGATGCTTTTACTTTAGTTTGTTGATCTTCGGTAAGGTTTTTATCCTTAACGGGCATGTTAATTTCCATGGTTTGTGGCTTGTTCATGGAGGTCGTTAACATAAAGAAAGTAATCAATAAAAAACCTAAGTCTACCATGGGTGTAAAATCCACCCTTGTCGATAATTTTTTACCTTTTTTCTTGCCTTTATGGGCTCCGCCACCGCCGCCGCTTTCTATATCTGCCATCGCTAATTTTTTTTGAATTATTAATTCTCAGCCTTTTCCAAGCTTGTAATAAAGTTGAAACGATCTACTTTCTTATCTTGTAAAGTCGCAATTACTTGCTTTACCACAGGATATCCTGCATTTTGATCGCCTTTTACAGCAACCCTTAAAGCTTTATTTGTAAAACGAGCTTGTAGTACCCAGTCAGCTAATTCGTTATTCGTAGAATCTGAAGGGATTCCATTTTGTGCGAATTTTTTTCTGCCTTCTGCATCTAAGTCTAAATATTGACCAAGATTTTTTATCGATACACCAAAAGAACTCAACAATGAGAATTCTTTTTTCTGTTTATCATTAAAAGTAAGTTGGTATTTGGTAGCCATCTTATCTAACAATTCAACTCTGTTCGCTTCACCATCCATTGCAAAAAACACACGCGAATCTTTGTCGATCGTTAATAATAAAATGTCTGTTTCTGGTAACTTTATTTCTGAGATTGATGATGGTGTTGTCACCGTCACTGGTTCATCAGGTTTAAACTTAGTAGCCAACATAAAGAACGTAAGCAGCAAGAATGCCACGTCGGTCATTGCCGTCATGTCTACTACTGTACTCTTACGAGGAACCTTTACTTTTGACATTGTATGTAATTATTTATGTTAAAATTAATTGGGGTAATTATTATCTGTTTTTAGCAGCAAATGTTTGAACGATACTGTAACCAGCTTCATCGATTGCGTAAGTAATTGCATCGATTTTACTTGTGAATACGTTGTACATAATTGTTGCAATTGCAGAGTTACCAATACCCAATGCTGTATTGATTAAGGCTTCAGAAATACCAGTTGCTAATGCTACTGAATCTGGAGAACCAGCGGTTGCCAATGCAGAGAACGCTTTAATCATACCCAATACTGTTCCTAATAAAGCGATCAAAGTTGATACTGACGCCATAGTTGCAATTACCACTAAGTTTTTCTCTAAACCTGGTAATTCTAAAGTTACTGACTCTTCAATTTCTTTTTGAATAGAAATAATTCTTTGATCAACTGGCATAGCAGTTAACGCTTCCATCTCTTTGTATTTCAACAAAGTTGAACGCATTACATTTGCAACTGAACCTCTTTGTTCGTCACATTCTTTAATTGCAGCGTCAACATTATTTTGTTCTAATTTTGCTCTGATGTTTCTAACAAATGCTTCTGCGCTTCCTTTTCCTTGTGCTTTTCCAATTGTTAAAAAACGCTCAATAGAAAAAGTGATGTTCATCAATACCAAAGACAATAAGATTGGAACGATGTAACCACCTTTGTGGATTAATCCTAATACGTGTCCTGCACCTTCTTGAACTGGATGATTTGCTGGATCATTTCCTTCAAAGTTTGAAGGTGCACCCATCACAAATGTGAAAATTAAGATACCCACCAATAAACATAGTGGAATAGTAAATGATGCGAAAAAAGTACTCAATCCATTTCCTTTTTCAACTTTTGCAGCAGTAGCTACTTTTGCTTCGTTTGCCATTGTTTGATTAATTAGTTTTTATTTTAAGATTAAACGTTACTATTTAGATAAAAATTGCCCCTCAGTTCATTAAGGGGCACACAAAAATAGAATATTTTAGGGATAAAAAAATTTTGAAACCATTTATTAACACAAAATTAACGCTGATTTTTAATTTTATACCTAAATTATTGATTATCAATAATTTATTTCATTTTTAGAACGGAAGCGAGTCGTCTTCGCCATCTGCGCTACCAATGTTAAAAGCTGGTGGCTCTGTTGGCATTGGCGCCGCTGGTGCATTTGAACCAGATCCAGCACCTACACGCTCAATTCTCCAAGCAACCACATTCGTGATATAATCTAATTCACCTGTTTTACGGGTAAATTGACGTCCAGTTAAATTGAATGAAACTTTAACTTGGTCTCCAATTTGATAAGCATCTACTAAGCTGCATTTATCTTGATTCAATTGAAATTTTACATGTTGTAAATATCCATTGTCATCTATCTCCACTACAAATTCTCTTTTTTTGAATCGCTCTGTAATTTGTTGCGGATCAAAAATCTCATGTAATTTTCCTTGTGTTTCTAAAGCCATTTTTATTGTTTTTTAATTTATGATTTTGCAACTGGTGCGGCTGCTAATGTTTCCGCTGAAACACCTGTTGCATATTGTTCGAAATTCTTAATAAATTTTTGAGCTAATTCATTTGCTTTGTGGTCGTAATCTGCTGCATTAGCCCAAGTGTTTCTTGGGTTTAAAATTTCAGCAGGAACATTCGGGCATGTTTTTGGCATTTGTAAACCAAAAACAGGGTGTTGCTCAAAGTCAACGCCAGCAAGCTCTCCATTCAATGCTGCAGTAATCATTGCACGCGTATAACTCAATTTCATTCTTGAGCCAGTGCCATAAGCACCTCCGGTCCAACCCGTGTTTACTAGCCAAACATTTACTTGGTGCTCTTTCATTTTCTTACCTAACATTTCAGCATATTTTGCAGGGTGTAAAGGCAAAAACACTTTTCCGAAACAAGCTGAAAAAGTTGTTTGTGGTTCTGTTACTCCTGCTTCTGTTCCAGCAACTTTTGCTGTGTATCCAGAAATGAAATGATACATTGCTTGTCCTGCATCTAATTTAGAAATTGGAGGCAAAACGCCGTATGCATCACACGTTAAAAAGAAAATATTTTTTGGATTGCTTGCCATTGAAGGCTCAACTGCATTTGCAATATGATGGATAGGATAAGCAACTCTAGTGTTTTCGGTTTTAGAAATATTAGAGAAGTCAACGGTTGAAGTGCCTTCGTAGCATACAATGTTTTCTAACAAAGCGCCAAATTTAATGGCTTCCCAAATTTCTGGTTCTTTTTCTTTCGTTAAATCAACACATTTAGCATAACAACCGCCTTCTAAATTAAATACTGTATCTGAAGCCCAACCATGTTCATCATCGCCAATTAACCCACGATTTGGATCGGCCGATAAAGTGGTTTTACCTGTGCCCGATAATCCGAAGAAAATTGCAGTATCGCCATCCTTACCAATGTTTGCAGAACAATGCATTGATAACACATCTTTGTCATGTGGTAATACAAAATTCAATACACCAAAGATTCCTTTTTTAATTTCTCCGGTATAGCCTGTTCCACCAATTAAAATAATTTTTTTGGTGAAATTTAAAATAGCGAAATTATGTTGACGTGTGCCATCAATGGCTGGATCTGCTTTAAAACCTGGTGCGTTGACGATAGTCCATTCTGGAGAAAAATTTAAAATCTCATCGTGAGTTGGACGTAAAAATAAATTATTTGCAAAAATATTATGATATGCTTGTTCTGTTACGACGCGAATGTTTGTGCGAAATTTTGGATCGGCACATGCATAAGCATCTCTAACGAAAATTTCTTTTCCAGCTAAGTAAGCGCAAACTCTATGGTATAATAAATCGAATTTATTGCTATCTAAAGGAATGTTTACATCGCCCCACCAAACTGCATTTTCAGTAATGGCATCTTTAACGATGAACCTATCTTTTGGTGATCTTCCAGTAAATTCTCCTGTATCTGCGGCTAATGCGCCTGAATCAACCAAGGTGCCTTCGCCTCTTACAATTGCTTCTTCCACTAATTCTGCAGGAGTCAAATTCCAATAGGCTGCTGCAACATTTCCTAATCCTAAAGTAGCAACGCTCGCATTACTAGCTTTTATTCCAAATTCATTATTCATTAAATGCTGTTTTTCGATAAGTAAAATATGATAAATAGGTGCCGCAAATTACTAAAAACAAAGTTTATCCACCAATTCTTTTTACTTTATAACCTTCGGATTGTAATATTTGAATGATTTTTTCTCTAAAATCTCCTTGAATTAAAATCTCTCCCTCTTTTACAGTCCCACCAACACCACATTTTGACTTTAGTTTTTTTCCTAATTCTAGCAAATCTGACCCAGTACCAACAAAACCAGTGATGAGTGTTACTGCTTTTCCTGCTCTTTGTTTTTTATCTAATTGAACGCGTAAATCTTGTTGGTTATTGGCTGGCGTTTGCGTTGTGTCTGCTTGGTCGTTTTGAAATTCAAAATCAGGATTGGTAGAATACATAATTCCACCTTGTGTATTATTTTTCTTTGACATATTATGGAACGATTACATTTAAAGCCAATGGCTGAATGCTAATGTTTATATTTTCATTAATGATTTTCGCTTCTCCATCTAAGTGAATAACACTTTTTTTATTGTTACTAATTTGAATGGATTTCCCTTGTAAACTGATCAAGTATTTTGAACGATCGGCAGATTTAGTGAAGAGCCTAAAAGCCATGATCGGCATTAAGATTAATGGAAATGGTTTAACGATTATTAAATCGAGTAACCCGTCGTGTAATTGAGCCCTGGGTGCTATATGGGCTTCATTCCCATATTGGCTAGAATTGGCGATACTCAAAATAAATGCCCGTTCGTTGATCAGCTTTCCATCAATGTTTATTTGGTAATTTTCACTTTGGTAATTTTTTAATTCTCTAAATGTAGCTTTGATGTATCCAAGTAATCCGCGTTTTTTATCTTTAGAAAAAACATGGCTAATGTGCGCATCAAATCCTAAACCAGACATGTTAAAAAAGTAATTGTCGTTCAGTTTAGCGACATCAATTAAATCAGAATTTGTTTGATTGATAATGCTGAGTGCTTTTTTTGTATTCATCGGAATTTTTAAAGCCCTTGCCAATCCATTACCGGAACCAAAAGGTATGATTGCAAGCTTTGTATCCGATCCAACAAGCGCTGCAGCAATTTCATTGATAGTGCCGTCACCGCCAACTGCCACAACAATTTGAGCGCCTTCCTGAATAGCAATTTTAGTTATTTCGAAAGCATGGTTTACCCTTTCTGTTTGAATAATTTGATATTCAAATTTTGATTGGTCTAACTGCTTTTCAATTGTTTGAGAAAAATTAAATTTATTTTTCCCGCCAGCAATTGGATTAATGATGAATGCTATTTTTATCTTCAACGGGAATGGTAATTGTTTTCTATTAAAGTTTTATTGAATTGCTGAATATAAGCAGCAGTAAATTCTTTCATTTTGTTTTCTTTTACAGTTGCTTTGCTTTTTAAATTAGCTTTCAAATAAGGGTCGGTTTTATAATTATAAAACGCCAATGTTTGATCTTCTGCAAACTGCAAAACATGCGTAGAATCTATCAATTGGTAGATTCCATCTCTGTAATTAATGGCGTATGGATATGCCTTTTCTCGTAACACACTTTCGCCAAATGCGTTAAATGGTTTATCAAAATGTAAGTAATCTAAAACAGTTGGCATAATATCAATTTGCGATGCAACTTGACTGTTTCTTCCGATTAAATTTTTACTTGATGGGTCAAATAATATAATTGGAATTTGATAGTAAGCAACCTTAGTGTCATATTGCACTGCATCTGCATCCGGAGTATGATCAGGAACAATTACAAACAATGTATTGGTGTACCAATTTTTTGTTCGTGCATACTCGAAAAAATGTTTTAATGCTTGGTCGGTATAACGATAACTTTTTTGCTTAGGGGTTTTCATTTCCGAAAAATCATTTTTACTTGATTCTGGTAAGTCATAAGGTGGGTGCGAAGACAAAGAAAACAAACCAACTACAAAAGGTTTTGGTAAGGAGCCAAGCTCATGTGCAACATAATCGAAGTAAGGTGCATCATAAATTCCCCAATGGCCGTCATAATCTGCTATTGTTGGGTATTCATTCATCCCGAAATAATGGTCAAAACCTGCTTTTTTGGCAAATGCGTCAAAATTCATCGACCCATTAATGCCGCCATGATAAAATGCGCTATAATAGCCCTTCTGTTTTAATAGATTTGGTAAAGTGGTTAATTCGTTGTTTTGATATACGGTATTGATATATGATTCATTTAAAAGAGAGGGAAGCGAAGCGAATATACTAGGCATTGCTTCGTTTGATTTTTTTCCGTTAGCAAAAGCATGTTCAATTAAATAGCTTTCTTTTATTAAGCTATCTAAAAAAGGTGCGCAAGTTTTTTCATGACTCAAACTTCCTATATATTCATTTGAAAAACTTTCTAAAATAATAACAACCACATTTTTTTTATCAAATAAAAACTGGCTTTTATAATTTCTTTCAGTATTGAAAATTTGATTTGCCTTTTGATTAGAAAAATAATTCTTTCGGCTAAGCGGTTTTTTATTGCTGCTCTGTAAAATGGTAAATGGTGTATTTAGTACTAAAGCTGCGTTATTTGGGTCTCCATAATAAGAAGCTGCAATCATCTGTAGTGGCTTAGTTTGCAGGCCTCCGCGCATTCCAATAATTGTAATTCCTAAAAATAAAAATGAGGCAACTGATTTTAGAACATAAAAGTTTTTCTTCTCTGCTTTTTTATGTAATTCAATTTTATCGTAGCCCTTAATTAAAAAATATATTAATATAAAAGCGATTAAAAACAAATACCAATAACTAGCAATGTAACTTGGCAATAATTTAATGATATTATTTTCACCGGAAAATAATTCGAAGGTGGTTCTTTTTTTCTGAAATTGATAAAACTTTAAATCGATTGCGCTACCTAAAATGGCAAGCGAATTAAATATGACAAATAGTATTTTGGGTAAATTAAACTTAGCGTTTTTGCTGGGTATAAAATCGAAATAAATTGCGGCTAGAATAAATAAAACATTGCTATAAAATATAGCAGATAAGTCAAATCGAATGCCATGTAAAAAAGCAACCAGCAGATTTTCAAAGCTGGAATTAGCAAAACTTGTATAGTTGAATAACAAAAACAGCAGCCTGCAGATGCTATAGAGTAAGGTTACCCATAACAACTGTTTGCTTATCTGACGAATGGAATGAAAACGATAAGTCATATAGACTGATTTTGCATAATTTAAATAGGATACAATATTATCTGAATTTTCTTGAATATTGAATGAATATTAAAATTTATTCTATTTTTGTGAGACGAAAAGTGGAAAATTTGCCTTGATTGCAACCACGTAAAAAAATTGCTAAAAACAGATCTTTTTACCTATATCTTTCTTTTCGATATTTTTTAAAAACTTATTTATAAAATTATGTCTTATTTATTTACATCAGAATCAGTTTCTGAAGGGCACCCAGACAAGGTTGCTGACCAAATTTCAGATGCGCTTATTGACAACTTTTTAGCATTCGATGCAACCTCTAAAGTTGCTTGTGAAACCTTAGTAACAACTGGTCAAGTTGTATTAGCAGGTGAAGTAAAATCAAAAGCTTACTTAGATGTTCAATCTATTGCAAGAGAAGTAATCAAGAAAATTGGTTACACCAAATCGGAATACATGTTCGAAAGTAACTCTTGTGGTATTTTATCAGCGATTCACGAACAATCTCAAGACATTAACCAGGGTGTTGAGCGTAAAAAGAAAGAAGACCAAGGCGCTGGTGACCAAGGTATGATGTTTGGCTATGCAACCAACGAAACCAATGATTACATGCCATTGGCTTTAGACATTGCACATAAATTATTAATTGAATTAGCGGCTATTCGTAGAGAAAATAAAGAGATTAAATACTTAAGACCAGACGCTAAATCTCAAGTTACTTTAGAGTACGACGATAACAATAAACCTGTTAGAATTGATGCAATTGTAATTTCAACACAACACGATGATTTCGATGCTGATCAAAAAATGTTAGCTAAAATCAAAGCGGATTTAATCAAAGTATTAATTCCACGTGTAATGAAAAAATACCCTAAGTACAAAGCATTATTCAACAACAAAATTCAATACCACATTAACCCTACAGGTAAATTTGTAATTGGTGGACCACACGGTGACACTGGTTTAACAGGTAGAAAAATTATTGTTGATACCTATGGTGGAAAAGGTGCTCACGGTGGTGGGGCTTTCTCTGGAAAAGATCCTTCTAAAGTAGACAGATCTGCAGCATATGCTACAAGACATATTGCAAAAAACGTAGTAGCAGCAGGCCTTTGCGACGAAATTTTGGTTCAGGTTTCATATGCAATTGGGGTAGCAAAACCAATGGGTATTTATGTAAATACTTATGGAACAGCAAAAGTTGCTTTATCTGATGGCGAAATTGCTAAGAAAATCGAAAAGATTTTTGATATGCGTCCATATGCAATTGAACAAAGATTAAAATTGCGTAACCCTATGTATTCTGAAACTGCAGCTTATGGTCACATGGGTCGTAAAAACGAAACAGTTACTAAAACTTTTCAATCGCCAGATGGCAAAGTAAAGAAAATGAAAGTTGAGTTATTCACTTGGGAGAAATTAGATTTCGTAGATAAAGTGAAAAAAGAATTCAAATTAAAATAAACACTATTCGATTTAAAAGCCCCAATAAATATTGGGGCTTTTTATTTATATTTAAATATTAATTAAATTATTTTTATGAAAAGGAAACAATTAGCAGTGCTCCTCTTTGTGTTTGGAAGTTCAATGGCTTTCGCACAAAACAAATTAGCGCCAGAAACCTTATGGCAAATGGGTAGAGTAGCCGATCCGGTTGCCTCGCCTGATGGTAAAATGGTGGTTTATTCAGTAACTCGCTACAATATTCAAGCAAATAAAGGCAACACAGATTTATTTGTAGTGCCCGTTGCAGGCGGAGAAGCCAAACAAATTACAACTTCATTTTCTTCAGAAAGCAATGCTAGGTGGAGACCAGATGGAAAGAAGATTGGTTACATTGGAATGGAAACAGGAACACCTCAACTTTGGGAAATGAATGCTGATGGTAGCGACAATAAACAAATTACCAATTTCAAAAATGGAGTAGTTAACTTTAACTATTCACCAAAAGGTAATATGATTTATTTTACGCAAGACATTAAAATATATCAAACTTTAGAAGATCGTTACCCAGATTTACCAAAAGCAAATGCATTGGAATATGATGGTTTAATGATGCGTCACTGGAATCAATGGGAAGATGTTAACTTTTCTCACATCATGGTTAGCACCTATAATGAAGGCAAAGTTGGGCCTCCAAGAGATATCATGCCTAACGAGCCCTATGATGCGCCAAACGGGCCTTTCGGAGGAGAAGAAGAAATTAACTGGAGCCCCGATGGAAAGTTTATTGCTTATTCTTGTAAGAAAGAAGAAGGCACTGCCTATGCTACCAGCACCAACACAGATATTTACATTTTTGATTTAGCGACTGGTAAAACAGAAAATGTTTCGGCGCCAAATAAGGGCTACGATACGCAACCAAGATTTGCTCCAGATGGAAAATCAATTGCATGGTTAAGTATGGAGCGTGCCGGTTTTGAAGCGGATAAAAACAGAATTGTTGTACTTGATTTGGCAACAAAAACATTAAAAGAAATTACCAAAAATTTGGATCAAAGTGCTGACGAAATGTGTTGGTCTCCAGATTCGAAAACTATTTATTTTTCGAGCTGCACAAATGCAGTACATCAGTTATATGCTTATTCGTTAAACGCGAAAACTAATAACTTGGTTAAAATAACCAATGGCTTGACAGATATGGGCGCTATTAGTCTAGCGGTAGATGCAAAGGGAACAAGTCTAATCGCTACTAAAACTAGTATGTCTAGACCTGCTGAGATAGTAAAGGTGGATGTCTTAAAAGGTAAAATAGAACAACTTACCAATACCAACGATGCGCTTTTTGCTGGTTTAAAATTAGGTAAGATTGAAAAAAGAATGATCAGCACTTCTGATAATAAAGAAATGTTGACTTGGGTAATTTATCCGCCAGATTTCGATCCAAAGAAAAAATATCCAACGCTTTTATATTGTCAAGGTGGACCTCAGAGTACCATCAGTCAAAGTTTTTCTTTCCGTTGGAATTTTCAATTAATGGCTGCGAATGGTTACATTATTGTAGCACCAAATCGCAGAGGTTTACCTTCGTTCGGCCAAGAGTGGAACGATCAAATTTCAGGCGATTGGGGTGGACAAGCCATGAGAGATTATTTAGCTGCAATTGATGAAATGAGTAAAGAACCATTCGTTGACACGGCTCGCAGAGGTGCGGTAGGCGCGAGTTACGGGGGTTACTCAGTATATTATTTAGCGGGTAATCACAACGGCAGATTCAAAACATTTATCGCACATTGTGGTGTGTTCAATTTAGAAAGTATGTATGGCGAAACCGAAGAAGTTTTCTTCAGCAACCACGACTTTGAAGGGCCATATTGGCAAACACCTAAACCTAAATCATACGAACAATTTTCACCGCATCAATTTGTGAAAAATTGGAATACACCAATTTTGGTGATACATAACGATAAAGATTTTAGAGTTCCACTTGGGCAAGGCTTACAAGCATACAGCGCCGCACAGTTAAAAGGAATTAAAAGTAGATTCTTGTATTTTGCAGACGAGGGTCACTGGGTTACAAAACCACAAAATAGTCTTTTATGGCAAAGAGAATTTTTTAGATGGTTAAAGGAAACTTTATAAAGAAACTGCAAAATTGATTTTAAAACAGCTGGTCCAATAGGCCGGCTGTTTTTAGTTACAGCCTTTTGCTGCGAAGTAGAACACCACTAACCAGGCTATTCCTTTAATTAAAAAGAAGGAAAATCCTACAATTCCTATGCGTTTAAGCCAATTTGTGTATTTCTGATTCATGTTGTTATGGGCCGCAAGTTATCAATAGATTTTAATTGAACAAAGAAATGTGCAGCTTGTTTTACAAATCATAATTTTAGTAATTTGCAGCATAATAACCTCACATGGAAGCCCACACAAACCCTTGGAAAATTTTAAATGAAAAAGAAATCTATGATAATCCCTGGATTAATTTAAAAGAATACGATGTAATCAACCCAGGTGGTGGAAAAGGGATTTATGGAAAAGTACATTTCAAAAATTTAGCAATTGGTATTGTTGCCATTAACGACGCAAAAGAAATTGCATTGATTGGACAATACCGCTTTCCAATTGAACAATATAGTTGGGAAATACCTGAAGGTGGCGGTTTGCATGGCGTTGAACCATTGGTGTCTGCGAAAAGAGAGTTACAAGAAGAAACAGGTTTGCTGGCAAATAATTGGGAAAAATTATTAGAAATGCATTTATCAAATTCTGTAAGTGATGAACTAGGTATAATATATTTAGCTACAGATCTGGAACAAACAACAGCAAATCCCGAAGAAACGGAAGAGTTAGTTTTTAAATGGTTGCCTTTTGATGAAGTATTTCAACAAGTAATGCAAAATAAAATAACGGACTGTTTAACAGTAGCAGCTATTCTAAAATTAAAATTAAAACACCTAGGTTTTTAGTCAAAAAATTATGAAAAAAATTACGCTCTTATTATTTGTTTTTATTGCAATGCTTTCGTTGCAAACACTTGCACAGCTTATGGATGGTAAGCCTGCTGTATTTACACAAAAGGATAGTCTCCGTGGCACCTTAAGTAAGTTTCGCACATGTTACGATGTTAGCTATTATCATTTATCAGTAAAAATTGACATTGCTCATAAACAAATCAGTGGAATGAACGCGATTCATTTCAATACGATGGAAGATTTTCAAGAGTTGCAAATCGACTTATTTGAAAATTTAAACATTGATCGTATTGTATTTCACGATGAGTTGTTAAAATTCAGAAGAGTGTATAATGCAGTCTTTGTTCAATTTCCTAAAACAATAACAAAGGGTGCGGCAGAAAAAATAGAAGTTTATTATAGCGGAGCGCCTACCATTGCAAAGAGAGCACCTTGGGATGGCGGCATAGTTTTTAGTAAAGATGATCAAGGCGAGCCGTGGGTAGCAGTTGCTTGTCAAGGCTTTGGCGCTAGTTGTTGGTGGCCAAATAAAGACCACCAAAGCGACGAACCAGACAGCATGCTCATTAGTATTAGTTGCCCCGACACTTTGGTTGATATTTCAAATGGAAGGCTTAGATCAATTGTAAAACAGGCAGATGGTTATCATCAATTTAATTGGTTTGTGCACAATCCAATAAATAATTACGATGTCACTTTTAATATTGGAAACTATAGCCATATACAAGACAGCTATTTTAGTAAAGTAAAAAACGAGAATTTAAGTTTAGATTATTGGGTCTTAAAAGGCTATGAAACCAAAGCGAAAACTCAATTTGAACAAGTTAAACCCATGCTTGCCATTTTTGAAAATAGATTTGGACCCTATGCATTTTATGAAGACGGTTATAAATTAGTGCAATCTCCTTATTTGGGAATGGAACACCAAAGCTGTGTAGCCTACGGAAATGGTTTCAAAAATGGCTATAGAGGCTTTGATTTATCAGGTTCTGGCGAAGGTAAAAAGTTTGACTACATCATTATTCACGAAAGCGCGCACGAATGGTGGGGCAATTCTTTAACCTCCTATGATATTGCGGATATGTGGATTCATGAAGGTTTTGGTCAATATTCAGAGGTGCTTTATCTAGAAGATTTATACGGAAAAGAAAGTGCAAATAAATATTTGAATGGTTTAAAAAGAGGCGTGGGAAATAAAGAAGCTGTCATCGGACCATATGGTGTTAACCAAGAAGGCGCTGGAGATATGTATCCTAAAGGTGCATTGTTTTTAAACACACTCAGAAGTGTTATTCACAATGATGTAATTTGGTATGATATTTTAAAAAGTTTGCAAGAAAAATATGCAAGAAAAAATATCTCAACTAATGATGTGCTAGAATTGATGAATGAAAAATCTCAAATGAATTTAAATGCGTTATTTAAGCAATATTTGAATGTGGCGTCTTTAGCCGTTTTAAATGTAAAAATCGAAGAAAGCAAAAACAGCTCAACAATAAGCTACAATTGGGATTGCGAGACAAGTGATTTCAATATGCCTATACAAATTTTAGTTAAAGGAAAAACTATTTTACTTAACCCAACTTCAAATCAACAAGTAATTGTATTAGATAAAACGAAAGCAAAAGAAATTGAATTTGATCAAACAGCTTATTATTATCAATTGAATTTAAAATAATTTATTGCTCCGTTTTTAAATGTGCTAAAATTAATTTGATTTCATCGTAAGTGATATCTTCTTTCACTTTAGCTTTAATGTCATTGAGTTTACTTTCTTTTGATGCATTTATTTCTGAAAGCAAATATGCTAATCGGTGTTTACTTAAAACCTGATCAATTTTTAATTCTTGAAGGCTAATGAGTTTTCCTAAATGACTGTTTACGGTAGCAAGTGTTATATTTCTAGCTTCTGCAATTTGTTCTGGACTTTTTCCTTCTTTGAAAAGGCGAAGGGTATGTAAATGTGTAGGCTCTTTTTCTTCTTTTTTAGCCTTTTTTAAAGGTTTTTCAACTGTAAACCAATATTTTTCCTGCAATTGACCCCAGTTACTTTGGTCAAAATTTTGACCAGCTAATCGCATAGCTGTTAAATGGCTTAGTTTAGCAATTTGTTGATATTGATGAAATAAATCTATTAGTGTTGGGCTTAATGAAATTTGTTTTTTTGATTTTGAAAAACTGATGTCATCAATATTATTACATGCGCTTTTCAGGTTAAGTTCAAAATATTTTTTTGCGTCGACTAACCTATTTGTTAATTTTTCTAAATCTTTTTCTAAAAAAAATGGTGCTGTTTGTTTTTGAAAATTAATAGCAACTTGTTGAATTTCATTTAATGCATTCGAAAAAAAACTGATGTTTTCTTGTTCAGTGCTAGTCAACTTTATAAATTCTTTTGCATTGTTTTCTATTAAATTTCTCCAATTGTAAATGTGTTTTTTAAAATCAAAAGCTGAAATAAAGCATTGTTGTAAATAGTTCCAGTTAGCCTGATCTATAAAGGTTTCAGAGATTTCTGAACCGGAAGTTTTTTCTTCAAATTGAACAACAGCCGCTTCGCTCGCAATTCCATTCATGCTAATTTCTGAACTCAATACTAATCCTTCTAAACTTTTTAACCTTGACAATGCAACATATGCTTGACCGGAAGCAAAAACTTTTTTAATGTCTATAATTGCTTTTTCAAAAGTTAAACCTTGGCTTTTGTGAATAGTAATCGCATAAGCTAATCGTAAAGGCATTTGCATAAACGTTCCAATAACTTCTTCTGATAGTTTACCACTGGTTTCTTCTACTTGATAACGAATGTTTTTCCATTCCTGAAAAACCAATTTTATTTTTTCGTTCGCAGCACAGGTAATAATTACTTCATCTGGAAATAATGCGCTGACAATTCCAATCTTGCCATTATAGTATTGATTGTGTTGGGTGTCATTTTTGATAAACATGACTTGAGCCCCAACTTTTAAGTTTAAATTAGCCTCACAAGGATAAATCGCTTCTGGAAATTCACCAGAAATTTTTGCACTATAAACAACTGGTTTGCTGTCTATTAATGCTAATTCTTTGTTGTTTTTCTCTTCTACAATTTTATTATGGGTACTTAACGTAATGTAACCTTCGGTCGGATCCGGATTAAAATCACGAATAACTCTTTTGTTTAAAATAGCTAAATCATTTGCGTTTAGTTGATTGTTGCGCAAATGAGCTAAGATGTCAGTGAAAACTTGATCACTTTGGCGGTGAATTTTTTTAAGCTCAACAAAAACAGGTTGATTGTCTCGCAGTACTTTTGCATCAAAAAAATACATACTAGGATAATACTCTTTTAATACTTGCCAATCACTTTCTTGATAAATAGGTGGCAATTGCATTAAATCTCCTACAAACAAAACTTGAACACCACCGAAAGCTGTCGAATTTTTTCTGACACTTCTCAACACAAAATCAATTGCATCTAAAGTATCAGCTCTTAACATACTTACTTCGTCAATTATAATTAACTCAGCTTCAAGCAGTGCTTTTCTTTTGATATTATTCATCCTAAAGTTTCCGAGCAAAGTGCTTTCGGATTCAAATCGAAAAAATGGATGCTTTGAATAGGCTACCTGTGCTGGAACATAGGCTCCTATGGGAATTTGAAATTGAGAATGTATGGTTACGCCACCCACATTTAACGCAGCAATACCTGTTGGAGCTACCACAATGGTATTTTTATGAGTGCTTCGAATAATTTTTTTTAAGAACGTAGTTTTACCGGTTCCTGCTTTCCCTGTTAAAAAAACAGGAAGGCTGGTTTCATTGATGAGTTTTTCTACTAAAATTATTTCTGCTGAACTTGTCAAAGGGAATTAATAAAATAAGAAGGTAAATATAAGCAATAAAAAAAGGCTCGTTAAACGAGCCTTTTTTTTAATTATCTGACGCGATTCCCGCGACGAAAAAATCTCGATTCATTCGGGCGATGTTGCTTATTGAAATTCCTTTTGGACATTCTGCTTCGCAAGCACCAGTATTGGTACAATTTCCAAATCCTTCTTCGTCCATTTTAGCTACCATGTTTTGTACACGCATGTATCGCTCAGGCTGACCTTGTGGCAATAAAGCCAATTGAGATACTTTTGCAGAAACAAATAACATCGCAGAAGCATTTTTACATGCTGCCACACAAGCGCCACAACCTATACAAGCTGCAGCTGCAAATGACATGTCTGCTGCTTCTTTACCAATTGGTAGCGAGTTTGCATCCTGAGCATTTCCTGTATTAACAGAAACATA
>JAHEGO010000016.1 GCA_024645045.1 Sphingobacteriaceae bacterium
GAAAAACTAAAACTTTCGTTTGTGTTTTGGCTTGATTTCCAAATACTGTAATTTGGATTTCCTAAAGAATCAATGACAATATTTATCTGCGCATCTTCTAGGTATAGTTTTTTAATGTGGTAGTTTTTATTTACTAAATCCCAAACGTTAAACAATAAGGAAATGTCTTTAGCCTTAACTAAATTGTTTTGGTGGTTATTATTGCTTTCTTTCATCTCCACTTCTGGAAAAGAAATGGCAGCAAAAGGGAAGTGTTCAAACAAAGAAAATTCAATTTTTCCCACTTTTATGGGTGTATTTAGTTGTTTATTCAGTTCCGCGACTGCTAAATTCTTGATTTCATCTTGGTAGATAAACATGACCACAAATCCCTGCACAACAATTAAAGTTGTGATAATCAGTGTCCAAAGGCTTATTTTTTTAAATTTTGTCATCTTTATACTAACGCAAAATACTTAGCTATAAACATATAAAAAATCTTTTTTAAAATAATTTTTGGAAATCAGCATTAGGAGTCTATATTTGCAGTCCTTAATAAAGGGAAAAGGGAGATTAGCTCAGCTGGTTCAGAGCACCTGCCTTACAAGCAGGGGGTCACTGGTTCGAACCCAGTATCTCCCACAAAAAAAAGCTTAGCAAATGCTAAGCTTTTTTTATTTAACCTCTTTTAGTTTTTCTTTGATTACCCTGTCGAGTTCAATTGGATCTTGCGAACCAATGATATAAACCAGGCCGTCTTTGTCAGTTAGTTTTACAGCATATTTTCCATGCGCATAAAAACGGATGGTTCCTTTTTTATGTAAATTGTAAACAGGGTTATTGATGAAAAATGGACTGTACTTTACAATCTCACATGATGCGATACTTTGAAAATCAATTTTTACTTTTTTCGTGCTCCAAAGTCCAGTTAATATAAGGCTTCCGTTTTGCACGATGGTTCTGTAGTGGGTTAAAAAAATAAATAAAATAGAAATCAACATCACGCCAGACCCCACTACTAAGAATAGGTCTCCTTCTTCGTGTCGGTTGCTTTCTTCAGAAATAAAGTAAGCGGCAACACAAAATAATACAACAGCAAATCTCCAGCTAGTCCAGAATCGAACAGAGCCTAGGGTTTGTCTTTCGTCAAAAAGTGTATTTTTCATTTTATTTTAAATAGATAGGTAGCGTTGCTATTTTGGTTTACTTTATAATGCTCACTAATTCGATGCCCAATTACCCATACAATATCATTGCCAGAAACCATTACAAAGGTATTGTCTTTTTCAATTAAGGAGAACTTTTCGTCAATAAAAAAATCACTTAATTTTTTGTTGCCTTTCATGCCTAAGGGTTGAAAGAAGTCTCCCGTTTGCCATTTACGAATCACAAGAGGAAACTGTAGTTTGTTGGCGTCTAAGCAGGCCTCCGTCGGTCGCATTTGTGACAAATCTGGCACCGAGTTGCTTTCCATGCCCGTTATCACCAAAGGCCCCAAATCAAGCATCTTCGTGTCTTGTTCCCAAAGAAAAACCGAATTCGCACTCGACTCAGACAATGCTTCATTGTTCAATTCAGCAATTAATAAATGCGTTCTGTCCTTTACCAAGCGGTGGCTAGCCGAAAAAAATTGTAAGCCTGCTTGTTTAGGTAAAGCATCCCAGCAGTCATTTATGCTGGTGGTTGCAAAGCCAAATGCTTTTAAAGTTTGCGTTAAAAAGAATTTCCCTTGCGCTAAATTACTTAGCCATTCAATTTCTATGCGCGCAATTCCATCTGCTTTATTAATTCCAATTGCTTGTAATTCTAGTAACCAATTATTTTTAATGACTTCAACTTCCGAAAGTTCAGCTATGGTTTCTGCCATTTGATTTTCAAAATTTGGATTGATTGCTTCGAATGCAGGAACAATATGATGGCGAATATTGTTTCGCAAATAGGCGTCCTTTTGATTAGAGCTATCTTCTTGCCAGGTATAATTTTCGCTTAGTGCATATGCTACAATTTCTTTTTTAGTAAAAAGTAGGAGTGGGCGTTTAATTTTTTCTTTGAGCGAAGCGATGCCGTGTAATCCAGCAATTCCGGTGCCTCTGCTTAAATTGATAAAAAAAGTTTCAACGCTATCCGACAAGTGATGCGCCACTGCAATGCTATCGTAATTTTCGCCACTGCGAATGAATTCAAACCAATTATATCGTAAAGTTCTTGCAGCCATTTGCGTAGAAATTTTTTCACTAGCTGCAAAATTTAAAGTATCAAAACGTTTGGTGTAAAATTTCAATCCATGTTTGTTTGCAAATTCCATTGCAAATAATTCATTGGCATCAGATTCGTTTCCTCTCAATTGAAAATTACAATGTGCGATGGCAATTTCATAACCAGCCGCTATCAGTAATTCTGCTAATACCACCGAATCTACACCTGCACTAAAGGCAAGTAAAATTCGTTCTTTCGGTTGAAAGAGTTTTTGTTTGGCAATATGAGCTTCGAATCTTTGGCGCATGGTCTTGTAAAAATAAGCAAAAAATGGGCTTTCTTCCGATTATATGATTGATATTCCTTATTTTTACCCTATTGAAAAAGCTCCTCCACATAGTGTTTCTATTTTTTGCGCTGAGTACTTATGCGCAAACACCTACGCGGGTAGAGGTCATCAATGCCGATGTTTTAGAATTTGCTAAAACGGGTAGTCAAACAGTTCAAAAGTTAAAAGGCAATTGTGTGTTCAAGCAAGACAACGTTATTCTTTCTTGCGATTCAGCTTTAAAAAATTCCGAAACCAATTCGGTCGATGCATACGGGCATGTGCATATTCAACAAGGCGACTCTTTGAATTTATATGGTGATTTTATTCATTACGATGGTGATGCGAAAATGGCTAAGATCAGCAATAATGTTCGTGTTTTGCATAACGACATGGTTTTAACAACCGATGTATTGAATTACGATACCAAAAATAGAATTGCTACTTATTTGCAAGGCGGAAAAATTACCAGTGCAGAAAATATTTTGGTGAGCAAATGCGGCTATTATTTTGCAAAAAATGCCGATGCATATTTTAAAAATCAAGTCGTATTGACTAATCCGAAATACAAAATGAATTCGGATACGTTAAAATACAATACGGCAACTAAAGTTTGTACTTTTTTAGGTCCAACAACTATTACATCTCCTGAAGACTTTATATACACAGAGTTTGGGACATATAATACCGTTACAGATTTAGCGCAGTTTAGTAAAAATTCTTATTATGTTGCAGGCGCACAAAAATTATCTGGCGACATATTGTCTTATGATCGTAAAAAAGGAATTGGAAAAGCTACCAACCATATTACTTTCATTGATACTGTTCAAAATTTAATTTTAAAAGGGAATAAGGCGGTTTATAATCGCATGAAAGAAACCGCAGTGGTTACCAACAATGCTTATGTAATTTTAATTTTAGATCAAGATTCTTTATTCGTTTCTGCAGATACTTTACGTAGCTTCATGGATAAAGCAAAAAAGTACAGAACCGTTTTGGCTTATCATGATGTGCGCGCTTATAAATCTGATATGCAAGCACGCTGCGATTCAATTGTATTTAGTTTTAAAGATTCGGTGATGAGTTGTTATCGCATGCCAACAGTATGGTCACAAGGAGCGCAACTCAGTGCCGATTTCATTAAAGCGAAAATCAAAGACAGCCAATTACACCAAATGGATTTATTGGGCAATGCCTTTTTGGTAATGGTTGACAGCTTAGATTCCAATAAATTCAACCAAGTTCGTGGAAAGAACATGTTTGGCTATTTTCAAGCAGGCGAATTAGCAAGCATTGCTACCGAAGGCAATGGACAAAGCGTTTATTATGCACGTGAAAGTAATGGAACCATGCAAGGTGTAAACAAAGCAGACTGTAGCAGAATGTTTGTTCGCATTGCCAATCAAAAAGTTCAACGTGTTTCTTTTATTGATAAACCGGATGCTACCTTTTATCCAGATGGAGAGCTGAAAGATGAAGAATTGAAATTAAAAGGATTTACTTGGCGAATTCAATTGCAACCCAAATCAAAGTTCGAAGTCATCAATCTGGTAAAGAAAACTAAATAGATTTTAAAAAATTTGCTAATTTTTCTACAGCAATTCCTCTATGGGAAATAGTTGATTTTTCAAGCAAATCCATTTCTGCAAAAGTTTTATCATAACCAGTAGGTTTAAATATTGGATCGTAACCAAAACCATTTATGCCTGTTAAATGTGTTTGAATTTCGCCTTCAATTTTTCCTTCAAAAAGATATTCTTTACCAGCTAAAATTAAAGCGATTACGGTTCTGAAATAGGCTTTCCTATTGCTTTTCCCGTCAAGCGCCTGTAAAACTTTTTCGTTATTTTTTTGATGATTTACTGGTTCTCCAGCATAGCGTGCAGAATATACACCTGGTTCCATATTTAATGCTTCAATTTCTAAACCCGAATCGTCTGCAAAACAATCTTGCCCAAATTGCGCATAAATATGTCTTGCTTTGATTAAAGCATTTTCAGTTAAAGTTGTACCAGTTTCTGGAATATCAGCATCGAAACCAATTTCGGCTAAAGTTTTCAAAATAAAATCATCGCCAATTAAAGCTTGTATTTCTGTTACTTTATGCGCGTTGTTGCTGGCAATAATGAGGCTATGCGACATGCAATTATTTTATTTCTTCGTAGTCTACAAAATCGCCTTTGTCTTGTAAGTGACTTTTCTTTTTTGGATTAGGTGGCATATAATCAACATGTATTTCACCTTCGCGACTTTGCGGTCTTTGTTGTTGATTAAAATTTTCTTGTGCTTTTTTCACCACCGAGTTCACCATGAATGGCATGAAAAGTCTGGCCAATGCACGTAAGCCATAAACGATTAAAATAAGGGTAAGTATGAATCTTAACATGTTCTTAAATTCTGCTCAAATATACGCTTTCGGCTAATTTACAAGTATAAAAAATGCATTTACTTTGTAAATTTTTCATTATAAACATGTTCCAATGCATACATATCGTCACGCCATTTTGCAGCCATAATGAAATCTAAATCTTTGGAAGCCTTTTCCATTTCTTTTTTGCTCTTGTCTATGGTGGCTTTGAGCTCTTCTTTGGTCATATATTGAACAATAGGGTCAGCAGCAAAACTATTGATGTCTTTTTCAATATAAGGTTGCTGCACACCATCTTTAAAGTCCATCACAGAAGTTTGTTTGATAATGGCTTCTCTACTTTTGGTTACCGTTGTTGGTGTAATACCATGTTGTTCATTGTAGTTGATTTGCTTTATTCTTCTCCTGTTTGTTTCTTCAATAGTGCGAGCCATCGAGTCGGTAATTTTATCGGCATACATTATTACTTTACCTTCAGAATTTCTTGCAGCACGCCCAATAGTTTGTATTAACGCACGATCCGATCTTAAAAATCCTTCTTTGTCTGCATCTAAAATAGCAACCAAAGCCACTTCAGGTAAATCTAATCCTTCTCTTAATAAGTTGATGCCGATTAAAACATCAAATACGCCCAAACGTAAGTCACGCAATATCTCTACGCGTTCCATTGTTTTTATTTCAGAGTGAATGTATCTGCATTTAATATTGAGTTTAGCCATATATTTTGCTAACTCTTCTGCCATTCTTTTTGTTAAAGTGGTGACTAAAATGCGGTATCCATTTTTAATGGTTTTATCAACTTCATCTAATAAATCATCTACTTGATTTACCGCCGGTCTAATTTCAATAATAGGATCTAATAAACCCGTAGGGCGAATCACTTGCTCAACTACCACACCTTCTGTTTGTTTCAATTCATAATCGCCAGGTGTTGCGCTAACATAAATTATTTGGTTAGTTAAAGATTCAAACTCATCAAAGTTCAAAGGCCTATTGTCCATTGCCGATGGCAATCTAAAACCATATTCTACCAATGCCATTTTTCTTGAACGGTCACCACCATACATTGCCCTTATTTGAGGAACAGTTACATGGCTCTCGTCAATTACTAATAAATAATCGTCTGGAAAATAATCCAATAAACAGAAAGGACGATCGCCGGTTTTTCTACCATCAAAAAAACGGGAGTAGTTTTCAATGCCCGAGCAATAGCCTAATTCCCGAATCATTTCTAAATCATAGGTTACCCGATCTTCAATTCTTTTGGCTTCTAAAAATCTTCCTTCCGATTCAAAGGAAGCTTTTCTTGCCATCAATTCATCTTGAATTTGATGAATGGCATTTTGCGTTCTATGTTTTGGTGCAACATATAAATTGGCAGGGAAAATGGCTACGTTGTCCATTCTCTCTAGTGTTTTACCCGTTACCGGATCAATGGTGCACATCTCTTCAATTTCATCTCCGTAAAAAGATAAACGCAAAGCATAATCAGCATATGCTAAATGAATGTCTACGGTATCACCTTTCACTCTAAAAGTACCGCGTCTAAATTCTTCAGTAGTTCTTGCATATAATAATTCTACCAATCTAAAAAGAAAGGCATTGCGTGCAATTACATCTCCTACTTTTAATCGAATCACAGAATCGGTAAAGTCATCCGGGTTCCCCATACCATAAATACACGAAACCGATGAAACTACAATCGTATCTCTTCTGCCAGAAACCAAAGCAGAGGTTGTGCGCAAACGAAGCTTCTCAATTTCATCGTTGATTTTTAAATCTTTTTCGATGTACGTATTTGTAGTTGGTAAGTATGCTTCTGGTTGGTAATAATCGTAATAAGAAACAAAATAATTGACCGCATTTTCTGGGAAGAATTGCTTGAATTCGCCGTATAGCTGGGCAGCCAGGGTTTTGTTATGACTTAAAATTAATGTTGGTTTTTGTGTTTGTTGAATAACATTGGCGATGGAAAAAGTTTTTCCAGAACCTGTAACCCCTAATAAATTTTGAAATTTTTCACCTTGCGCAACGCCAGCAACTAATTGTTTAATGGCTTCTGGTTGGTCGCCAGTTGGAAAATATTCGGAGGTTAATTTAAAATCCATATTAATTCAACAAGCATTATTTACAAAGGTTTTGAAATACCGATATATATTTTTCGGCTACATTTTTGGCATCCACCATTGCTAAAACTGCAGAACGGGTATTTGCACGAAGGTCGTGATCTAAGCAGTATAAAATTCCTTTTTGTAAATCTTGAACATCTTGAAATTTGGCGAGGTAACCATTTTCCAAATGGCTTATCATGTCGGGCATGCCACCAATGTTAAAAGCAACTACTGGTGTTCCGCAGGCCAAAGATTCTAAAACTGTATTGGGTAAATTGTCTTGTTGTGCAGGTGTAACAAAAACGTCAGCGGCTGCATATGCATTGGCCATTGCTTTTGCGTCGTTTAGCCTTCCGGTATAATGAATGGTAGTTTCAAATTTCGGTGCAGCTGCTTTTCTACCAATCGCTAAAATTTCATATTTGTGTTTCCAATTCTTATCGTTTTTTTCTAGTTCAAGCATTGCCGATTCAAAATAGGAAAAACCTTTTCTTTGGTCGTCCATGCTCATCGAAACAAAAAGGATAATTCTTTTAGT
>JAHEGO010000018.1 GCA_024645045.1 Sphingobacteriaceae bacterium
TTGGCCGAGGAAGTTCAAATTTGGACCGACATAGATGGTATGCATAATAATGATCCTCGAATTGTGCAAGGAACTCAACCCATCAGAAATTTATCTTTTGATGAAGCAGCAGAGTTAGCTTATTTTGGAGCAAAAATATTGCATCCTCAAAGTGTATTTCCAGCACAAAAATACCAAATACCAGTAAGGTTGTTAAATACCCTAGCACCCAATGCAGAAGGCACTTTGATCAGTAATCAAACCACCGATGCAGCCATCAAATCTATCGCTGCAAAAGATGGAATTACTGCTATTAAAATTCAATCTTCTAGAATGCTGTTGGCATATGGCTTTTTAAGAAAAGTGTTTGAGGTATTTGAAAGGTATCAAACACCAATCGATATGATAACCACATCAGAAGTAGCGGTGTCTTTAACTATTGACGATACCAAAAATCTTTCAAAAATATTAGCGGACTTAAATGAATTTGGAAGTGTAGTGGTAGACACAGATCAAACAATTATCTGTGTAGTTGGAGATTTTTTAGCTAGCAAGTCTGGCTATGCTGCAAGGGTGCTCAATGCCTTGAAAGATATACCCATTCGCATGATTGCCTATGGAGGTAGTCCAAATAATATTTCCATTTTAGTGAATGCAAATTTGAAAAATGCAGCGCTGAATGCTTTACACCAAGGGTTATTTTTAAACAATCAAGAAAGCTAAAATGGACTTCAGAAATTATCAAGATCAGCTAGCAAATATTCAGACGCCGTGTTATGTATATGACTTGAATTTGCTTAATAAAACTTTAGATGCTTGTAAAAAAGCAGCTGATCAATTTGGCTTTCATGTGCATTATGCTTTAAAAGCAAATGTACAGCCTACAATTTTAAAGGCGATACAATCTAAAGGTTTTGGGGCCGATTGTGTAAGTGGCAATGAAGTTAGAACTGCTATTAGTGCTGGTTTTGATCAATCAAAAGTTGTTTTTGCAGGAGTTGGAAAAACAGACAAAGAAATCAATATGGCTTTAGCCGCTGATATTTTTTGTTTCAATGTAGAGTCTTTGCAAGAAATTGAAGTGATCAACGAATTAGCGAAAGCTCAAAATAAAATTGCTAAAATTGCATTGCGCTTGAACCCAAATGTCAATGCGAATACCCATCATTATATCACAACAGGATTAGCAGAAAATAAATTCGGGATTAATTTTTGGGAATTAGAAACCGTTATAGATTTAATTAAAAACTCTTTGAATATTGAGTTAATAGGATTGCATTTTCATGTCGGATCGCAAATCAACGACTTACAAGTATTTAAGAATTTATGTGCGAAAGTAAATGAGTTTATTGCTTGGTTTGATACCCGACAGTTACCCCTCAAAGTATTGAATTTAGGAGGTGGATTAGGAATAGACTACCATCACCCAAAAGAAAATAATTTAGTTAATTTTCAAGCTTATTTTGAACTCTTTCATCAGTTTGTTCAGCAAAAAGAAGGACAAGAAATTCATTTTGAATTAGGAAGATCGTTGGTCGCTTCATCTGGTGCATTATTATCGAGAGTGGTTTATATTAAGGAAGGCATACAAACCAATTTTGCAATTTTAGATGCTGGTATGACAGATTTATTAAGGCCAGCGTTGTATCAAGCTTTTCATAAAATAGAAAACTTAAGTAAACAACAAGAAAGCATTTCGAAAAAGTATGACGTAGTTGGGCCAATTTGCGAATCTTCTGATTGCTTCGGAAAGGCAGTCGAATTACCTATTACAACAAGAGGAGACCTCATGGTAATTTATTCCACAGGAGCTTACGGCGAAGTAATGTCGTCGAATTACAACCTAAGAGAAAATGCGAATGTGTTGTTTTTGCAGTAGCTTATTTGAATGCATTGAATCCAGTAACATCCATACCTGTAATAAGTAAATGAATGTCATGTGTGCCTTCGTAAGTTACCACAGATTCTAAATTCATCATGTGACGCATAATTGGGTATTCACCTGTAATCCCCATTCCGCCTAACATTTGACGAGCCTCTCTTGCACAATTAATAGCTGTTTCCACACTATTTCTTTTAGCCATAGAAATCTGTGCAGCAGTTGCACGATCTTCTGATTTCAATACACCTAATCTCCAATTCATCAATTGCGCTTTCGTGATTTCAGTAATCATTTCAGCTAATTTCTTTTGTTGTAATTGGAAACCACCAATTGGTCTATCAAATTGAATTCTTTCTTTTGAATATCTTAAAGCGGTATCGTAGCAATCCATCGCAGCACCAACTGCGCCCCATGCAATACCATATCTAGCTTGGTTTAAGCATCCTAATGGACCTTTCAATCCTTCTACATTTGGTAAAATATTTTCTTTAGGAACTTTTACATTATCGAAAACTAATTCACCAGTTGCTGATGCTCTTAACGACCATTTGTTGTGTGTTTCGGGTGTGGTAAAACCTTCCATACCTCTTTCCACAATTAAGCCTTTAATTTTTCCTTCTTCATTTTTAGCCCAAACAACTGCAATGTCTGCAAATGGTGAATTTGAAATCCACATTTTTGCACCATTTAAAATTACATGATCGCCCGCATCTTTGTAATGTGTCGTCATGCCACTTGGATTTGATCCATGGTTTGGTTCAGTTAAACCAAAACATCCCATCATTTCGCCAGTCGCTAATTTTGGTAAATATTTATTTCGTTGTGCTTCGTTTCCGTAAGCATAAATAGGGTACATAACTAAAGAGCCTTGAACAGATGCAGTTGAGCGAATACCTGAATCGCCGCGTTCAACTTCTTGCATGATTAAACCATAGGCAATGTAATCCATTCCGCCACCACCATATTGTGCAGGAATAGTTGGGCCAAAAGCACCAATTTCACCTAAGCCTTTTAATAAGTGTTTAGGGAATTCTGCTCTTTGCGCATAGTCTTCAATTATCGGACTCACTTCCTTTTTAACAAAATCTCGAACTGCTGCTCTAACCAATTTATGTTCATCGGTTAATAACTCATCTAAGAAATAATAGTCTGGTGATTCAAAAAGATCTGTCTTTGCCATTTGGTGTCGAAATATTTTATAATTTTATCACAAATGTAATAAAAAACTCATTTTTAAAAGCATGTATCATATTAACCTTAAAAACCTCGAATTTTTTGCTTTTCACGGCTATTATCAGGAAGAAAATCTAATTGGTAATAATTTTACAGTAGATATTAAGGTGTCTGTTATAGACGAAATATTTGAATATGAAAATTTGGCTTCCACTATCAATTATGAATTGATTTATGAAATCGTCAAGTCTGAAATGAATCAAACACAAAAACTATTAGAAACCGTATTGCAAAATATTGAAAAATCAGTTCGTGCATTATCCATTCACATTCGTGCAATTGAAATTCATTTAACAAAACAACATTTACCCATTGATGGTTTTATTGGTCAAGCAATGGTGAGTTTAACTAAAGAATATGAAAGCTAATTACCATCAAATAAATACAGAAGACCTTGCTTTTTTTCAATCTACGGTTGGAATTGAAATGGTATTGTTGAGTACAGAAGCAAAAGAAAATTATGGTCATGATGAAACAGAAGATTTAGTTTTTCATCCAGATGTGATCTTAAAACCAAATTCTGCTGATCAAATTGCAAGTATTTTAAAACATTGCAATGCACGTCAAATACCTGTAACCACAAGGGCAGGAGGAACAGGTTTAAGTGGTGGTGCATTGCCCGTTTATGGTGGAGTATTGTTATCGATGGAAAGGTTTAATCGATTAATTGAAATAGATGAAAGGAACTTACAAGCAACCGTTGAGCCTGGAATGATTACGCAGGTTTTTATGGATTTAGTAAATGAAAAAGGCCTGATGTATCCGGTTGATCCTTCGAGTAAAGGTTCGTGCATGTTGGGAGGTAACTTGGCTGAATCTTCTGGCGGACCAAGAGCAGTTAAATATGGAACAGTGAGAGATTATGTGTTGAACATGGAAATTGTATTACCTAACGGTGAAATAATTTGGACCGGTTCCAATACTTTAAAATATTCTGCTGGATATAATTTAACGCATTTGATGATTGGATCGGAGGGAACATTAGCGGTAATAACAAAAATTGTATTCAAATTAATTCCTCAGCCCAAACATAATTTATTGTTATTGGCTTCTTTTCCAAGCGAAGAACTAGCCTGCGATGCAGTTTCAGCTATTTTCAGAGATGGCAATAATCCTTCGGCTGTTGAATTTATGGAAAAAGATGGTGTCGATTGGGTGATCAAATACGAGCATTTAAGTTTACAATTAAACCCTAATTCCAAAGCATTTTTGCTCATTGAAGTGGATGGCAACGAGCTGGATTTACTCATGAATGATTGTGAAAAAATCTCTAATGTTTTGATGCAATTTCAGTCGGAAGATATTTTGTTTGCAGATTCTGCGCAACAAAAAGAAGAATTTTGGAAAATGAGAAGAAATATGGCCTTATCTGTAAAAGCGAATTCAATCTATAAAGAAGAAGATACAGTGGTACCTCGAGCAGAATTAGCTAAATTATTGAAAGGTGTTAAATCTATTGGAGAAAAATATGGATTTAAATCGGTTTGCTACGGACATGCTGGAGATGGAAATTTACATATCAATATTATTCGTGGAGATTTAAATGAACAACAGTGGCAAGTAGAATTAAAAAATGGCATTCGTGAAATTTTCGAATTGACAGTTGCTTTAGGAGGCACTTTGTCTGGAGAGCACGGTATTGGCTATGTTCAGAAAGAATACATGGATATTAAATATCCTATGGCTCACCTAAATTTAATGAAAGGAATTAAGTCTGTTTTTGACCCTCATAACATCTTAAATCCTGGTAAAATTTTCGCTTAATATTATTTTATGAAGAATTTTAGAAAGACAATATTTATCAATTTAATCTTTATTTTGATATCAGGAACTGCATTTTCGCAATCATCTTTCAACTGGGATAAGTTGATTTTTGGTGGAAATTTTGGATTGGGAATTACTTCTAATGAAAGTGCCGTATTATTATCTCCAACCGTTGGTTATCGATTTTCAGACCAATTGGAATTAGGAACAGGTGTTATCTATCAATATTATCACTTGAAAATTCCAACTGTAAATTATCAATCGGATAATTATGGTGCAAAAATTTATACTAATTACCTTTTATCAGAAACTGTTTTGGCACATGTTGAATATGAATGGTTGAATTTAGCTGTACCAAGTTACGATTTTGTAACTGGAAGATACCTTGGAAATAAACGAGCAAATATTGGTAGTCTATTCGTTGGAGGTGGCTTCAGGCAAGGCTTTGGGCGCAAGTCTGTGATGGACATCATGCTGCTTTATAACCTTACCGAAGGGCCAAATACGCCATATGCTAATCCAGTAATTAGGGTTGGATTTGGTTTAGGAATATAATTAAGCACGCATATTAATATACTGCAATGGAAGCTCTGATGGAAAGTTTCTCATCAAAGAAATTACCGCTTGTAAGTCGTCAATTTTCTTCGAACTAACCCTTAATTGATCGTTCATTATCGAAGTTTCAACTTTGATTTTACTGTCCTTAATTTCCTTAATTAGCTTTTTTGCGGTCTCTTTATCGATTCCTTCCTTCACTTTTATTTCTTTTTTCAACATATTTCCGGAAGTAATTACGTCTGCAGAAAGGTCTAAACATTTAGGGTCAATTTGTTGTTTCATAACCCTAGTAATAATCACATCAGAAATTGCTTTTATTCGCATTTCATTTTCCGTTGTAACCATTATGTTATTTGACTTTTTATCCAATTCGATAGTGGTTGCAGAACCACTAAAATCATAGCGATTTAGGATCTCTTTTTTGGCGTTGTTAATGGCATTATCTAGTAGTTGTAAATCTACTTTACTGACGATATCAAATGTTGGCATGTGGAAAACTTTTTAAAATGTTTTTTTTTTAAATAAATAATTTTAAATTTGTAATGCAAAAAATAAGAGATAAAAGAAATTTACTTTTCAACAAAATTTCAACATCTTGTTTTTAATTTGAAAGGCGATTTTTACTAGAACCTCTTAATTGAGGAACTAATATATAAAGAAATTATCGATGTGATATCGACGATACAATAATTAATTATTAAAACTTAAAACAAAAAAACATGGCAACAGCTAAAAAAGCAGCTCCTAAAAAGGCAGCAGCAAAAAAACCAGCAGCTAAGAAAGCAGCTCCAAAAAAAGCAGCTAAGAAAGCAGCACCAAAAAAAGCAGCTAAAAAAGCAGCACCTAAAAAAGCAGCAGCTAAAAAAGCAGCAGCTCCTAAAAAAGCAGCAGCTAAGAAAGCAGCTCCTAAAAAAGCAGCTAAAAAAGCAGCTCCTAAAAAAGCAGCTAAAAAAGCAGCTCCAAAAAAAGCAGCTAAGAAAGCAGCTCCTAAGAAAGCAGCTAAAAAAGCAGCTCCTAAAAAAGCAGCTAAAAAAGCAGCTCCTAAGAAAGCAGCTAAAAAATAAGCAAGAAATTGTCTTATTTGAGTGTTATGCAAATAACACTGATTTAATTAAGAATAGTCTCGTTAGCAATAACGGGACTATTTTTTTGCCTAAATTTTTTAGATTAAACTAAATCTGAAAGGTATTCTTCAAAATCACCTCGAAAATCTTCATGTAAGGAAGCAATTAATTTTTCGATCCTTTTTACTTGGTTGAGGTATAAATTGTGTAGTGCCGTATTTTGAGTTAGCACTAATCCCGAATCCAGTATTAATTTACAAAAATAACTAGTGAGTATAATTTCTGTACTCGCTAAACCCACGTATTTAGCGTATTTGCGGACATGTTTAAGTGCTTTTCTAATTGTTTTTTTAGCCAAATAACTATTACTGGTATTTATTTGATCAAATATTAAAGTAATTTCTTCTTTGGCATTTTCAATAAATTGTAATTCTTGTTGTGCATCAAAAAGTAAATAACTGAGTAGTTCTTTATTTTCCTTTTTGTATTTGGCTAATTTTAAACAAAGTTCCATTAATTCCACTTCATTTAAGTGGCTCAGTTCTTTTTTGATTTCACTAATTGAAGCACTCTTTAGGCCCATTACCTTTTCTTATAATTGCGTTTAGCTGCATCTTTGGCTTCAAAATGCGAAGGTTTTTGTTTTTTAGCGGCCTTTTCTGCTGCTCTTTTATCTCTGGCACTATGGTCTGAAGCGCCTGCGTTTGATCTGTTTTTTCTTTCGCCAAAAAATGCTTTCGCTGATTTTTTCTTTCCTTCTGAAAAATCATCTGCTGCTCGGTCTCTTTTAATTTCTTTAAATGGAACTTCGTTTTTTGAATTTGATAATAGACTAGCCAAAACTTCTACTTCTTGTAAAGTCAGATTTCTCAATTGTCCAATTTTTAAATCGCCTAATTGAATATTCATCACCCT
>JAHEGO010000017.1 GCA_024645045.1 Sphingobacteriaceae bacterium
AAAAGCAATTGGTGCTGATATTAAAAGAGTCTAAATAATTTCAATCTATTGCTGATTATTCAGCAATAGATTGAATTACATCGTACTTGGTAATAATGTGAACATTACCACCCCTATCTTGTACAATTACGGCAGGATTATCTTTAGTTAATTTCTTTGAAACCTCTTCTATCGTTGCATTTGAAGGCACTTGTGTAAATGGTGCTTGCATCACATCTTTTGTAGGTTTTGATTTCACACTTTCATCATTTAATAAGATAGAGAATAAATGAGTGTCTGTTAATGAACCTACAAATTCTGCAGCGTCATTGACAACCGGTATTTGAGAAATACCATATTTATTCATTTTTTCGCAAGCCTCTGCAATAAGGCTGTTTTCATTGACCGTTATTAAATTTAACTCTCTATGATTTGCGATTAAGTCTTCGGCAAATTTTGCTTTGTTTCTTTCTAAAAATCCACGTTCTCTCAACCAATCATCATTGTACATTTTACCTAAATATCTTGTACCGTGGTCGTGGAAAATCACCACTACCACATCGCTTGCTTTGAACTGATTTTTCAATTGCAATAAACCCGCAATAGCTGAACCCGCTGAGTTTCCAGCAAATATACCTTCTTGTCTAGCAATTTCTCTAGTCATTAAAGCAGCATCTCTATCTGTTACTTTTTCAAATTGATCAATTAAACTAAAGTCTACGTTTTCAGGTAAAAAATCTTCGCCAATTCCTTCGGTGATGTATGGATAAATTTCATCTTTATCGAAAATTCCTGTCTCTTTGTATTTTTTAAATACAGAACCATAGGTATCGATTCCAATTATTTTGATATTAGGATTTTGTTCTTTTAAATATTTTGCTGTACCTGAAATAGTACCACCTGTTCCAACTCCAACCACTAAGTGTGTAATTTTTCCTTCCGTTTGATTCCAAATTTCTGGTCCTGTTTGCTCATAGTGTGCCAAAGAATTCGACAAATTATCGTATTGATTGGGTTTCCAAGCATTTGGTATTTCATTTACCAGTCTTGAAGAAACAGAATAATAGGAACGAGGATCTTCAGGTTCAACATTGGTTGGACATACAATTACTTCGGCACCAAATGCTCTCAAAGCATCAACTTTTTCTTTTGACTGTTTATCTGTGGTTGTAAAAATACATTTGTATCCTTTAATAACAGCTGCAATAGCCAGTCCCATACCGGTGTTACCAGATGTTCCTTCAATGATTGTACCTCCTGGTTTTAATCTACCATCGCGTTCTGCATCTTCAATCATCTTTAAAGCCATACGGTCTTTAATAGAGTTACCTGGGTTGGTTGATTCAACCTTTGCCAATACTGTTGCAGGAATCACACTAGTTATTTTATTTAATTTAACTAAAGGAGTATTCCCTATTGTTTCTAAAATATTATTGTACCACATGCCACAAAGATAAGTTTTGTATTCAAATTGTGAACAAATTTTGGAATTGCCGTAAGCTTCGTTAATTTAGGCAATATTAAAAACAGAAAACATGAAAAACAGCCAATTAGCCTTATTGATGATTAGTATTTCTATATTATTTGCTTGTAATCAAAGTAAAGAAGGCATCAGCGAAGTACAAATGAACACTATTGTCAGCAAATCTGATTCGCAATTAATGGTATTAATTGGTAATAAAGATGCAGATAGTTTAACAAAAATATTTGCTGCAGACGCGACTATCTACCCTCCTGGAGAAGCTGGAAATAAAGGAATTAAAGCCATTCAAAATTGGTATAAAAATGCTTATGAATTTGGTTTGTGTGGAATAAAATACCAACCAGTTTCAATTTATGGTTCCGAAGATCAAATTATTGAATCTGGCACTTCTGTAATTTCTATTATTTTGAATGTAAAAGATACAGTCGATATGGAAAGTTATAACTACGTAAACGTTTGGTCGAAGAAAACAGACAGCACTTATGTCTTGAAAACACAAATATGGAACGAAGGTGCTAGTAAGGAATAATTATGAAAAATAAATTAACGCTATATATTTTTATAGCACTTCTATTGGGTATTGCCACCGGATTTTATTGTAATATCAATAAAGACATGCCTAGAATTGCTGGTTTTGTTGAGTTTATTCCAATTCTAAGTGATGTATTTTTGAATTTAGTTAAAATGATTATTTCACCTTTGGTATTCGCTACATTAGTTGTTGGGGTTGCTAAGTTAGGTGATTTGAATTCAGTTGGTAGAATTGGTGGGAAAACCTTGTTATGGTTTTTATCTGCCACATTTGTGTCACTTTTTTTAGGCATGTTATTGGTGAATTTATTTCAACCAGGTAAAATGATGGCACTTTCATTACCTCCTGAAACAGCAAGTACAGGTATAGAAAAAACAGCATTATCTGTTAAAGAATTCATCAAACATGTTTTCCCAAAAAGTATTTTTGAAGCTATGGCAAAAAATGAAATTCTTCAAATTATCGTTTTCTCATTATTTTTTGGAATAGGAACAGCTGCAATTGGTGAAAAAGGAAAAGGCGTTATTTCTGCAATGGATGCTTTATCTGATGTAATGTTGAAAGTGACTGGCTTTGTAATGAATTTTGCACCTTTTGCAGTTTTTGGAGCCATGACAGCAGTGATAGCTCAACAAGGAATAAGTGTTTTAGGTAATTATGGTATTTTTATTCTGGAATTTTATTTCGGCTTATTGGTTTTATGGTTGGTATTAATTTCTGCTGGTGCCGCTGTGATCAAAAAAAGAATATTTTCTTTATTGAAACATATTTTAGACCCAGTTTTAATTGCATATACTACTTCTAGTAGCGAAGCTGCTTTACCAAAAACCATTCAACAATTAGAAAAATTTGGTTGTGGTAATAAAATTGTAAGTTTTGTTTTACCCTTAGGCTATTCATTCAATTTAGATGGTTCTATGATGTATATGACCTTTGCTTCTTTGTTTATAGCACAATCATATGGAATTACATTAAGCATTCAAGAACAAATTTCCATGTTATTGGTACTAATGCTAACTAGTAAAGGGATTGCAGGTGTTCCAAGAGCCTCATTAGTGGTTATTGCTGGCACTTTATCAATGTTTCATATCCCTGAAGCCGGTTTATTGCTATTAATGGGTATTGATCCAATTTTAGACATGGGACGCTCTGCAACTAATGTTATCGGGAATTCTATCGCAACAGTAGTTGTGAGTAAATGGGAAAATGAACTAAAAACTGAATAATTTTCAATCTAAATTTGGATTTTAATGCAATTTGCTTACTTTTGCGATTCATTAAAATAATTATAAACCAAATAAACCAACATGTACGCAATAGTAGATATAGCCGGGCAACAGTTTAAAGTTGCAAAAGACCAGCAAATCTTTGTACACAGACTACAAGGAAATGAGGGCGCTAGTATTGAATTTGACAAGGTTTTATTAGTTGATAATGGCGGAAAAGTAACTGTAGGTGCTCCTACTGTTTCTGGTTCTAAAGTTACTGCTACAATCCTGTCTCATTTAAAAGGTGACAAAGTAATCGTTTTTAAGAAAAAACGTAGAAAAGGATACAAGAAAAAGAACGGACATCGTCAGTACTTTACTAAAATCCAAATTTCAAATATTGTAGCTTAGTTAAAAAAGGTAAAAACCATTAAAGAAATATAAGAAATGGCACATAAAAAAGGGGCCGGTAGTTCGAAAAACGGTCGCGAATCCCACAGTAAAAGATTAGGTATCAAGATTTATGGTGGTCAATCAGCTATCGCTGGTAATATCATTGTTCGTCAAAGAGGTACTAAACACCATCCAGCTAAGAATGTAGGTATTGGTAAAGACCATACTTTATTCGCTTTAGTAGATGGTACAGTAGAATTTAGAAAGAAAAAAGACAATAAGTCTTATGTTTCGATTATTCCTTTCGAGGCAGTAGTTGCTGAAGCATAGTTTTCAATATTCATAAAAAAAAGCCCTTAGTGAACTAAGGGCTTTTTTTTTGCATAAAATGACTCGATTTTTAATTTAAACAAAAACTTAACAGCTGATTTACAAGGAAATTGCTATTTTTTTTGTAAATTTACTACCCCTATAAAAAAAGGAATTGATGTCAATTAAATCAATAATGTTATTTTTTATGTGCTTGATGATATTTCAAGTAAATGCATCTGCGCAAGAAACAGTTCCTGTATCTGGAGGATCGGTAACGGGCACCGGTGGATCTGGATATTATTCTGTAGGGCAAATGGTATTTTCTGATATTGTTGGAAAAAATGGAAATGTATTACATGGAATTCAACAGCCCTATGAAATAATCATCGAAAAACATGTTGATCCAAGTTTTCAAATTTCATTGAACTGTTCCGTTTACCCAAATCCAACAGCAGATTTCGTAATCCTTAAAATTGATAATGAAAAATACAATCAACTTTCTTACGAAGTAATTGATATCAATGGAAAAACTTTAGCGCAAAACAATATTGAAAATCGCGAAACGAAAATTGATTTCAAGGAATATATTTTAGCAAGTTATTTATTAAAAGTAAAGCATTTTAATAAAGAAGTGGTTACTTATAAAATTGTCAAAAATTAATCAATGAGAAGACTATTAGCACTTTTTTTCTTTTTAATTATTTTTTGTGAGGCAATGGCACAGGTTCCTCAGAAAATAAGCTATCAAGCAATTGTTAGAAATACGAGCAATGCTTTAATAGTGAATCAAACAATTGGTTTAAGGGTATCTATTATTCAAGGTTCGATTTTAGGAACAGCCGTTTATGTAGAAAGACAAAGCCCAACAACTAATGCAAGTGGTGTAATTAGCATTCAAATAGGAAATAATCCACTTGGACTTTCTTTTTCAAGTATCAACTGGATCAATGGCCCATTTTATTTAAAAACAGAAATTGATCCAAGCGGAGGTAATAATTATACCATTTCTGGTATCAGCGAATTACTCAGTGTACCCTACTCATTATACGCACAAAATGCTTATACCGTTAATGGTTTAGTGGGTGTTATTAACGGAGGTACCGGAGCAACTTCACCAAGTTTAGCAAGAGTAAATTTAGGATTAGGTAATGTTGACAATACAAGAGACATTGACAAACCCATCTCGAAAAAAGTTCAAACTGCTTTAAATTCTAAAGCAAACCTAGAAGACCCAATATTTACTGGCATTCCAGAGGCACCCACAGCTCCAATAGGTACTAATACCAATCAAATTGCCAATACTTATTTTGTAAATGATGCCATAAAAAGAGCCACACCTGATGCAACTGAAACAGTAAAAGGTCTCATTAGGTTGAACGGTGACTTAACCGGTACTGCCCTTCTACCAATTATTGGAGATAAAAAAATAACTACAAATAAATTAGCGGATTCTGCAGTAACAACCAGTAAAATATATCCTAAAAGTGTAACAACCGATCGTTTAGCTGACTCCAGTGTTAGTACCATAAAATTAAAAGACCTAAGTGTAACAACCGCTAAAATTGCAAATAATGCGGTTACCACTTCTAAAATATTAGATGCAAATATAACTACTGCTAAAGTTTTAGATTCTGCAATTACATCAGCTAAAATTAAAAACTTAAATATTACAACTGCTAAGCTTGCCGAAAATGCAGTTACTACTTCAAAAATACTTGATGCTAATATTACTACTGATAAACTTGCCGATAGTAGTGTTACAAATGCAAAATTTAAGGATAATTCCATCAACACTATTAAAATTGCTGACTCTGCGATAACTACTAATAAAATAAGAAACTTAAATGTAACCACTGCTAAGCTTGCGGATTCAGCAATTACAGCTGGGAAGATTATCAGCAATGCTATTACTACAAACAAAATTCAAAACTTAAATGTAACCACTGCTAAGCTTGCGGATTCAGCTATTACAGCTGGAAAGATTATCAGTAACGCTGTTACTACAAACAAAATCCAAGACTTAAATGTAACCACTGCTAAGCTTGCGGATTCAGCTATTACAGCTGGAAAGATTATCAGTAATGCTGTTACTACAAACAAAATCCAAAACTTAAATGTAACCACTGCTAAGCTTGCGGATTCAGCTATTACAGCTGGGAAGATTATCAGTAACGCTGTTACTACAAACAAAATCCAAAACTTAAATGTAACCACTGCTAAGCTTGCGGATAATTCAGTTACTACTGCTAAGATTTTAGATGCAAATGTGACTACTGCGAAAATTGTTGATTCGGCTATTACTGCAGGAAAGATTGTAAGTAATGCAGTTACTACTAATAAAATTCAAAATTTAAATGTAACCACTGCTAAGCTTGCGGATAATTCAGTTACTACTGCTAAGATTTTAGATGCAAATGTAACTACTGCGAAAATTGTTGATTCGGCTATTACTGCAGGAAAGATTGTAAGTAATGCCGTTACTACTAATAAAATTCAAAACTTAAATGTAACCACTGCTAAGCTTGCAGATGATGCTGTTACTACTGCTAAAATTTTAGATGTAAATGTAACAACGACGAAAATTGCTAATAATGCAGTTACCACTGCTAAGCTTGCGGATAATTCAGTTATCACTTCAAAAATTTTGGATGCAAACGTAACAACAGCCAAGGTTGCGGATGATGCAATCATCACTTCAAAGATTTTAGATGCGAATGTAACTACAAATAAATTAGTAGATTCGGCAATTACCGCTGGAAAAATTATCAGTAATGCTGTCACTACAAATAAAATTCAAAACTTAAATGTTACTACTGCAAAAATTGCAAATAATGCAATTACTACAGCTAAAATTGCTGATTTAAACGTAACAAATCCTAAACTTGTAGACAATGCAGTAACTACAATAAAAATTCAAGATTTAAACGTAACCACTAGTAAAATTGCAGATAATGCAGTTACAAATGTTAAAATTTTAAGTGTTGACCAATCTAAAATAACTGGAATTATCCCTGGTGCGATTGGTGGCACGGGAGTTGCGAATACTGGCAAAACAATTACTTTAGGTGGAAACCTTACAACTTCAGGTGCTTTTGCTACTACATTAGTTGCTACTGCTGCAACAAACGTTACCCTTCCTACAATTGGAACATTAGCCACTTTAGCAGGTACTGAAACTTTTACTAACAAAAATATTGCTGCTGGAGCAAATACAATTTCTGGATTAACGAATGCTAACTTATCAGGAAGCGCAGGAATTACGGATGCAAATTTAGCGACTATTTCTTCTGCAGGAAAAGTTGCAAATTCTGCAACTACTGCAACTGATTTAAATAATAATAACACCATTGTTTCAAGAGATGCGAGTGGTAATTTTTCAGCAGGAACTATTACTGCAACGTTAAATGGTAATGCTACAAATGTATCTGGAATCGTATCTGTAATTAATGGTGGTACAAGTGCCAGTACCGTTTTAGGTGCAAAAACAAATTTCAATTTAGATCAAGTAGATAATACCACAGATTTAAACAAACCTATTTCAACTGCTACCCAGGCTGCGCTAGATTTAAAAGCTCCATTAGCCTCTCCAAGCTTAACTGGTGTTCCAACTGCTCCTACTGCTCCTTTGTCCACAAATACGACACAAATTGCAACTACAGCATTTGTAATGGCTAATGCTTCTACACCAGATGCTAATACAACAACAAAAGGAAAATTAAAATTAGCCGGAGATTTAACAGGCACAGCTGATTTACCACTGGTAGCTCCTGGTGTAATTGACAACTCTAAAATCTCCCCAACTGCAGCAATTGCAGATACTAAATTAGCTACTATATCATCTGCAAATAAAGTTTCAAATTCTGCAACTACTGCAACAAATTTAAATACTTACAATGCAATAGTTTCGAGAGATGCATCTGGAAATTTTTCTGCAGGAACAATTACAGCAAATTTAACAGGTAATGCCAGTGGAACAGCTGCAAATGTTACGGGGATTGTGCTTGGTGCAAATGGTGGAACTGGAATTGCAAATTCCGGCAAAACAATTACATTAGGTGGAAATCTAACAACTTCAGGCGCCTTCGCTACTACTCTGGTTTCAACTGCTGCAACTAACGTTACACTTCCAATAACAGGCACCTTAGCTACTTTAACAGGTACCGAAATATTTACGAACAAAAGTATTGCTGCAGGATCAAATACAATTTCAGGGTTAACGAATGCAAATTTATCTGGCACTGCAGGAATAACAGATGCAAATTTAGCCACTATTTCTTCTGCAGGAAAAGTTGCAAATTCTGCAACTACTGCAACAAATTTAAATACCAATAATGCGATAGTTTCAAGAGATGCATCTGGAAATTTTACTGCAGGAACAATAACTGCAAATTTAACAGGCAATGCAAGTGGAACTGCATCAAATGTAACAGGGATTATTTCAATCTTAAATGGAGGAACAGGTGCTACAACTATAGCTGGTGCAAAAACAAATTTAATATTAGATCAAGTTGATAATACTTCAGATTTAAATAAACCTGTTTCATTGGCTACACAATCAGCATTAGATTTAAAGGCACCGTTAGCCTCTCCTAACCTAACGGGTATACCAACAGCACCAACAGCAGCATTAGCCACAAATACCACTCAATTAGCTACTACAGCATTCGTAATGGCTAATGCATCAACACCAGATGCAAATACTTCAACAAAGGGGAAATTAAAATTAGCTGGAGATCTAACCGGTACGGCTGATTTACCATTAATTGCTCCCGGTGTAATTGATAACTCTAAAATTTCTGCAACTGCAGCAATTGCTGATACTAAATTAGCTACTATAACTTCTTCTAATAAAGTTTCCAATTCTGCAACAACTGCTACAAATATAAATAGCATTAATACTATAGTTTCAAGAGATGGATCAGGAAATTTTTCTGCTGGTACAATAACTGCAAATTTAACAGGTAATGCCAGTGGAACAGCATCAAATGTTACAGGTGTAGTTGCAATAGCAAACGGTGGAACCGGAGCAAGTAACTTATTAGCTGCTAAAACAAATTTTAATATAAATCTAGTTGATAATACTTCAGATTTAAGTAAACCTATTTCAACAGCTACCCAAGATGCTTTAGATTTAAAAGCACCATTAGCTTCTCCAACTTTAACAGGTATTCCTTTGGCTCCTACAGCAATTTTAGGAACAAACACAACTCAAATTGCTACAACTGAATTTGTTTTAGCAAATGCCTTAACTCCAGATGCTACTACTACAACAAAAGGGAAAATCAAGTTAGCAGGTGATTTATCTGGAACAGCTGATTTGCCATTAATTGCAACAGGAGTAATTGACGATTCTAAAATTGCTACCTTAGCTAATATAGCTGATACTAAATTAGCTACAATCGTAACTGATGGAAAAGTTGCAAACACTGCAACTACTGCTACTTCCGCAAATACAAATAATGCAATAGTAGCTAGAAATTCATCAGGTAACTTTTCTGCAGGAACTATTACAGCAACCTTAAATGGAAACGCAACAAATGTATCCGGTATAGTTCTTGGTGCAAATGGAGGCACAGGAATTGCTAATACTGGTAAATCTATTAGTTTAGGTGGGAACATTATTACTGCTGGAGCATTTACAACATCGGGGGCCTTTGCTACTACTTTAGTGAGTACAGCAGCAACCAATGTAACCTTACCAATTTCGGGTACATTAGCAACATTAATAGGAACAGAAACATTTAAAAACAAAACAATTGCAGCAGGATTCAATACTATTACTGGTTTAACAAATAGTAATTTATCTGGAAATGCTGGAATATCAGAAGCAAACATAGCAAACAATGCTATTTCAGAATTTAAAATTGCAAATGATGCAGTAACTGGTCCAAAAATAGCTATTGATGCAGTTACAGAAACTAAAATTGCAAATGGTGCAGTAACTGAAACTAAAATTGCTGATGATGCTGTTACTGGACTAAAAATTGCCATAGATGCAGTTACAGAATCAAAAATTGCAAGTATTGCAGTTACAGAATCAAAAATTGCGAGTGATGCAGTTACTCAAACTAAAATTGCTAGTAACTCCGTGAGTGTAGATAAAATTCAAAACAATGCAATTTCAGAAGCTAAAATTGCAGACGATGCCGTAACTGAATTTAAAATATTTGATGGTGCTGTAACCCAAACTAAACTAGCAACAAATGCTGTCAGTCAAACTAAAATTGCTACTGGAGCAGTTATTGAAACTAAAATTGGAACTGGTGCAGTAACTGAAACTAAAATTGGAACTAGTGCAGTAACTGAAACAAAATTAGCCAATGATGCTGTTACCCAAACTAAAATAAAAAATGCAAGTGTTACTTATGCTAAAATTCAAAATGTTACTGCGAATAAAATACTTGGAAGAGGGCCAGGTAGTGCCGGTATAATACAGGAACTTTCAACTTCTGGATCAGGAGATGTAATTTTAGCGACGTCACCAACTTTATTTAATCCAAACCTAGGTACACCAAGTGCAATTAATTTAACAAATGCTACATTTATACCGTTATCTAAGAATAAAGTAAGTGGTGTATTATCTGTAAGTAATGGCGGAACAGGAGCAGATAGTTTATCTGGAATACTTAAGGGAGATGGAAAAAGTAAAATATATTCTGCTGAAGAAGGTTTAGATTTTAGTCTAGTTAGAGAAGCTGAAGATCAAATTATTGCGTCTTTTGATGATGTAACATTTTCACTTACACATCAACCAAATGTGAACAGTAAAATAATGATGTTTATAAATGGTGTAAAAGTACTTAAAGGATCAGTCACTGTAACAGGAAATATAGTTTCCTATATAAAAGCAAATAATAAGAATATTACTATTCAAAACAATGACATTGTTGAATTCGTATATTATTATTAAACCTCCCTTGCCAATAATCCTTTCATAAAATCAGACATTATTTTTTTCTTGTCTTCAGCAGCTTCAATTTGCTCAAACTCTTTCCAGGCAAGGTTTGCATAGCTTGCTACTGCATCATTTAATAATTGCGGAATAGACAATTGATCAAATATATTTTTAATTGCCTCAACCTTTTCACTGGCATTAAAAGTAGGAGCTTGCAACCATTTATTTAATGTAATAGCATCATTGTCTTTAGCTAATTCTAACGCTTTTATTAACATGAATGTTTTTTTATTTGATATAACATCACCTCCTACTTGTTTTCCAAATTTTTCAGGATCTGCATATAAATCTAAATAGTCATCTCGTAATTGAAATGCGATGCCCATATTTCTTCCAAATTCATATAAATGATGTGCTTGTTTTGGTGAAACGCCTGCAATTAACGCACCCACTTCTAAGCTAGCACCCAACACAACAGCTGTTTTCAAGGTAATCATATGAATATATTCATCCAATGTAACATCTATCCTATTTTCAAAATTCATATCTATTTGTTGACCTTCACAAACTTCAATAGCACTCTTATTAAAAATAGTTAGAATTTGTCTCAATAAATCATTCTCATAACGCATTAGCAATGCATATGCTTCAATCAACATAACATCTCCAGAAAGTATAGCAGTATTCACATTCCATTTCTCATGTACGGTAATTTTACCTCTACGAACCGGCGCATTATCCATAATGTCATCGTGGATTAAAGTAAAATTATGAAAAGTTTCAATTGCCATTGCAGCCGGAACCGCATCTTCCATTTTACCATTTAATAAATCACAAGCCATCATCACCATCACAGGTCTCATACGCTTGCCTCCTAGCGCCATGATATAATCTAGGGGTTCATATAATTCATGCGGAAATTTACTGAACTTATTTTGCGCTATAAATTCATTAATGGTTTTTTGATATTGTTCAATTTCGTTCATCGGGTTCTATTCGATTATCTTTTATTATTTCTTTTTTTTGTTTCGTTATGAATGAGCGAATCTGTTATTAATTGAAAATCGATTTGTTTTTTTGCTAAATCAACCTTCCTTACTTTGATGCGTACTTCATCTCCTAATTGGAATTTTTTTCTTTTTCTTTGACCAATGATGCAATAATTTGCTTGGTCTAATACATAAAAATCATCGTCGATGTCTCTCAACCTCACCATTCCCTCACATTTATTTTCCACAATTTCTACATAAATACCCCATTCTGTTACGCCAGAAATAATACCCGCAAACTCTTTGTTTATTTGGTCTGCAAGGTATTCTGCTTGCTTGTATTTAATAAATAATCGTTCAGCATCTGCTGCACGTTTTTCCATTTGAGAAGCATGTAAACACATCTTTTCATAAACCTCCGCATCAACAGATTTTTGTCCATCTAAATAATGTTGCAATAATCTATGCGCCATTACATCTGGGTATCTTCTAATGGGTGAAGTAAAATGTGTATAATAATCAAATGCCAATCCATAATGACTGGTTTTTTTGGTCGTATAAATTGCTTTTGCCATTGAACGAATGGCCAATTGTGTCAAAACATTTTGTTCTTTTTTACCCTCAACGTCAGACATCAATGAGTTCATTGACTTTGAAATTTCTGCATGGTTTTTGGTTTGAATTTTATAACCAAAACGAGCGGCAAATTTGGCAAAACCTTCTAAAACTTCCTTTTTAGGCGCATCATGTGAACGGTAAACAAAGGTCAAGGGACTCTTTTTCGAACCTTTTTTTGCAATAAATTCGGCTACTTTTCGATTTGCCAAAAGCATAAAATCCTCAATTAATTTATGCGCATCATTTCTTTCCTTAATATAAACACCAATAGGTTTACCAGTTTCATCTAGGTTGAATTTTACTTCTGCGCTTTCAAAATTAATGGCACCATTTTTAAAACGTTGGTTTCTTAAAATATAGGCAAGTTCATTTAATCTTAAAATTTCGTCAGCATGGTCACCAGTTTTAGCCTGAATAATTTCCCACACTTCTTCATAGGTAAACCTTCTATCTGAATGAATAATGGTTCTTCCAAACCATTCTGACAATACATTGGCATTTTTATCCATTTCAAAAATTGCCGAAAACGTTAATTTGTCTTCCTTAGGTCTCAATGAACACAAGTTATTGGAGAGTTTCTCTGGTAACATTGGAATTACTTTACCAACTAAATAAACCGAAGTTCCTCTTTCATTTGCTTCTTTATCTAAAGCAGTATTTGGTTTAACATAATGAGATACATCTGCAATGTGAACGCCTATTTCAAAATTGCCATTAGGTAAAATTTGAAATGAAATGGCATCATCAAAATCTTTCGCATCAAATGGATCAATGGTAAAAGTCAAAACCTTTCGCATGTCTCTTCTACCTTTAATATCTGAAGCAGTTATTTTAGTACTAATAGCCTCTGATTCGGTTTCAACTTCTTTAGGAAAATCAAGTGGAAAACCATATTCTGCTAAAACAGCGTTCATTTCTGTTTCATGTTCACCCTGAACACCTAAAACAGCAACCACAGTGCCAAATGGGTTCTTAGAGCTAGCAGGCCAATCGGTAATTTTAACTACCGCTTTCATTTTATCTTTTGCACCATTCAATTTATCCAATGGAATAAAAATATCATGGTTCATTTTTTTATTATCTGGAATTAGAAAAGCAAATTTTGCATTCACTTGAATAATTCCAGTAAACTCCATTTTTGCACGTTCTAAAATAGCAAGCACTTCGCCTTCTAAATTTTTACCATTGCGTTTAGCATACATAAATGCTTTTACTTGATCTCCATGTAGAGCGTTACGTAATTTTCTTGGCGAAATATAAATGTCTTCCTCCATGCCTTCCACAATTAAATAAGCGGAGCCATTCTGTGCCATATCTATCCTGCCAACCACATGGTTTTGGAGCTCTTTTAATTGATACTTTCCCTTAGCAACCTCTTTGATACTGCCTTTTTCGGCCAATTCAACAATAATTTCTGAAATCAATTGTCGTGTGGCTGGATCTTCTACTTTTAATTTCGCTGCAATTTGTTTATAGTTGAAATTCTGATGCATTTGTTCTGCAAAAGCATCTATAATTAATTGCTGAAGTATATTTTTAATTGCGCTATTCTTTTTGTTAGCCATTTGATTGCGGTGTTAATAATGTTTTACCAGGAATAGCTGCAATGAGTTTTTGCGTATACTCCTGTTTTGGATTCAGGTATATTTCTTCTGGAAATCCTTGTTCTACTATTTGTCCAGCATTCATGACCAACATTCTATCAGAAAAATGTTTTACAACTGATAAATCATGCGATATAAACAAATAACTCAATTGGAATTTTTCTTGTAAATCTGATAATAAATTCAAAACCTGTGCTTGAACGGAAACATCTAAAGCAGAAACAGACTCATCACATATAATCACTTTTGGTTGTAAGGCCAATGCTCTTGCAATACAAATTCTTTGTCTTTGTCCACCAGAGAATTCATGTGGATATTTGTTAAATGCTGCCTCACTTAAGCCAACTTGTTCAAGTAGTTGAATTGTTATGTTTTTTCGTGCTTTATCATTTTGATGTAATCCATGGACTTGCATGGGTTCCATTATTGCAGCTCCAATTGTAAATTTTGGATTTAAAGCCGAATAAGGGTCTTGAAATACAATTTGTAACTCTTTCCTCAGTGAACGCATTTCTCGCGTGCTGAGCTTAGTTAAAGAGCTGTTACGGTAATTTACCTCCCCATTGGTTGGTTCAATTAAACGGAGTAAACACCTACCCAATGTAGTTTTACCACAGCCCGATTCTCCAACAAGTCCAAGCGTTTCACCTGGATAGATGTCAAATGAAACGTCGTTGACTGCTTTGTGAAATGATTTTGCTTTTGTAAAAATGCCTTTACTAATTGGATACCATTTTTGTAAGTTTTTAACAGAAACAATTGGCGCTTGTGCATATATTTTAGCCCTACGATTTTTTATTTCTTCATCAGAAATAGCATATTCTTCTATTAATTCTACTAATGATTTTGCTTTAAATTGATTAGTTGAATCTTGATTGTTATTTAAAAAATCATTTACAGTTGGTAACCTTTTTAACTGAAGATTCATATTTGGCCTACAAGCCAAAAGACCAATAGTATATGGATTCTGAGGTTTATTGAAAATATCTTTTACAGATTGATGTTCCAAAATATCTCCTCGATACATCACAATTACTTCATCTGCAATTTCTGAAATCACCCCTAAATCATGAGAGATAAAAATCATACTCATGTTTCTTTCGTCTCTGATTCTTTTTAAAAGATCAACAATGTTTTTTTGAACAGTTACATCTAAAGCGGTTGTAGGTTCGTCTGCAATCAACAATTCGGGGTCGCAGCTTAAAGCCATTGCAATTAGCACTCGCTGCTTTTGACCTCCAGAAATTTCATGAGGGTATCTATCGTATAATTGTGTAGGATTTGGTAGTTGTACTTCTGTAAATAATTTTATTGTTTGTGCTTTTGCTTCAGCTTTTCCAACACCTTGGTGTCTTCGAATTGCTTCAGAAACCTGAGCACCACAAGTATGAACGGGATTCAAAGAGGTCATGGGTTCCTGAAAAATCATGGCAATTTTATTTCCACGAATGGCAGTCATTTGATACTCAGAAACAGCTAAAACATCAATGGATTCAGTTGTAGTATGTAATTGAATGCTTCCCGAAACTTTACTATTATGATTTGCTAACAGTCGCATTATGGCAAGTGAGGTTACCGATTTTCCCGAACCAGATTCACCTACTATTCCTATAATTTTCCCTCTTGGTATGTCAAATGAAATGCCTTTTACAGCCTCATAAACACCATCTTCTGAAGTGAATTGGACAGCTAAATTTTTAACCGATAAAATGGTTGAATGCATACTCAATGTTGAAACATAAACATACTAAAATTTATCTAATTAGCACGCCAAGTTTATGAATTATAGGTATTTGAATAAGATTAGCATCAATTACCGTCTCGGGTAAAAAAATAAATTTCTTATCAAAAATCGTATTGTTTATGTAAAAACTAAGCCAAAATTCATTGGTTAAAGCAAAAAGAGATTCATCAATTAATTCAATTGCTTTAAACTCATTTGGCATTAAACTGCCTAATGAATGCCTAAATAAAGAAGTTTGAACTTGCTCATCTTGAAGGGTTCCATAGCCTTTAGAACTTACTAAAATATCAGTAATTGTTTCTGATTTAAAGTTCAATAAATAGACTTTCCAATTTCGTTGGTTAAGTTGATCTGACTCCAGTACTATAGCAATACCTATGTCTTCAACCACACGAAAATCGATGTCTTTTTTCATCTTACTTTTTAGCTGCAGCTTTTTTAGGAGCTACTTTTTTTGTCGCTGCTTTTTTTGCTGGTGTTTTAGTTGTTGTTTTTTTCGGTGCAGCTTTTTTAGCCGTTGAAGATTTAGTTGCTGCCGTTTTTTTAGTAGCTGTTTTAGCACCTTTTTTAGCGTAAGCTGGTTTATCTTCTGGTTCCTGACCACCTGCCAAACGCACGCAATCTGCATAGGTTAGCGCTGTAGCTTCCATATCTTTTGGAATCTTTACATTGTCTTTACCATACTGAATGTAAGGTCCCCATCTGCCATTTAAAACTTTAACTAATTCACTTTCATCAAATAATTTGATGATTTTATTTGCGTCTTTTTCACGCTTAGCCAAAATCAATTCTATTGACCTTGGTAATTCAATCGTATGTGGATCATCTTCTTTTCCAATAGATGTAAAAATACTATTGTGTCTGATATATGGTCCAAATTTTCCAATGCCAATAACCACATCTTTATCTTCAAATAAACCTAAATTTTTAGGCAATTTAAATAGCTCCATTGCTTCTGCCAAAGTGATAGATTCTATCATTTGACCTGAACGCAAGCTTGCATATTTTGGTTTAATATTATTTTCTTCGTCTGCCTCACCTAATTGAACAAATGGTCCAAAACGACCAATTCTAACAGATACAGGTTTACCAGATTCTGGATCGATGCCTAAATCTCTATTGGTATTTGCCCTGTCGGCATTTTCCATTGTATTTTCAACATCCTTATGAAATGGAGTATAAAATGCTTGAATCATTTTAGTCCATTCTGTTAATCCTTGTGCAATGTCATCAAATTCTTTTTCCACCTTTGCAGTGAAATTAAAATCTACAATATTTTGAAAATGTTGAACTAAGAAATCGTTCACAACTGCTCCAATATCACTTGGGAATAATTTAGATTTCTCTACCCCTACATTTTCTACTAATTGCGATTGCGTAATTTGTGCATCTTTTAAATTTAAGACGCGGTAATTTCTTTGCTTACCTTCTCTATCTTCTTTAATTACATAAGCTCTTTTTTGAATTGTTGCAATTGTTGGTGCATAGGTAGATGGTCTTCCAATGCCTAATTCTTCTAGCTTTTTAACCAAACTCGCTTCTGTATATCTTGCTGCTGCTCTAGAAAATTTCTCCGTCGCATTCATTTCTACTAATGTCAACAATTGATTTTCTGTTAACGGCGGAAGCATTTTATTATCCGATTCCGCTTCACCTGTAACCTCTAATTCATCATCAGTAGATTCCATATAAACTTTAAGAAATCCATCAAAACGTAATACTTCACCTTGAGCAACTAATTCTTCTTTACTAGTTGAGATTGAAATTTTTGCAGTTGTTTTTTCTAATTGTGCTTCGCTCATTTGTGAAGCAATTGATCGCTTCCAAATTAGATCGTATAATCTTACATCTGCATTATCGCCAGTTATTGAATGTTGATCAAAATAAGTTGGACGAATTGCTTCATGGGCTTCTTGCGCACCTGCAGATTTAGTTTTAAACTTCCTTAAGGTATGGTATTGCGGTCCGTATGCAGATAAAATTTCGCTTTTTGCAGCTTCTAATGCTGTCTCTGATAGGTTTACAGAGTCCGTACGCATATAGGTAATTCTTCCAGATTCGTATAATCTTTGTGCTACTTGCATGGTTCGTGCAACAGAAAACCCTAATTTTCTACTGGCTTCTTGTTGTAAAGTTGAAGTGGTAAAAGGTGCAGCAGGCGATTTTTTTCCGGGCTTTACTTCTAAACTTTTAACTGTAAATGCAGCATTTTTACATGCTTCTAAAAACTTTTCTGCATCTCCAATTAATTCAAATCTATCAGGGTGTTCTGCTTTGAAAATTATTTTTTTGGTGTCTTGAGCATGAAAATATGCCACCACTTTAAAACTTGCTTGTGCGTTAAAAGCATTGATTTCTCTTTCTCTTTCAACTATTAATCTTACTGCTACAGATTGAACACGACCCGCTGATAACGAGGGCTTCACCTTACGCCATAAAATTGGTGATAATTCAAAACCAACTAACCTATCTAATACCCTGCGTGCTTGTTGGGCATTTACTAAATTATAATCAATTGTTCTTGGGTTCTCAATTGCTTTCACAATTGCTGGTTTAGTAATTTCATGAAAGACAATTCTTTTGGTTTTGTCTGCAGTTAATCCTAATGTTTCAAATAAATGCCAAGAAATTGCTTCTCCCTCACGGTCCTCGTCGGATGCTAGCCAAACTGTTTCTGCAGCCTTTGCTAATTTTTTAAGTTCTGAAACGATTGCTTTTTTATCAGCTGGAACTTCATAGTGCTGTTCAAAATTATTAGCAACATCAATGGCATTATTGCCCTTTGCTAAATCTCGAATATGTCCATAGCTAGACTTCACTAAAAAGTCTTTACCTAAATATCCTTCTATCGTTTTAGCTTTCGCTGGTGATTCTACAATTAATAAATTTTTCGCCATGTTCTATAAATTCCTGAATAATGCTTCAGAATTGCAAATAAACAGATTAATAAACCTAAGTACCAAATGTTTTTTTAATAAATGTTACTAGGTTTGAATAATTCCTACATTGAAAGCTTTTTCTATTGCCGCATGATTAGCTGCTTCTATTCCCATTGAAACCACTTTCCTAGTTTCTAAAGGATCAATTATTCCATCTACCCAAAGCCTTGCAGCTGCATAATATGGGGTAGTTTGTGCGGTATAATTATCTGTAATTTTCTTTAACAATTCTGCTTCTACTTCGGGAGTAACTACTTCTCCTTTAGCTTTTAAAGTAGCGGCTTGTATTTGTAATAGCACTTTTGCGGCTTGAGATCCACCCATTACGGCAATTTTAGCAGTTGGCCAAGCGTATATTAATCGGGGGTCATAAGCCTTTCCACACATGGCGTAATTTCCTGCGCCATAAGAATTTCCAATAACGATGGTGAATTTAGGTACCACAGAATTTGCTACCGCATTTACCATTTTTGCTCCATCTTTAATAATCCCACCTTGCTCAGATCTAGATCCAACCATAAAACCAGTTACATCTTGCAAAAACACCAATGGTATTTTTTTCTGATTACAGTTCATAATAAAACGAGCTGCCTTGTCAGCGGAATCTGAATAAATAACTCCTCCAAACTGCATCTCTCCTTTTTTACTTTTCACAACTGTTCTTTGATTGGCAACTATTCCTACTGCCCAACCATCTATTCTACCTAAACCACATATAATAGTTTGACCATATTTTTCCTTGTATTGTTCGAAATCAGATTCATCAACTAATCGATGAATAATTTCTAACATGTCATATGGTTTTTCTCTGTTATCTGGCAAAATTCCATAAATTTCTTTGGGATCTTTTTTAGGAGATTTTGCCGAAACTCTATTAAAACCAGCTGATTGATAGTCTCCTGTTTTTGAAAAAATATTTCGAATGGAAGCTAAGCAAGCCGCATCGTTTTCATGCTTATAATCTGTTACACCAGATATTTCACAATGCATCGTCGCACCGCCTAAAGATTCATTGTCGATATCTTCTCCAATTGCCGATTTAACTAAATAAGAACCAGCTAAGAAAACAGAACCTGTTCCATCTACAATCATTGCTTCGTCGCTCATGATTGGAAGGTAAGCACCGCCTGCAACACAGCTGCCCATTATAGCTGCAACTTGAAGAATTCCCATAGAAGACATGATGGCATTATTTCTAAAAATGCGACCAAAATGTTCTTTATCTGGAAATATTTCGTCTTGCATGGGCAAGTAAACGCCTGCACTATCTACTAAATAAATAATAGGTAATTTATTTTCAATACAAATTTCTTGCGCTCTTAAATTCTTTTTTGCAGTCATGGGAAACCATGCACCTGCTTTTACAGTAGCATCATTTGCCACAATCATACATTGTTTGCCAGAAACATAACCGATACCAGCTATTACACCAGCAGAAGGGCATCCTCCATGTTCTTGATACATTCCATCGGCAGCAAATGCACCGATTTCAATAAAATTAGATTGCGGATCTATGAGGTTTGCAATTCTTTCCCTAGCCAACATTTTCCCCTTCTCCTTTTGTTTAGCAGCATTTTTTTCGCCACCTCCCAATTGAATTTTTTTAAACCTATTTTTAAGGTCTGCAACTAGTTGCTTGTTGACATCTTCATTTTTATTGAATTCAATATCCATGGTCATTTATTTTAAATAACAAGCGTTAATATTTTAATTAAGACAAATCTCTATCTCTAAACCAAGTGTCATTTGGTTCCAATTTTGTAGCCAATAATTGAGCTAATAAATCACTCACCCCATTAGCTGAAATTAATAATTCACGATTTACAGGTCTTAAAAAACCATTCGTTAGCATTTGATCTAATTGCATAAGTAAATGATCGTAGAACCCTTCAAAATTCAATATTCCAATAGGTTTAGCATGCAAATTCAATTGCAACCAAGTAAGCATTTCAAACATTTCATCCATGGTACCAAATCCACCTGGTAGCGTGATTACATAATCTGCTTGGTCACACATGTAAGCTTTTCTTTCATGCATACTTTCCACAACTATGTTTTCAGTTAAAGGCAAATCTCCAGATTCTTTGAATCTTAAAAACTCAGGAATAACTCCTAAAACTTTTCCGTTATTGGCTAACATTTCGCTTGCAATAATTCCCATCAATCCAACATTTCCTCCTCCATAAATCAAACGAATATTTTGTTCAGCAAGCAAACGCGCTAATAACTTAACCTCTTCTATCAGTCTTAAATTATTGCCTGTACTTGAACCACAAAAAACCAATACACTTTTCATTCTTATAATTATCTGGTATAATTTGGTGCTTCTTTGGTGATCACAATATCATGTGGATGACTTTCTCTAATTCCAGCAGCAGTAATTCTTACAAATTTAGCTTGTTGCATAGCAGCTATTGTACCTGCACCGCAGTAGCCCATTCCAGCTTTCAATCCACCTACAAATTGATGCATAACTTCTGCAAGCGTGCCCTTATAAGGAACACGACCTACAATACCCTCAGGAACTAATTTTTTAATGTCATCTTCTGCATCTTGGAAGTAACGGTCTTTTGAGCCAGTTTCCATAGCTTCAATAGAACCCATTCCACGGTATGATTTGAATTTTCTTCCTTCGTAAATAATGGTTTCACCCGGTGATTCCTCAACTCCTGCGAATAATGAACCTGCCATAATACAACTCGCTCCTGCTGCAATTGCTTTAGGAATATCACCTGTATGTTTAATTCCACCATCTGCAATAACTGGAATACCTGTTCCCTTCAATGCTTTTGCACATTCGTAAACAGCATATAATTGGGGAACTCCAACACCTGCAATAATTCTTGTAGTACAAATTGAACCAGGCCCAATTCCAACTTTTACAGCATCAGCACCTGCTTTAGCCAAAGCTTTTGCTGCCGCTGCAGTAGCAATATTACCCGCAATAACTTGTAATTTAGGGTAAGCTTTTTTAACCATTTTTAAAGTTTCAATTACCCCTTTAGAATGACCATGAGCTGTATCTATAGCTATAACATCAACTCCTGCATTTACAAGCGCGCTAACGCGCTCTAAAGTGTCGGCAGTTACACCAACAGCCGCGCCAACTCTAAGGCGTCCTTGCTCATCCTTACAAGCATTAGGGAAGTTTTTAAACTTCTGAATATCCTTGTAAGTTATGAGACCTGTTAGTTTGCCTTTTTTATCTACTACTGGTAACTTTTCAATTTTATGTTTTTGTAGTATCAACTCTGCTTTTTTCAAATCTGTGCCTTGAGGAGCAGTTATAAGATTTGCAGTAGTCATTACTGTTTTCACTTTCAATTTTAAATCTTTTTGAAAACGAATATCTCTATTGGTTAGAATACCCAATAATTGTTGGTTTTTATCAATAATTGGAATCCCACCGATTTTAAATTCCCTCATCAAAGCAAATGCTTCTGATAATGTTGCCTCTGGATGTAAAGTTACTGGATCTTGAATCATTCCACTTTCAGAACGTTTCACTTTCCTTACTTCTTCGGCCTGACGTGCAATGGTCATGTTTTTGTGTAACATGCCAATTCCTCCATTTTGTGCAATGGCAATGGCTAAATCAGATTCAGTAACCGTATCCATCGCTGCAGATACAATTGGAACATTTAATTTGATTTTCTTTGTTAAGAAAGTTGATGTATTTACTTCTCTGGGTAAAACCTCAGAATAAGCAGGAATTAGTAATACATCATCGTAGGTTAAACCTTCAGAAACGAATTTGTTTGGATCGAGATTCATAGCAATTAATTATGGGTTATTAATTGCAGGACAAAAGTATAAAAATTATTGAATAATGAAGAAAATATCCAATTAATCTATCAAAGCCACGGTTCCACTCTTCCTTATGATTGCTCCTAATGCGTCTGTAGACTCCACCACATAAACATAGGCACCAGGAGTGCAAACATCATGCGAATCCTTGTCTTTTCCATCCCATCCAAGCACTTCGTCGGTTGTTTCGAAAACCAATTTACCCCATCTGTTAAATACCCTAAGGCTAAATTTATTGTTATTGGTAGTCAATACTCTTGGACGAAAAACAGGTGTTAAACCATTGGGTGTAAATACTTCTGGTGCAATAATTTTTATTTCTTTATAGACATATGCCCTATTTGACAAAGAAACCGATTGAATATTAAACGGATCGTTTACATCTTCGGTCGTTTTCATGTAATAATAAGTAGCATTATCAATACCTGGAGGCGTTAAATCGATATCTGTAAATGAATTTGTAGGCGGTACAACAGTTGCAATTAAATCTTTGATATCAATACCAGCGCTGTCTTTTTTTACTCTGTACAATTCAAAGAAACCAGTACCTGCAGCCCAACCTTCATAATTATTCCATGAAATTTTATTGGTTGTTGGGTTTACATATTCTGCCTTTAATCGTACTACACGCACAACATTACTGGTATCAATAGTGTCTGGGCAGGCAGTGGTTGTTACAATTTTAAAATAGTAAGCATACCTTTCTGTTAACAAATTATCAATCGGTTTAACATTGAAACGTGTATAGGTTTGAGAATCTATACGAGCTACTTCTTTAAAGTTTATGCTGTCTTCCGACATTAAAATAGAATAAGTTAAACGACAGCTAGAAGTATCTGTCATCCAATATAAAGTGATGGTTCTGTTGTTTGCTGCAGTAGTTGCATTGTATAAATATACATAAGACGGTGCCACAGAAAATGTACCCGTAAAACTTTTTTCGTTTGAAGTAGATGAAGCACCAATGTTCATTACATCGTTACTCCTTGCAATTACTTTGTAACGATATACAATGCCCGACATTAAACCACTGCGTTTATAGCTGTTTTGATTATTTAACTCAACATTTATTTTTTTAAAAGCACCTCCGTTTTGACTTTCATAAATTTCATAGCTTTCTTGCGCTATTAAAGAATTGAAAAAACCATTATGATTATCAGAATATGCATTCCATTTTAAATAAACAGTACCATTGCATTGATCAACTGTTTGATTTAAAAATATCGTTTGATGAGGTTTTACTGCTAAGGTATCAAAGCCAGATTGTGCAATTGGATTCACATCTTTATCAAAAGCAGTTACCCAAAACCTAAGCGATTTTTCACTTGGTAAATCGATTTGACCGAAATTGTCTTCGTATACCAAATGATTATTGTTTCTGCCATTAATGGTAATTGGCGCATCAAAAATCATTTGACCTAAATTATTTTGGTAAATTCTGTAAACATAGTATCCGTCTACAGTAGTATTTGGAGATACCTGCCAATTAATACTCACCTGACGGTCGTTTAAGACAGTTACTGAATCAATTGACACCGTTGGTATTTGTGCAAATGCTGCCGGAGCCCAAAAAATCCCTAAAATAAATAGTTGCTTAAGAAATTTCATCTTTCAAATATATTATTTTTTTCCTACAACTACCTCAGTTAAAGTACCTGAAGCGAAATATTTGTTAGCCAAATCCATAATACGTTGAGAATTAATGGCTTTAACCTTGTTAAAGTATTCATTATAATAGTTATAATCTAGCCCATATGGGTAAATTCCCTTGAATTTATCGGCATAACTGAACACATTTTCAATGCTTCCAAGATAGGTTCCCAATAGGTAGTTTTTAACTAAATTTAGTTCTTCCTCAGGTACCAGATCCGATTTCAATTTATCAATTTCTAAATAAATTTCTTTCAAAGCACTTTCACAAACATCTACTCCTACTTCTGTAGCTATGTAAAAAAAACCAGTATCTAATGTGGAAGCAATTCCAGATCCGATTCCATATGTATAACCTTTATCTTCTCTGATATTAGCCATCAACCTTGAACCAAAATACCCCCCTAAAATTGTATTCAAAACAATTAGTTCAATGTAGTCTGGGTGGGTTTTATTTCCAATTAACTTTCCAATTCTAATAGCAGATTGTAAAGCATCCGTTTTTTCATAATAGCATTTTTGAGCTTCTTTTGATTCAATCAAAGGCAATGAAGGCAATGCTTTTGGTTCATTTGGTAATTTCGAAATTGCTTCGTCTATGAGTTGAATTTCTCGTTCTGTAATTAAGCCCGCTGCAATAATTTTACAATTTGCTAAGTGATAATTTTCCTTGAAAAAACGAATTAAATCTGATTGGGTCAATTCGTCACAATCTTTTGAAGTCAACATATTTCCATAAGGATGTTGGTTTCCAAAAAGTAAATTATTGAAATGTCGTTTAGCTAAAAAATCATTTTTTTCAAGATTAATCGCCAATCGTTGCTTTGTATTTTCTTTATAAGTTTTTATCTCTGCTTCTGGAAATATAGAATTTGTTAATATATCCATTACAATTGTCAAAGTCTCTGACAAATACTTGTTTAGGGTATAAAGCGAAATACTGGCTTTATCAAATGTAACATCTTGCTGAAAATATGCACCATAGAAATCAATCTGTTCCATTAATTCAACAGAGGATTTTTTTGATGTACCCGCATTTAATAAAAAATTACAAGCATTTGCAATTAAAGGTTTGGGCTCTCTGTTTGTTCCAGCATCAAAAATAAATTCTATACGCATTAATTCTTCCGAACCAGCATTGATGTAATGCAATTTCATTCCATTAGATAATAGGTTTTCTTGCGCTGGAATGACAGGTATATTTTTTAGCTCAAATGCATCAGGAGCAATAGTTCTATCTATTTTCATTAATTATTTTGACTATGGTAATATAAGGTAGAACAATTTTCTTTTTGAAATATTTGATTAGCATAAGATTGAATTGCATCAACAGTTATTTTTTGATATTGTTCCAATTCATTATTAATCAAATTAGCATCGCCTATTAATTCATAATAAGCTAAATTCATGGCTTTATTAAGTAAACTCATTTCACCAAAAACAAAAGATGATTCTAGTTTATTGATGTTTTTTTGCAACTCTCTCTCAGAAACTTTTTCATTTTTTAATTCATCTAAGGCTATCCAAATGCTTTCATCAGCTTGCTCCATGGTCATACCAGGCATTAATTTTCCTTCAACGATTAATAAGCCAGGCTCAATATCACCAGAAATATAAGCATTGATATCACTGAAAATTCTTTTGTTCTTTACTAAACTTTGATACAATCTAGAAGATTCTCCTCTAGATAAAATATCTGAAATTAAATCAGCGATGTTGTATTTGCCACTTAATCTGCTATCAATGTGAAATGCTTTATATATGGCATCTGTAGGTACTTTCGCCGAAACTTTTTGACTTCTTTCTGCTAATTGTTTAGGTTCTACAGGAAGGACTCTTTGGTATTTTTTACCTGCCGGAATTGGGCCAAACCATTTTTCACATAATGCTTTTACATCAGCTAAGCCTACTGCTCCGGCTACTACTAATATTGCATTTGAAGGGTTATAATGTTTGGCGAAAAATGCTTTCACATCTTCCATTTTTGCGTTTTCGATATGTGAAATTTCTTTACCAATGGTGGCCCATTGATAAGGATGGACTTGATAGGCTAAGGGTTTTAGTTTCAACCACACATCTCCATATGGTTGATTCAAATACCTTTGCTTAAACTCTTCAATTACTACGTTACGTTGAACTTCAAGACTTTTTTCTGAAAATGCTAAACTCAACATCCTATCAGATTCTAACCAAAAAGCTGTTTCAATATTTACAGCTGGAACTTGAATATAATAATTCGTAAAATCATTGTTCGTGAAAGCATTGTTCTCCCCACCTACTCTTTGTAAGGGTTCATCGTATGAGAGAATGTTTATGGAACCGCCAAACATTAAATGTTCAAATAAATGAGCAAAACCAGTCTGGTTAGGGTTTTCATCCTTCGCACCAACATCGTAGATTACATTTAAAACAGCCATTGGGCTAGTAAAATCTTCTTGTACAATTACCCTTAATCCATTGGGTAAAATAAATTTCTCGAATTGAATCATTTATAAAAGGTGTTCTATTTCACGCACTAAAGTCTCTAACACATTACCAGTTTGACCAATGGTAACAAAAGAAACTACGCCATTTTGATCAACAATAACATGGGTAGGATATTTGGTAATTTTCATATTGATAATCATATCATCCACATCTGAACAAATGATGTATTTGAATGGATTTGTTTTTAAGAAATCTTTCACTTCATCAGCTGGTTCATAAGTAGGCGCTAAGAAAACTACATTTTTGTTTTTATATCTGTCAAATATTTTGTTTAAATCAGGAATCTCTGCTTTACATGGCGCAGCATCTTTGAACCAAAAATTTATAACTAGAATTTTACCTGCAAAACTGGCATTATTATATACTTTTCCATTTAAATCACTTACTGTAAAATCTGTTAATGGCTGGCCAGTTGTAAAACCTGCTAAAGTAATAGGACCTTTTTTTTCTTTAGATGCGAGGTAATTTTTACGCTCTTCGTCGGTACTTTTACGAAAGGTAAAAGTTTTAATATTTTCGGATTCTGAAGCAATAGGTTCAAGGGTATATTCTCCAGATTGCACTTTAGCATACCATATATCTGCACTTAATACATTTCCACTACTGTCCTTTACAAAGGTGTTTCTGTCTTGTTTGTAGGAATTTAATGTTTTATATCCTCCTTGAGACCAAGCAGTTAAGCTAATTATAAATAAAAACAATATTAAACTAATCTTTTTCATAAAAATGTTGTTAGATGTATATTCAAATATAATTTTTTTATCCAATTAATTCTTTTTTATGAATAGCTATATTTGTAAACAATGACAACAACAGAACTACTTAAACGAGCCCTTAATTTTGAATTCCTTACCGTCGAAGAAGGTGTTCATTTGTACCATCAAGCGAGCACTCCAGACTTAATGTTTGTGGCAAATGAGTTACGCAAAATAAAGAAGAACAACCAAAAGGAAGTAACCTGGATAATAGACAGAAATCTAAATACTACTAATGTTTGTATTGCCAATTGTAAGTTCTGTAATTTCTTTAGACGTCCTGGACATGAAGAAAGTTACATCACCACTATAGAAGAATATAAAGTAAAAATAGAAGAAACCATCAAATACGGCGGCGAACAATTATTGCTTCAAGGTGGTCATCACCCTGATTTAGGATTAGCCTATTATGTAGACCTTTTTAAAGAATTGAAAAGGTTATACCCGAATTTAAAATTACATTCATTAGGCCCCCCAGAAATAGCACATATAGCTAAACTGGAACAAATGAGTCATACTGAAGTATTGAAAGCATTAAAAGCTGCCGGATTAGATTCCTTACCTGGTGCTGGTGCTGAAATCTTAAACGATCGAGTGAGAAGGCTTATTTCTAAAGGGAAATGTACCGGTAGAGAATGGTTAGATGTGATGAGAGCAGCACACCAGTTAGATATAACCACTTCAGCAACAATGATGTTTGGACACGTAGAAACCATTACGGAGAGGTTTGAACACTTGGTTTGGATTAGAGAAGTTCAATCTGAAAAGCCAGCACATGCAAAAGGATTTTTAGCTTTTATAGCTTGGCCATTCCAAGACGATGGTACCTTATTGAAACGTATTAGAGGCATCAAAAACACGGTTTCTGGCGACGAATACATTAGAATGACTGCTTTATCAAGGATTATGCTACCCAATGTTGAAAACATTCAAGCATCTTGGTTAACAGTTGGAAAAGAAGTTGCGCAAATATGCCTAAATGCAGGTGCAAATGACTTTGGCTCAATTATGATTGAAGAAAATGTGGTTTCCGCTGCAGGAGCGCCACATCGATTCACTTCAAATGGGATTCAAGAGGCCATTCGTGAAGCTGGTTTTGTACCACAATTAAGAACGCAACAGTACGAATTCAGAGATTTACCTGCTCAAATGGAGCAACAGGTGATATCTTATTAAATTGTTCATTTACAAATTGTCAAATTATTTATACATTCGCTCCTTCTAAATAAATTTAAATTGGAAAATTTACAGCAACATATTGAGGCCCTTTTATTTGCATCAGAGCAAAGTATCACCATCAATGATATCAAGATTATATTGAGCACTTTTTCTTCTGAAGAAATTTCAGAAGAAAGCATATTAGCATCAATTGTTCAAATACAAGAAAAATATAGTGCGGATGAATTTGTTTTTGAAGTGGTAGAAATGAGTAATGGCTATCAATTTTTAAGCAAAAAAACATATTACGATTTATTGAATATGTTAATAATTCACAAAGAGAAAAAGAAACTTTCTACTGCTGCAATGGAAACCCTTGCAATCATTGCATACAAACAACCAATCACTAAATCTGAAATAGAATTAATTAGAGGAGTTAATTGCGATTACAGTGTTCAAAAATTATTAGAAAAAGATTTAATTTCCATCAGTGGTAGAAGTTCAGGACCTGGGAAACCAATATTATATGAAACAAGTGAAAGTTTCATGGATCACTTTGGTTTAAAAACTCCAAGAGATTTACCACAATTAAAAGACCTTCATACTTTTGAAAACACCATCAATCCTGAAGAATCAATGGTTGGAGCTGCAGAACCAATTTCAAATGCTGAGTTAGCTGAATTAGAAAATGAGGAACCAAACACTGCAGATGAAGCCTTGGATGCAATGATTGCGGAAGAGTTTGCAGCTGAAACAAACGTTGATGTAAACACTTTAGAAGAATCAGAAATAGAAGAAGTTTTATTGGAAGAAGCTAACGAAGATGCCGATGGAATTGATGAAGATGATTTAAATTCTGACAATAACGAAGAAGACGAAATTTCAGAAAAATAAAAAAGAAATTTGGAGACTTTAAAAGTATTTTAATAACTTAGTGTTAACAAAAAAATTAGATACGCTAAAATGAAAAGCCCTAAAAAAGCAATCGACACTAAAACTACCAAAGCGCCTAAAACAAAGGCTGCTAAGCCATCTGCTAAGTCTGAAACTAAACCTTCAGTTAAATCAAAAATTGCAGACGATGAGGATGAATTTGATCTACCAATTGACGCTATCGATGAATTCGAAGATGACTTTGATGACTTTGACGACGACGATTTTTAATATTATATTAATCAAAAAAAAAGTTCAACAATTAGTTGAACTTTTTTTTTGATTAATTATTTCTTTTCAATATTAGTTTCGTTGATAATATACAATGGCCTGTTTCTTGCATTTTCACTCAACCTTGAAATATATTCACCAATAATACCAATTGATATTAATTGAATTCCACCTAAGAATAAAACACTGATAATGGTTGAAGTCCAACCTTCTACATAATCCTTTGTGATATACCTTGAATATAATGCATATATCATAACTAAAAATGCAATTCCGGATACCACAAAACCACAAATACTGGCAACTTTTAAAGGAAAATTTGAGAAAGAAGTAATTCCGTCTATAGCCAGACGAATCATTTTTTTATAGGTATAACCAGTAGATCCCGACTGTCTGACATCTCTGTCATAAGTAACATAAGTTTGGTTAAATCCTATCCAAGAAATTTGCCCTCTTAAAAACTTATTGTGTTCAGGCATTTGCTTTAAAACATCTACCACTTTCCTATCAATTATTCTAAAATCTCCGGTATCAACTGGAATTTTTACGGAAGTAATGGATTTTAATATTCGATAAAAAACTTTTGCAGTAAATTTCTTTAACCAACTTTCTCCAACCCTGTGTTTTCTCTTAGCATAAACCACTTCAAAACCTTCATCCATTTTCGCAAACATTTCGATGATCAATTCTGGTGGATCTTGTAAGTCCGCATCTATAATAGCTACGCGGTTTCCAGCTGCTAAATCAAGCCCAGCTGTCACAGCAATTTGATGACCAAAATTTCTACTAAAGTCTATGTATTTTACAGATGGGTCGGCAGTTGCTAAATTTTTAATCAATTGTATAGAACGGTCTTTGCTTCCATCATTTACAAAAATATACTCGCAAGTAATATTCATCTTTGCAACAACCGTTCTTAAACGATTGATCAACGAATCAATATTCCCTTCTTCATTATAAATCGGAATAACAATTGACAGTTTCATGTTGATTTAATTGGTAGATTAAAAATAGCAATTATAATTGCATTTCAGGAATATCGCCTTCGATGATCAATTTTCCTGCAGTTGCTGCTTGGATTTCTTGCACAGAAACCCCTGGAGCGCGCTCTAATAGCTGAAAACCAACATTTGGCAAAACCGAAAGCACCGCTAATTCAGTGACAATTTTTTTAACACAATTGACGCCTGTTAACGGTAAAGTACAAGCCGGTAATAATTTTGATTCACCTGCTTTGTTTACATGTTGCATTGCTACAATAATATTTTGTGCAGATGCAACTAAGTCCATCGCACCTCCCATTCCTTTCACCATTTTTCCTGGAATTTTCCAATTAGCAATGTCTCCGTTTTCAGAAACTTCCATGGCACCCAAAATAGTTAAATCAACTTTTTGTGCTCTAATCATTCCGAAACTCATGGCTGAATCAAAAATTGAAGAACCAGCAAGTGTAGTGATTGTCTGCTTTCCAGCGTTTATTAAATCGGCATCTTCTTCCCCATCAAAAGGAAAAGGTCCCATACCCAACAAACCATTTTCAGATTGTAATACAACATTGATTCCATCAGGAATAAAATTCGCAACAAGTGTAGGTATACCAATTCCTAGATTAACATACATGCCATCTTTCACCTCTTTCGCAATTCTTTTTGCGATTCCATTTTTGTCTAACATAGCCTGTGAATTATTTAGTTCTAACGGTTCTTTGTTCAATTCTTTTTTCATAGTTACTACCCTGAAATATGCGATGAACATATATTCCAGGGGTATGAATTTGATCAGGATCTAGCTCACCTGCAGGAACCAAAATTTCTACTTCTGCAATGGTAATTTTACCTGCCATTGCCATTACTGGATTGAAATTTCTAGCGGTTGATTTAAAGATTAAATTACCAGCAGTATCTCCTTTCCATGCTTTCACAATTGCGAAATCTGCATCAAATGCATATTCCATTAAATATTCTTTGTTGTTAAATACCCTGGTTTCTTTACCAATTGCAACTTCGGTTCCTACTCCAGCTGGTGTATAAATAACAGGCATTCCATAACCGGCAGCCAT
>JAHEGO010000027.1 GCA_024645045.1 Sphingobacteriaceae bacterium
CAAATGCATATTCCATTAAATATTCTTTGTTGTTAAATACCCTGGTTTCTTTACCAATTGCAACTTCGGTTCCTACTCCAGCTGGTGTATAAATAACAGGCATTCCATAACCGGCAGCCATACATCTAGTAGCTAATGTTCCTTGTGGTATTAATTCAACTTCCAATTCACCTGAAAGCAATTGTCTTTCAAACTCGGCATTTTCACCAACATATGAGGAAATCATTTTTTTAACTTGGCGCTGTTGTAGCATTAATCCAATGCCAAAATCGTCTACACCTGCATTGTTAGAAATACAGGTTAAATTAGTTACTTTTTTAGCGACTAATGCAGCAATGCAATTCTCTGGAATGCCACATAAACCAAAGCCTCCAAGCATAATAGTCTGTCCATCTTGTATATCGCTAATGGCCGATTTGGCGTCTTTTACAACTTTATTTATCATGGTCTATTTCTTCAATTTTATTGACAAAGCTAATTTAACGATATAATGGGTTTATCGCAAGTTTACAATAGTTATTCCGTCACCTCCAAATTCAACATGCTCACTTTGAACATCCGAAACCACATCATATTTCTTTAAAAATTCTCTGATTAATTTCCTTAAAATTCCATCGCCTTTACCATGTAAAATTCTGATTTCTGAATAATTTAACATGATGGCTTTATCTAAAAACTTTTCAACCTCCCAAAGGGCTTCTTCTCCTCTAGCACCACGAATATCAATCTGTGGTTGAAAATGACTAGCAGTTGTAGCTATTACTTTTGAAAAAGCAGATTGATTAATCACTTTCTTACTTCGGTTAGTTGTGAGCTGTAGTTTACTCAATTCAATCCAAGTATGAAGCTCACCAATGGCAAGTTCCGCTTTGTTTTTCTGAATAGAAAGCACCTCCGCGACTATCTGATCTTCGCCATAGACAACCCAATCTCCAACTTTGATGGCTTTATTCGAAATAATTTCGTTGCTTTTTACAACAACAGGTTCTGTCTGTTTTAAAATATTTTTTGAAGATTCTTCGAATTTTTTTCTGATCGTTTGGGTAGCTGTTTTATCTGCCTTAACCGATTTAATATCAGCAATGGTATTTTCTACTAGTTTATTTGCTGATTTAATTAATTGGTCGACTTCTTGTTTTGCTTCTTTTAAAATCTTCTTCTTATTCGCATCAAAAAACTCTTTGGATTTTTGGTTCTCCTGTACTAATTGGTTGAGCTTGCGGGTTTGTATGGCAATTTCATTTTGCTTCAATGCCATTTCTTTTTTCTCTCTTTCTAAATCTGCCAGCAACGCATCAACTTTCTTTTGTTGGTGTCCAATTTTTTGTTTTGCACTATTTAATAAAGCCTGAGGTAAACCTATTTTTTGAGCAATTTCAAATGCATATGAACTACCAGGTAAACCCATTTCTAATTGATAAAATGGCATCATTTCCACCTGATCAAAAAGCATAGAAGCGTTTTGTATGCCATCGGTGCTGTTGGCAAAATTTTTCAAATTGGAATAATGCGTTGTAATAACTCCCCTAACCTTTTTCCTGTTTAAAACCTCTAAGACTGCTTCTGCTATTGGTCCTCCGAATTTAGGATCTGTTCCAGTTCCAAATTCATCTATTAAAACCAAGGTTTTGGCATTGGCTTGTTGCACAAAATAATTCATGTGAAATAAATGGGCGCTATAGGTACTCAAATCATTTTCCAACGATTGATCATCGCCTATATCAACAAAAATATTTTTCATTAAACCCATTTCAGAATGTGCAGCAACAGGTATCAATAAACCAAATTGTAACATCAATTGAATTAAACCAATTGTTTTTAAAGCAACAGATTTCCCTCCAGCATTGGGTCCAGAAATTAAAAGTATATGGTTACTTTCGGAAATTTGAGCTGTTAATGGAACTACTTTTTTTCCTAATTCTTTAAACGATAAAAATAAAAGCGGATGCCTACCATCAATCATATTTACAATAGCATCTGGTTTTAGAATTGGCATATTTGCTTCCATTCTATTGGCCAATTTTGCTTTCGCTCTGATAAAATCTACTAAAGTTAATAATTGGTGGTAACTCAACAAAACCGGCATTGCTGGCCTCAATTCGTTGGTTAAAGTAATTAATATTTTAATGATTTCTCGGCGTTTTGCGTAATGCAAATCGCGCAATTTGTTATTCATTTCAAAAACTTCAACTGGCTCCATAAAAACGGTTTGCCCAGTCGAAGATTCATCTAAAATTACACCCTTTAATTTCCGCTTGTATTCAGCTAATAATGGTATTGCTAATCTTCCATCGCGAATGGTAAGTTGCGTATCTGCTGTATATCCGTCCTTTTGTAATTCTTTAAAAACACTGTTAATTCTTTTCCTAGCTTCTGATTCGATATAAGAAATCTCTTGACTAATTTCTGCTAATTCCTTACTGGCATTGGGTCTGACATTTCCTTTATTGTCAATAATTTGTTCTATAGACTTGACAATATTTCGATCAATTGGCACATTGGCTACTAACTTTTCTAATTCTGGATATATACCAGTTCTAATTTTAAAAAAATCTATGCAAGCAAAAACGGTGTTTAAGGACAATACGATTTGATGAAAATTTTCTTCTTGCAAATAACTGCCTTCTACCTTAACCCTTGCTAGCATTGACTTTAAGTCAATAAAATGGTCGGCAGGAAAATAATCGCCAGATTGCAATAATTGTTTGAATTCGTTTGCCTGTACTAGTATTTTTTGAAGTAAATCGAAATTGGAAATAAATTGCATTTTATCTACCATATCCGATGCCATTGAACTATAGCATTCTTGTTTCAACTTTGTTTTGATTTCTTCAAAACCTAATTTTTGCAACAAAGATTCGGGATAAAGCATCTTATTTACGCTTTTGAATTTCAGCCTCTTTCTTACTCATTTCTTCCGTAATTTTTGCATAAATATCCACCATCAATTCTGGATGATTGGTATAATATTTCATACTCTCTTTAAAGGTTGAATCTGAAATATGGTATTTCTTTTCAATAAAGTCATAATATGAAACCACCGTTTGGTTAATTGGCGTATTGGTAATGGTTCGTGAACCTGCTTCAGCTAAATGTATGTCCATTAAAACAAATACCATGGTGTCTTTAGGTACAATACCCTTGGGTATTTGCATCTTAGTTTCATTGCAGCTGAAAATAAATTGGGTCAAGAGCAATAAAAATACAATTGCTTGCAGTTGTTTTCTCACAATTAAGTTAAATTTGTATCAAAGGTAAATATAATGAGTATTTCAACGAAAATAAATGAATTTAAATTAGCCCTAGAACCTAAAGGGGTAAAACTAATAGCTGTATCTAAAACAAAGCCAATTGCTGCAATTCAAGAAGCATATGATGCTGGACAAAGGGTTTTTGGTGAGAATCATGTGCAAGAATTAGTTGAAAAAGAAGGTCAATTACCCAAAGACATAGAATGGCATTTAATTGGCCATTTACAAAGCAATAAAGTTAAATACATAGCTCCTTTTGTATCGCTTATTCATTCTGTAGATAGCTTGAAATTAGCGCAAGAAATAAACAAGCAAGGCATTAAAAACAACCGAGTGATAGACTGTCTTTTGCAGGTATATATTGCCGACGAAGAAACTAAATTCGGTTTAGGTTATGACGAATTAATTGAATTATTAAGATCAGAAGAATTTGCAGCGTTAAGCCATTGCCGCATTGTAGGCTTAATGGGTATTGCAACAAATACCGAAAGTCAAAGACAAATCAACGAAGAGTTCAAGGAATTGGCCGTTTTATTTAATGGAATTAAACAGAGCTATTTCAAAGATGCCAGCTATTTTAAAGAAATTTCCATGGGTATGTCTTCAGATTATGAATTAGCTATTGAAAATGGCAGCACCATGGTGCGCATAGGAAGTACTATTTTTGGAAATAGGAAAGCAGATCTTCCTGACTATAAATTAAATTAACATGAAGATCATAGAATGTCCAAGAGATGCAATTCAAGGAATTGAAACTTTCATTCCAACTGAGAATAAAATTAATTACCTGAATGCTATTTTAAACAATGGTTTTGATACCATTGATTTTGGCAGCTTTGTTTCTCCTAAGGCCATTCCTCAATTAAGAGATACTGCTGCAGTGCTAGCGGGCTTAAATATTACAGCACATAGTTCTAAATTATTAGCCATTATCGCTAATTTAAAAGGCGCTCAAGACGCTTGCAACTTTGAAGAGATCAATTACTTGGGTTTTCCTTTTTCAATCTCTGAGACCTTCCAACAAAGAAATACACATTCAAGCATTGCAGAATCGGTGGTGAATTTAGAAGCTATAAAACATTTAGCTGATCGCAATCATAAAAAAATGGTGGTTTATTTATCGATGGGTTTTGGTAATCCTTATGGTGATGAGTGGAGTTTAGCAGTGGTAGAAAAATGGACTAAAGTATTATCTGAAATGGGCATTCAAACGATTGCTTTTTCAGATACCATTGGTGTTTCTAACGAAGAAAATATTGATTATTTATTTAAGGAAATTACTCCTTTATTTCCAAACATCGAGTTTGGTGCACATTTACATGCAAAACCAGCAGATGCAATACGAAAAGTAAATGCAGCTTACCAAGCAGGTTGTAAAAGATTTGATGTAGCCATTAATGGATATGGCGGTTGCCCAATGGCAACCGACGAACTAACTGGAAATATTGCTACAGAAACTTTAATTAATTTTTTTGATGAGCATAAAATCGCTCACCACGTTCGCTCTGAAACTATACCCGCAATGATGAATGGTTTTCAGAAAATGCTCAGTAAAACAAGTTAGATTTTCTTATTGAAAAGTTTAAATCTTAATTCAGTTAATTTCTTTTTGGTATACAATGGAAACATTCCGTTTTGCATCCAATCATAATAACTAGGTTCTGTTTTAAAAACTTCTTCTACCGTTTTACCTTTGTGTTTACCAAAATTAAACACTTCTTCGCCATTAGCATTGTACACTATCGTACCTGCAAAGTCAACGTTTTTCTGCATTTGGGTGAATTGATGCAAGGCATCTACGTCATTTTTAACAGGAATCGTAACCTCTCCCTTTTTATCTATAAATTCTGTGTTTTCGTATTTCTCAATTTGACTTAATAATACTTCATAAGTTGCCCTAATATCTGCTTCTGCCGAATGTGCATTTACTAAATCTTTATTACAATAAAAACGATATGCCGCTTTTAAAGTACGTTGTTCCATCTGATGAAAGATATTTTGCACATCAACCATTTTTCTTTTACTGATATCAAATTCCACATCAACTCTTAAAAATTCTTCCATTAACAATGGAATGTCAAATTTATTTGAATTGTATCCAGCTAAATCACAATTTTCTAAAAATTGTGCCAAACCTTTGGCTATTTGTTTAAATGTTGGCTCGTCTTTAATGTCCTCATCGTAAATTCCGTGAATCAACGAAGATTCAATAGGAATAGGTATTTCAGGGTTAATTCTTTTGGTTTTAACTTCCTCCGTACCATCCGGATTAATTTTCAAAACAGATATTTCTACTATTCGATCACTTGCCACATTCACTCCCGTAGATTCAATGTCAAAAAAAGCAATCGGTTTTTTCAAATTTAATTTTATCATATCTGTTTATCTTTATTTATTCTTCAATTAATACGCCCATTTTTCCCATTTGATAATCTCTGAATGCCTCCATCAACTGGGTTTCGGAGTTCATTACAAATGGACCATGAGAAACCATTTTTTCATTAATTGGCATTCCAGACATCAATAAAATACGAGTTGATGAATTAGCTGTAATGGAAATTTGTTCGCCATCATTTGCGAAATATACCGCATGCTTTGCTTCTACAATACCATGCCCAGCTAAGGAAACCTGGCCATCTAATAAATAGATAAACGCATTATGTTTTGCGTTTAAAGGTATAGAAATACCAGCACCTGCTTCAAAAAATAATGTTGCTGAATTAATTTCTGTATGTGCCTTTATTGGCCCTTCAACTCCTAAAACATTTCCAGATTGCACACAAACTTTTATACGTTGTTGATCAAAAAAAGCTGTTGGAATTTCTTCTGCAGTAAGCGGAATATAAGCAGGTTCATCCATTTTATGACTTGCAGGAGTATTGATCCACATCTGGATAATTTCTTGTTTACCTCCTATTTCTTGAATATCTGCTGGCGGTCTTTCGCTATGTATAATACCCATTCCCGCATTCATCCATTGTATACCACCTTTATAAATGGTGTTGTTGTTTCCCCTACTATCTTGATGGTGAACGCCACCTTCAAAAATAAAAGTTACTGGTGAAAAACCACGGTGAGGATGTGGTCCAACACCTGTATGCTTAGGATCACTCTCTTTAGGAATAGGAACAATGGCGTGGTGCAATAAAATAAATGGATCTATTTGTGCTACTTGATTGGTCGGAAAGGGTTGTCTAATAGGCATTCCACCCATATCAAATGGATGAGCATATAAAATTGCTTTTACCGATCTGTTTGAAAGATTTTGATCCATACGTTATTAATATTTATTAATTTAAAAAAAATGTACTCGTACAGAATTAATTAAAATTACTTAATGAGCTCTTGTAATTTAGCTACAACAGTATCTATTTCCGCTTTCGTATTGAATTTTGAAAAAGAAAATCTTACTGCAGCTCTTGCCGGATCTGCTTTAATACCTGAAAGCACATGTGAGCCAACGTTTGAACCAGAAGAACATGCACTACCACCAGATGCAGAAATTCCTGCAATGTCTAAGCTAAACAATAACATTTCACCCATCTCGCTTGGTGGAAATGAAACGTTTAATACGGTATATAAACTTTTATCTGGATGAATATTTCCAT
>JAHEGO010000030.1 GCA_024645045.1 Sphingobacteriaceae bacterium
ATTGCAGCATTAAAAACTATACTATGCCAAATTTGGCTAAAACCGCAGCAGGCAACAATTACGGCGCTTACAGCGGATCGGCACAAAACCACCATTTGGTAATTGAAAATGTAGTGCGCGTGTTAAATGGTGGAGAAAATTTAGGTAGCACCGCAGCCGAAGGCAAAAAAGTGGTAGCAGCAATTAACCAAATGTACCATGCCAAAAAATAAAATTAATAGCATAGATTTAGCCGCAGTTTACAAGCAACACCAAAGCGAATTTGATGCAGCCATTGCCAGCACTTTAAACAGTGCAGATTTTATTGGTGGAAAAGCTTTGGCGGAATTCAATGCTGCTTTAACCGAATTTACCGGTTCACAAAATATCATTACTTGCGGCAACGGAACCGATGCGTTACAAATTGCATTAATGGCTTTGAATTTACAGGCAGGTGATGAAATTATTTTACCTGCTTTTACATATACCGCTACTGCAGAAGTAATTGCTTTATTAAACTTAAAAGCAATTTATGTAGATGTTTGCTTAGACACCTTTAACATTGATGTAAAAGCAGCAGAAGCTGCCATAAGCCCGAATACAAAGGTGCTGATGCCGGTACATCTATTTGGACAATGCGCCAATATGGAAGCGCTTTTGGCTTTAGCAAAAAAACATCATTTATACATTATTGAAGATGCTGCACAAGCAATTGGCGCACAATACAATTTTAACAGTGGCGAAACATTTCAAGCAGGTTGCATGGGAACGGTTGGCTGTACTTCTTTTTTCCCAACTAAAAACTTAGGCGCCTTTGGCGATGGTGGTGCTATTTTTTGTCAAGACGAAAAATTAGCAAGCGAATTAAAAATGATTGCCAACCATGGGCAAAAAGAAAAATATGTGCACGAACGCATTGGCATAAATTCTAGATTAGATACTATGCAAGCAGCTATTTTAAATGTACAATTAAAACATTTACCAGCAGTGATTGCGCGCAAGCAAGCAATAGCTGCACGCTACGATGCAGGTTTAGCAAATATTACAGGGCTTTCTGTTCCGGCTAGAGATGTAAAAAGTACACATGTATTTCATCAATATACTTTACGCATCAATAAACACCGCAACGAATTGAAAAAATATTTAGCCGATGCTGGTATTGATAGTATGGTTTATTACCCTAGGCCAATTCATTTGCAAAAAGCATATCAAAGTTTGGAATTTCCGATAGGAACATTCCCCATAGCGGAACAATTGTGCGAAGAAGTTTTATCAATTCCCATTCACGCTACCTTAACAGATGCAGAAGTGGATTATGTGATTGAAAAAATAAAAGATTTTTTTGCGGGAATTGTTGCTTAAGCTATTCGCTTTACAGCATTATTTTGCAATTGATATTGCTGATTACTTTCTGGACAAATGGCTAAACCAGCCGCATCGAAATGCAAACGATGGCCAAATTCCGACACCCAACCAATTTGTTTAGCTGCATTGCCAACAACTAATGCATAAGCGGGCACCGGCTTGGTAACCACTGCTGCTGCACCTATAAAAGCATATGCACCAATTTCGTTTCCACAAACAATGGTTGCATTGGCGCCAATGCTTGCACCCTTACCAATGTGCGTAGCTAAGTATTCATTTTGGCGAACAATTGCTGCACGCGGATTAATGACATTCGTAAACACCACCGACGGACCAATGAAAACTTCATCGGCAATGTGTAAACCATCGTAAAGCGAAACATTGTTTTGTACTTTAACACCATTACCCATTTGCACCGTAGCGGCAACAAAAACATTTTGCCCAAGGTTACAATTCTCGCCAATTTTTGCGCCAGCCATTACATGCGAAAAATGCCAAATTTTTGTACCCTCGCCAATGTGCGCGGGTTCATCAATTAGGGCAGATGCATGTGCAAAATAATTCATGTTATTATTTTTTATAACCGGCCGTCAACTATATTACGATCAATGAATGCTTTGGTGTCAAACAAAACACTGGTTTTTTGAAGTATTTCTTGGTATGGAATATTTTTAAACTCTTGATGCGAAACAGCTAGTATGACTGCATCGTAGCCTTGTTCCATTTTTTGAATCAAATCTATTTTATATTCTGCTTTAACAGCAGCAGCATCGGCATGTGGGTCATATACATCTACTTGTAATCCAAATTGATGTAACTCGTGTACAATATCGATTACTTTTGAATTGCGAATGTCGGGGCAATTTTCTTTAAAGGTAACGCCCAATACCAAAGCTTTAGCTCCTTTAATGGGAATGCCTTTACCAATCATCAACTTCACCACTTTATTAGCGACAAACATACCCATGGTATCGTTTACCCTGCGGCCAGATAAAATAACTTGTGGATGATATCCTAAACTTTCTGCTTTATGTGCTAAATAATATGGATCTACTCCAATGCAATGTCCACCTACTAAACCGGGTTGGTATTTTAAGAAATTCCATTTGGTTCCGGCAGCTGCCAATACATCATGTGTATCTATTCCAATTTTATCGAAGATTAATGCCAATTCGTTAACAAAAGAAATGTTTACGTCGCGCTGTGCATTTTCAATGGCTTTACTGGCTTCGGCTACTTTAATACTAGGTGCTAAATGCGTGCCTGCAGTAATGATACTTTGATATAGTTCATCTACTTGCTTTGCAATAGCTGGCGTAGAACCAGATGTAACTTTTTTAATTTTAGTAAGGGTATTGATTTTATCGCCTGGGTTAATGCGTTCTGGTGAATAACCGCAGAAAAAATCTTGGTTGAAAATTAAGCCGCTGGTTTTTTCTAAAACAGGCACGCAATCTTCTTCGGTGCAACCAGGATAAACAGTAGATTCGTAAATGACAATATCTCCTTTTTTCAAAACCTTAGCCAACATTTCACTCGCTTTTAACAAAGGTGTTAAGTCGGGTTTTTTAAAATGATCTATTGGCGTAGGAACAGTAACAATAAAAATATTGCACGCTTTTAAATCGTCGGTTGTAGAAGAGAAAGCCAAACCACGGTTGGCACTGCCTTTCATGGCAATTTGCATTCCTGCTAAATCTGCTTCGAGTGTGCGGTCTTCACCATTATTTAATTCGGCTACCCTAGTGGCATCGATATCGAAACCCAATACTGGATATTTTTTACCAAACTCAATAGCGAGTGGCAAACCCACATAACCTAAACCTATGATTGCAATTTTCATTGTAAATTATTCAAAATAATTATTGGTTTTAAAACCACCTGCTTTTAAATATTGGTCTTTCTTCATTAAATTTAAATCGCTTGCCATCATGTCTTTTACCAATGCTGGTAAATCGTATTTTGGTTTCCAATTTAATTTTGTGTTTGCTTTGGTTGGGTCGCCAATTAATAAATCCACTTCGGTTGGGCGAAAATATTTTTCATCAACCAACACTACCGTTTGCCCAAACTTAATGTCGTCGGGGTTTAAACCCAAAGACAACATTTTATTTTTATCGACATCAATTACCACGCCTCTTTCGGCAGTGTCTTTGCCAGAAAATTCTAATTCAATGCCTAATTCTGCAAAACTCATTTTAACAAAGTCGCGCACGGTAGTGGTTACACCTGTTGCAATGACAAAGTCTTCGGGTTTTTCTTGTTGCAAAATTAAATACATGGCCTCTACGTAATCTTTTGCATGGCCCCAATCTCTGCGGGCATCGAGGTTACCTAAATACAATTTATCTTGTAAACCCATGGCAATTTTTGCAGCTGCACGGGTAATTTTACGCGTTACAAAAGTTTCGCCACGCACGGGGCTTTCGTGGTTAAATAAAATGCCATTGCAAGCATACATGCCATAAGCTTCGCGGTAGTTCACCGTAATCCAATAAGCATACATTTTAGCCACAGCATATGGTGAACGTGGATAAAATGGTGTAGTCTCTGATTGTGGTACCGCTTGCACTAAACCATATAACTCCGAAGTAGAGGCTTGGTATATTTTTGTTTTTTTCGTTAAACCTAAAATACGCACCGCTTCTAATAAACGCAGCGTACCAATACCATCGGCATTGGCAGTATATTCTGGCGTGTCGAAACTTACTTTCACATGGCTCATGGCTGCTAAATTGTAAATTTCGTCGGGCTGCGTTTCCTGTACAATGCGAATTAAATTGGTAGAGTCGGTCAAGTCGCCGTAGTGTAATTTAAAATTCACATGCGACTCGTATTGGTCTTGGTATAAATGATCAATGCGGTCGGTATTGAATAAAGAACTTCTTCTTTTTAGACCATGTACCATGTATCCTTTTTTCAACAAAAACTCTGCTAAATAAGCGCCGTCTTGCCCTGTAACACCAGTAATTAAAGCTACTTTCATTGATATTATTTTTTGATTAATGCGTTGCCGCAAAAATTATTTACTGCTTAAAAATTCTTTTAAATCGATGATGTTTTTTATTTGATTAGACACTGCCGAAATTTCATCTGCAATTTGTATAGATACCCAGTCTAATAAAAATACCATTTCAATTAAATGCGCAATGCTTCTATTGCCCATTGGCATTTCGAAAACTGGGCTATTGTATTTTTCTAATAATTCTTTGATAAATGAGAAGCGGTAATTGATGCGTGGGTTGGCACCAGAGTTCAAGAAAATATAATTGCTAGCCCACTGTTCGTAATAAGTTTCAATTACATTGTGGTTGGCTTCTGGTATCACTACTACAAATGCTTCTAACTTTGCGTTCTCTTGTACTTGTTGTGCAAAACGAATGGCCACTGCTTCCATATCTGGCGAAGCCACAATTACATATTTATTTTTAATACTTGCTTTGAAAAAATTACGCAGCGTTAAGGAAGTACTTTTGAATTGTTCTACATTACCTACATGCTCAATTACTTCTTTTAATTCCGACTGAATGTCTTGTGATAATAATTCAGCAAAAATTAAAAACAAATAAGTGACAGGATAACCAAATGCAACACGTGGTTGGTATCCACCTTCGGCACGGTAAGTAATTAAACCATCGGCTGCCGCCAAGTCTGCCATTTTACCAGCCACCGAAACAGTTAAGCAATATGCACCTTTCGCTTTTGCATCGTGGTAAGCACTTAAAGTTTCTTCGGTATTTCCAGAATAAGAACAAAGTATAACTAAAGTATCTGCGTTTACAAATTTTGGCAATTGGTAATCACTCACTGTTTCTACTGGAATGTCAATTTTATCTAAATAATAACTCTTAATAATTTTACCAGTAATACCCGAACCACCCAATCCAGAAATAACAATATTTTTAAACTGTCCTATTTTCTTTCCATGCGATTGGTAGTGAGCCATTGCATATTCCATCTGCTTGTTAAAAGTGGCTAATTGTTCTCCTAAATATTTCATTTGTATTATTTATTTTTTATTATTTGTTACGTTGTTATTTGTATTGCGTTTTGTTTTTGTATTGCAGTTTTTGTTCTTGCGGTTTTTGGTTCTGGTCTTTAGTTTAGAGTTTCATTAAATATTCTCCATAACCACTCTTTGCTAAAGGCTTTGCAATTTCGTGCAATTGTGCTTTGTTAATATATCCCATGCGGTAAGCCACTTCTTCTATACAACCAATTTTTAAATTTTGTCTTTCTTCAATTACTTGCACAAACTGCCCAGCTTGCATGAGCGAAGCAAAGGTGCCGGTATCTAACCAAGCGGTTCCCCTATTTAAAATACTTACTTTTAATTTACCTTGTTGTAAATACACTTTATTGACATCGGTAATTTCGTACTCGCCACGTGCACTGGGTGCAATGTTTTTTGCAATTTCCACTACACTGTTATCGTAAAAATATAAACCAGGCACCGCATAATTAGATTTTGGTTGCGCTGGTTTTTCTTCAATAGAAATGGCTTTTTTATTTTCATCAAATGCTACTACACCATAACGCTCGGGGTCGCTTACGTGGTAAGCATACACAACGCCACCATCGGGGTTGTTATTGCTTTGCAATAATTCTGCTAAACCTGAACCGAAAAATATATTGTCGCCCAAAATTAAAGCGACTTTGTCTTGGCCAATAAAATCGGCACCAATTACAAATGCTTGCGCTAATCCGTTGGGTTGTTCTTGTACTTGGTATTCGAAACGGCAACCTAAATTTTTACCGTCGCCCAATAGTTTTTTAAAATGAGGTAAATCGTGTGGGGTAGAAATGATTAAAATATCTTTTATTCCTGCCATCATTAAGCAAGAAAGTGGATAATAAATCATGGGTTTATCGTACACGGGCATCATTTGCTTGCTCATGGCAAGCGTCAATGGGTGTAAACGGGTTCCAGACCCTCCAGCTAAAATAATTCCTTTCATCAAGAGACCTAATTAAGCCATAAATATAGGGCTTTAGGCCTAAATATACAATGCAAATATGCTTAATAAAAAAAGGCGGCCTAATTGCTTGGGCCGCCTTTTAATAAATATTGATTTTGCAATTATTTTACACAAACTAATGTACCGTCGTCTTTAACAGTTACTAAGTATCTGTTTACAGAATCTGCAACAAATACATTGTATTGAACAGTTGCATTTGCTAATGTACTTTGTTCTGCTTTCTTTCTAACATTATAACCTGCATAGTTATTAGTGATGTAATCTTTCACTAATTGTGGCGCATTAGCATAAGCAAAACGAACCGAACTCATTAAGAAATTACCAGCTAAATCGAAAGTGATTTTTACTGGACCTACAAATGAATTATTTACAATCATAACATTTATGACTGCACCATTTTGGCAAGTAGAATCTCTTCTGGCACCAATAATTGTATAACCAACATAGTTGGAATCAATGTATGCACGTGCACCTGGTAACAATGAATCTAAAGT
>JAHEGO010000032.1 GCA_024645045.1 Sphingobacteriaceae bacterium
TATTGTATGCAATACAAGGCACTGGAAATGGACATGTGAGCCGTGCCAGAGATTTTATACCTTATTTGCAACAACATTTTGATTTAGATATTTTAATCAGTGGCACACAAGTGGATGTAGCACTTCCGCATGAAATTACATATCGAAAAAAGGGAGCCAGTTTTATTTTTGGAAAAAGTGGTGGCGTTGATTATTGGAAATCTATTAAAGGTTTAAGTCCATTTACTTTTTTAAAAGATTTATTTTTCTTGCCAATTTCAAAATACGATTTAGTCATTAACGATTTTGAACCCATTAGCGCTTGGGCTGCAAAAAGAAAAAAAATTCCAGTCATCGCTTTGAGTCATCAGTGTTCTTTTTTATCGATGCATACGCCGCGCCCAGTCGAAACAGATGCCTTTACTGAATTTCTATTTCGAAAATATGCACCAAGTGATTATCAAATTGGATTTCATTTTCAATCATACGATCAGTTTATTCAAACGCCAATCATTCGCAAAGAAATTCGGCAATTGCATACTAGCAACGATGGGCATTATGCCGTTTACTTGCCTGCTTATCAGCACGAATTTTTAGTGAATTATTTGAGTCAATGGCCGCTCATTAAATGGCATGTATTTGCTAAAAACCTTAAGCAAGCCTATCAAATAGAAAACATTAAAGTTTGCCCTGTGCAAAATGAAAATTTCAATAACAGTTTGGCTTCTAGCGCTGGCCTGTTAACTGGTGGTGGGTTTGAAGCTCCAGCCGAAGCTTTGTTTTTAGGAAAAAAGGTTTTTTCGGTGCCGATGAAAGGCCAATATGAACAAATTTGCAATGCCGAGGCCCTACATAAAATGGGTATTCCGGTTGTGTCTGCGCTAGACGACGTTGCGCATCCAATACTTGATCAATGGCTTTCTATGACAGCAAATGCAGCTATTGTATTTCCTGATAACCTCGACCAGGTGTTCAGCGACTTGCAGAAGTTAATTGCAAAAGCGACACATATTTAGTTTATTCTCTTATTTTTACCATATGAAGCGAATACTTTTGCTTTTATGGTTGCTTTTAATGACTGCTACACAAACCAAAGTGATGGCGCAGCAGCTTACTATTGCCAATACCGACAAAAGCTTTAAGCACATGTATTCCAAGGTTATTGGGCAAAATACACAAGGCTATTTCATTTTAAGAAGCAATTATCCATTTAACAATAAGCAAAATCAATTGCGTCTGCGCGACAATAAAATAGCCATTAGTTTATTGAATAAAAATTTAGCGGTTGTTTGGAATTTAAATGTGCATTTACCCGACATGTCAGCAGATATTCAAGACATTCAATTTTTATCCGATAGTTTATATTTATTTTACACGAGTATAAATAAAGTAAATAGCAGCAGCGATTTATATGCCATTAAATTAGATTTAAAAAAGGGGGAGTTCAATCAAGCGCCAATTAAATTGGCTTCGATTGCATTTGATCGTAAATCTAATAGGGGTGTTTATTATATACAGAAAAGTAAAAATGGAAAAATGTTTTCGACCATGTATAAACAACCCGCAGGCGAAAACGATAAAATGGCCATCGATGTCAATGTGTTTCAATCGGACTTAACATTGCTTTGGCACCAGAATTACCCAACCGAATTTTTCGATGGCGTATTGTTATTGAACGATTTTAAATTAGGAAACGACAGTACTTTATACTTTTTAACTTCTTTAGATTTAGCAAAGAAAACCCTTCGCGATCGCAAATTTAATTTGACCATTGCCAGCTCGAAAATGCCTAATTTATTGAATGTGCCTATTATGCAAGAAAAATTATTCTTGAACGATTTGCACATGGAAATTGATGAATTAAATCAAAAATTGGTGTTTGCTGGTTTTTATTCAGAAATGAATAGTACTTCTTCAGCTGGAATTTTTACCGCTACATTTTCAGTTGACAGTCAAAAAATAACCAAGCATACAGAAAGTTTTAAGGCGAAGTTCTTAAATGAATTTGTAACTGAACAAACGGTTAATCGAGGCACCGAGCTCATTAATTATTTTTTAGATCATATTGTTTTGCGATCAGATGGTGGTTTGCTTTTGGTTGCTGAATCAAACTATGTGACCGAGTCGACCAATTACAATTCTTATTACCAAATGTACACTACCAGTTATACTTATCATTACGATAATGTGTTGTTGTTTTCTGTACAACCAAATGGTAAAATAGATTGGGAGCAAATCATCAGAAAAAATCAAGTTTCCGACGACGATGCAGCATTTTATTCTTCTTATAGTATGTTGGTTGATGCCGATCGCATCCATTTTGTATATAATAAAACCATTAAAAAAGCTTCGGAAGTAGCGGCCTTTACGGTAAGCAATAAAGGCGTTTCGGACGAAAAAATAATAGCCAAAGAATCAGATAATTTATTGTTGATGCCAGCAGGCGCAAAGCAAATTGCTGCCGATCAAATTTTGGTTCCTTGCCTTTTAAAAAGTAAATTGAATTTATTGCGTATTGCCTTTTAATATGATTAAACTCTTAAAAAACATATCGCCAGCATCCATCATTGTATTAATTATAGTGATGATACTTTTGCGTGCACCTTATTTTATGTTTGGCAACCCTTTGCCAACGGTTTATTATAGCGACCCTTTTTCTAAGTTGCTTTTCAATCATTTGCATTTCATCACCAATCATTTATTTTTAAATGGCTTGGTTACCGGATTGCTGCATTTGCTCATAGCGTTGTGGCTAAATAAAATAGCCATTGATTTTAATTTATTGTTTAAGAAAACTTATTTACCAGCTTTCTTTTTCATCATCATTAGCAGTTTATATGTAGAATTTTTTACGCTAGATGCGGTAACTTTTGCAATCATATTTCAGCTTTTAATTTTGGTCCGTTTGTTTAGGTTGTATAAGACTGGAAATGCATTGTCTATTGCCTTTGATGCGGGTATGTATATTGCCATTGCCTCATTATTTTACTTGTCCATATTGCCATGGATAATCATGGTATTTATTGCATTGTTAACTTTCAGAAAATTTGATAGCCGTGAATATTTGACAACTATTGTAGGGATGCTCGTACCTTTTTCGATGGTTGCATTTTACTATTATTGGAACAATAACCTACAAGGCTTTTACGAATTTTTCCAACCGATTCAACGTAATGGCATCTCACTCAACATGTTTACAAAGAGATCAGATTATTTACCCCTAATCCCTTTAATTTTAACTATGCTTTTAGCAGCGCATCGCATCATTGAAAACTTTTATAAAAACGTGGTGCATGTGCGTAAATGTTTTCAAGTGCTAGCGGCTAATATCATCATCATCTTGTGTTCGTTTTACATCCGACCATCTTTTGGCATCCATCATTTTTTATTATTGGCATTACCTTTGGCTGTTTTGCTTTCTTATTACTTTTTAGTTTCCAAAAACAAATGGATATCTGAAGGTTTAATTTGGTTATTTTTTGCCACGAGCATCGTTTTTCAATTGCTTCGATAGCAAATTTCCTTATCTTTGGGGAAAATAATATCCAATGAAATACGGCGTAGTAGTATTCCCAGGCTCCAATTGCGATCAAGACATGATTTATGTTTTAGAGCATATTTTAGGGCAACAAGTAGTTAAATTATGGCATAAAGACACCGATTTGCAAGGTTGCGATTTCATCGTATTGCCAGGCGGCTTTAGTTTTGGCGATTATTTACGCTCTGGCGCTATTGCACGTTTTTCGCCAATTATGTCTGAAGTAATTGCATTTGCCAATAAAGGCGGATATGTTTTAGGCGTTTGTAATGGATTTCAAATTTTAACCGAAGCAGGTTTGGTACCGGGGGCATTGTTGCACAATACTTCTCGTAAATTCATTTGTAAAAATGTTCACATCAAAGCGGCTACTAACCAAAGTTTAATTACATCTAGTATCGATTTAACACGTGCATTAAAAATTCCTATTGCACATGGCGAAGGAAATTATTTCACCGATGCTGACACCTTAAAACAATTACAAGATAAAGACCAAATATTATTTCATTACTGCGACGAGCATGGTCAAATTTCACCAGAGTCTAATCCAAATGGCTCAATGCAAAACATAGCAGGTGTATGTAATGCTGGCAGAAATGTATTTGGAATGATGCCACATCCAGAACGTGCCGCAGACTTGGAACTTAGCAATACCGATGGTTTGCAGTTGTTCGAATCTATTTTGTCTTTAATGCATTCATAAATGTTTAGCCTCGTCATTGATCAAGGAAATACACTCGCAAAGGTTTATCTTTTTGATCAGGATGCATGTGTAGCACAGTTCAGCACTGAAAATTTAAGTCTAAAAGAATTGGGTTTATTTTTGGTTGATAAAAAATTTGATGCCGCAATTATAGCTGGAGTTAAATCCATCGACGGAGAAATCATTCATTTTATTGGCAATATGTGTCGCACCATTGTTTTGAATGCCGACACCGAATTGCCCATTCAAAATGCATACGAAAGCCCAGCAACTTTAGGTTCCGATCGATTAGCCGCAGCTTGCGGTGCTGCAAAATTATTTCCTAATAGGCCTTGTTTAAGTATTGATGCAGGCACTTGCATTACTTACGATTTTATCGACGCTCAACAACACTATTTGGGTGGAGCCATTAGCCCAGGCTTGCAAATGCGCGCCAAAGCCTTACATACTTTTACTGCTCAATTGCCGTTAATTCATTTTGAAAAATTCGAAGCTGATTTTATAGGCCAAAACACCCAACAATCGCTAAGCAATGGCGTTGGCTTTGGCTTGGTCCATGAAATCAACGGATTTATCGAATCGTATCAAAAAAAATACCCAACATTGCAAGTAATTGCTTGCGGTGGAGATGCGGCGCTATTGTTTCCTCATCTTAAAAATAACATCTTTGTGGAACCCAATTTGGTAGCCATTGGATTATTAGCTATACTCAATCACCATGTTCAAAAAAATTAATATTGCCCTATTTGCATTTGTGTTAGTTTCCACATTAGCTACTGCACAAACAATTACCAGCTCGCCATATTCGCGTTTTGGATTGGGTGAGTTGCAACAAAGTAGTAGTGTGGTAAACATTGCCATGGGTGGAATTAGCAACGGCTTGCGTTTAGAAAACGTCATCAATACACAAAATCCAGCGTCATACAATACCGTTAGTCTTACCACATTCGATTTTGGAATTTCTGGAAGGTTTGATCGTATTGAAAATTCAAACGATTTTATTATCAATAAACATGCAGCGCCTAATTATATGAAAATGGCTTTTCCGGTTTCGAAGAAATGGTCTGCTAGCATAGGTTTGGTGCCTTTTTCAGGTACTGGATACGAATCAAAAATTAAAAGAAATGCCAGCGATAGCATTACCCAAATATTTAAAGGTAATGGCGGCTTGAATCAATTTTATTTTGGTAATGCAGTGCAAATTATCAAAGGATTATCTGTTGGTGTAAATGTTTCTTATGTATTTGGTAGCATCGATAAAATTAAAGCAAATGAATACGCCGATACATTGTCATTTTACAATATAAGACAAACGAATGCTACCTATGTTGGAAGTTTATATGCAACATATGGTTTGCAATACAGCAAAACATTTGCAGCTGGCAATACTTTAACATTGGGTTATTCGGGGGCATTGCAAAGCAATTTAAATGCAACTCGTTCCTTATTATCTGAAAGATATTATAATACTTCTACCGGTTACGAAGTGTTAATTGACACGGTACAAATTGCACCAGACCAAGCGGGAAGTATTGTTATGCCTGCCTTTCATTCATTTGGTTCAAGTTATAGCAAAATAAATAATTGGTTAATTGGTGCCGATTTTAATTTAGGAAAGTGGTCGCAGTTTCAAGAGTATGGAGTGAGTCCAACGCCACAACTAAACGATACATATCAGTTTGCCATTGGCGGAAGTTACATTCCAAATTCCAATGCAGTGGGCAATTATTTTGCGACAATAGAATACCGTGCAGGATTCAATTACATGCAATCTTTTGTAACATTGAATGAACAAAAAATAAATGCCATGGGCGTTTCATTGGGTTTTGGTTTGCCTTTGCCTAAGTCAAGTTCTAAAATTAATTTTGCAGTGGAGCTATCACAATTAGGCACAACCAAAAATAATTTAATTCAAGAACAAATTTTGAAATTCCATTTAGGATTTAATTTTTCTGATAAGTGGTTTGTGAAACGTCAATATGATTAATCCTTTCAAAGTATTGTATTTATTGACTTTTACTGTGCTTGTATTTTTTACAGCATGTGAAAACGATTTAGCCAAAGTTGAAAAAATTCCTACGCTTGAAGTAAGTTTGCCAATTGAAACCAGTAAAGAAGTAGAAATTATTTACAGCGATTCAGCACTAGTGCGCGCAAGATTAACCAGCCCCGAATTAAAGTTTTATAAAGTAGCAAAACCTTATCGCGAAATGCCAAAAGGGTTACGTGTTGAATTTTATGCACCTGGTTTAATTTTAGAAAGTACTTTACAAGCAAAGTTTGGTCGTAAATACGAAAACCAAGGTTTAGTAGAAGTGCGAGACAGTGTGGTGGTGATCAATAAAAAAGGAGAAAGACTCGACACCGAAAAATTAATTTGGAACGAAAAAACAGGTAAAATTTTTACCGATAAATTTGTCCGAATTCAAACCAACAACGAAGTAATTTTTGGCGAAGGCTTAGTGGCCAACCAAAATTTCAGCAGTTATAAAATTTTTAAAATTAAAGGCGTTTTCAATCTTCAAAATGAATAAATCAAAAGTAAGCGAGGGCATTTGGTTCGGTATATTTACTATC
>JAHEGO010000033.1 GCA_024645045.1 Sphingobacteriaceae bacterium
TCTGCACTGGCATGTGCCGTATGACCTTCTTGCCATAAAAATTCTGATGTACGTAAAAACAAACGCGTACGCATTTCCCAACGCACCACGTTGGCCCATTGATTAACTAATATTGGTAAGTCGCGGTATGATTGAATCCAACCGCGGTAAGTATTCCAAATAATGGTTTCTGAAGTTGGTCTTACAATTAATTCTTCTTCTAATTTTGCATCTGGATCTACCATAATGCCTCCGTTACCGTCGTTCTTTAAACGGTAATGGGTAACCACCGCACATTCTTTTGCAAAGCCATCTACATGGCTCGCTTCTTTAGCGAAAAAAGATTTAGGAATAAACAAAGGAAAGTATGCATTCGAATGGCCCGTATCTTTGAACATTTGATCTAATACTTTTTGCATGTTTTCCCAAATGGCATAACCATAAGGTTTAATAACCATACAACCTCTTACATCCGAATGCTCTGCTAAATCGGCTTTGGTTACTAATTCATTGTACCATGCCGAATAGTCGGCGCTCCTACTGGTTAATCCTTTGCTCATATCTTAAAAATGCTGAATTGTAATATTATTGTCGTAATTTAAGAATTGCTTCTGTTTTTATTAAATAATGTCGAAATTTATAACAAAAATAAGAATTTTAGCGTTATTGCTTCAGAAATGTTTAATCTATTCTTAAAGGAGACCACTATGAAAAACATCCAAATTCCTTTAGTTGCTTTTGCCCTCTTATTTGGAGGCTGCGCTAGCATGCAAAACACAGTTAAAAATAATGCAAACGATGACCTTTATTTTTCTTTAACCGATGCAAAGAAGAACTCAGAAAAAATATATAATCAAGAAATAACAGCCGAAACCATTGCGGCTGATAGACCTGCTGTTGCAGCAGAAACACCAAATAAAAATTTCAGTCAATACCAAAGTGCTGAGCAAGCAGAGCAAAGCCAAAACAACCAAAATAACCAAAACTATAATACCAATACCGAAGGCAATACCACTATCAATAATTATTACCAATACGACGAAGACGATTATTATTACAGCAAACGTTTGCGTAGGTTTTCAAATAATTACTATGGCTTTGGATATTACTCTCCAGCTTATTGCGGCTTTTATTTCGATCCATTTTTCTTTAACGGTTTTGGCATAGGTTATAGCTATGGTTGGAACAGCGGATGGTATGGTGGTTGGAACGGTGGCTTCTACGATCCTTTCTTTAGCCCTTGGGGTGGATATTACAACCCTTACTATGGATATGGTTTTGGATATGGTTACGGATACCCTTATTACAACAATTATTATGGCGGATATTATGGTGGGCACGGACACGGACATGGCGACCAATGGGGACATAATGTAGGAATTAAAACCACTAAATTTATCAATACACCAAGACCTAGAACTGGCGCTAGCGTTAGTACAGGTGGCAGATTAGGTGGCACTGGCGGAAACATAGGTATAGAAGACCCAAACAGGAATATGCCTGTATTAACAAATAGTGTAATGAGTACGCCAAATGTGCGCGTGGCAACACCACCAACACGTTCAAATACATCACCGGTAGTGCCAAATAATAATTCAACACCCATTAGAAATTATTCGGAGCCTACCCCTAGAAATTATAACGAGTCTACGCCAATAAGAAATTACTCGGCACCAACTCCAAGAAACAACGCAGAGCAAGTTCCGACTAGAAACTATTCTGCACCTACACCTCGCACTTACTCGGAGCCAAGTACACCAAGAAATTATTCGGCACCTAGCGCGCCTAGCAGAAGCAGTAGCGGCGGTGGTTTCAGCGGTGGTAGTAGTTCTGGAAGTAGCCGACCTAGCCCATCATACAACAGGCCGCGTTAACTTCATAGATAATTTTTTTAATTCGTTTTTATGAAAAAAATATTTTTAATCGCTAGTTTTTTTGCACTCGGATTTTCTACTGCAAATGCACAATATGTTGAAGACGCTTACCGATTTAGCAATAGTACACTAAATGGTACCGCTAGAATTTTAGGAATGGGTGGTGCTCAAACAGCACTAGGCGCAGACCTTTCGAGCATAAGCGGAAACCCAGCAGGATTAGGCTTTTACAGAAGTAACGACTACAGCGTTTCTCCAACTTTAAGATTCAATAATTTAGAAAATTCGGTTTTTGGAAAATTAAATAGCAATAACCATGTCAATTTTAATTTAGGAAATTTCGGATTTGTATTGACGCAAATGAACCAAGATTATACTGGAAGAGAAGTGAGCAACGGTTGGGTTAGTTTTAATTTTGGTTTAAGTTCTAATAGAACCAATTCTTTTAAAGAGAACAGTTATTTTTCTGGCATTAATACGGAAAGTACTTTTTCGAATTATTTGGCTGCGGGTGCCAATAGTTACTATGGTGCCAGCGCTTTACCAGATAGTAACATCAACAGTATTTATGACATGGCTTGGTATGGTTTTATGATTGACTACAACGACAGTTTAAAAAAATATGTCCCTATCAATTACCAAAACAATCCGACTCAATCGCAAAATGCAAAAAGTGGTGGTTACGAAGACCATGTTAATATTTCTTTTGGCGCAAACTATTCGAATAAATTATATTTGGGAGCAAGCATTGGCTTAGGCTCTTTAGAATATAGTAAAACTAGCACATTCAAAGAAAGTAACATTTCAAATCCTGAATATAAAATTTCGGAAATTAAATTAAAAGAATCTTTATTCGTGAGTGGTAGCTGTTTAAATTTTAAATTTGGTGCCATTTACAGACCCATTGATTTGGTTAGGTTTGGCTTAAATATTCAAACTCCAAATTACTATACTATTAACGAAAATTTCATTACCGATTTAAGTGCTGTTAAAAATGGAAGCACACAATCTTTTACACCACTTGAATATTTATTCGACTATAAATTAGCAACACCTATGCGCATCAATTATGGTACGGCTTTCTTCTTTGGTAAAACTGCTTTGTTGAGTTTAGATTTAGAGCAATTGAATTACAGTGCCATGCGATTAAATGCTGTTAGTGGTAATGAAGATTTTGGACCGGACAATAACAGCAAAATTCAATCTACTTTTAATAACAATACTTATAACTTAAGAGTTGGTGCGGAAACAAAATTAGATGGGATTACATTGAGAGCTGGCTATGCGCATTATGGTGATGCATACAAATCATCTTCTATTGACCAAAGCAAGAAAAGCTTAACAGCTGGTTTTGGCTTCCGTTTAGCCGACGCTTATGTTGATTTTGCTTATATTCAAACTACTTATAATTCGAGCTTTTACCCATATTATACAGCAAATGCAAGCAATCCATTGGTGAATAGTAGCAATACCCTTAAATCTTTCACTTTTACCATCGGCTCGAGGTTTTAATAGGCTAATATTTTGTTATTTTTGCGAAACAATTAATGCTTTTAATTGTCAATGTTATAAATATCCAAAATGGCTTATAAAAATTTGCAAGATTTTATTGCAGCCCTTGAAAAAGAAGGCGAGTTAGTGCGCATCAAAGAATATGTCGATCCAAAATTAATTATTACCGAAATAACAGATCGTATTTCTAAACAATATGGCCCTGCCCTTTTGTTCGAAAATACAGGCACCGAATTTCCATTGCTCATTAATTCAATGGGTAATTATAAACGCATGTGTATGGCCCTAGGCGTAAAACACATGGACGAAATTACCAACGAAATAGAATCGCTTTTTAAAATGCTTACCGGGCCCAAAGATTCGATGCTCGATAAATTAAAAATGATTCCAATGTTGGGTCAAATTAATTCATGGATGCCGAAAAATATTTCAGGCAGAGGCGCATGTCAAGAAGTAATACAACACGAACCCGATATTACTAAATTTCCGGTATTGACTTGCTGGCCTGAAGATGGCGGCCCCTTTATTACTTTACCCGTTATTCATACCAAAGACCCACACACTAAAATTAGAAATGTAGGAATGTACCGCATGCAAGTTTTTGGGCCTACTTTAACTGGAATGCATTGGCACAAACACAAAGTTTCTGCCAGACATTTCAATGAATATAAAAAACTTGGTCAAAAAATGCCGGTTGCTGTTGCTTTAGGTGGCGACCCTATTTATACTTATGCTGCAACAGCTCCACTTCCAGATGGGGTAGATGAATATGTATTAGCTGGTTTTTTAAGAAAGAAAAAAGTAGAATTGGTACAATGCATCACACAAGATTTGCAGGTGCCTGCCGACGCCGATATTATTATTGAAGGTTATGTTGACCCAAGCGAAGAATTCATCTGGGAGGGCCCATTTGGCGACCACACAGGCTATTATTCTTTAGCCGATTGGTATCCTCGTTTTCACATTACTTGTATTACACATCGCAAGAATGCAGTATACCCTACAACCATTGTTGGGATTCCACCTCAAGAAGATGCTTGGATTGGAAAAGCAACCGAAAGAATTTTCTTAGCACCAATAAAAATGACCATGGTTCCAGAAATTGTGGACATGGTTTTACCAATGGAAGGTGTATTTCACAATTTAGTAATTGTAAAAATTAAAAAAGACTACGCAGGCCAAGCATTAAAAGTAATGAACTCTATGTGGGGTGCAGGACAAATGATGTTTACCAAAATGATGATTGTAGTGGATGGCGATGTGGATATTCACGACCAAAAAGCAGTAGCGAAATACATCAGTGAAAATGTAGACCCGCAACAAGACATTATCTTTAGCACAGGCCCTATGGACGTGCTAGACCACTCTTGCTCAAAGGCTGCATTTGGCGGAAAGATGGGCATTGATGCTACTAAAAAATTACCAGAAGAAATGCGCTTTGAAGAAGCCATGCCTAAGTTTGAAAATAAAAATGGCATCGTTAAAGAAAATATTAAAGCGCAATTTCCAGAAATCAAAGACATCAACGATTCGCTATTGAAAGAAAATATTTCTTTGGTATTTGTTTCGGTTGAAAAAACTAGAAAAGGACATATTGCAGCGTTGAGTAATGCCTTATTTCAATTACCTGATTTTAAAAATGTAAAAATTGTTATTTTCTTAGAACATACCATAGATATTTCGGATATGGCCGATGCGGTTTGGCGTTTTTCTAACAATGTGGATCCAAAAAGAGATGCATTTGTAATTAGCGTTGATAGCCAGGAAGAGCCTTCTCACGTTGCCTTTGATGGCACAAGAAAAACAAAAGAAATTGATGGCTTTACTAGAGATTGGCCAAATATTTTAGCCAATACAAAAGAAGTGATTGAACAAGTTGACGAGATGTGGGATAAATTAGGATTAGGCCCAATGCCTGTATCTCCTTCTAGAAAATACTTAGGTCAACTGTATGGAACTGGTGCAGTGGTAAAGGAATAATTATTCCTTTACCCTTACCGTTAAATATCCTAAATAAGCAAAAGGAATATAAATTAAAAAGCTTACAACTGTCATCCATATTGGCTGACCAGGCATTTGCAATGTATTCGCAACTTGTCCTAGAGTTAAAAGTATGCCTATTGAAATAGCACCTTGCACTTGCACCCTACCAGAAATAAGCGTCGCGACTAAGCCACCTGCAAAACTACCCAAAGCATAACCTATTAAAACAAATACCATCGCGCCCATTGGAATAGTACTCATCAATTGTCTTACGGCTTCTTTATTAGTAAAATCAATGCCTTCGGGTATAGGGAATAATCTTACTGAAATTAATTCCAACAAACTAATGACCACAAAACTTGCCGCCATGCCTGCAAAAATTGCTAAGGTTTTCTTTAACATTTTAATTTATTTTTGTTCAGTTACTGTTTTAATATTGTTTAAAGCTGTTTCGAAATCTTTTTGCATCATCCACTTCATAATGAAATTCATGTATCTTAAAACAGGATTATTACCTGCAGATATGTCCATGCTGAAAATTAATTTGGTATTTCCATTACCTTCATCTTCTAAATTATAAACACCATTTTGAGGTGTCATATCTTCAAATTGCAATGTAAAAATGATATAGGAATTTGGAACTGACTCAACAATACTCAGCTTTCCATAACCGCTTTCACCTTTAAACTGTTGCGTAGCGCCTACTCCAGCTAAAGGTCCATAATAACTAATGCGCATGGTAGTGTCTTTATTTTGCCATGGGTTCCAATTAACCCAATTTTGAAAGCTATTGATTTGTGCGAAAATTGTATCCGCAGGTGCATGAATAACTATGCTTCTTTCTAATTTGGAAGTTTTTGGTAACATAAACGCAATTACAATCAACGATGCAATTACAATCAAAATACGCTTTACTATTTTCATAATTTATAAATTTAACGAATTCCTATTACAAAATTTACGCGTTCAAAATCAACTCCAGCTGCACTTGCACAGGCTTCATCAATATCTGCATCTCCTATAAACAATACCTCTTCTTTTGCTAATTGATGATCTGCTAATAATTGAAACAAAGCATCTGGCGCGGGCTTAGGTGCTATTTCGTTACAAAAATAACATTTGATTTGCTGGTCTAAACCATGCCACTCGAGGTGTTTTATTTTATTTAATTGCTGCTCAGGATTACCATTGGTAAAAATAAATAGCTGCAAACCCGCTGCTGCTGCGTCTTTCATCCTCAATAGCATGTCTTCAAAAATAAGTAATGGCAAAGGCAATTTAGCCGTACGCAATAACCTAAAACAATTTTCGAGGTAAGTTTCTGGTAAACCAAAATGCGCAATCATTTTATCAAATAATAAATGTCGGCCATTGGTTTGAAATTCATTGACTAAATATTGTGTAACCAAATCGTGCGCAAA
>JAHEGO010000070.1:0-15318 GCA_024645045.1 Sphingobacteriaceae bacterium
GTTGATTTTGAAATTACTGCTGATATGAATTCAAAAGGAGACGATCGTTTTTGGTTGTTTGTTCATCGCAAATCAACTGGAATCAATCAACAGCTTGTAAAAAAAGAGTACTTAAATATTTATCCTAATCCAGCAATTAGTAAAATAAATTTAGACTTAAAAATGATTAAAAATCAAAAAACTATTTATGAGTTTGCAATTTATAATCAATTAGGTTCGATTGTGAGTGCCGGCGCTGTTGATTTTGCGCAACTATCCAATCCTCAAATTAATGTGGAGTCATTAACACCCGGTGTGTATTTCATCAAGGCTAATAATGGCAATGATGTACAAAGCTGCAAGTTTATCAAATAATTAAGCAAAAAAAACAATTCAAGATATGAATCAATTTAAAAAATGTTTCACCTTATTATTAATTTGCATGTGTGCATTTTTAATAAATGCAAATGCAGCACCAGAGGAGTCAAATAATACAGGTGTATTATCTAATGATGATTTACCCACAATAGATTTTGATTTTAGTCCAAGTGCAGATGCAGTAGCCCCTGGCGGTGGGTCAGGTACTGTTCCTGGTTTTGATGATAATACTTCTGATGTGCCAATTGATGGAGGTATATCATTGCTTTTAGGAGCAGGTTTTGCTTATGGCGCAGCTAAATTGAGAAAAAAGAGAGATGATACTGATTTGTATTTTTAAATGAATTTTATAAAAATAAAAAAGGCTCGAAATTTTTCGAGCCTTTTTTATTTCGAATTATTTGCAATATTATTTTCAATTTTCTTCAAAATTTCAATTTGCTTAGCTTGACTTTCGAATAACATTTTTATTTGATCTTGTAATAATAAATCTATCTTTTGGTTCAAAGATCTGATTTCTAATTCTGCTTTTAAGTTAATGAGGTAATCGTTTTCACTTCTCTTGCGGTCTTTTTCCTCTTGTCTATTTTGACTCATCATAATAATTGGAGCTTGAAGAGCTGCAATACATGAAAGTACAAGGTTCATTAATATAAAAGGATAGGGGTCGAAGGTGTTCGCTTTACTAGCTAATGAATTATAAATTATCCAACTAATTAAAATGATGAAAAAAGAAATAATAAAAGACCAGCTTCCGCCAAATCGTGCAACTTTATCTGAAATTTCTTGACCATTCGTTAAAATATCTTTTGGCGGGTTTAATAAATTTTCAATAATTAAATTTTCGTCATCAATAGTTTTTTTTACAATGTTTTGAAGTTTAATTAATTGCTCGCTTTCTGAATGGAGTAGTTTTTTGATATCGTTATCCATGGTAATTGAAGGTTTTGTTTCTTAAATATACCTCAAAATTACTTGCTTTAAGTGATATTAGGAGTTATTTTAGTTAAAATATTCAGTTATAATTAGTGGAAAGGCATATCAATTAAATAGTTATATTTTTAACACATTGGTGATTTAAAACTAAATATTTAAATTGCTTTTAGTTAATACAGTGTTTATTTAATGAAAACCTTAATGATCGCACAAAAATACTTTCGATTAATTCTTTTATTATTCTTCATAGGCATATCTAATAATGTATTGTCTCAAAATGCAGGTCTTCATTTCGATGGAGTAGACGATTATATCATGTCTGATATTCCGCCAATTGCAGGAAATACAGCTAAAACTGTTGAAGCTTGGATTAAAACTACAGCTAACAGCGATCCAAATAATGGAGGTGTACAAACAGTTATTGTGGAGATGGGCACACAAGCTACCGGTACTCGTTTTACGCTAAATATTTTGAATAGTAATGCCATCAGAATTGAAGTGCAGGGAAATGGAATAAATGGCACTACAGCAGTAAACGATGGCCTATGGCATCATGTTGCAGCGGTTTACGATCCATTAGCGACCACTAAAGTTGCACTTTATTTAGACGGTGCTTTGGAGGCCTCTGGTAATTTAACAACAGCGGTTAATACTTCTGCTACAGGAAATATTCAAATTGGAAGGAGATGCGATGCCATTCATTATTTTAATGGTACTATAGATGAAGTTAGGGTTTGGAATGTGGCAAGAACAGCTGCTCAAATCGCCAACAATAGAAATGTAGAATTGTGTAATGCTACAGCCAACTTAGTAGCATATTTCCCAATGAATGAAGGTGCTCCGGGGCTTTCTAATTCTTCGAACACAAACATTTCATCTTATGGTAACAATTATGGAACTGGCGTTTTAAATGGCTTCACACTTTCTGGTTCAACCTCAAATTTTGTAACTGGTAAATCATTAGGTGCAGGTATGACTATACACAAAATTAATATTGCTAAATGTAATTCATATACATGGCCAGTTACGAATCAAACTTATAATACCAGTGGTAACTATATAGGTAGAATTGCAAAATCAAATGGTTGTGATTCAATTATAAAGTTGAATTTAAATATTACAACTGTTCTGCGAAGCACCATTAATGTGCATGCATGCGATACTTTTACATGGGCTTCTAACGGTCAAACGTATGCCACTTCTGGGACTTATATGGACACCTTAGCGACCTCCGGAGGTTGCGATTCTATTGTTACTTTAAACTTAACGGTGAGTCCAATTGCTCCAACAGCAATCAATGTAACCGCTTGCGATGCTTATACTTGGCCAGAAAATAACCAGCGTTATACGGAGAGTACACAGGCATATAAAATGTTAAAGAATGTACGTGGTTGTGATTCTTTGATTATTTTAAATTTAACAATTCATAAAAAAGATTCTGCTCATTTTTATGTGAACCAATGTAATCCATATACGTGGAATGCTACTGGTTTAACTTATACTAAATCGGGTGTTTATAATGCAGTACTTGTAACTTCTTACGGCTGCGATTCTTTAGTTACCTTGCATTTACAAATATCTCCAGCTTTTAGAGTAGTACAAACTGAAATTGCTTGTTCGACTTTTACTTGGGATAAAAATGGCAAAGTATATACTTCCTCTACAACAGATTCGGTAGTTTACAAAACTGCTGCAAATTGTGATTCAATAATTGTATTAGATGTATTTATTATCAAGTTTGATGTAACTGTTGCAAATAAAACGACATATTTAGAGGCAAATTTATCGGGTGCAGAATACCAATGGGTAAATTGTTTTACACGATTGCCTATTGTGGGTGCCACTGCGCAAACATTTACTCCTACTGCAACAGGAACTTATAAATGTTTAATTACTTATTTAGGTTGTGTCGACTCTTCGGCCTGTACTACTTTTGTAAAAACAGTTGGATTAAACAACACTAATAAAAATAATATTAAAATTTACCCTAATCCAACTCATGATCGAGTTTACTTAGAAGGATTTGAATTGCATCGTTCGCAAACTATTTTTGTTTACGATGTGCAAGGGAATTTAATATTAAGTAAAGAAATTGTTGGAAACGGAATAATTGATTTATCAGCATTAGCAAACGGAATCTATGTGATTCAAGCTGGAGAAGTGTTTCAGCGAGTAGCGAAGATGTAGAGTGGGTTAAACCAAATATTTTTTAAAGTAAGTAAAGTCTGTTTTTTTAATTAATAAATTTAATTCACTTTTAATATTGTTGGCTTTGTTGCTGTTGATATTTTTACAAAGAGTTAGCTCAACTATTTTTCTAAGTATTAGGAAATAATTTTGTGCAATAAATATTATTTTATGATTTTCTACTTTATTTAAGATTCTTTTAGCAATATTTTTATTTCCTGCTAACATGTATGCATATGCTTTTAAAATATCAAAACACTCATAATATCCATCTTCAATGTTTCCATCGTTGTATTTTTTGTAATCAATATCTGCTATTTCCATCATTGTAAATGCTGATTGAAAGTCTTCAATTAGAATAAAACATTCTGTCATAATAAACTGAAAGTAAGGAAAATAGACACCTTTTTCATTACCTCTTGGAAGTGTTTTCTCAGTCTCATAAGCTATTTTTTTCCATTTTTCTAACAAGTTGCTATCCTCTTTATGTTTCGCAAACAAGATATTAGACATTATTTTTCTAGCCAGTGGGAATGGATGAATATTATTGTCTGAAATTTTATTAATAATGTTTAATGAAGAGATCATATTTTTCTCTTCATTTCCTAAATATGCAGCTAAAAAAATGATTGAATTGGAAAACAAAATTGATTCATTTGTTTTCTTTTGTTGACTATACATTTTAAAACTGTTAAGGTATTCCTTTCTGATACCATCTATATATGGATACCTTTCATAAAAGTAAATCTGTGAGGTTGTGTTTTTACTTAAATAAACACTTAAATTTTTTAGAAGTTTTTCGTCATTTGTAAGTTTTTTTGCAATATTTCCACAAGCTTTTTGATAATTTATATCGTTTATTTCAGAAGGTTTAATGTTGTAAAACTCTTTAATAAATGAAATTGTTTCGATATTAAATTGTTGCTCATTTTTTTCGATAGAGTTTTCTTTTAATTCGGAAAAGTTATTGTAACCACAGTAGTTACTGATTATATCTAAAGTTCGCTTAGAAGGGTTGGTGTCACTTTTTATAAATCCAAGTATCCTTCTTAGGGTCTGTGGGCTGATATATTCTTTAGTGCATTCTTGTATATGCTGTGAAACCAACTCACATTCGTAATAATATTTTATCGATTTACCATATCTTAAAAAGATGTGGGATTTTAGGTTTTCATAATCTACTTCCATGCTTATAAAATTAAATAAAATTGATAATTAAATATTTTTTGGATTTAATTGGATTATTTTGACTGTTTTTTTATAGATATTATTGTCTATACAAATAATTTAATCATGAAAAAAATATTGCTTTTTTTAGTGTTTTCAATATCTTTTTTAACAGCATGGTCTCAAGAAGATTGTGAGTGTAAAAAGTGGGAAAAACAGTATACAGAATATAATAGTTATTATAATATTACAGAAACAAAGTATAGATATTATACTGGTTGTAATCCTCCCTATAATGATGGTTATCGAGATATGGGCTATGATTATCCATTTTGTAAAGAAGTAGCAAAGAGAAAAAAAAGAGAAGCAGAGAATAGAAGATTATTTGAGATAAATAAAAAAAAGAACAAAACAAAAGATGGTTATAAGGTGATAGGTTGGTGGGAATACACAGATGCACCTCCCAGCATAGGTGTTAAGGGTAATAATAAAAGATATTGGACATATAGTGGTGACCTTGCAATTACTGGTGATGAAATTGAAAATAAAAAACAAGGTGTTTGGTATTATGCTTTAATGTCGGGTGGGCTAGATTATACTAAACTATCAACTGAAAATAAGTGGCATAATATGTGGGTTTATTATAGAAACGATACTATTTTATACTCAGATACAATAAAATTTACTATCAACGAAGTAAATGAGAAAATAAAATTAAGAGATACTAAAATATTTTTAGAAAATGAACGAAATAAAAATAATGAATTAACTGAATCAGCCAATGAGTTTTATAGAGAAGGGTTAGAATACATTAATCAATTTAATTATTCTAAATACATATTTAAAACAGAAGAAAATTCAAATGATAATAGAATGAGGGCTAGTTATAGGCTCAATAGTTTAGATGAAAAATTTAAAAATAAGGAAGATTTAATTAAGTTATTGCAAAATGCTTATAAGCAATTTAATAATGCATATACTACTTTTCCTAAAACCCAACCAGAATTAATTAAAAAAACCAAATATCAAATTGGAGTAATTAATAGTTATTTAGATAGTTTAAATAATATAAATAATATCTTATTTGATTTAGATAAAATTTATCCTAAAATTTATTTATCGGTAAAAGACTTATTGTATAAGACTATACAAAACACCATTTCGGAAACTTGTTCTTTAAGTTTTGATATAGTTATAAATACAAAATCTGATGGAAAAGTGTTTATTGCTTTTGAAAATGTTAATTCAAATAATCAATTTCAGTATAATGAGGTAATAAATAGAGTTAAAAGTTTTAATTCAATTATGCCTGTATACTATATGGGCACTATTATCAATACTAAATCAATTTTTAAAATTGATATTAATGCAAATACTAGTTCTGTAAAATTTTTAGTGGTTGATAATAGTAATATAAAATTGAATGGATGGAATGGAGATGAAGACAATTTACCTAGAAATAGAAAACCTATAGACTATTTTTCTTCAAGTTATACCGAATCTCATAGTTTATCGGATCAATATAAAAGTGGTTTGAAGCTTTTAACAGATAAACCTAAAGGGGTATATGCTGTTTCATTTACCGATTTTAATATCAATGGTAAATCAAATCATATTGATTACCTATCTAATTACCGCTCTTTTGGCGGTCCTGCGAATTGTTTGTATTCTGTATTGATTCCTGGTCTTGGAGATATGAAAATATCTAGGGGTCGAGATGGATGGGGTAAATTATTTGGAGTAATTGCATGTGGGGTTACTGCATATTATTTAAATGATTTAAAGAATACTAATTATGAAAAGTATAAGTTAGCAACAGAGCAAGAAGAAATAGACAAGTATTATGATAGTGCAAGTTTAGCAAATGTTGGTGCTTGGTCTATGGCTGTAATTGGAACATATGTTTGGTTGTTAGACATTTCTGAAGTATATAACATGGGGGCAATTAATAGGGCCAATGAACGTGATTTCAAGAAACAGGAAGGTGTATTTAAGATGGGTATTTCAATGTCCTCTATTAATCAAAATATGTATCCTGTTTTGGGTTTAAGGTATAATTTAAAATAATTATGATGAAAATATATTTTATAGTTTTTGTTCTTTTTGCATTAACATCATGTGAATTAGAGCGTGTAAATCCTAATGATGAAAATGCCCCTGATGAAATTAAGAAAACCAATGTTAAGATTTTAGACTATAGCATTGTTCAGGAGGATGTGTCTGACAATAAAATTGGCAGAAATGAGACGGTTTATTTAAAAGTAAGGGTTAAGAATTATGGTGCGCTTTATGCAGATGGTGTTGATGCAGTTTTTTCTCCACTTTCTTGCAAGGGTGTATGGTATAATCTTAATTTACTCTATTCCGCTTATGGCTTTACAATAGCTCCTAAATCTATTGATTATTTAATAGTTTCAGGTAGCTTTAATAGTTATACATTTAAATTTAAAGCTCCTAATCAAGCAAGTAAAGAGAAGTTATCTGTTACTTTTACTGATAATTCAGGTAAAACATCTTATGACGAATTACTTGTAGATGTGCAATAAACATTCTTATTTCAGTGTAGGTATCTTCATTATATTATTTTTTGGGTCTCCATTTGCGTTTGCGCAAAATAGTTTACAAAAAAAGATACTAGACCAGATTAATAATTACCGACATGGATATGCTTTGAATAGTTTGGTTTGGGATGAAACCATTGCAAAAGCTTCAGTCCATCATGCGAAGTGGTTATCTATAAGCCATGTGAGGTCTCATGAAGAAACCATAGATGTTAAGGGAATTAAAACACTCAAAACGCTGCAAGATAGGTTCGACTATTATCATTGTTCAGCATATAATGAAAATATTACTTGGGTGCCTAATATTACATACTTAGGTTTGAATAATTTGACTACAGATGAAATTGAAACCGAACTTGCTAAAAATGCAGTTGATTCTTGGATTAATTCACCTGGTCACCGATTGAATATGTTGGTTAAAACTAACAACACTATTATTGGTGCAATTGGAATTGGAGCGGTTATGTATGCTGATAGTACAACTTACGCTATTGTAATGAATGTAGGTGTCCCTACTGCTACAAAGAAATAAAGTTAAACTAACTTGGCTTGCAATAAATCGTTCGCGATATATAACTCGCCGCGTTTGAGCCATTGCTGTTCTGCGTTTGGAGAAACAATAATTGGCATGCGTTTTTTGATGTTGTGAATTTCGCTCATGAGCGCGTTTGCTTCCATGGTCAGCATGGCATAGGTGTGTTGTATTTCTCCTGTTTTTTGATCTACCCAATTGCTCCAAATGCCTGCAAATGCAAAGCTTTGCTCGTCGGGTAGATCAATAAAATATTTTTCTTTTTTCAGCCCTTTTTCGTCTAACCATTTCCATTCAAAAAAACCATCTGCAATTATTAAGCACCTATTTTGTGTATAATTTTTAAAAGATGGTTTTTCCTTAACGGTTTCTATTCTGGCATTCAAAGTATTTTTTCGAAAGCTCGAATCTTTAGCCCAGCTAGGCATTAGGCCCCAGTTTGATAAAATAATTTTATCCGCTTCTTGATTGCTAATAATAGGTGTTTTTGGGAAGCTGAAGCCGTTGTAAATAGTGGGCTCAATACTGACTCCTTCTACAACTTTTGCTTTGAATCGGTGCTCAAGTGCTTGCGCAGTTTTAGATTGTTTGGAATGAAAACACATTATACTTTTACGGTTATAATATCACTTAGTTTGGTGGTGTACATAGGCGACAGTTTTTCTTGTCTCATTTTCCAAATGCGACGGTCTTGCGAGCCTAATCTTATTTTCTGTTGACCAAATATATTATTTATTTTATCAAATGCTTTCATCAGTGGGGCATGTAGCTCGTTGCTATTGTCAAATGCAGATAATTGTTTTTGGTATTCGGGTGTAATGTCTTGTACAATTACACCTGCTTTTTTATATTGATAACCTGGTTGAAATATTTTTTTTAATGCTGCAGTTGCAAATTTAGAGAGCTCGATACTAGAGTTGCTCGGAAAGGGGAGTTGTACAAAAATATTTTGGTGGTATTGTGCTAGGTCTTGTCGGTGCCCGTTGGTATGAATAAATACCAGCATGCTATTACAGCAAGACTGCTGTTTGCGTAGCTTTGCAGCACAAGCAACCGCAAATGTAGATACCCGTTCTTCTAAATCGTTTAAATCTTTGGTGTTGCGTTCAAAGGTTCGGGTAGTCGCAATATTTTTTTTAGCGCCTAGGCTTTCTAAATCTAAGGTTGGTAAACCTTGTAAATCTCTTTTTAAACGAATGCCTACAATCCCCATATTCTTTTTAATCCAAGCATCGTTCGTGAGTGTAAAATCGTAAGCGCTAAATACATTGATGTGTTTTAATTTTTTACTTTGCTGCGAACCGATGCCCCAAACATCTTCTATTTTTAACCATTTCAGCGCTTTCGTTTTTTTTTCTTCACTGTCAATAATATATACGCCTGCTGTTTTTTCTGGATATTTTTTTGCAATTCGATTGGCTAATTTTGAGAGGGCTTTGCTTGGCGCAATACCCACGCTAATAGGGATTCCGGTCCATGTCAAAACTTTGCTGCGCATACTTGCTCCGTAATTTTGTAAATCGAAATTTTCAAATCCACTGAGCTTTAGAAATAATTCGTCGATGCTATAAATTTCTATTTCGGGGCTGTACTCCGATAAAATATTCATCACCCGATTACTGAGGTCGCCATAAAGCGGAAAGTTAGCGGAGAACACACTCACTTGCTTTGCACGAAATAGTTCTTCGTATTGAAAAGCCGGTGCTCCCATAGGGATGCCAATGGCTTTAGCCTCGTTACTGCGTGCAATTACACAGCCATCGTTATTTGATAGAACCACCACTGGTTTACCATTTAATTCGGGCCGAAATAAGCGCTCACAAGAGGCGTAAAAATTATTGCAATCAACTAGAGCGAACATGGTATTTTTTTAATTACATAGGTTACCACGCCCCATACAACTAAATGATGGAAGGCCTCCATCTTAATTCCTTTATATTCGCTGTTGGCGGGCATTAACCAAATTTCTTTATCGATAATTTTAATTTGTTTGAGCGTGAACTCACCATCTAAATAACAAACTGCAATTTTTCCATTGCTTGGGGGAATGCTTTTGTCGATGATGATGAGGTCGCCATCGCCAATGCCTGCATCTTTCATCGAATAACCTTTTACCCTTCCAAAAAAAGTAGCCGATGGATGTTTAATCAAATGGGTGTTCAGGTCAATCTTGATGTCGACAAAATCGAGCGCAGGAGATGGAAACCCAGCACTGATGCTGCTAGATAATAAAGGAAGGGGCAAAGCAACCTCATTTTCACATAAAATAAGGTCCACAGCGGTATGTTGAATTGATTCAGAGGACATAATTGCTAAAAATATTAGCAATTATACAAGATTATCTATAGGATGTCAAGGAATGTGAGGAAATATTTTGCTTATGCCTGATTTGCTATTTCTTGGAGTGAGATGGAATTTTTCTAAAGGTTTTTTTACAGCAGATTTGTATTAATTATAATAACAGTGTTATTTAAATCTACAACTATGTCTTTATTAGCAAAAGTTCGTATAGCAATTATTTTTGCTATTACTATTAATTTTAATGTGCAAGCGCAGCAAAGTGTAACTATTGTAAATACGATTGCGGGACCTCATAAGGTTAGCTTGACTTGGACCAAATCAACGCCATCGGCTAATATTCGATATAATATTTATCGAGGAACAAGTTCTACTTCATTACAATTAGTGGACAGTAATATTGTAGATACTGTTTATACCGCGACTACATTAGTTGGCAACCAATTATATTATTATGCTATCAAGGCAAAAAATATCGTGTCGAACACCTATAGTTCGCTATCTAATGTCATTAGTGTTAGACCGACAAAAGTTTGGTATGTATCCACTACAGGTCTAAATACTAATATGGGTAATAGTAATACTCCTTTAAGAAGTATACAATCTGCCGTTAATTTTTCTATAAATGGTGATACTATTTTATTGAAAAATGGAAATTACATAGAGAATGTTGAGATCTATAGAAAAGATGTTGCGGTGATTGGTATTAACGGTCCTGATTATGTTTCTGTAACTCCATTAGACCCAGCAGTTGCAGTGTTTAATTTGAGGTCAAATTGGGATATTAATAATATTGCGCATTGTTATATTGTTGGAATAAAAGTTCAAGGTTGTTCAAATGTATTTAGGGTAACGGAACGCATGTTAGCCTCCATTGTAAATTGTTATTTTAATAATAATGCATTTGTATTCAGTTCATATTATGGATATTATAATGTACAAAACTGTGTGTTTGCAAGTAATAATACGGTAGCTAATAATGATGTAGGCGACTCAGATCCAAAGAATACATTTTACCATTGTACAATTACTAATACAACCGATTATATTACCAATTCAAATCCATCAATCACAAATTCGTTTTACAATTCAATCATCTATAATAACAGAACCAACTCGACAGTAACAACAGATTTTAACGGGAAAGTAACTTTAAATAATGTAATTTTTGATGGTTCAGATGTTGTCGTTGCTGCATCGAATGTAATTAATCAAAATCCGTTATTTGCAGATTCGAAGTATATTCAATTGCTAAATAATTCACCTGCGATAGGAGCGGGTTCTCTAACCTATGTCATCAACAACGATTACTTTAATTCAGTAAGACCATTTCCAGCAAATTCAAATCCAGATTTAGGCGCTTATGAAAGTATATATAGTTATACTTCTCCAGTATTAGTTGGTTTGGTTGGTGGAAATCAAAAAATTAGAATTAATTGGACTGCTAATAATTCAGCAGGAGTAACTAAATATAGAATATTGAGATCAAATACTACTATTCCTAACAATGCAACAACGGGAGTACTAGTAGATACATTGTCGTTAACTACAAATTCTTATTTGGATTCTGGCCTAACAAATTTAACGAAGTATTACTATAGAATACAAGCTGGTAATAATACTGGTTTGTGGAGTGGATTAAGTAATGAGTTGAGCGTAAGGCCAAATATAGCTCCAAGTGCACCTGTATTGATATCTGCTAATAATGGACCTAGAAAGGCTAGACTAATTTGGAGAAAAGCTACAAGCGCAAATAGCATTGTTAAATATAATTTATATAGAGGTTTGTCTGCAAATTCTACTCAAGCGGTAAAACTAGGTATTAGTGATACTTCATTCATAGATACTGGCTTGACAGCAGGCGTGAAATATTATTATCAGTTAAGAGCTGTTGATACTGCAGGTGTTCAAAGTGTTTTTTCGAACACCTTATTTGTTACCCCGAACAGAATTTTATATGTTTCTAATTTAGGCGATAGTTCGAATATTGGGAATTCTCAATATCCATATAATTCAATCATCCATGCAATGCAAATAGCAATAGCAGGAGATACTGTTATCGCTTTACCTGGTACTTATTATGAAAATATATCTTTAGTTAAAGATGTAGTATTAGGATCAAAATACATCTTCAATAAAGATACTACATATATTAAAAATACAATTTTGGATGGGAGCAATTATTATGGAAACAGTTCATTTATATTTTCAAATTATCAATACATAAAATTTGAAATAAGTGGATTAACTATTCAAAACTCTACGAGTTATGCTATGATATTTTCAAATTATAGAAATTCAAAAATAAATGCTTGCGTATTCAAAAATAATGGTAATAGTACAAGTTGGGGAACGATTAATTTAACAGGAAATGTTACGCTTGATAGTAGTTATTTTTATAGTAATAAAGGAAGATATTTAGTTGTATTATCTGGATCGTCAGCTAATGGTTATTGTCGTGTTTCGAGATCTATTTTTGTTAATAACGGTATCCCTTCAGACAGTTCAAATTGGGGTGATAAGGGAATATTCTATTTAGAACAAAGGGGTATAGTGAGCAACAATATAATTTATAATAATTATATGCCAGCTATTTCTACAGGTTCTAATGGTGGTTTGGATACCGTATATGTAGTTAATAATACAATATTCAAAAACAAATCAGTTGGCTTGTATTTTTCTAACTGGGGAGGAGGAGCATTTATAAATTACATTAATAATATAGTAGAAGATAATAGAATTAATGTTTATTATAATAATTCTGGATTTTCTAGAGTTATTTTTAGAAATAATTATATTAACCCCTATAGACCAAACACCCCAAATAAAAATAATTATAATGTTGCATTTTTCAATAATGATACAACATTAAGCTCTAATTATGTATTGACTAGTGCTGATTTTAGAAGTATACTTTCAAGCTCAAAAGTTATTGGGAAAGGCACGTTATTAAATAGTCCATTAAATGACATTGATGGTAATATTCGTCCAAACCCAGCAGGTTCAAATCCTGATTTAGGAGCATATGAGAGCCCTTACAAATATGCTTCCCCATTACTTACTGAACTTATAGGTGGGAATCAGAAAATTCAAATAAAATGGACTTCTAGTAATTCAGTCGGTGCAGCAAAATATAGAATATTAAGATCAAATGTAAACATTCCAAATAATGCAACTTCTATAATAATTGTAGATACATTACAAATCAATACTAATTCATATATCGATTCGGGCTTAACTAATTTAGTGAAATATTATTATCGAATTCAAGTTGGTGATAACAGTGGAGTTTGGAGTGCATTAAGTAATGAATTAAGTACAAAACCAAACGTTCCTCCAACTACTCCTGTATTATTTTCAGCAATTGTTGGACCAAGAAAAGTTATGTTGACTTGGAGAAAATCAACTAGTAATAATAGCTCAGTTAAGTATAATTTGTATCGTGGTACTACTTCAAATGCGATACAGCTTATTAAAACATCACTTACAGATAGCGCTATAACCGATACGGGTTTAATTGCAGGAACTAAATATTATTATCAAGTTAGAGCAGTTGATACAATTGGAGGAGTAAGTACAGCTTCAGCTATTTTAAGTGCTGTACCCAATAATTTATGGTTTGTATCATTAAATGGATTGAACACCAATATAGGAAATATCACTAATCCGTATAGAACTATTCAATATGCAGTTAATTCATCTAGAAACGGTGATACTGTATTGTTAAATAATGGCAACTATACTGAGAATGTAGAGATCTTTGCTAAAAGCATAACCGTAAAAAGTATTAATGGACCCGATTCAGTTTCGGTAAGTCCATTTGATCCATCAATTGCAGTTTTTAATTTGAGATCAAATTGGGATATTAATAATATTGCGCATTGTTATATCGTAGGAATTAAAGTTCAAGGATCCTCAAATGTATTTAGGATAACAGAACGCATGTTAGCATCAATAAATAATTGTTATTTCTATAATAATGGAGCTGTATTTAGTACTTATTATGGTTATTATAATGTAAACAATAGTGTCTTTGTTAGTAATAGTGCAGTGGCAAATAATGATGTGGGTGATTCTGATCCTAAAAATACTTTTTACCATTGTACAATTACAAAAACTATCGGATATATTAATAACTCAAATCCTTCGATAACCAATTCATTTTATAATTCAATAATTTATGATAATAGAACGAATTCAACGATAACTACAGATTTTAATGGGAAGGTTACTTTAAATAATGTACTTTTTGATGGATCAGATGTAGTCTTTTCGTCGTCTAATGTCATTAATCAAAATCCTCAATTTTTAGATACAAAGTGTATTCAGTTAAAGAATAATTCTCCTGCAATTGGTGCAGGTTCATTGGCATATGTAATCAATAAAGATTATTTTTATTCATCACGTCCATTACCATCTAATTCGAATCCAGATTTAGGGGCATCGGAAAATGCTAATGCAATACCAGCTACCAACATCAATAAAATTACTTCTCAGACTAATACTTTGAGTCTATTCTTTAATGCTAATATCGGAGCTACAAAGTATTTAATTTATAGAGATACTGTTGATACGCCTTATAAATTAGTTGATTCTTTGATTGGAAATCCAACATCCTACATCGATAATAACGTACAAATCAATAAAAGGTATTATTATTCAATTAAATGCATTAATAATATAGGATTGAGAAGTGGATATAGTAATGTAGTTAATGCTGTAGTATTGGTTAAACCTTCTATTATTTCACCTATTTCGAATGCAAGTAATGTAGATACTTCAATTTTTATTAGAACAAAAAAGAATTTAAATGCGACAAAATATTATTTCCAACTATCAGCAGATTCATTTTTAACAAACACTTATATTAAAAACCAAGTAGTTGTAGATACATTTATTTCTGTAACGGCTTTAATAAGAAATAAATTTTATTTTGCTAGAGTAAAATCGATTTCTGGGACTGACACAAGTGTATGGAGTTCGATTAGTAAATTTCAAACAAAATTGAGTGTTCCTAAAATAACAACCTTAAGTACAAGTGATCATAAAATAAAGATTAATTGGACTCATACACCGAATACGAATATTCTTAAATACTACATTTATAGAAGTGAGTCTTCTAATGCCACAATGATGATTGACTCAGTAGCACAAGGAGTATTTAGTTACACTGACTCAAGCGTATTAAATAATAAAATCTACTATTACCGAGTAGTGGCTGCAAATACACAAAAGGTTATGAGTGCATACAGTAACGAGAGAAGAGCAACGGCATTAGGT
>JAHEGO010000070.1:15418-37411 GCA_024645045.1 Sphingobacteriaceae bacterium
ATTTAGTTACACTGACTCAAGCGTATTAAATAATAAAATCTACTATTACCGAGTAGTGGCTGCAAATACACAAAAGGTTATGAGTGCATACAGTAACGAGAGAAGAGCAACGGCATTAGGTCCGATAAGTATAGTCTCTCCAAGTAACAGACAAGTAAATGTTTTATTGAAGCCAACTTTTAAATGGAATGTAAATACATTTACAACGGGTTACCGTTTTCAGTATTCATTAGATAGTACATTTGCAACTACATTACAAGACATAACACAATCGGATACTCAAAAAGTAATGACAACGAACTTGTCAAACAATACGAATTACTATTGGAGAGTGAAGGGGATAGATAGTTTAGGTAGTAGTAACTGGAGTAGCTTCGGAAGATTTCAAACGGAATTGAGTGTTCCTAAAATAACAACCTTAAGTACAAGTGATCATAAAATAAAGATTAATTGGACTCATACACCGAATACGAATATTCTTAAATACTACATTTATAGAAGTGAGTCTTCTAATGCCACAATGATGATTGACTCAGTAGCACAAGGAGTATTTAGTTACACTGACTCAAGCGTATTAAATAATAAAATCTACTATTACCGAGTAGTGGCTGCAAATACACAAAAGGTTATGAGTGCATACAGTAACGAGAGAAGAGCAACGGCATTAGGTGTCCTTTATCAAGTTTTACCTGCTAATAATCAATTAAACACAAGTCTTAATCCGACTTTAAAATGGAACAAAAATAATTTTGCAACACAGTATCGTATACAATACTCAAGTTCAAATAATTTCATAAATCCTTTACTTGATGAGCTTGTAGTTGATACTCAGAAAACAATTATAAATAATCTTAATTATAATGAATATTATTATTGGAGAGTAAAATCAGTTGACTCCTTAGGAGTAAGTAATTGGAGTAATACAAGTTCATTTGAGACTAAATTAGATACTCCTATTTTAGATTCGGTAGTGGCTGGGAATCATTCAACTAAATTGTATTGGTCATATTCGAACTTATCAAGGATTAAAAACATCTTAATATACAGATTTGATACAGCATCAAAAGTATTCAGATTATTAGATACAACTATAAACAATAGTACATTAACATATATTGACGATAGCTTAGTTAACAATGTTGCATTTAAATATGCTATAAAAGCAATGAATTACAATAGGGTTACAAGTAACTTAAGTAATGCAATTTCGGCAAGTCCATTTAATATTGCACCAGTTGCAGTAAAATTGCAGAATGTATATTTGCCAAATCAAGGCAGAAAAATTGCTACTATGCATCAGTTTTCATCTGTAGGTTCATATGATTTAGATAATACAATCGATAGTGTAGTGTGGTACGTTAATAATAAACGAATAGTGAATGCAACTACATTAAACCATGGATTTAGGCAAGGTACTTCAAGCGTGTTGATGAAGGTATATGATAGTGATTTAGCAGTTGATTCGAGTATTGCAACGGTTACTATTAATACTTTTGTAAAGAACATGAATGGTCCAGTATTCGCTGGTTTAACTGCAGCAACAGATAATCTAATCTATGCAGCAGATTATAGCTACATTAATGGATTAGGTGCAAAGACAATTCAAATTGATTCATCAGGTAAAACTAATTTTGATTTGATTGTTACTCAACAAATCAGAACTACTCCGTCTGTAACAAGTGATTCTTCAGTATTGATTACTAATGGATCTTTATTAAATGGATTTACCAAAACGGGTACACCATTATTTGGTGCAATAAGTTTGGGAGGTTTAACGGATGTAACACCAACAATAGATTCAGCCTTGCAGCGAATTTACGTCGGAGTTTCAAACAAAAAGTTTTTCGCTATTAATTATAAATTAGGTGGAATGGTAGCTTGGGATTATACCTGTGATGCGCCAATTGTTTCTTCTGCAGTTATTACATCTGATCGAAAATTGATTTTCCCAGATCAAATTGGAAATATTTATGGATTCGATATAACTACAAGTACTTCACACGGCTCTATTCCTAAATGGAAGTATAATTTAAACGATACAATTACTACTTCACCTTCAATAGATATTAATGGAAATATTTATGTTGGAACGAAGAGCGGTAAACTTGCTAAATTAACTTTCAACGCTAATGGAACGGTTGTAGTGAATTGGTCATCAACTTTAGGATCTAAAGTGACATCATCTCCAATAATTGATGGAAATGGATTCATATATGTTGGATGTGAAAATGGTAAATTATATAAACTGAAAAATTCTAATGGATCAATCGTTTGGGATTATAGTTCTGGAGCTGCAATTCGCTCAACTCCTGCGATTTCAAATAAGGGATTTATCTATTTTAGTAATGAACAAGGTTTGTTAAGTGCAGTTGATACAACATCGAGGCTATTTTGGTATTATAAAGACTCTACAGCAATAAATGCTAATATATTACACATTAGTGGTACCACTTATATAGGAACGCTTGGTGGCAGGGTAATAGCATTCTGGGACAAAGATCTTTCAACATATGGAAGAGGGGTGTCATCGGCAGTAACAGAACCTAGCTGGGGAACCTATCAAGGTAATAATCGCAGAAGTGGTATTCAAGTGAAAAAGACCACCACTGTAGGTATTCAACAAGATCACTTGTTAAATGCAATTAAGCTATATCCAAATCCGACAAATGATATTGTTTATATTGATGGATTACCTGAAAACAAAACCTACTTTATACAGATATTTGATATGTTAGGTAAATTAATGGAAAGTAAATTAGTTGAAAATAAAGGTGAGTTAGACTTAAGTAATTATAATGTTGGTGTTTATATCGTTCGTATAAATGACGTAGTTTATAGAATAATAAAACAATAGTTGAAATCATAGTTTACATTAAATAAAAGAGCCACTTTTTAAAGTGGCTCTTTTATTTAATGATGTATAGTAAAACTGGAATTGTAATTACCCGAAAATGACTGATGTTTATAATGAGAGTTTTTTAATTACAATTAAAATTTCTGCATTGTTTATTATAGTTGGTGGGCGTTTTATGAATCTTATCTTCGGTCTCACAGGAGTGTTAGAAGGAAGTATTTAATAAAAAAACACATAAATTCAGATTGAAACAATAAAAAAGGTATAATTGTAAGTTTTGGGTGGCATGAAAATGTGGTGTCACCAAATCCTTATAAACAAAAAAGCCACACCTAATTAGGTGTGGCTTTTTTGTTTTTTAGATTAGCTGAACTTCTCCTGTAAATAATTCTGTGGATAATATTTTGACTTTTTTATCAGGAACTTGAGCATAAACATTCAAAGATTCAGCACGTATATTTTCTAATAAAACGGCTCCTGATCGCTACGTGCATTAATTTAGCATCAATTTATATATATTTTATTGCTTCGCGTTTAGCTAAGCCTTTTAAGTCAATTTCTTTTACAAAATCAGCAACTGCTTGAGGATTGAATTTAGAATATTGACGCAAAGACCAACCGATCGCTTTTTGTATGAAGAATTCTTTGTTCGGTTGAAACTGAAAAATCAGTGATTTCAATAATTCAAAATCAACCTTGTTACCATATTTTAACTGAAATATCAAACAAGAACGGTTCAACCAGAAATTGTCTTCTTGTCGCCATTCTTTTATTAATTCAGCACCTTCAATCGGAAATGCTGAACAGAATTTACCCAAGTAATTTGAGGCAATTGAGTCAACAGTGTCCCACCATGAATTATTTGAAATTAACCATTTAAGTTTTTCAGAATCGCTTGGTTCCATAAATTTTTTGTTCCATGAATTGAGATAGTCGAAGGCAACATGATGAAATTCTCGTTCTTCCTTTGCCCATAATTCTTCAATGATGGTCCATCGATCATTGTTTGACAAATCTTTTGGAATTTTCTGAAGCCAAATACGTTGAAGTTCTTTTCTTTTCGGAGCATTGATCCCAAAAAAAGGAAACCGGCCTTTCATATAGTTTGACATGGCAAGTCCCTTTTCTATATGTGCATTTGAACTGAAAACTTGTTCAAGTTCATTAATTAAAATTAAAATCTGTTGTTGCTCCATGACATGGTCATTTGAAGGTTTTTTGCTTTTAAACAAAAAAACCACTCTTTTCAGAGTGGTTTTTTGTGATCCCGCTGGGACTCGAACCCAGGACCCCAACATTAAAAGTGTTATGCTCTACCAGCTGAGCTACGAAATCATTCCCTTTTTCAAGGTCTGCAAATGTACAAGTTTCTATTAAAACTGCAAATGTTAATCCTAATTATTAATCAACAATTCTTTAATCTATTTAAAATCAGGAAATTTACTTATTCAGTTTTGCCCATAATGGCTTTTTCCTTAGTATCTCGAGCAATTATTGTTGCTCTTTTGAAGTCATTGGTGTCTGAAAAAAGACATCTATAGGTATAATGAACCTTTGCTAAAGTTGCGCCAACCGATTCATGTAGTGCGCGCATTTTAGGGTTAAAGTCACCCACCCAAGACAATTCTATTTCATCATACTTTTTAGACTTTCTGATGATCTCGATACTTTTCATGATGAGCGCTGATTCTAATCCAGATTTTTGATATGCTGGTTTCACACCCATAATGACTACTCTTAATCGATTCATTTTGCCCATCATTCGATAGTAAGCAAATTTTAACTTGGCAAACCAATTGGTTTTACCATTCATGTATTTGATTAATTGGTTGACATCTGGAATGGTAATTACAAATGCAGCGGGGTCACCATCTACGTAAGCAAACCAAATGAAGCGCTCGTCCATAAAAGCTTTCATTTTCTCTAAACTTTCCAATACAGTTTCATTACTCATGGGGCTAAAATTTTCATGAAAGCGCCAGGCATCGTTGTAAATATTTTGAAAATCTTGAGAATACTTGGAAAGATTGTTGAGTTTCAGATGTTCAAAACTGTAACCAGGTTTTTTAGCAACCCAATCGGCAATTTTTGCAAACCTTTCTGGAAGTGGTTTGTGCGCATCCATGTGATTTGAAACTTGTTCGAAATACATTTTGAAGCCGTAACTTTCAAAAAGACTTTGATAGTATTCAGGATTGTAATTCATCCCAACCGCAGGGTGGGTAAAGCCTTGTACCAATAAGCCCCAAAAATTATCGTTCTCTCCAAAATTAATTGGTCCATCCATGGCTTCCATGCCACGTGCTTGTAACCAATTGCGAGCAGTGTCCATTAATAATCGAGCTGCTGAAGCGTCGTTTATGCATTCGAAGAAGCCCATGCCGCCGGTGGGCTGGTCAAAAGTAAATGCTTTCTTCTGATTGATGAAAGCCGCTACACGTCCAATAATTTTATTTCCATCTTTTAAGATCCACCTGGTGGCTTCGCCGTGTTGGTGGAAATTGTTGTATGCTGGGTCAAAAATATGATTGATTTCTATATCTAGTGGGCGAACATAAACTGCATCGTTTTGATAAATCAATTGCACCATGTCTAAAAAAGACTGTGCTTCTGCGGCTGTTTTAACTTCTATTATTTCCATTTTTTAGCTGCGTTATTTTTTATCGTAAATACAAAACGAAAAATTATACGCATGTTTTTCGTCTGCAAGGTGATCTTCTTTAGAAACTAATTTCCATTCATCCCAGTTAATGGTAGGGAAGAAGGTGTCGGCTTCTAAATTAGCAGCTACTTTGGTGATGTAAAGTCTGTCGGCTATGTTTAAAGCTTGTTGATAAATGCTACCTCCGCCAATGATATAACTATCGGCTTCACCTACCAATTCTATGGCTGCTTCCAATGACTTAGCAATTTCCGCGCCAATATATTGCAAATCTGCTTGGGTGCTAATGACGATGTTTCTTCTATTAGGAAGTGCTTTTCCTATGGAATCAAATGTTTTTCGGCCCATAATGATGGCATTTCCCGAGGTTACATTTTTAAAAAACTGAAGGTCCTTGGGTAAATGCCATAGCAATTGATTGTCTTTACCAATGGCATTGTTCTGATCGATGGCAACAATTAACGCTATCATTTTAAATTATTTTTTTAAACAGCAACAGCTGCTTTAATGTGTGGATGCGGGTCGTAACCTTCTAAACTAAAGTCTTCAAATTTAAATTCAAAGATGTCTTTTACCGCAGGATTAATTTTCAACTGTGGCAATTCTCTGAAGTCTCGTGTAAGCTGAAGTTGTGCTTGTTCTAGGTGATTGGTGTATAAATGCGCATCACCTAAAGTATGGATAAATTCACCAACTTTTAAGTCGCAAACTTGCGCTATCATGTGAGTTAATAGGGCGTAAGATGCAATATTGAAAGGAACGCCTAAAAAGATATCTGCACTGCGTTGATATAATTGGCAACTCAGTTTTCCATCGGCTACGTAAAATTGAAAAAACGCATGACAAGGAGGGAGCGCCATTTGTGGAATAACACCTACGTTCCAAGCGCTTACAATTAATCGACGAGAATCGGGGTTGTTTTTTATTTGTTGAATTACTTGTGTAATTTGATCAATTGATTGACCGTCTGGAGTTGGCCAAGAGCGCCACTGTGAACCATATACTGGCCCTAAGTTACCTTGTTCATCAGCCCACTCATCCCAAATACTAACTCCGTTATCTTTTAGATATTTAATATTGGTTTCGCCTTTCAAAAACCAGATCAACTCATGTAAGATCGATTTTAAATGCAATTTTTTAGTAGTTAGCATTGGAAAGCCTGCTGCTAAATCGAATCTCATTTGGTAACCAAATACACTAACGGTGCCAGTTCCTGTTCGATCTTGTTTGTGCGTGCCTTGTGCCAAGACATGCTTCATGAGTTCGTGGTATTGTTTCATTTTCTTTAACTTCTCTTACAAAGAAAATAAATGTATTTTTACCATCCTATACTTGTGGAAAAAGAAGGATGATAAACTTTCCGAACGCCAAAATTAACATTGGGCTAAATATTACTGAAAAGAGAAGCGATGGATACCATTCCATCGAAACTATTTTTTATCCCATTCAGTTAAAGGATGCTTTGGAAATGCTACCGAGCGACCGATTGGAAATGAAAACTTTTGGTTTGCCAATTCCAGGTGACGCTCAAAATAATTTATGCTTGAAAGCCTATGATTTGATTCGAGCAGATTTTGCACTTAAACCCATCAGTATTCGATTGCTTAAAAATATACCAATGGGAGCGGGTTTAGGTGGAGGTTCGGCAGATGCAGCTTTTTTCATTCAGCTAATCAATGATTACTTTCATTTAAACATGTCCAAGTCACAAATGATTTCCTATTGTAATCAATTAGGGAGCGACTGTGCCTTTTTTATCGAGAATAAGCCAATGTATGCTTTCGGTAGGGGAAATGAGTTCGAAACACTTTCGGTAGCCTTAGAGGGGCTTAAAATCGTGCTAGTGAAACCTGCTGTTCATGTTAGCACCTCCGAGGCGTATTCGGCAGTTAAACCTCATCAACCTGCCAAAAATTTAAAAGATTTAATTGCTTTGCCAATCGAGCAATGGCAAACAACAATTTTCAACGATTTTGAAAATGCCATTTTCCCAAAATACCCTGAGTTATTAAAAGTGAAAAATGATCTCTTGGCGATGGGTGCAAAATATGCTTCGATGAGTGGGAGTGGATCAACCCTCTATGGGATTTTCGATGAATACCCTAATGGCCTCGAAAAGTCATTTCCGGGCATGCAAGTTTTTTGCTGTTAATCCTCTCTTAAAAAATCTTGATCTTCTTGCGACAAAATTTTTACCTCCGAATTTTCGTATGGATCTACTATTGATTTTGGTCTAATCAAAAAACCGACAATTAGTCCGATTATGAAAACTGCTATTACCAAAACAAATAAGGTAATGGGGAAGGAGTACCATAAAAAATTCAGGTTAATTACTGACTGGTTTTGGATGCCAAATAGGAGGATACTAACGCTAAAGAGGATTAAAAATATCGATTTTACCTTCATGATTTTTTTATCTTAATACTACTTTATTTAATTTTTTTAAACTACTGATTTTTAATTAGTTATATATTTAAAATTAGTTATATGCTAAAAAAATTAGCTAATATTTTGATTTTATATAAATTTAAACTTTTATTGAATAGTATAAATATACTGATTATCAATTATTTATATTAATTAGTTAAATAATTTTTTTTATACTTTTTTGAATTAAATTAGCCTTAAATTCTACTCAATGATCGTTTTTTAAATTAACTATTCCAAATTTTTTACTCGAAAATTGCTGAATTTTACAACGAAAAATAAAGCCGTTTTAGTGGTGTATTTTATCATAAATTGGACATGTTATTTTATCAAGATTACCTTCAAATCAGTTTCAAAAAACTGACAAAATAACATCAATTTTTATTCATCCCCCACCCCATCGAAGGGGCTAATTATAGAAAAATGGAATGTTTTTAAAGCGATAAGAAGGCTATTTTTGAAAAGCCTTTAACCTTGATTTGATAAATGGATAGCTGAAAACAGCAAGTAAAATGAGTGCTGCACCTTGGTAAAATCCAGCTGACATGAGCTCTTTTGAACCGAAAATAAGGTAAGCAAGTACAATTCCATAGAGTGGTTCCAGGTTAGTAGTGAGCACCACTGTATAAGCACTTAATTCCTTCATAACCGCAACTCCCATTACATAAGCTATTGCTGTACAGATAGTTCCAAGTATTAATAAGTATATTAAATCAGAATTGGATATTTGCATCTGAAAGTGTTCTCCTCTTGGATTAAGCGCCATATATGTGCTCAAAAACGCCAATCCACCCAACATTTCATAGAAAGAAATGCTTGCAGGTTCTATTTTTTTAACTGCTTTTTCGTTTAAAATTGTAAATAAACTGGCCATTAATGAGGCCAATAAACCATAAATAATTCCAGTTGTATAACTAGTTTCAAAATGAAAAATCAAAATTATACCAGCAATAATGATCAATCCTATGCCTAAATCTAGGGCAGAAGATTTTTGTTTTGTATAGAATGGAGAGAGAAAACTGGTAAATAAAGCACTTGATGAAAGGCAAACGAGGGCTACAGAAATGGTAGATGTTTTGATAGAATGGTAAAAAAAGAACCAGTGTAAGGCAACAATTCCTCCAATTCCAAGCATTTTCAATAGGTCTTTTTGGGCTAATATTAAAGATTTTTTGGTCCAAATATGGTATATAAATAAGCTTATACAAGCAATTAACATACGGTACCAAACTAATTCTAAAGCCGCAATACTAATTAATTGCCCTAAAATTGCGGTAAATCCCCATATAAAAACTGTTAAATGGAGCACGAGAAGGTTTTTATTTAGGTGCAATTTTCAATAAATAAAGTCCATAAATACCGAAAATTACATTTGGAATCCACACTGCAAACATCGGATGTAAACCTCCTTTGATTGCAAATGTTGTCGTGAATTGCATCAATAATATATAAGCAAAACTACTTCCAATTCCGATTCCTAATTGAATTCCAATGCCACCTCTGACTTTTTTAGAGCTCAAAGAAACGGCTATTAGTATCAATATAAATGTTGAAATTGGAAGGGCATAACGGGTGTATTTCTCTATTTCGTATGCTACTAAATCTGCCGCACCTCTTTTCTTCTCTTTTGCTATATAAGCGTTTAATTCTGTGAGGGTTAAGGTCTTTATACTATTGTCTTTTCTCGCAAAATCATCTGGGCTCATTGCCAATGTCGTATCTAATAAACTTCCCCTTACTAAGGTCTCTTTTAGGCCATTGATATAACGGATAGAATAGTTCTGAATTTGCCAATTTTTACGAACAGAATCCCAAGTGATTTGATCAGCAAGCAGTTTATAATGCAAGTCTTTTCCATGAAATTTTTCTAGAGAAAACAAGTAACCAACATTATTTAAATTACTATAACTCTCTAAATAAGCATAAGTACTATCATCCAATTGCATGTGGATATTTCGTTCCTTATATACAAATTGGTTATTGATGTATTTGTTTTCAAAATCAACCCTAACTTTATTGGCATTTGGAATTATAAAGGCATTGAATATAAAACTTACAATGGCAAGAAATAATGCAGTAATAAAATAAGGATATAGTAACCTTCTGAAACTTATACCACCACTTAAAATGGCAACAATTTCGGTGTTATTGGCCATTTTTGCTGTAAAGAAAATAGCGGCAATGAATATCAATAGTGGGCTCAACATTCCTGCATAATAGGGAATGAAGTTGAAGTAATACAATAGGATAATCTCTGAAAACGGTGCTTTTTTGGCAATAAAATCATCCACTTTTTCGGAATAATCAAACACCACCGCTATGGCTAAGAAAATTGCCAGTGTAAAGAAAAAGGTGCCTAAAAATTTCTTAATTAAGTACCAATCGAGTGTTTGTAACTTCCATTTCATCCTTTACGAAGGTAATTTTTTGTCGCCAAAAAAGCTAACAATATTAAAGTCGTGTCGCCATTTGCTTCACCATTTGTTCTTTCCAAGGTAAAAAACTACCATCAATGATCTTTTTTCGGGCTTCTTTAACTAACCATAAGTAAAAATGCAAGTTATGCAAGCTGGCAATTTGCGCGCCTAAAAGTTCTTTAGAAATAATTAAATGCCTTAAATATGCTTTTGAATAAGTTAAATCTGAGTATAAACTACTGTTTGGATCGATAGCTGAAAAGTCATTTTTCCACTTTTCATTTTTAATATTGATGAAACCTTCGGCTGTAAATAACATCCCATTTCGTGCATTTCGAGTAGGCATTACACAATCAAACATATCAATTCCTAAAGCAATACATTCTAAAATATTGATTGGCGTACCAACACCCATTAAGTAACGAGGTTTATCTTTTGGCAAAATCTCAGTTACGATATCGGTCATTTCATACATGTCTTCGGCTGGTTCACCTACAGACAAGCCTCCAATTGCATTGCCTTCTCGCTCAAAACTGGCAATTACTTCGGCCGATTGTTTTCTTAAATCTTTATAAGTACTTCCTTGTATAATGGGGAATAAACTTTGTTGATATCCATATAATGGTTCCGTTTGATCAAATTGAGTGCAACATCTTTTCAACCAACGATGGGTCATTTCCATTGACCTTTTTGCATATCGATAGTCGCAAGGATAAGGCGTACATTCATCAAAAGCCATAATGATATCTGCACCAATGATGCGCTGAATATCCATTACATTTTCTGGTGTAAATAGATGTTTAGATCCGTCAATATGTGATTTAAAAGTTACCCCTTCTTCTTTAATTTTACGAACGCCTGATAAAGAATAAACTTGATAACCGCCACTATCCGTTAAAATAGGAAGTTCCCAGCCATTGAATTTATGTAAACCACCCGCTTTTTGAATGGTTTCTAATCCTGGCCTTAAATATAGGTGATAGGTATTTCCTAAAATGATATCTGCTTTGATGTCGTTAGCTAGTTCTCTTTGGTGAACACCTTTTACGGTACCGGCTGTTCCAACCGGCATAAATATGGGTGTTTGAATGGTTCCATGATCGGTGATTAATTCACCAGCTCTTGCTTTAGAACGACTATCGGTTTGGGTTAAATTGAATTTCATTGTCACAAAGATAAATTTAAATTCTATTATTAGAATCCTAAAAAAGATGCTTGTTTTTTAAATTTAAATGATAGTTTCGCATAGCATTTTAATATCATAATCGTGTTAGTTTCCATCATATTAGTATCATTCTTTGGTTTAATAACCCTTATTCAACTTTATTATATATTAAGGTATTATTGGCGTTTGGCAATAACAGCCTTACCCAAACCAATTCAACAAGCGCAATTGCCTGTATCTATTATCATTGCGGCTAGAAACGAATCTGAAAATCTTCAAAAATATTTAGATAGTATTTTACAGCAAGACTATCCAAATTATGAGGTAATTGTGGTCAATGATTGCTCATATGATCATTCAACCGATTTATTAAAAGGATTCAAAACCAGATATACTCATTTAAAAGTGGTAGAAATTGTAGAAGATGATCGATTCAGACATGGAAAAAAATTCGCAATTACTTTAGGCATTAAATCGGCTCAACATGAACACCTTTTATTTACCGATGCCGATTGTATGCCTGTCTCAAAAAATTGGTTAAACGATATGCAATCCTTTTTTGATGAAAAAGAAATTGTTTTAGGCTATTCACCATTTGAAAAATCCAAAGGTTTATTGAATAGAATTGCCAGATATGAAAACTTTCAAACGGCCTTAAATTATTTGTCTTTTGCTTTAAAAAACAATCCATATATGGGTGTTGGTCGCAACTTAGCTTATAAAAAGTCTTTGTTTTTTCAACACAAAGGTTTTGCTTCGCATATGCATTTGCAATCTGGAGACGACGATTTATTCGTAAATCAAGCAGCCACTAAAAGCAATGTAGCAGTTTGTTTGACTGCTGATAGTATTGTTTATACTCCTGCAAAAACAACCTGGTCGGGATATTTTAGACAAAAACTAAGGCATTATGGAGTGGGGTCGGAGTATAAAAAATCAAATCGCATTTCTATTAGCATGCAATCAATTTCAGGCATGTTGTTTTATGTGCTAGGAATTACTTTGGCATGTTTAAATATCCTTCCACTATATGTAGCAGGCATTGCTGCTTTAAGAATTTTACCTTTAATGGTTATTTATTTCAAAGCCATGAAACGCTTACAGGTTAAAGATTTGTATTGGACGTGGATATTACAAGACTTGATATTTTATTTGTTTATTCCGTTCTGGAGTATATTGGTGGTCTTTAGTTCAAAGAAAAGATGGAATTAATAAAACAATATTTTCCAAACTTAACCGACTTGCAACTTAAGCAATTAGGGGCTTTGGGTGAATTATATGCCGATTGGAATGCTAAAATAAATGTGATTTCAAGAAAGGATATGGAGCATTTTTACGAACGCCATGTATTACATTCTTTAGGAATTGCCAAGGTAATTCAGTTTAAAGCAGACACGCAGATTTTAGATGTGGGTACAGGTGGTGGTTTCCCTGGAGTGCCTTTGGCAATCTTATTTCCAGAGGTTTCATTTCACTTAGTAGATTCTATTGGTAAGAAAATTAAAGTTGTACAAGAAGTTTCAAATGCCATCGAATTGAAAAACTTATCTGCTTCACATGCAAGAGCAGAGCAGGTTTCAGGCCATTTTGATTTTGTAGTTTCTAGAGCCGTTACACGACTTTCAGAATTTTACCCTTGGATACAAAATAAATTCAATAAAAAATCTTTCAACGATTTAGACAATGGAATCCTTTACCTAAAAGGAATTGACCTCACGGAAGAATTTGACGAATTGAAAAAACCTTATCAATTATTTCCTCTGAAACATTATTTCAAAGAAGAATGGTTTGAAAGCAAAGGTGTAATTTTTGTCCCTAGATTTTAGTTTAATTTTTTCAATAGAGCCTTGCAATCCTGAACCCTGTATGGGTCATCGGGAGTTAACATTGGTAAACTTAATGCTTTTTCTAGTAGTTTTTTGGCTTCCGCATTTTTATTCATATAGCTTGCGTTTAATGCAGCATCATAATAATACAATATATAATTTGGCCTAAATGCAATGGCTTTTGAAAAATAATTTTCTGCTTTTTCAAAAGTGCAATTCTCTGGAACACCACCAAATAAAGCTTTTGCCGCCATTACTTTGATACTAGACATGTTGGCAATTTCTCTATTTAATCGGCCCAATATATGATATGATGGAGCATGCTTTGGATTGATTTTAATAGCTATTTCTGCTTCTGCTTTTATTTGTTTTGCATACCTTAATTTTTCTTCACTGCCAGAAAGTAAACTTATTTTACCCAGAGCCAATGCTATGTTATAGTGGTTTTCAGCGTTTTCTGTTTCAATGTTTAACGCTTTTTCTGCATATTTTTTTGCTATTCCAAAATAATTTCTTTTTTCCGCATCTGTTTTTTTTCTTTCACCTTCAATTGAATATAAATATGACGCGTGTTGTAAAGCTGTTAAATTATCTGGTTCTTTTTTTAAGATGTTATCAAATTTTTGAAGTGCAATTGCTTCTTTGTATTGATCTTGTAATCGTATAGCTTCGTTTAATTGTGCAGCTAAATCTTGTGCAAATGAATTACTGTAAATACAAAAAATGCTTATGATTAGAAAGGTTGATTTTTTCATTTTATATTAATTTTATCCCAATATAATTGATTCAAATTGAATTTTCAAATTGCATTTATTTAATAATCTACTATTTAAGCAATTGCTTAACAGGCTATTAATATTCATTTTTAAGCAATGAAGCCAGATTATTATTATGATATTTTGTTAAATGCTATTCCACGAATTGGTCCACAAACCATTAAAATATTATTACAATACTTTGAAAATGCGGAACATATTCTAGCTGCAACAACTCAAGAATTGGAACAAATCCCAAAAATTGGTGCTAAAGTTGCGCTTCTTTTAAAATCAAAACCAGACGAAAAGTATATTAATTCGGAACTCGATTTTATTCAAAAAAATGACATAGCAGTAATTGCTTATCACCATCAAAATTATCCTTATAGATTAAAGCATTGTATTGATGCACCTTATTTAATGTATTACAAGGGTAATGCCAATTTAGCCAAGAAGCGAATTATTGGAATTGTTGGTTCTAGAATTGCTACGGATTATGGAAAAAGTTTCATTAAAAATTTGGTCAAAGATTTAGCTCCATTTGATCCATTAATTATCAGCGGTCTTGCATATGGAATAGATATTACAGCACATCAAGAGGCTTTAAATAATCAACTCGAAACGATAGGGGTAATCGCACATGGTTTAGATTTAATTTATCCAAAATCACATACTTCCATTGCCAAAGAAATGATTAATCAAGGAGGTTTATTAACGGAATATGGAATTGGTTTAAGGCCAGAAAAAGGATTTTTTCCAGCAAGAAATAGAATCATAGCCGGTTTATGCGAAGCTATTGTAGTAGTTGAGGCTCGACTAGGAGGAGGTGCTTTAATAACTGCTGATATTGCTAACTCCTACGATCGGGAAGTATTTGCTTTACCAGGAAGAATTTACGATAAGCAAAGTATGGGAAGCAATCAATTAATCAAAGCAAATTTTGCGCAATTAATTAATTCAGCAGAAGATTTAATCAATGCATTGACTTGGGACGAACCAATTACAAAACGGGTAATTCAAACAAATTTACTAGCAGATTTAACACCTTTTGAGCAGTCAATTATCATTCAATTACAAAATATACCTATTCAAATAGATGATTTAATGTTACAGTTAAAATGTAGTACAGCTGATTTGTCAATTAGCCTTACAAATCTTGAAATTAAAGGGCTAATAAGCTATTTACCTGGTAAGATTGTAAGGGCACTAAATAATTAATATTAAATTATCAATTCCATCCTTTTCAACTAATTAATCTTCAAATATTGATTAAATTGCAGCCTGAAATTTTAGGTTTCTAAATCCATATGAAAAGAAAATTTACCATTGTACTTTGCAGTTTAATTATTGTAATTAGTGTTTCGTCTTTTGTGCCTCGCAAAAAGTTTGATGCAAGACCAACCAATATTATTTTAATGATTGGTGACGGAATGGGTTTAACTCAAATTAGTTATTCTTTATTGACATCAACTCAGAAAATGAATTTTGAACGGTTCAATTATATTGGATTTAGTAGAACTTCTTCGAGTAGCCATAGAATAACAGATTCAGCAGCAGGAGCGACCGCAATTTCATGCGGAAAAAAAACATATAATGGTGCCATAGGGGTTTTTACTAATAAACAACCCATGACAACCATTTTAGAATTAGCAGAGAAAAATGGTTTAGCAACAGGTTTAGTAGCAACATGCGACATCACACATGCTACACCTGCTGCTTTCATTGCACATCAGCCTTCTCGTAATATGTACGAAGCAATTGCAAAAGATTTCATGGCGACCGATATCGATTTATTTTTAGGTGGAGGTTTAGATAATTTTAATAAAAGAAAAGATACCGAAGACTTAACTAGGCAATTACGCATAAGAAATTATGATGTATTAACTAGCTTGGAAGAGCTATGGAATTATGAGCCAACTAAAAAGAAAATTGCGGGTTTATTTGCACCAAAACATTTAGCTAAAATGCAAGAAGGAAGGGCAGACTATTTGCCTTTTGCCACTAATTTTGCTACAGATTATTTAAAGAAAAACAAAAAGGGTTTTTTCTTAATGGTAGAAGGCTCACAAATAGATTGGGGTGGGCATGACAACGATGCAGAATATATTAGAAGAGAATTAAATGATTTTGACTTAGCAATTGGTAAGGCTCTTGATTTTGCTGACCTTAATGGCAATACCTTAGTTATAGTAACAGCTGATCACGAAACAGGTGGTTTTGCATTGAGCGGAAATGAAGATGATAAAACCAAAGACGATTTAGAGCCAAAATTCATTACTAAAAACCATACGGCAACCATGGTTCCTGTATTTGCATATGGTCCAGGTGCAGATAAGTTTACAGGAATTTATCAAAACACCGCAATTTTTGAAAAAATGGTAGAATTATTCAGATTTTCAAAATAAATAAAATTAAAAATAGCTTGTAACAATTTAGTGAAGTGTTGGTATTATTTAATGCAACTCATTAACATTGTTTGTTAATTTAAAATTAGATTATGAAAAACACCTGCCAACTTTTCATCCTTTTAATAACTATTATTTTTTCTAGTTGTAAAACGCCCAATATTTTATTGACCGAAAACCTTCAAAAGGCAGCTGTGCCTTTGGAAGTAAAGGGGCGTCAGGGTTTTCGCATTCATCAAGTATTAACCTATGGTGGATTTAAAACAGGAAGGGTAAAAAGAGGTTGGGTAAGTGCTGGAAATATTCAATTTGTTTTAAATTTTCAAAAAGCAAAAGAGAAATTTCAATTTAAACAATACACTCCAGATTCAACCGCAAGTGCCATGGTATATGCGGTTGGAAAATTCGAAAGTACCAGCTTTGACTTTTTTAGGGGAAGGTCTAATTGGAAAATGGATATAGGTTTAAACTATCAAAACACTTTTGCAGGTACTATTATTCCTGATCAATCAAAAGATAATTCTTGGGAATTTATAGTGTATAATCCTGAGAGTAGTATAGCCGATAAAGGTGACTGTGGTTTTGCAAAAGATAAATTGGGAAATGAAATTAAAATTATTCCAGTTAAGCAATTAGAAGGACAACGAAATTGGATAAACTATACCAATTTTGGATTCGAATTTCAATATAGAAATACCGCCATTGCTGCTGTTAGTGTATTAAATAATGGTAGGGTATGGATAGATCCAAGTATTCCATCAACCTTACAAATGGTTGTTTCGAGTATGTCGTCGGCAATTTTATTGAGAAGCAATTTAGAACAAGCTGCCCAAAATAATTCTCTAAACAACCCGATTGATTCTCCTTCAAAACATGGAGGACCTCAACATCATCGTTAAAAGTATAATTTTTTATTTACTTGTGCCAATAAAGTCGGTATGTCTTGTTGGTTCATACAATTAAAATGTCCTTTTGGACATTTTTGAAATCCAATTTTACTACAAGGCCTACAGGATATACCATTTACTTCATAATTATACGCAGTATCAATTGCATAAGGACCCATACCAAATGCTTTGGTTGTATTTCCCCAAATGCAATGTATTTCTTTATTAAATGCTGCAGCGATGTGCATTAAACCAGTATCATTTGTTATGATTTTTTGAGCTTGTTTAACCAATGAAGCAGATTGGTTGAGGTTATATTTTCCGCATGCATTAAATATTAAATCAGGTTTGATTTTAATAAGTTTTTCGGCTAAAGCTGTATCTGTTGGACCCCCTAAAAGTACAATGGGTTGGGAAATTCCTTCAATGACTTGCACAAGTTTTGATTCGGGTAACCTTTTGGTATAATGTTGCGCACCAATTACAATCCCTACATAGCCATTTTGAAAGGCTAGAGGCAACGAAGTCAAAGAGACCTCATCTTGTGTATTAATAAAATAATCAAGCCCTTGGTCGTCTTTAATTACACCTAAAGGTTTAACGCAAGCTAAATATCGATCTACAATATGAACCTCTGGAAGCCAATTGATTTTCAAATTCACCAATAACCATTTTTGTAGGTTTAATTTATTAAATGAAAAAGACTTGACTCCCAATGCAAGTTTTAGCTTGAGTGTTCTCAAGTTATGGTGTAAATCAATGATGTAATCGAATTTTTCTACTTTTAATCTTTTAATTAAATCATCCCAATTTTCATTATTCAATAAATGAATTTGATCGATATAGGGGTTAGCCGAAATGACAGAATGAAAATTCGATTTAGTTAAAAAATGAACATCTGCACCTAATTGTTTTTTTAGCCCACGTACAACAGGAGTGGTTAATACAATATCACCAATAGAACTAAATCGTACAACTAAGACTTTCATTAAATATTATTTTTTCTTTGTTGAAAATACTTAAAAATTTCTTCTCTAGATAGTGAATTTAAGCAGTTTGCTTTGCTCATACCGCCTTTTCTACCTACGCAAACTCCATAATACATATCTAAATAACCTTCCTTACGATGGGCGTCTGGGTTAATGGATAGCATTACGCCCTTTGAAATTGCATAATCAATGTGGCGCCAATCTAAATCTAAACGCAAAGGATTAGCATTAATTTCAATTACCACATTATTCGCTGCACAAGCATCTATAATTAATTTATGGTTGATGGGATATCCTTGTCTAGCCAACAATAATCTACCAGTTGGATGTCCAAGTATGGTTGTGTATGGGTTTTCAATGGCTTTCAATAACCTATTTGTTGCTTTTGCTTCATCCATTTTTAAATTGGAATGAACAGAAGCAACTATAAAGTCAAAAGTTTTTAATATTTCTTCTGGATAATCTAAAGATCCATCTGATAATATATCAGATTCAATACCAGAAAAAATTGTAAAATTTGGATTGCTAGTATTTAGTTTTTTAATTTCTAATTGTTGTGCTAAAACTCGTTCTTCCTTAAGCCCATTAGCATAAAAGGCCGATTGTGAATGGTCACAAATTCCTAAATATTCATAGCCTAATGTTTCACAATAGTCAGCCATTTCTTTCAAACTATGAATGCCATCGGAATAGGTACTGTGATTGTGTAAACTTCCTCTTAAATCGCTGAGTTCAATTAATGTTGGAATTTTTCCAGCTTTGGCTTTAGCAATTTCGCCTAATCCTTCTCTTAATTCTGGTGCAATAAATGGTAATTGAAAATGATCATAAATTTTAATTTCATTTTCAAAATTTAAATCGACAAATTCTTTTAGATCAAAATTTGCTATCTCCGAAAAATGTGCTTCATTTCCTGTTAATAAAAAAAGTTGCGAACTCCAGTTTTGATTGTTGCTAAATTTGCAATGAATTTTAGTTTGATTTTGCGTTTGTAAGATCCAATAACTTTCATCTTGAATTTGGACGTCAAAACCTAATTTATCAATTATAAAATGCTGTAATTCAAGTTTTTGTTCTGTATTTATAAGCAGAGAAATTTCGTTTATAATTTCACATTTTCTTCGCATTTCACCAGTATAAGCGATGTCAATATTGGTGAAAACTTCTTTTGTGTGCTGAATTAATTCTTCGGTAATGGCCAATGCATTTGCATATAAATTCTTACCACTATTTGACCAAAAAAACTCAATTTGTTTTTTAACATCTTCTTGGGTTTTAAATCCAAAACCTTTAGCCTCCACTAATCTGTTTTCATTACAAGCATAGTATAATTCACCAATGCTGTCAATGTTTAATTCTTTCCAAATGATTCGAATTTTCTTTGGTCCAATTCCTTTAATTTGAAGCATGTCAATAATGCCAGAAGGAGTGAGGTCTCTAATGGCTGCTAGTTCAGCAATATCACCTGTTTCTATTAATTCAATAATTTTTCCTGCAGCACTTTTTCCAACTCCTTCAATCTTTGCTAAATCTTCTAAACTCTTACTAGATAAGGGTTCTGCATATTTACTTAGCTTAAAATGGGCATTGCTAATATTTTTTATTTTAAAGGGATTTTCTTCATGCAATTCCAGTAATTGCGCATAAAGTTTAAGTGCCCTAATGATTGTTTTATTGTCCAATTGTTTATGATTATTGAATGTATAAATTGACAGGTAATCTTGTTTGGATGCCTTTCATTGATTTGATGTTTGCAAATTCTTGATAATATTGATATCCTTCACCGTATTCCGCTTTCAAAAATTGCATTTTTATTTTACCAGATAAACCAGTAAGTATTTTTTCTAATGTTGCAGTTTCTTCAGGTAAATTTATGATTCGATAATCTTTTAAATTTGCTTTTTGTGCAGCTAATTTTAGGGCATCATTCATATTTCCAAGGCTATCTACTAGTCCAATTCTAAGGGCATCGGAACCGCTCCAAACTCTTCCACCAGCTATATTTAAGACTTTTTGAATTGGAAGGTTTCTTCCTGCTGCAACTTTATTGGTAAAGTCTTTATAAATTTGATTGACAGATTGTTGAATGATATTTTTTTCTGTCGGACTTAATGGCCTACTGTAGTCGCCAAGATCAGCAAATTCGGCTGTTTTGGTTCCATCAAAAGTAATTCCTAATTTATTCTTAAAGAATTTTTCTGCATTAAATAAGACACCAAAGACGCCAATAGATCCAGTAATGGTATTAGGTTCAGCAATAATTTGATCGGCTGCACAAGCGATGTAATAGCCGCCAGATGCAGCCACATCGCCCATAGAGGCAATAACTGGTTTTACTTTTTTAGTTAAAATTACTTCTCTCCAAATTACATCTGATGCCAATGCACTTCCACCCGGTGAATTTATTCTTAATACAACAGCTTTTACATTTTTATCTAATCTTGCTTTACGAATAGCCGCTGAAACCCTTTCTGAACCTATATTATCTTCATTGCCACTGCCTGAAACAATTTCGCCAGCAGCATAAATAACAGCAATTTTATCGGTTGCAGTTTCAACTTTAATTGGCTTAGATTGCAAGTACTCACTTAAGCCTACTAATTGCAATTCTTCTTCGTTTTTGGTATTGCTGATTTTAGAAAGTTCAGTAATAATTTCATCTTTATATTTTAAACCATCGACCAATTTATATTTTAATGCGTCTTGCGCCGATTGTACTTTTAATTCATTGGCAATTGCTGCTAATTCTTTTGTAGAAATATTTCTCTCTTTTGAAACTTGATTCAAAAAGTGTTGATAAATAGAATTCAATAATACATTGGTTTGTAATTTGCTTGAATCGCTCATGTGGTCAAGCATATAAGGTTCCACAGCACTTTTGAAACTGCCAACGCGAATAATTTCTGGTTCGATTTCGAGTTTTTCTAAAGCACCTTTATAAAACATCACTTTTGCGCTAAATCCTTTAAACTCTAATAATCCAGCAGGGTTTAAGTATATTTTATCTGCAACACTTGCTAAATAGTAAGCTTTTTGAGTATAAACTTCGCTATAACTGATGATTGTTTTTTTTGATTTTTTAAAATTTATTAAGGCATTTCTAATTTCTTCTACACTTGCAATTCCTGAAGAAATTTCATCAATGTCTAGGTAAATTGCTTTGATTTTATCGTCAGTAGATGCTGCATTAATTAATGCGACTATATCTGTTAACCCAGGTTGTTTATCTTGATCGAAATTGTTAAAATCGAAATTTTTAAAAGGGTTTTTCGAACTTCTTTCTACAATATCATTGTTTAAAATGATATGTAAAATACTATTAGAATTGATTTCACTTGTGGTATCTTTGCTAGCATTCGCAACTAAACTAACAATGATTAATATACCGATGATTAACAATGCAAATGCAGAAAGGATAGCCCCTAACATAGAGGCAAAGACCATTTTAAAAAATTGTTTCATTTTATTGTAATATTTGCAATAATACTAATTATTTAGAGTAGAAATTAAAGCATGAATATAATCATTTTATTGGGCACCAATATGGGCGACCGTTTGGAAAATTTATCGCAGGCCAAAACCCTAATGGCGCCTTATGTTCAAATT
>JAHEGO010000070.1:37511-128734 GCA_024645045.1 Sphingobacteriaceae bacterium
CATTTACCAATAGTGGTACTGCAAATATTTGGGGTTTTGTAAAAGGTAATACAGAATATGCATTAGTTGGATTAACCGGTGGTGCAGGAAACAATGGTGCATGTGCCATTGTAGATATTACAAATTCGTCAAATCCCGTATTAAAATTAACTATTCCGGGGCCTAATAGTATTTGGAGAGAAATAAGAACTTGGGGTAATTATGCATATATCACTACAGAGGCTTCAAATAACACATTTGGAGTTACCATTGCCAATTTGAGTTATTTGCCAGACAGTGTGCCTACAAAACAATTTACACTAAATGGCGTAATCTCTAATGTTCATGCCTTACAAATTGATGCAGGATATTTATATTTATATGGTGCAAACAATAATTTATCAAATGGTGGTGCACTTATTTTAGACTTAACAGACCCATGGAACCCTACCTATGCTGGAGCTTACAACACCAGGTATATTCACGATGGTTTTGTGAAAAACAATAAATTATATGCTGGTGAAATTTATGCTGGACAATTTAGTATCGTTGACTTAACGAATAAGGCTAATCCAATTGTTATAAATTCGCAATCAACTCCCAATCAATTTACACATAACACCTGGTTGTCAACCGATGGTAAAATTTTGTATACAACAGACGAAGTAACCGATGCAACGGTTTCTTCATATGATATTTCTGATAATACCAATATCAAATATTTAGATAGTTACAAAAGAATATTTTCTAATGGAGCAATTCCTCACAATACCTATGTATTAAATAACCCTGCAGTTACTGGTTTCTCAACAGACTTTGTTTTAACATCATATTATAATGAAGGTGTAACAATAGTAGATGCGGCAAGACCAGCAAATTTAGTTGAAGTAGGAAATTATGACACCAATAGTTTATCAGGGTCGAGTTATGATGGAACTTGGGGAGTATATAGTTATTTACCTTCAGGAAATTTAATATTATCAGACATGACTTTGGGTTTATTTGTAGTTAAACCAACCTATAAAAGAGCTGCTTACTTAGAAGGAACAATCATAGATGCTGCTACTGGTTTAGCAATCCCAAATGCTGGAATAGAAATTTCATCAAATGCAAAATTGAAATATTCTGGTTTAGATGGCACCTTTAAAACAGGAACAGTTGATACTGGAATGATCAAAGTAAGTGTATTTAAAACAGGGTATCGAACTGCTTCATTGACTTTAAATTTCACAGCTGGAGTAGTGAATAATCAGATAATTAATTTATATCCAGATGGCATGGGAGTCAATGATTTCAATAACAATAGCCAGTGGAAAGTTTATCCGAGCACCTTTGATGCATCATTAAATGTGCAATTATCTCAACCTACTAATGGCACTATCAAGGTGTTTTCAATTTTAGGTAAGCAAGTGTTTCAAAAAAATATCAATCATACAACTCAAGAACAAATTGATTTGTCCAACTTAGCGGCGGGCAGTTATTGGATTCAATTAACAGATCAATCAAACAAAACCTATCAACAAAAAATCATTAAAAATTAATTAATATGAATTTAAATTTTACAAGAATAAGTGCGGGGTTTATTTTATTTTTAACCATTATAGGTTTTTCTAAAACAACTTCTGCGCAAAATTCAAATATTCAATTTCGCTCAAATATTCCCTATGCAGAGCTATCAAATATTTGGGGTTTTGTTGATACAACGGGCAAAGAATATGCGCTTGTAGGTGCTAATAATGGCCTCTCTGTAGTAAACGTAACTAATCCAGATCAGCCTTTTAAAAGGTTTTTTGTACCGGGTCCAACTTCTTCTTGGAGAGAAGTACGTACATGGGGAAAATACGCATATGTAACAACAGAAGCTGGTACAGGTGTAAAAATTGTTGACATGAGCCATTTCCCAGACACCATTTATTCTAAAAATTATACAGGAGATGGTGCTGTTGCAGGATTCATCGATCAAATTCATGCACTTCACATAGATAATGGCAAATTATATTTATATGGTGGAAATTACCAGAATGGACGCGCCAAAGTTTTCAATTTATCTGACCCTTGGAATCCACATTATTTAGGTACGGTTTCCAATAACTATGTACACGATGGTTATGTTAGAAATGATACTTTGTATTCAGCACAAGTATATAATGGAACTTTGGAAATTATAGATGCTAGAAACCCTTCAGCACCAGTAGTCATCAACACCCAAGTAACACCTAAACAATTCACTCATAATTCATGGATGTCTACCAATCGTAAAGTTATTTATACAACAGATGAAGTGGCTGACGCATGGGTTACGGCTTACGATATTTCAGATTATTCGAATATCAAAGAATTGGACCGTTACCAATCTCCTGCAAGTAAGGGTTCAATTTGTCACAATACATATGTGTTAAATAATTCGGCAGTTACAGGTCATAATACAGATTTCTTATTGACCAGTTATTATACCGATGGTGTAACTATTGTAGATGCAAGTAGGCCAGATAATTTAGTGCAAGTAGGAAATTATGATACTTCACCAACACATACGGGCGGAACCTTTAATGGAGCCTGGGGAGTATATGGATATTTACCTTCAGGGAATTTATTAATTTCTGATATTGAAAATGGCTTGTTTGTATTAACTCCAACTTATCGTAGAGCTTGTTTTTTAGAAGGATTAGTTAGTGACCAAACAACACAGGCAGCAATTGCAGGTGCAACAATAACCGTATTAAATAAATCTGAATTGAATAGTATCACAAAAATTAATGGTGAGTTTAAAACTGGTACTGTTGATTCAGGAACTTATACCATTCAAGTATCAGCGCCAGGTTATGTACCTCAAACTATTCAAAATGTAGTGTTGAAAAATGGTGTGGTTACTTGGAAGCCGATATTACTTGCTCAAAGATTAAACTACAACCTTACTGGAATTGTACAATTAAAAGATAGCTCGAATGTAAAAATTGCGAATGCCAATGTAATTTTAAAGAATGCGGAATTCAACATTAAAGCAACTTCTGATGCCAATGGTCAGATTTCAGTGAATCCATTTTACGCTGGAACCTATGCTACTTATGTAGGGAAAGAGGGCTATGAAACAACTTTTTATGATTCAACTTTATATACACCTAGCACAGGAATTTTAGCATATGAATTAAAGAAAGGTTTTTATGACGATTTCATATTTCAAAATAATTGGACTGTAACTGGAAACGCATTGCGTGGTTCATGGGCTAAGGGTGAGCCAATTGGAACGGTATTAACTGGTCAACAAATAGCACCGGAATTTGATGCAAATAACGATTTTGGAGATGAATGTTACGTAACTGGAAATGGTGGAGGTGCAGCAGGTACGGATGATATAGACAACGGTTATACCACATTAACATCTCCTGTTTTAGATTTAAGTAGTTATATTTCACCGGCAATAAAATACCAAAGATGGTTTGCAAATACAGGTGGTTCAGGTAATCCAAACGATTCATTAAAAGTGATTTTATCGAATGGCACAATTTCAAAGGTTGTGGAAGTGGTTACCGCAGCATCTGCTAATAATAATTCATGGGTTGAAAAGCAGATTTTAGTTGCAGACTATTTCCCAAATATTGTCAATAGATCTCATATGCAATTGTCATTTTTAACAGGTGATGATGCCATTGGACATATTGTTGAGGCTGGAGTTGATAAAGTATATATAATTGAAACTGCAAAAGTTGGCATGCAAGTGAATGGTGCGAATGTTTCAACAATGTCAATTTATCCAAACCCAATTAATTCGAATTCTCAAATTCAATACCAATTAAATGAATTAGCAAAAGAAGCAAAAATTGAGTTAGTAGATTTACAAGGTAGAGTGCTTAAAACCTTTATGCTTCATGCCGATAGGGGAGCCATTACATTAGATTTTCCTATTGCTTCAGGAATCTATTTAATTAAATTAAATAATGGTAATGAACAGTTAATCCAAAAATTAATTAAATAAATAAATTATAATCATAAAAAAAGGCTGCGTTTATTAACGCAGCCTTTTTTTATGTAAAATTCTATTGTTTAGCAAGCAACGATAGTGAATTCATAGCTTTCCATTATTAAGTTAGCTAATAAGTTTTTACATGCTTGGTCTACTTGTTCTTTTGCTTGTGCTTCTGAATCTGCTTCAATTTCAAGGCTAATGTGTTTGCCAATTCTTACATTTTGAATGGCAGATAGGCCTAAGTTTTTCATACTGCTGGTTACTGCTTTACCTTGTGGATCTAAGATCTCTTTTTTAGGCATTACATTTATTTCTGCTTGAAATTTCATATGGTTAATGGTTTTTATTTTTAGCTAATAATTTTCTTTTTTGACCCAATTGATAAAATGATATAAAATAAAATTATCAATGGTATGGCCACAAATTTAAGGATTACAATTAGAATTGTAGATACTCCAATTAATAAAAATCTTTCTACATTCTCTTTCCATCCGAAATTCTTGAACTTCAGGGAAATAAGTGGAATTTCTGCAACCATCAACAAACTCATAACTATTATAAGCCCTATTAAAAATACAGGATTCGAAATAAAAGTATTTTCAATGTTTGATTGCACTAATACAAATGGGATACTCATAAAAAACAAAGTGTTGGCAGGTGTTGGAACCCCAACAAAATAAGTACTTTGACGCGTATCGTTGTTAAATTTCGCCAATCTTAAAGCCGAAAATACAGGAATGATAAATGCGCTGTAGGCCAAAATGGAAGGTAAATTTGCTGTTAATAATAAATCTGAAAGTACGATATACATTATTGCGCCCGGTGCAAAACCAAAACTCACCATATCTGCTAATGAATCTAAGTCTTTACCAATATTTGAATAGGCATTCAAAGCACGAGCGGCTAATCCATCAAAAAAATCAAATATTGCACTTAAAGCTAATAAATAAGCAGTAGTTTCTAATTGATGTTGAAAGGCAAAAACTATGGCTATACAACCAGCTAACAAATTCAAAGAAGTAATGAAATTTGGAATATGCTGCTTCATAATTTATTAGCTATTCATTGAAATTAAAAACTCTTCATTTGATTTAGTTCCGCGCATTTGTTTCTGTAAAAACTCCATGGCCTCAACTGGGTTCATATCTGATAAATGGTTTCTTAAAATCCATGCACGTTGTAATACGTCTTTATCTAATAATAAATCGTCTCTTCTGGTTGAAGAAGAATTGATGTCAATGGCTGGAAATACGCGTTTATTCGCTAATTTTCTATCCAATTGTAATTCCATATTACCAGTACCTTTAAATTCCTCAAAGATAACCTCATCCATTTTAGAACCAGTTTCTGTTAATGCAGTTGCAATAATTGTCAATGAGCCACCATGTTCAATTTTTCTAGCGGCACCAAAGAATCTTTTAGGTTTATGTAAAGCATTGGCATCTACACCACCAGATAAAATTTTACCAGATGCAGGTGCTACAGTATTGTATGCTCTTGCTAATCTTGTAATAGAGTCTAGTAATATCACAACATCATGGCCGCTTTCAACCATGCGTTTTGCTTTTTCTAACACGATATTTGCAATTTTTACATGTCTTTCAGCTGGTTCATCGAAAGTAGAACTTACAACTTCGGCCCTTACACTTCGAGCCATGTCGGTTACCTCTTCTGGTCTTTCATCAATTAATAATATAATTAAATAAACCTCAGGATGATTGGCTGCAATGGCATTGGCAACATCTTTTAAAAGTACAGTTTTACCTGTTTTTGGTTGTGCTACAATTAAGCCCCTTTGACCTTTACCAATTGGTGCAAATAAATCCATCAAACGGGTAGAGTAATTTCCTGGATCAGAAAATAAATTGAATTTTTCGAATGGAAATAAAGGTGTTAAATAATCAAATGGTACACGGTCTCTCACTTCTGCAGGTGTTCTACCATTGATGCTATCAACTTTTACTAATGGAAAATATTTTTCACCTTCTTTTGGAGGGCGAATACTACCCCTAACAGTATCACCTGTTTTTAATCCAAATAATTTAATTTGAGATTGAGAAACATAAATATCGTCTGGAGAAGTCAAGTAATTATAATCCGCAGATCTTAAAAAACCATAGCCATCAGGCATGATTTCTAATACCCCTTCGTTGACAATAGAATTGTCAAAGTCTAGGGTATTCAACATCGATTCTGGATTGTTTCTTTGTTTATTGTGACGATCAAATCTGGAATCGTTATTCCTTTGGTGTCTTTCAACCGCTGACTTTTCAAGGTTTGCAGAGGTTTGACTATCGTCTGATTGGTTTGTTTTTTGAGGAGCTTGTGTAGCACTTTCAACCTGTGTAGGATTCGGCTCTGAAGTAGGAGCAATGTTAACTGTTTCCCCGATTTCATTCCCAGTATCTTTGCTGTTATCAACCGCTTTGTTTTTTTGCTTTGCAACAACTGGATTTTGTTTTTCAGCAAAAGGGGTACTTTCCTCTTGCTCTGTTTTAACACTTCTCTTTCTCTTTGTTTTTTCTGCAGGTGCCGATTCTGTTACAGCTGCTGCTGATTTTTTGTTTGGGTTCGATTCCAATATTTGATATATTAATTCTTGTTTTCTTAAATCTTCGTAATCTGCAATGGCTAAATCTTTTGCTATTTGTCTTAATTCTGAAACTAATTTTTCGTTCAACGAGTTAATATCGTACATGTATTTTTGTTAAATTTTTTTGATTGGATAGAAATAAGAAAAGGCAAAGCCTATAATTTTTGAATTGATTTTGGATGATGATTGAAAGACGTGTTAGACATTAACACAATGCAATTTTAACCATTTTAATCTAATATTCAAAAAAATGTCATTTTTTTTGACTTTAAACAAAGTTTTCGAAATAATGCAGTCCATTTTTAGTCAAATTCGCCATTTTCATCAAATTTTAAGCTAAAATGATTAATTTTGAACATGCAAAAAACAGACCTAATTCAGCAAATTAAAGCTAAAAAATCATTTTTATGTATTGGTTTAGATACTGATATCACTAAAATTCCAGCTCATTTACTGGCGCAACCTGATCCAATTTTTGCATTCAATAAAGAGATCATTGATGCAACTGCTGATTTGTGTGTAGCATATAAACCAAACTTAGCGTTCTACGAAAGCATGGGAGCTGCAGGATGGGAAAGTTTGCGCAAAACGATGGAGTATATTCCTTCACATTGTTTTACCATTGCAGATGCTAAAAGAGGAGATATTGGAAATACTTCTTCTATGTATGCTAAAACATTTTTTGATCCTACAGCAGCCGGTTTAAATTTCGATTCCGTTACCGTTGCACCTTATATGGGTTCCGATTCAGTTACCCCATTTTTTGCCTACGAAAACAAATGGGTTATTTTATTAGCACTTACATCAAATGAAGGCGCAAAAGATTTTCAATTTGATGCTTTTGAAAACGGAGAAAAGGTTTTTGAAAGAGTATTAACAAAATCAAGTCAGTGGGGAACTGACCAAAACATGATGTATGTAGTAGGAGCAACGCGTGGAGAGGCTTTCGCAGCTATTAGAAGATTAGTTCCAGAACATTTTTTATTGGTTCCGGGTGTTGGTGCGCAGGGTGGTTCATTAGCAGAAGTATGTAAATTTGGAATCAACAAGGATTGCGGCTTATTGGTCAATTCTTCGAGGGCAATTATTTACGCTTCTAATTCAAATGATTTTGCAAATCAAGCTAGGGCTGCGGCATTACTCGTACAACAAGAAATGGAAGAGATTTTAAAATCGAATGGAATTGTTTAATTATTTTTTATTTCCTGCTCTTAAAATATCCCAAACCAAATCGCTTTCAAATCCTTTGCCTATAAGGTAAGCAGCTATTTTGTTCATTTTTTTAATAGCATTCGTTTCGGTAATTTCTTTTGATTTTCTTTTGATTTCCAATCGAATGATATTTACATAACTTTCGTGGTCTATCAACTTTAAAGCTTTTCTGATGCATGGTTCTGAAGTGCCTTTTAATTTCAAAGCATTTTTTATTTTGAGTTTCCCCCAATGTTTAACGCGGAACTTACCACCAGCGTAAGCAATGGCAAATCTTTCTTCATTTAGGAAATTTTCTGCAATTAAAAATGCAATTACATCTTCAGTATCATCTGCTGAAATACCCATTTTTAGTAGCTTTTCCCTAACTTCTTGTTGGCTTCTTTCTTGGTAAGCACAAAAATTAGCTAATTTGAGTTGAGCAGTTTTTTTATCTAAAATGATTTGTTTTTTTTGCTTTTCTACTTGCATAAAATAGTATTAATACCAAATTCTAGCCACAATAATTCTTGCTTGTTGAATACTTTGCAAAGTTATACTTTCCGGAGATTGGTCGTATTGTAAAATCATGCAATCGCCTTTTGCTAAATTAGCTGTTGTATTTTTGTCCTCTAAGTTAGTCATGCTAATCGCTCCCTCCCAAATGTATATAAGGGTTACAGAGTTTTTAGTTACGACTTCTTCTTTGTGAATTTGATCAATTTCTAATGCGTTACTTTCTAATTTTGCAAGCACTTTACCTCTGTAAATAATATTAAAGTCTGTAACCATTCCTTCTGCTTTGGTATCCCAGTCTCCTTCGAATGAATCAACATCAAAAGTATTTAAGGTTTTGCTGTATAAATTTTCATGATGAATTTGCAGACTACCCGCTAAAATCATGAGTTCGCGACTGTAACCATTGAATTTGGTAAAAGTAGTTTCTGCTTGTTCTACGGTTGCTGTACTAATTCTAAAATCAAAATCTCTGGCTTCAAAACTCGTTTGGTTTGGCCAAATAAATAATTCAGAAGTGGTACCTGCAGCCCAACGGTTACTTATTATTTCGCTTTGTTTTTTTATTTGAATGCTCATAATTAGCGATTAAAGGCTTAAAAATAGGGCTAATTATCGGCTTATTAGCTATATTTATATCCTAAATTAAGTATTTAGGACTAATAAAGCGAGGGGAAATAGTTAATTTAATTAACGCGCTTACGCTAAATTAAAACGATATTTGAATATGGAATTTAAGTACGATGTGAAAACCATTCAACATATATTGAATGCAGAATCCATCATTGCATCACCTAACGCAACCATTGAATGGTTATTGATTGACAGCAGGAAAATTATTCGTGCCGAATCATCTTTGTTTTTTGCCATTAAAGGCAAAACAGATGCGATGCAATTTATTCCATATTTATATCAGCAAGGAGTTCGCAATTTTGTAGTAAGCGAGGCACCAGCTGATATTTCAGCCTATTCAGCAGCAAATTTTTATTTAGTACAAGATACATTAAAAGCAATGCAGGCAATGGCTTCGGCTCATCGTCAGCAATTTCAAATTCCGGTAATAGGCATTACAGGTAGTAACGGAAAAACCATCGTAAAAGATTGGTTGTATCAATTATTAACACCAGAATACGCTATTGCAAGAAGTCCTAAAAGTTATAATTCACAAATAGGTGTTCCATTATCTGTTTGGCAAATGGCACCACATACGCAATTAGCAATAATTGAAGCTGGTATTTCTCAAGCTGGTGAAATGGATTCCTTAAGTGAAATTATTAGACCAACAATTGGTGTAATGACAAACCTGAAAACTGCACACGCAGAGGGTTTTAAGGATAATTTAGAAAAACTACAAGAAAAAATAAAATTATTTTCGAGTGCTGAACTAGTAATCATTCCTCTTGATTTTATGCCAGATGGATATACATTACAAAATTCATTTACATGGTCGCTAAAGCAAGATGCTGACTTAACAATTAAAGAAATACAAAAAAGTAAAACCCAAACAACTATTTCGGGGCTGTACAAAAATCAAAATCTACAAATAACAATACCATTTGTAGACGATGCAGCAATTGAAAATGCCATTACTTGTTGGGCTGTAATGCTTGCTATGGGCTATGATTCTGCAATTGCAAGGGAAAGATTTCTTCAATTACCAGCTATTCAAATGCGTTTGGAATTGAAGCAGGGTATCAACCAAACTTCTATTATCAATGATAGTTATAGTGCTGATATTGCCTCTTTATATATTGCAGTAGATTTCTTAAATCAGCAGCAACAATACCAACATAAAAGCATTATTCTTTCTGATTTTAGTACAACTTTAACGGTTCAGAATTATCAAGAAATAATTGCTTTTTTAAAATCAAAAGGGATAAAAAAGTTTGTTGGAATTGGTCCAGAACTATTTAAAAACAAAGCTTTTTTTGATTTTGATAAGTCTTTTTTCTATCAAAATACAGCAGATTTCTTGAGTCACTTTAACTTGATGGATTTTCAAGAAGAAGTTATTTTAATTAAAGGAGCAAGGCTTTATGAGTTTGAAAAAATCGTAAATCGATTAGCGCTCAAAGCACATGAAACGGTTATGGAAATTAATTTAAATGCTGTGGTGCATAATCTTAATTTCTATCGTTCCAAACTCAAAAAATCTACTAAAATAATGGCAATGGTTAAGGCCTATTCTTATGGAAGTGGCAGTTTTGAAATTGCCAATGTATTGGCTTATAATAAAGTAGATTACTTAGCTGTAGCATATGTTGATGAAGGAGTAGCTCTCAGGCAAGCAGGAATCAAATTGCCTATTATGGTGATGAGTCCTGAGGAGAGTGGCTTTGAGCTCATGCTCACACATCAATTAGAACCAGAAATTTACAGCCTAAATGTTTTAAAATCATTCATAGAATTTTTAACAATAAAAAAAGCGAGTGCATTTCCAATTCATTTAAAAATGGATACAGGTATGCATCGTTTAGGTTTTGAAGAATCTGATTTACCTGAATTAGTTGCTATATTAAAAAATAGTAAATTAGTTAAAGTGCTATCTGTTTTTTCTCATTTGGCTAGTTCTGATAACAGTTCATTAGATCAATATACCCAAAAGCAGCTCTCATTGTTTGAAAAAATCACCACACAATTAAAAGAAAATTTAGCTGTTGATTTTATGAAGCACATTGCCAATACCGCAGCCATATTGCGTTTCCCAAATGCGCAATACGATATGGTGCGTTTGGGTATTGGACTTTATGGAATAGAAAATGTGGGTAATTTTGAAGACCAGTTACAAACAGTTGGAACATTAAAAACAACAATTACACAAATCAGAAAAGTACCGGCTGGCGAAACAGTTGGTTATAGTCGCAAAGGAGTTTTAACGAAAGATTCGTTAATTGCAACTGTTAAAATTGGTTATGCAGATGGATATGCTAGAAGATTTGGTAACGGAGTAGGTGAGATGTTGGTTGGCGGTCAACTGGTGAAGGTTGTGGGAAATGTATGCATGGATATGTGTATGCTTGATGTAACTGGTCTTTCCGTGAATGAAGGTGATGAAGTAATTGTCTTTGGTTCGCAATATTCTATCAATGAATTAGCAAGAAAAGCAGAAACCATACCTTATGAAATTTTAACAAGTATTTCTCAACGTGTAAAAAGAATTTATTATTATGAATAAAGTGTTGAAACTAATTTTAAATTATTTTTTTAAAGGCGTATTAATTTTAGTGCCAATTTTTTTCAGTGTATATGTAATTTATTATGTCATTAAAAGCATTGATGGTATTGTAAACATTGGTATTCCGGGAGCTGGGATTTTAATTGTACTCACTGGCTTTACCATAGTTGGAGCGTTGGTTACTTCTTTTATTACTGAACCTATTTTTAACTATTTTGATCGATTATTGAATAGAATGCCATTTTTCAAAATGATGTATTCATCCATTAGAGATTTGTTAGAAGCATTTGTAGGTGAAGAAAAAAAATTCAATGAACCGGTAACGGTTTTAGATGATTCGGGATTGAAACATATTGGTTTTTTAACACAACGAGATTTATCAAACATCGGTTTACCAGGAGACGTTGCTGTATATTTTCCATTCTCTTATAGTTTTGCTGGAAAGGTAATGATTGTTCCTAAGGATAAAGTTAGCCCATTGGCGATGAAGTCTTCAGATGCAATGAAATTCGTGCTTTCTGGCGGTGTTACTGAGTTAGAATAACTTTCATGAATGCTAATGCTTTGCCAATTATTGCTATTATTGGACCTACCGCTTCGGGAAAAACGCAATTAGCTGTTGAGCTTGCAGCACAAATCGATGCTGAAATTATCAGTGTAGATGCTCGTCAAGTTTATAAAAAATTAAACATTGGCACTGGAAAAGATTTAGCAAGTTATCAAATAAATGGTCGATCAATTCCTTATCATTTAATAGATATAGTTGAACCAACAGATCGATACCATATTTACCAGTTTCAAAAAGATTTTTTTAAAGCCGTTCAAGAAATTAGGTCTAGAGGTAAAAGAGTGATTGCCTGTGGTGGAACTGGTTTATATTTAGAATCAGTTATTGGTCCATTTGAATATACTTCTGTGCCTCTAAACACAGGCCTTAGGGCAGAGTTAGCGAACCTAGATTTAATATCCTTAAATCAATATTTTTATCAAATACCTGAGCGCTTAAATATTGAATATTCACCAGATTTATCAACAAAAAAAAGAAGTATCAGAGCCATAGAAATCAAAACATTTTTACAAAACAATAGCATCCCAAATAACAACTTTCCTAAAATAGATTTTCAAGTATTTGCAATTACATTACCTACAGATATTCGTAATCAGAAAATTGATGAACGCCTGAAAGCGCGCATAGCAGAAGGTCTAATAACTGAGGTAAGCGAGTTGTTAGCAAATGGAATAGACCCGGCCCAACTGGAGTATTTTGGTTTAGAGTATAAATTTTGTTTAGCTCATTTACAAGGCAAATTGACCTTACCAGAACTGAATTTAAAATTAAGCATTGCCATACACCAATATGCTAAAAGACAAATGACTTACTTCAGAAAAATGGAAAAGTCGGGGATTAATATTCACTGGTTAGACGCACAGGATAGTCCAATTACTAAGCTTTTAGCAAATATTAATATTTACAGATAAAAAAATAGCCTTCTAAATTTAGAAGGCTATTTTTTTAGTTTTTGATCATTCTTAGGAAAGTTCCTAATCTATTTTTTAAATCTTTTCGATCAACAATAAAGTCAAGGAAACCATGTTCTAAAACGAACTCTGCTGTTTGAAATCCTTTTGGTAAATCTCTTTTAATGGTTTCTTTAATTACTCTTGGGCCTGCGAAGCCAATTAAAGCCCCAGGTTCAGAGATATTAATATCGCCAAGCATTGCGTAAGATGCAGTTACTCCACCCGTTGTAGGGTCAGTACAAAGCGAAATATAAGGTAATTTGTTTTGTGCGAGTAGCGCAAGTTTTGCAGATGTTTTTGCCATTTGCATTAAAGAATAGGCCGCTTCCATCATTCGAGCTCCACCAGACTTTGAAATAATCATGAAGCCATATTTATTGGCAATGCAATAATCAATGGCTCTACTAATTTTCTCACCAACAACCGAACCCATAGAACCTCCAATGAAATTGAAGTCCATACAGCAAATCACTAAATCTTCGCCTTCCACTTTACCATGAGCTGTTCTCATGGCATCTTTTAGGCCTGTTTTTGAAATGGTATCTTTTACTCTTTCCGGATAGTTTTTAGTGTCAACGAATTTTAATGGATCTCCAGATGTCAAATTTTCATCTAATTCCACAAAATGATTGTCATCAAAAATAATTTTAAAGTATTCTTTAGAACCAATTCTTAAATGATAATTGCAATGAGAGCAGATGTAATTATTTCCCTCTAAATCGGGGGTATATAAAGGTTTTTTACAAGATGGACATTTATTCCAAACCCCATCAGGCACATCTAATTTTTCATCGGTAGATGTTAAAATGCCATCATCTTTTCTTTTAAACCAAGCCATAGTAATTTTGCTATTTTAATTATGCAATTGTAATATCATTGTTCAAATAAACATCTTGAATAGCATTTAGAATAGCTACTCCTTCGTTCATTGGACGTTGAAAAGCTTTTCTTCCTAAAATTAATCCTTGACCACCCGCTCTTTTATTGATAACTGCGGTAGTTACTGCTTCTGCTAAATCGGCAGCGCCTTTAGACTCTCCACCTGAATTAATTAAACCAATGCGTCCCATGTAGCAATTCGCTACTTGATAACGACATAAGTCAATAGGGTTCATTGTCGATAATTCTGAATACATTTTTGGGTGAGATTTTGCAAAATTTATTGCTGTAAATCCACCATTGTTTTCTGGTAATTTTTGTTTAATTATATCAGCTTGAATCGTTACACCTAAATGATTTGCTTGAGAAGTTAAATCGGCTGCAACATGGTAATCCACACCGTCCTTTTTGAATCCATTATTTCTAGTGTAGCACCATAATACTGTTGCCATACCTAATTCATGTGCACGCTCAAACGCTTTTGCCACTTCAATAATTTGACGATTAGATTCTGGCGCACCAAAATAAATAGTAGCACCAACTGCTGTTGCGCCTAAATTCCAAGCATCATCAACAGAACCAAACATAATTTGATCGTATTTATTTGGGTAGGTCATTAATTCATTATGGTTAATTTTAACCATCATTGGAATTTTATGTGCATATTTTCGAGCTACAGATGCCAACACACCAAATGTTGTAGCAACTGCATTACAGCCACCTTCAACAGCTAATTCAATAATTTTTTCTGGGTCAAAATAAATTGGGTTAGGTGCAAATGAAGCGCCTGCAGTATGTTCAATGCCTTGATCCACTGGTAAAATAGATAAATAACCTGTTCCACCTAAGCGGCCGTGGTTATACATAGATCCTAAACTTCTCAAAACTTGAGGATTACGACTAGATCCTACAAATGAACGGTCTAAAAAGTCCATTCCTGGTAAGTGTAACATGTCTTTTGAAAATGTTTTAGATTCGTGTTTTAATAGGCTATCTGCTTGATTTCCTAATAATTCTGTGATTTTGTCGGTGGTCATTGATTCAAATTTATGTATTGCAATATTACTGAATATTAAACTATTTTGAAACTATAAAATACGCCTTATTTTAATGGATTGAAAGTTTGAAAACACGCCTAATCCATTCTGAATATTAGAAAATAAGATTACCGGTTCTGCAAATGGATCTTCTCCAGCGTAATTATTTAATGTTTTATAGTAATTATAATAATTGACATCAATTTTCATAAGTACAATTTCAAATCCTACAGTCTCATTGTTTAGGCTGTAATCATCGAATTTAAATGTTGATGATAATATTTGCCCGTCTTTACCTAAATCGTCTTTTAAGGTAAAAGAATTGAATTCTTCAATAGGTTCAATAGTAGTATCAATTGCACCAAAATATTTTACAAGTCTATTAGCAGTTAAACGATAATAATTTTTTTCACTGGCGATGTCTTTCCAATTTAGTTTCAAATTGTATCTAATTTGATTTGAAGACCATTCTGAATAAATAGTATCTTTATTTATTTTGAATTCTTCAATACTTGGCATGGTATCACTGAGTGTAGTCATATCTGCTTCCACCGTTTTTCCGTTTTCTGCAACAATTTTTAAATGGTAATTTTTACCATTGGCAATGTTAAACTGGCTATTGTTGAACACAAATGCAGCCGCATCAACATCATAAGCTATTTGATAGGAACTACCCTCAGAACTTATAGTTACGTTTGCGTTAGTGGTATTGAAAAAAGGATCAGTGCTGAAAAGTGGTTCACTTAAAGACAATGAAATCTCATGCTCGTTTTCATTTGGAGATAAAAATCCACCTACAACCAATTTGCGTTCCGTACTTGGTACGGTTACATTGGCGTCACTTTCACAACCAGAATTAAGGAAAAGAACACTAATAAAAATGCTATATATTAAATTTATTTTTTTCATCTCGATTAAAATTTATAGGTCCATGTAAATGAAGGAAGTGCTGGAAATAAAGATATTTTTTTCAATACATTTTGGGTACCTGAAGTGTTTTTGCTGATATAATAGAAATAAGGGTTTCGATGGTTATAAGCATTGTAAACAGAAAATTCAAATGTCCTAATTCCTCGTTTCAATTGTTTGTGAAATTGCAAACCAAAATCAAATCGATGATAGGCTTCCATTCGGAAATCATTTTTAGCGCCATATTCTGTTGCGTAAATATTTGACCAATTATTATTACTTCCTGGATTATGTGAAGGCGCAAGGAAATCGCCTTTAGGCAGGGTAATTGCATTGCCAGTTCCATATACCCAAGTAAATGAAAATGTTTTTTCTTTGTCTATTTCGTAAATTCCAACAACAGAAACATCGTGTCTTCTGTCGTATCGTGCAAAATATTTCTTTCCAAAATTTATCTCATCAAATTGTAATTGTGTCCAAGATAGGGTATAGCCAATCCATCCGCTAAATGGGCCTTTGCTGCGTTGCAATAAGAATTCTGTCCCGTAACTCCAACCTTGTCCTGCGGTTAAATTATCTTCCCAAACAATTTTATCATTTTCGTCAACGACATCAATATTTAAAAAAGATGCTCCATCTTTATAAGCAACAACTCGATCAGATTTTTTATAAAAGTTTTCGATACTAAAAGTTAAATTCTTATCGCTGAAATCTTTGGCAAGCCCTAATGCAATTTGATTAGATTGTTGTGGTTTTACTTTTGCTGTTGAAGGCACCCAAAGGTCGGTAGGTAAACCCGTTCCGGTAGAACTCAATAAATGTATGAATTGATTCATACTTGCAAACGATGCTTTAACTGACAAATCTTCTTTAATTAAATAACTAGCTGAAAGTCTTGGTTCTATTGCTGTATAGGTTTTACCTTGCACAAGAAAATTAGCAAATCTTATTCCTGTATTTGCTTTAAATCTTTGTCCAATTTTTAAGTTATCTTCCACATATAATCCACTTTCTAGCGCATCAATATTGTTGATATTATTGCTATTTAAATCACCAATTGAACTAGAATTAATTGTTGTGCCGCTTGGGGTAAAACGATGTTGTTGCAAACTAATTCCCATTTTTAAAGTATGGTTAGGATGCAGCGCATAATCTAAATCATGTTTAATGGTAAAGTCTCTAATACCTGAAAACAATTTAATTTCAAAAAAATCGCTGTGGTCTGTTTCTTTATTTTGAATATTAAATTGATAATTACTAAAAATTATGGAGGTATTTGCAAAAAGCCTATTGCTGTACAAATGATTCCAGCGAAGGGTTCCAGTGGCATTTCCCCAAAATAAACTAAATGTTGATTGGTAGTTTGTGCTTTCAAAGGCATTGGCATAAAATTTATCACGACCAAAATAGCCACTTAAATAAATACGGTCTTTTTGACTAATTTCATAATTCAATTTGGCATTAAAATCATAGAAAAAGTAGCCACCTTTATTATCAGAAGTTTGGAAAGGAAGGGTTAAAGCATCTATATATGTTCTTCTTCCAGAGATTAAAAAGGAAGATTTATTTTTTTTGATGGGTGCTTCAACGGTGAATTTTGTCGACAATAAACCAATTCCAAATTCTGCTTTTGCTTCTTGTTTATTTCCATCTTTCATGTTCATTTCTAATACAGAAGATAACCTGCCACCAAAACGAGCAGGAAACCCACCTTTATATAAATCAACACTTTTTAAGGCATCGCCATTGAAAAGAGAGAAGAAACCAAATAAATGAAAAGCATTATAAACAGGAGCGTCGTCTAAAATTATTAAATTTTGATCTGGGCCTCCACCTCTCACATATAAGCCTGCGTTGCCTTCTGATCCTTTTTGAACACCTGGCATTAATTGAATGGTTTTCAATACATCCTTTTCGCCAAACAACATGGGTATTTTTTTAATTTGTTCAATGGGAATTCTAACAATACTCATTTGTGGGTCGTCGGCAATTTTTTCCATGCGGTCATCGGTTACTACCACTTCTTTTATAGCAGTGCCAGAAAGTAGATCAACGTTAAGAGTGATGTCTTTTTTTAAGGCAATTCTAAACACTTGTTTTTGGTAACCAACCATGCTGAACATTACATCCAGCGTATCACTTGGGATACTGATTGCATAGTATCCGTAATTGTTTGTGGTAATTCCATTCTTTAATTGTGGAATGTAAATGCCAGCCCCAATTAGTAATTCACCTGAATTCTTTTCTTTGACAAATCCACTGAGGATATGGTTTTGAGCCAAAGAAGGAGTGATGGTGCCTACTAAAAATAAAGCAATTAGCAGTATTTTTCGTTTATTCATGCTTTTTCAAAATTTTGAATTTCTGTAAATTTCACTAAAATGAAGCTATTATTAATTAACTTTGGTACACAAAATACGAAATTACTTCATGTCTATAACAATTGAACCAATTACTAATGCAGAAATGTTACAAAATGCTTTTCAAATTAGAAGAGACGTTTTTGTGGTGGAACAAAATGTAGATGAAGCGGAAGAATATGATCAAGAAGAAGTTTCTACCCATTTTCTTGCGTTATATAACGAAATACCGGTTGGTACTGCTCGATATAGAAAAACTGTTAATGGAATTAAATTAGAACGTTTTGCAATTTTAAAACCTTACCGTAGCATGGGAGTAGGTTCAGCTATTTTACAATTTATTTTAAATGAATTAAAAGAATATAACGGCCAAATTTATTTACATGCACAGCTTACAGCAATGGGTTTATATAGCAAATTTGGTTTTGAATCTGCAGGCGAACAATTTGAAGAAGCAGGAATACAGCATTATCAAATGAATTTTAAAAGAATTTAAATGTCATTTATTAAATCTCTTTTCATTGCTGCGTTTCTCTTGATTCTTTCAATCAATTCAAATGTACATGCACAAGATATTTATATAAAAGGTAGGGTAACAGATGCAAATACCAATGAACCAATACCATTTGCGAACATTAAACTAAAAGGAAATTTTGCGGGTATTAGCACCGATTTTGATGGTTATTATACCATCAAAACAAATGTGAATGTGGATTCTATCAATGCGAGTAGTTTGGGCTATTGTAGCAAAAGTAAATACATTAAAAACAAGTCAAATCAGACCATCGATTTTCAATTGGCTGCAAATACTGTTGGTATAAAAGAAGTGATAGTTTTTGCAGGTGAAAATCCAGCTATTGCCATCATTAAAAAAGCACAAAACTTAAGAGAGCAGCATAATAAAAACAATTTGAAAAATTACGAATTCAAGAGTTATACAAAAATTCAAGTTGATGTAGATAATGTTTCTCAGAAATTACGTAAAAGAAAATTACTTAGGCCAATCACTTCATTATTTGATAGTTTAGAAATGTCTGCAGGTGAAGAAGGAGACCTACACATGCCTGTTTTTTATTCTGAGAATTTATCTGAAGTATATTTCGAACAAAACCCAATAAGAAGAAAAAAGGAAGTTGTAACTGCAGCCAAAATCAATGCTGTTGGCATTCGCTCTGGAATGGCGACCTCACAATTTACTGGCGGAACTTTTGAAGAGTATAATTTTAATCAGAATAAAATAGGCTTGTTTGGAAAAGATTTTTTATCTCCAATTGGCGATAATGCAACCGTATTTTACCAATATTATTTAGTAGATAGTGTATTTATTTCAGGCACTAAATGTTATTTGATAAAAGTAAAACCAAAGAACAAACAAGATTTATTATTTACTGGTAATATTTGGTTAACAGCTAAAGATTTTGCAATTAAACAAGTTAACTTAGAAGTACCCAAGTCTGTCAATATTAATTTTATTGAACGTATTCAGTTACAACAAGAATTAACCATCATGCCATCTGGTGCAGGTATTCCAAATAAAACAAGGCTGGTCTTTGATTTTGCAGATTTGTCTAAAAATTTTGTGGGATTAATTGCTAGAATTTATAACAGTAGTTATGATATCAAAGAAGGACTGTCGCACGATACAACATTTTTTGATAGACCCGTTGTATTAAATGAAGACGCGCTTGTTAAGCCAGATTCATTTTGGATGGCAAATCGTCCAGAGCAGTTAAATACAACCGATCATTATGTCGATAATATGATCGATAGTATTCAAGAAATTCCAATAGTTAAATTTGGCGTAAGTGCATTCTATACTACATTTACTGGGCATTATACAGTCGGTAAAATAGATTATGGCAATGTACTAAATGTTTTATCCTACAATAATATTGAAGGTTATAAATACCGAATTGGTGCAAGAACAAATTTCGATTTCAGTGATCGTTTAATTTTTAGAACCTATTTAGCATATGGTCAAAAAGACCAAAAGTTTAAATATAATTTTCAAGCAGAATATTTGTTGTCTAGAAAACGCTGGACAAAACTTGGAATCAATAGGAGAGTAGACATCGATCAGGTAGGGAATGATTATAAATTTGACGACACGCAAACTTTTACCAATGAACAAAGTTTCTTGTATAATGCAACTTCTCAAATCAATAGGTTTGCGCTATTAACGCATAAAAAAGAAAATAGAATTTGGTTAACATCTGAATATAAAAATGGATTGACAGGCCGTATAACCCTTCAAAATATTGCATTTCACAATTACTTGAATAATGTAACAGATACTAATTTTAATGTATTACAAAAGGATTTTACCAGTTCAGAAATTATATTTGAGGGCAGGTATGCGCACAATGAAATTAAAATCATAGATGATAATAAGCGTTATACCATTGCGCAGTCTAGGTATCCGATACTTATTGTTGGATTAAAATTAGGTTTAAAAAACATATTCCACAGTGACTATAATTACACCAGTTTATATTTCAATATCAGTCATAAATTAAGACTTGGAATATATGGCACAACTCGTTATAACATTAGAGGTGGCAAAATATTTACACCAGTTCCTTACAGTTTGTTAGATGTACCAAGAGGTAACCAAACTCCATTTTTTGCGGCTGGTACATTTAACTTGATGAATTATTTTGAGTTTATCAATGATGAATATTTATCATTGGATATAGCGCACAATTTTGGCGGTATAATATTCAATAGATTACCATTAATTAAACACTTAAAATTAAGAGAGATTGTCGCTTTTAGAGCGGTTACAGGTTCTTTAAGTAATGCCAATCGTATTCCAATTATTGTAAATACATTCGGAACACTTGGCAAAAAGCCATATATGGAAGCTAGCTTTGGATTTACGAATCTTTTTAGAGTTGTAAGGCTTGATTTTATTTACAGACTTTCCTATACCAATGCCAATTATTTAAAGAAATACAACGATATGCAGTTGGCGAATGGGATTACAATACCTTATAAAATCAGTCCATTTGGAGTGAAATTATCACTTGATTTCGCTTTTTAAATTTCCTGAAATATTATTTAGCTCCTTGGCTCAAAATCTTATCTTTGTATGATGGCAGCGGAAAAAAAGGTAGCATTTTATACCCTTGGATGTAAGTTAAATTACTCCGAGACTTCTTCCATTGGTCGATTATTCGAAGATCAAGGTTATCGCAAGGTTGAATTTACTGATTCACCTAATATTTTTGTAATCAATACTTGTTCTGTTACTGAGAATGCAGATAAAAAATGCCGAAAAGTAGTTAAAGAAGCTTTAAAGGTTTCTCCAGATGCTTATATTGTCATTATTGGTTGTTATGCACAATTGAAACCAAATGAAATTGCAAGCATTCCTGGAGTAGATTTGGTTCTAGGGGCATCAGAAAAATTCCAATTGTTGGAATATTTAAATGACTTAAAGAAAACTTCGAAAACTCAAGTTTACAATCAACCTATTGAACAAGCCACCACTTTTATTTCTTCCTATTCTTATGGAGATCGCACCAGAACATTTTTGAAGGTGCAAGATGGTTGTGATTATTCATGTACATTTTGTACCATTCCTTTGGCAAGAGGGAATAGCAGGAGCGATACTATAGAAAATGTCATTGCCAATGCAAAGCAAATTGCAGCAACTGGAACAAAGGAAATTGTGCTAACTGGCGTAAACATTGGAGATTTTGGGAATAAAGAAACAGGAACATTTTTCGAATTGGTTAAAGCATTAGACGAAGTAGAAGGCATTGATCGAATTCGTATTTCTTCTATAGAACCCAATTTATTAACAGATGAAATCATTCAATTTGTTGCAAAATCAAAAAGATTTGTACCACATTTTCATATTCCATTACAATCGGGTTCTAATAAAATATTAGCACTGATGCGCAGAAGATATAAGCGCGAATTGTATACAGATAGGGTTCAACAAATAAAAAAATTAATGCCAGATGCTTGTATTGGTGTTGATGTAATTGTTGGATTTCCAGGAGAAACTAAAGAGGCCTTTTTAGAAACATATCAATTCTTAAATGAATTGCCTATTTCTTATTTGCATGTATTTACTTATTCTGAAAGAGCAGATACTGTTGCCATAACCATGCCAGGTGTAGTTCCAATGGCTGAAAGAAATGAGCGAAGTAAAATGTTACATATATTATCAGATAAAAAAAGACATGCCTTTTACGAGTCACAATTAGGAAAGAACGCAACAGTTTTATTTGAAGCAGATAGCAAAGATGGATTGATGCATGGTTTTACAAGAAACTATGTAAAAGTAAGCACCAAATTCGATCCAATTTTGGTCAACGAATTAAAAGAAATTCAATTAACAGGTTTTGATGCATTCGGTGATGTCAGCATTATTGAAACAAACGTCGAAGTATTAAGTCATCACTCAATTCAACTCTAACATGTATCCAACTTTTTCAGATTTATTATATGATTTATTAGGTGTTCAAATTCCTTTGCCCATACAAATGTTTGGTCTGATGGTTGCAGTAGCCTTTTTAATCGGCAATTATGTAATTGGATTAGAATTAAAAAGAAAATACAATCAAGGGCTTATCAGTAGCCATTTTACTACTGTTACAGAGGGTTTGCCAGCTAGTTTAAATGAAATATTAAGCAATGCTTTTTTTGGTTTTATAGTTGGATTCAAGCTGTTCTATTTAATTGGAAGTTATGCGCAATTTACCGCTAATCCGCAGGCCGCTTTACTTTCGTTTGAAGGTAGTTTATTAGGCGGAATTTTTGCGTCAATTGCAATGGCTTATTGGGCGTATTACGAAAAGAATTCTAAAAAATTAGCGCAACCAATTACTAAAAAAATAAATGTGATGCCATATGATGTGATGGGAAATTTAACCATCATGGCAGCTGTATTTGGAATATTGGGTGCAAAAGTTTTTCATAATTTAGAAAACCTAGACACTTTTATAGCAGATCCAATTGGTTCGTTGATGAGTTTTTCTGGATTAACATTTTATGGCGGTCTAATCTGTGGTTTTACTGCTGCAATTTGGTACGCAAATAAGAAAAATATTAAAACCATACACTTACTAGATGCCGCTGCTCCAGGCATTATGCTTGCATATGGTATTGGCCGTTTAGGCTGTCAATTATCTGGCGATGGTGATTGGGGAATTGTTAATACAGCCCCTAAACCTAGTTTCCTGAGCTTTTTCCCAGATTGGGTTTGGTCATTTAAATTCCCGCACAATGTAATTTCAGATGGAATTCCAATTCCGGGTTGTGTAGGTAGGCATTGCATGGAGTTGCCATTGCCGGTCTATCCAACATCTTTATACGAAGCCATATTAGCTATTTTACTATTTGTAGTTTTATGGTCTATTCGTAAACGCATACAAATACCTGGTATGTTATTCTGTATCTATTTTATGATGAATGGAATGGAAAGATTCCTGATTGAAAAAATCCGAATCAATAATATCATACAATTCGCTGGTTTGAAATTCACACAAGCAGAACTAATTGCAACAATAATATTTTTAGTTGGCTTTATTGGTTTCATTTACTTATACCTTCAAAACAAAAAGAAAAATGGAACAATCGCTGCATAAAAAACGATTTAAACGCTTGCATCAGGTTAGGAAAAACGCCTATCAAAATAAAGCTGTTCGATATATTTTTTCAGGTGGAACAGCAACAATGGTAGATGTTTCCGTGTTTTTTGTGGTTTACAATTATGTTTTACAAAAACAAGATTTTACCTATGAACACATTCGAATTGCAGCCCATGTAATTGCTTTATGTGCATCATTTTCGATGGGATTAATTACCAATTTTTTAATCACTAAATATTTTGTTTTCAAAGAATCTGCATTAAGTGGAAGAGATCAATTTGTAAGGTATTTATTGGTTGCAGCAATTACATTTGTAGGTAATTATTTTATGATGAAATTATTGGTGGAAGTTTTTGGTGTTTGGCCAACTGCTGCAAGATTAGTAGCTGTAGCAACCATCGCGCTGTTGAGTTATAGATTACACAAAGTGTTTACTTTCAAAGTAAAAATCCCTAAAAATTAAATGATCAACTACCAAAATATTACCAAAGAAGTTACTTTATTAACTCAACAAGTTTCGCAATACATTGCCGACCAAGCGCTAACTTTTTCTAGCGAAAAAATTGAACATAAAGGTTTAAACGACTTGGTGTCATACGTAGATAAAACAGCAGAAATGCAGTTGGTTAAAGGCTTGCAAGTTATTTTGCCAGAGGCTGCTTTTATTACAGAAGAAAACACCATTGCTAAACAAGACAACGATTTACAATGGATTGTAGACCCATTAGATGGTACAACTAATTTTATGCATGGCTTACCTTGTTATTCAATTAGTATTGCCCTGATGCATAAAAATGAATTAGTGGTTGGGGTTGTACACGAAGTCAATAGAAATGAAAGTTTTTATGCATGGAAAGATGGTGGCGCTTTTTTAAATGGAAATCCTATTTCAGTCTCTGCAAAATTAAACCTTCACGATTCTTTAATTGCTACAGGTTTTCCATATACTGTTTTTGAAGAAATTGACGATTATTTGACTTTGCTCAAAGAATTAATGAAATGCACGCATGGCTTAAGAAGACTAGGTTCTGCAGCAGTTGATTTAGCTTATGTTGCTGCCGGTCGTTTTGATGCTTATTTTGAATATAACTTAAATGCATGGGATGTAGCGGCTGGTTGTTTGCTTGTAAAAGAAGCAGGAGGGCTTGTAACAGACTTTAAGGGAGGCGAAGATTATGTTTTTGGTCGAAGGGTAGTAGCAAGCAATAAAAGCACTCATATCGCTTTATTATCTGTCATCCAATCAAAATTTAAAAATTAATTATCAGATAAAAAAAATCCCCGAAAACTTTCGGGGATTTTTTTGTTTAAAAATATTATTAGAAAATTTAAGCTGCAGGTTCTGCTACTTCTCTTAAATCAACAGAAACTAATCTAGAAACACCTTGTTCAACCATGGTTACGCCATAAACCACATCGGTACTTGCAATGGTACGTTTGTTATGGGTAACAATAATGAACTGTGATTCATTAGAAAATTTGCGAATGATTTTATTGAACTTATCAATGTTCGTATCATCTAAAGGTGCATCCACCTCATCAAAAATACAGAACGGAGCCGGTTTCAATAAATAAAGAGAGAATAAAATCGCTGTAGCCGTGAGTGTCTTTTCTCCTCCAGATAATTGATTGATTGTCAAAGGGCGTTTGCCTTTTGGTTTTGCAATGATATCAATATCGGAATCTAATGGGTCTTCCGGGTTCAACAAAATCAAATCGCAAGAATCTTCTTCGTTAAATAATGACCTAAATACAATGATAAAGTTATCTCTGATTTGCGTGAATGCTTCCATGAATTTCACTTTAGCTGTATCATCAATTTCTTTAATGGTATCTAGTAAGGAAGCTTTCGCCTCCAATAAATCGTTCTTTTGCTCTGTGATAAAAGTAAAGCGTTTATTCATCTCGTCGTAAGCTTCCATTGCCAATGGGTTTATGGCGCCGTAATTGTCGATTTGATTTTTAATTTTATCTGTTTTAGCCTTTAATGCGTTTTCGTCTTCACCTTCTGGAATTGCCACTTCTTGCAATTCATCAATGTCCACTCCGAATTCTACCGAAAGTCTTTCTTTCAATGAAGTCAATTCCATTCTTAACTCCGTTTTCTTATCACGTAAGTTGGTGAATATTTGCTCAGATTCTTCTTTCTCGTGACGAACCACACGCAATTTATCTTCTAAAATTGAAATTTGCTCACGCGCAACTTGGTAAGAATTTTCAGCTTCGTGGGTTGCTTTTTCAATGGCATCTTTTTCTTCATACATGCTCAATAACTCGGTGTCCGAATTGTCATGCATTTTAAGAATATCTTCCATTCCTTTGCTAGCCGCTTCGTATTCAGCCGCATTAATTTCAATTCTATCGGTTAAAATTTTAAGGTTGTTTTCTTTGTACTCAATTTCTTTTTCTAAAGCTGAAACCCTATTTTGTTGCTGATGGAATGAAATGTTTCTTTGGTTGTAAGTCGAAGACCTTTCCGTTAATTGATCATTTAAATCATTGAAATTAGCTTGCACTTCAAGTGCATGTTCCGAATAAGACTCTTTGTTTTGCAAAGCACTTTCTAATTCAGGAATCATTTTTGCTAATTGCGATTCATAATCGGCAATTTTAGAAAGTATGTCCTCTCTTCTAATACTGCTATTGCTAATAAAAGTAAGGTACTGTTCTTGTCTAGTTTGGTAAGAAATTAATTCCGTATTGATTTTATTGATTTCATCCTTCAAATTAGCTAAATACTCTTGTTGTGTACTTTGCTTCAATTTTAAATGATGCGCAGTTAATTCGTCTAATTGTTGGTTGAATTGATCAATGAATTGGTTGATGTCTTTGATCTCTAATTCTAGGACCTCTAAATTCTTAGCACGTCCAATTCTTTTACCTTCAAATAAACCTACTGAACCTCCAGAAAGAGATACTTTTGTTTTGTTGAATTTACCACTTTTAGCCAATAATATTTTACCATCAACAGTATCAGAACTAATCATTTGGTCTTCGTCTTGGGTAATAACCATGACGTTGCCTAATAAGTGATAAGCCAAGCGTTGATATTTATAATCTACGTTGATTACCTTTAATGCAGGAATAAGAGCGTCATTGTCTGCATTTACTTCTGGCATAGGCAAGTCTTTTAGCACTTCTAATACAAAAAAGTTTGCTTTACCTTTAGCAGACTGTCCAAGCAATTGAATGCCAGCACGGGCCTCCTGATAAGTATCTACCACATAATAGTTGAGGTAGCTTTCTAAATAACTTTCTATGGCAATTCGATAATCTTCCTCACAAAACAATACATCGGAAAGTAATGGCGCATTCTTAGACCAATCGCTGTTCTTTTTTAAGAATTTAATTGATTCTGGAAAACCTTCTAAACTCTCTACTAAACTCTTTGTTAAATTGAATTCGTTTTGTTTTGCGTCCAATTTCCTGGTTTCTCTAGCAAAACGTTCTTTGATTTCAGCAATTTTCTGATCTGCTTCTTCAATGTCCTTTTTTAACTGTTCTTCTAGGTTATTGGTATTTTGGTAATTATCGTTTGCAGTTTTTAATTGATTACTTAATCGTTCAATTTCTTTATCAAACTCAATCATTTCTTCTTGACGAAGATTCGTTTCAGTTGTGGTTCTTGTAATCTCTTGTTCTAAACCAGATTTTTGAACGGTAAGAATTTCAATTTCTTTTTCATTCTTATAGATGATATTTTGATTTTCTTGTAATTGACTTTGCGCAATTTCAAGGGTACTTCTACCTTGTTGGTGTGATTCCTTTAAAATATCAACCTGAGATTTTAATTCACCTAATTCGTATTCAATTTCGTTTAATATTTTTTGTTCTGATTGAATAGATTGGTTTACAATTGCTAATTGCGAATTGATTTCTTCAACTGATGCTTTATCAACTGATAAGTCAGAAGCAATTTTGCGCTCTTTTTCTTGCAAGAAAGTTAAACGTTCGTTTTTAATTTTCTTTTCGTTTTCATAGCTGCGAATTTTTGCAATGAAATCGTTTAAGGTTTTTTGTTGATGCGCAAGTTCTTTCTCTTTATTTAAGGTATCTAATTTAACTTCTTGGATATTTGCTTCAATGGCATCAATAGAGGTAGAGAACTGACTTTTTTCGTCGTTAAAAGCAACTTCTTGTTTCTCTAATTCTTCCATGGATTGCTTCAATCCCCCAATTCTAAAGGTAGCTACCTGTGTGCTTAATTCTTTATATTGTTCTTTAAGCTTATAATATCTTTCGGTCTTTTTAGCTTGAGATTCTAAAGTTTTTAAGTTTTTTTCAATTTCAAATAATAAATCTTCTACACGATTTAAATCGTCTTCAGTATCTTTTAATTTATTAAGCGTTTGTTTCTTTCTGATTTTATATTTTGAAATTCCTGCTGCTTCTTCAAAGAGTGCTCTTCTTGAATTGTCTTTGTTGGCTAGAATTTCTTCAATCATCTTTAATTCAATAATTGAATAAGAATCTGAACCAATACCAGTATCTAAAAATAAATCGGTAATATCTTTCAACCTACATTGTACATCATTTAAGCGGTATTCGCTTTCGCCACTACGGTAAAGTTTACGCGTAATAGTTACAGTTGTATAATCAGTAGGAAGTACATTCTTTGTATTGTCAAAAGTCAAAGAAACCTCAGCCAAATTTGCCGGCTTACGGTTTTTAGTACCATTGAAAATGATGTTCTCCATTTTTTCAGAACGCAAAGTTTTAGTGCTTTGTTCTCCTAAAACCCAGCGAATAGAATCCACAACGTTTGATTTTCCACATCCATTTGGCCCAACAATGGCCGTAATACCTTCATCAAAATTGACGGTAATTTTATCGCCAAAACTTTTAAAGCCTTTAATTTCTAATGATTTTAATCTCACAATTTCCTCCGTTTTTATACGCAATAGCCCTTTTTACAGGGCTTTTCAACTCCTAAATATCCATAGAATAGCTTGCTTTATCAACATTAATTATTCACAGTTTGTGTGGATAAGTTTAGGATAAGTTTTGATATAAATATTTGATATATAATGTTTTGTGATAAACTGTAAATTGTGTTAATAAAGATATGAACAAAAAAAAGAGGCGTCATTTGACGCCTCTTTTTGGAATAGAATATTTCAGGATTAATAATACCTCAATCTAATTACGCCAGCAATTGATTTTGCTAAACGAATTACTTGGCGAGTATAACCGTATTCGTTGTCGTACCAAACATATAAAACAGCACCTTTTCCATCTTTAGCTAGAATAGTTGCAGGGCTATCAACGATTGAAGCATGTGTATTGCCAATTAAATCGCTTGATACCAATTCGTTTGAAATTGAATACTCAATTTGTTCCACTAAATCACCAAATAAAGAAGCTTGTTTAAGGGCATTATTAACTTCCGCTAATGTTACTTCTTTTTTGAAATTTAAATTTAAAATAGCCAATGAAACATCTGGTGTCGGAACCCTAACTGCATTACCAGTTAAAATACCAGTTAAATGAGGCAATACTTTAGATACTGCTTTATCTGCACCTGTTTCTGTGATAACCATGTTTAAGGCAGCAGATCTTCCTCTTCTGTATTTATCGTGGTAATTATCTAATAAATTTTGGTCGTTTGTATATGAGTGAACAGTTTCTATGTGTCCTTTTTCTATACCAAATGCTGCATCGATAACTTTTAACACAGGAACAATGGCGTTGGTTGTACAAGAAGCCGCAGAGAAAATATTTTCATCAGCTGCTTGTTGTTCATGATTTACACCAAATACTATATTTGGAACACTTCCACCTGGAGCAGTTAATAAAACTTTAGCAACTCCTTTGGCTTTTAAATGATTTGATAAGCCTTCTCTATCTCTTAAAACCCCCGTGTTATCTATCACTAAGGCATCGTTAATCCCGAATGCAGTATAATCAATAGTAGCAGCATCTTTTGCAGCAATCATTGCTACTGTTTGACCGTTGATGATTAAGGCTTTGTTTTCGAAATCTTCTACAATGGTGCCATTAAATGGTCCATGAACAGAATCGTATCTAAGTAAATCAGCTCTTTTGCTAATGTCTTTGTCTGTATTGCTTCTGGTTACAATTGCTCTTAATCTTAATTGTTCCCCTTTACCTGCTTGCATTACTAATTCTCTAGCTGCTATACGTCCAATTCTACCAAAACCATACAACACCACATCTTTAGGAGTAAGTACTTTTTTGTCTAAACCAACATGTGCTGCTAATTTTGTTTTTACAAAACCTGCAACATCGTTGAAGTTATTTTTTTCTTCAATCCATTCTGCTGCTAAACGACCAAGATCAATTCTAGAAGGAGCAATTGCTAAAGCAGCAATTTCATTTGCAATGGCTAAAGTGTCTTCAATTTCAATGGCTTTACCAATGATTTGTTGCGCATATAAGTGGTTGCTTAAAATTTCACTTGCACTTACATCAATTAATGGCTTTCTGAATAAAACCAATTCGATGGAGTTGTCGAATGATAATTTTCCAACAACATTAATCAGTTCGATGGCCATTTTTTCTTTGCCAATCCAAACCTTTAATTCTGATTCGTATTTGTTTAACATAGGATGTTTTTTAGGTGCTCAAAAATAAAAAAAGATTGAACATTAATAAAATATTAACATTCAATCTTTTTAACATTCAGGTGTTTATCCTAAATAAGACTTCAATATTTTGCTTCGAGATGTATGTCTAAGACGCTGTAAAGCCTTATCCTTTATCTGTCTAACCCTTTCACGAGTTAAATTGAATTTCTCACCAATCTCTTCTAAAGATAAGGCATGATTGGTACCTAATCCGAAGAATAATACAATAATTTCTCTTTCTCTTTCCGTTAAGGTTGCCAATGATCTTTTGATCTCTTCGCTCAAAGACTCATTGATCAACATACTGTCTGTATCAGGTGTATCTTGGTTTTCAAGTACATCTAATAAAGTGTTTTCTTCTCCTTGAACAAATGGTGCATCCATAGAAACATGGCGACCTGAATTACTCATGGTGTCTGAAATTTTATCTACGGTAGTTTCTAATAAAATAGCTAATTCTTCTGGAGAGGGTTCTCTTTCAAATTCTTGTTCTAATTTAGAAAATGCCTTGCTTATTTTACTCAACGAACCAACTTGATTCAATGGTAACCTAACGATTCTTGATTGTTCTGCAATTGCTTGTAAGATAGATTGACGAATCCACCATACAGCATAAGAAATAAACTTAAAACCTTTTGTTTCATCAAATCTTTTTGCTGCTTTTATCAAACCCAAGTTTCCTTCGTTGATTAAATCTCCAAGTGTTAATCCTTGATTTTGGTATTGTTTAGCTACTGAAACCACAAAACGAAGATTGGTTTTGGTCAACCTTTCTAGTGCAGCTTGATCACCTTCTCTGATTTTTTGAGCTAATATAACTTCTTCTTCAGCGGTGATTAAGTCTACTTTACCGATTTCATGTAAGTATTTATCTAAAGATTGACTTTCTCTGTTGGTAATTGATTGGGTGATCTTGAGTTGTCTCATTTATCCTCCTATGGGTTTAAGTTAAAGGTTGCGAATTTACTATTAAATATGCGAAAAACCAATTTTGTGCCTTATTTGAGCCCTTTTAAACTCAAATACTGACAAGCTTTCCGCGCTCCTTTACTAGCAAAAATCATACCTTAAAAATCATTTGGCAGATATAATTTTAAGTTAAATCTGCAAGTAGGTGAGTAGAAGCAATTTTTGCCCCTTTTTCGGTTGAAATTATTTTTGCACATTCTACTCTTGGGTCATGTTCGAAAAACAATGTCCAGTTTTCAGCTACAGCAGTTGACAAAAATTCTTCTTTTTCAGACATTGATAAAAGAGGTCTAGTATCATACGCCATTACAAAGGGTAATCCTAGGTGTCCAGTTGATGGAATTAAATCAGCACAAAAAGCAATTTTTTCGCCATTATGGTTAATAATTGGAAGCATCATATGGTCTGTATGTCCAGAGCTGAAACGGATATTGATATTACTTGAAAATTGACCGTGGTCCGCTACAAATTTTAATTGTCCACTCTCTTGTATTGGTAAGATGTTTTCTTTTAAAAAGGATGCCTTTTCTCTTGGGTTTGGATTTGTAGCCCAATCCCAATGGTCTTGGTGACTCCAATAAGTTGCATTCGGGAACACAGTGCTTAATTTTCCAGCATCATCTTTTTGGATACTGCCACCACAGTGGTCGAAATGTAAATGAGTTAACAAAACATCGGTGATGTCTGAAAAATCTACACCAGCGGCATGCAATGATTTTTGCAAACTGGCATCACCATGTAAATAATAATGGTTGAAAAACTTTGCTTCTTGTTTATTGCCAATGCCATTGTCAATTAAAATGAGTCTGTTATCATCTTCTACCAAAAGGCAACGCATTGCCCATGTGCACATGTTATTTTCATCGGGTGGATTAATGTTTTGCCACATCGATTTTGGTACAACGCCAAACATAGCGCCACCATCTAATTTAAAAAATCCAGTATCTATGGTTTGAATTCTCATATTGAAAAAATTAAAAATTTAAATTAGGAAATTCAGTTAATAAAAAAAGCGCCATTAGTAATTAATGGCGCTTTTTTTTAATGTTATTTATTACATGTGGATTACTTCTCCATATGCATCTGCCGCCGCCTCCATTATCGCTTCAGACATGGTAGGGTGAGGGTGAACAGTTTTGATTAATTCATGACCAGTAATTTCTAATTTTCTTGCTACAACTGCTTCTGCAATCATCTCAGTAACGTTACTGCCAATCATATGGCAACCTAATAACTCACCATATTTAGCATCAAATACCAATTTAACAAATCCATCTTTTGCACCAGATGCACTTGCTTTTCCAGAAGCTGAGAATGGAAATTTACCAACTTTCACTTCATAACCTGCTGCCTTTGCTGCTTTTTCAGTCATACCAACAGAAGCAACTTCAGGGTTACAATAAGTACAACCAGGTATGTTATTGTAATTTAATGCCTCTACTTTTTTACCTGCAATTTTTTCTACACAAATAATTCCTTCTGCAGAAGCAACGTGAGCAAGGGCTTGGCCCGGAACAATGTCACCAATTGCATAAATACCAGGTATATTTGTTCTGTAAAATTCATCAACTAATACTTTTCCTTTATCAGTTTTTACACCACATTCTTCTAAGCCAATATTTTCAATATTAGCTGTGATACCTACAGCAGATAAAACAACTTCTGCTTCAATAATTTCAATGCCTTTTGCTGTTTTAACAGAAACTTTGCAAAGTGCAGCACTTGTGTCAACCGATTCAACTGCAGAACCTGTCATGATATTGATACCAGACTTTTTGAAAGACCTTGCTAAGTTTTTAGAAACATCCTCGTCCTCTAAAGGAACAATGTTATCTAAAAATTCTACGATGGTTACCTTCGTACCCATTGCATTATAAACATAAGCAAACTCACATCCTATAGCGCCAGAACCAACAATTACCATAGATTTTGGTTGTGTAGGAAGCGTCATTGCTTGGCGGTATCCTATAACTTTTTTACCGTCTTGTTTTAAATTTGGCAATTCCCTAGACCTAGATCCAGTTGCTAAAATGGTATGTTTAGCTGTATAATTCGTTTTCTTTCCATCGGCTGCAGTTACTTCTACAATGCCTCCTTTTTTAATTACACCAGTTCCTTCAATAACATCAATTTTATTTTTTTTCATTAAAAATTGAATGCCTTTACTCATTCCATCTGCTACATCTCTGCTTCTTTTAATTACAGCATTGAAGTCTGCACTGGCACCACTTACATTGATTCCATAATCATTTGCGTGGTTGATATATTCGAATACTTGTGCACTTTTAATTAATGCTTTAGTTGGGATACATCCCCAATTTAAGCAAACACCACCTAAATTTTCTTTTTCAATTACGGCAGTTTTTAAACCTAATTGTGAAGCTCTAATGGCAGTAACATAACCACCTGGTCCGCTTCCTATTACAATTACATCATAATTCATATGTATATTTTTTTCTTTAAATGATTGAACAAAAGTAGCTATTTTGAGGATAAAATGATAATGCTTTGATAATTATTCCAAGCCCGAAATCATTTTATTTTTAGGGTATTTCACTTCATATCCAAAACTAATCGATTTTAGCTCTTGTGGAGTCAAATTTAATTTCCAATTTAACTTCCCAGTCTCAGCGTCAAATAAGCCTTCTGTATTGTGAAGTTTAACTTCAATTGATTTGTTTTTGCTGATAGGAGCTTGGTCTTCAATTGTTAAATTAATCGGAATATTTTTATTGTTTTTAATGCGAATGTTGAAATTCAAATTGGCAGTTCTGTAACCGGTTAAAAGTTTTGTTGAATTGAATTCTTTTACCTTTTCTCTTTCTACTAAAATATTTAGATCCTTACCTAAGGAAACTTGTAAGGTATCATCCAGTTGTAAAGTATTGAAATAGGTCTCGCCAAAAAAAGCATCTTCAACATATACACTTGCATTTCCTGGTAATAAATTTAAATTATTCCAATTTGGAATTCGTGCAATTAGAAAAGCATGTGGTTCTAATTTGGGTACAGCCTTATATTGATAAAAAGCGGAAACAGTATCAGATTTGATTTCTATTACTTTTGCATCTTGTGAAGAAGCAATACTTGTTAATGCATTAATTTTATAAATATTAGCCAATTGATTTTCTTGATATTGAATGGCTGCAGATTGAGCTAACATTGGCATAGCTGATTTTTCAGCAAGCATATTCATGTTTTTTAAATTATAGTAAATCAGGTCACTAAATAAAGGGTTCAAAATAGGAAGTATGCCATTATCTGTTGGGTTTCCGGTAGATAAAGCAATTTTAACTTGTTCCCAATCTATTCCTGTATTTTGAAATACACTTGCTTTTTGTTGCAATAAAATTGGCGAAGCAATGTTGGTTACTCTCAAATCATAAATAGGGTTCCAGCCTGCATTTTCTACAAGGTAGTTAAGCTTAATATTTTTAACACCATTTTCATTTGCAGCTAATGTAATTTTCAATGAACAAAAATCAGTAGTACTGCTTAATGCATTCATTGATTTTTCTATTAGCGAAATGTTTGAATTAATGGTTTTAATCTTTTTATCGATTCGATAAATATCCTCTTTAATACTTGGAATTCGTGTTCTATAAATTGCTGTTAAATCTTCAATTTCTCCAGCGATATCTGTTTTATTGGTTAGGTTTTTATTGGCTAACAGAATTTCTAGTTCTTCTTGAAGTGTAAATTTTTTGGTATTATAAGTATTGAGTTGATCTTGGTAGAAATTAAGGGAATCAATCAATTTTTGACCAGCTGCTGTTTGTTCAATACCTCTTTTATAATCTGAAATAGGTGAAATTTGAATAATTCTAATTCCTACATCTGTACTAACCTGGATGCTGTTTTTTAAGATAGATTTAGGCAAATTGTCAATTAAAACGGTATTTGCTCCCGCATTTAAGCTTATTTCGATATTACTTTTGATTTCAGCTTGAGATCTAAAGAGGGTAATTTGTTGAATTTTTTCTTGTGCAATTGTGCTTTTTTCTTGCGAAAATAATGTCAAATTGCTCATTAATAGCATGTTTATGAAAATTATTCGTTTCATTTATCTTTTGTTTTAGATATTCAAAAATAGGATTTATTCCTTAACAACGATACTTTCAGAATGATGGTATTTTTCATAGTTTCGTAGCAGAAAATTTAAAAATTTATGAAAAGTATGAAAAGTATGGTGCTAGCCTTCACTTTGGTGTTGGTTGCATTTGGATCAAAGGCGAATACCACACCAGATGAAGGTATGTGGCTGCCTATGCTCATCAATAAAAACTATGATGAGATGAAAAAAATCGGTTTCAAGTTAACAGCCGATGATATTTATAACGTAAACCATTCAAGTTTAAAAGACGCCATTGTATCGATGGGTTTTTGTACTGGTGAGATGATCTCTAAAGAAGGTTTGATGTTGACGAATCACCATTGTGGTTATTCAAGTATTCAATATAATAGTTCAGTTGAACACGATTATCTAACAGATGGTTTTTGGGCAAAATCTAAAGAAGAAGAATTAAAAGCACCTGCTATTGTTGCTTCTTTTTTAGTAAGAATGGAAGATGTAACTGAAAAAATATTACAAGCAACTAAAGGTGTTGCAGACGCAGAAAAAGAAGCTAAATTAAAAGATGCTATCAAATCTATTACAGCTGAAGCAACAAAAGGAACAATCTACGAAGCAGATATCAAAGATGTTTTTGGTGCCAATCAGTATTTAATGTTTGTTTACGAGCGTTACAGAGATGTTCGTTTAGTAGGAGCGCCACCAGAATCAGTTGGTAAGTTCGGAGGAGATACAGACAACTGGATGTGGCCTCGTCATACTGGAGACTTTTCAATGTTTCGTGTTTACATGAGCAAAGATGGTAAACCAGCTGCTTACTCAAAAGACAACGTACCTTATCAACCTAAAAAACATTTAAGTATTTCATTGAAAGGTTATAAAGAAGGTGATTATGCAATGATCATGGGCTACCCAGGTAGAACCAATCGTTATGCATTTTCTCGTGAATTGCAAAATGCAGTGGACTTAGTTAATCCTGCTTTGATAAAATTAAATGGTAAAAAATTAGCTTTAATGAAAGCAGACATGGACAAAGACCTTGCTGTAAGAATTAAATTAGCTGCAAATTATGCATCATTGGCTAATTCATGGAAATACTATATCGGTCAAAATGAAGGATTGAAAAAATTAAATGTAATTTCTGGTAAACAAACATTAGAAAAGCAATTTACAGCTTATGCTAATTCATCGGAAGATTTAAAATCTGCTTATGCTAATGTGATGAAAAATGTTGACCAATTATACAACGATTATAAACCTTATGTGGTTAGGGGATTGTATTTGTCAACAGCAGGTTTATCAACTGTGAGTGTGCAATTAGCTAATTCATATAAATCTTTAGGCGATTTATTAATTAAAACACCTGTAGATACCGCAGCAGTAAATAAATTAGTTCAAAAGCTAAAAGGCAACTTAGACGGGCAATACAAAGATTATGTTCCTGAAACAGATCAAAAAATATTTGCAGCTTTATTAACGATTTATTACGAAGATATTCCTGCTGAACAACAACCACCGGTATTAGCAGAAATTATCAAAAAGTATAAAGCAAAAACAGCAGCTGAATCATTTGAAAAATTTGCAGCGGTTGTATTTAAACGCTCGATATTTACAGATAAAGCACGTGCAACAGCTTTCCTTGCTAACCCAACAGCAAAAGCGTATCAAGCAGACTTATTGGTACAATACATCAATAAAATGTTAGATTTTAGAAATACATATGTAAACACCGTTTCATCAATCAATGCGAGTTTAGCGAAAGAGAAGAAGGCGTATATAGCAGGCTTATTAGCAATGGATCCAACGAAGTTGGTTTATCCAGATGCAAACTCTACGATGAGGGTTACTTATGGTAAAGTTGCTGGTTATACCGCTAAAGATGCCGTAGTATACAATTACTATACAACTGCTAGGGGTTTATTAGAAAAATACAATCCGGCAGATGAAGAATTTGTTTTACCAGAAAAATTAGTAGCGCAATTAAAACAAAAAGATTATGGAATGTATGTAAATGAAAAAGGAGAATTGCCAGTTTCATTTTTAACAGACAATGACATTACTGGCGGAAACTCAGGAAGTCCTGTAATGAATGCCAATGGAGAATTAATAGGAGCAGCATATGACGGTAACTGGGAAGCAATGACAGGCGATTTAGTTTTTGATAAAAACTTTAAACGCACCATTGTTGCTGATATTCGTTACATCTTATTTATTGTAGATAAATATGCAGGTGCAACTAATTTAATTAACGAAATGACGTTGGTTAAATAAGCGAATTGTATCAAATAAAAAAGGGGATGGTAAATTTTACCATCCCTTTTTTTTTATTTAAAAAAATTAATATTTGAAAGTTCCGAATTCAGATTGAATGGTTAATTGTTTTGTTTCTGATTGCTCCACACGTCCAACAATTTGGGCATCCACATAAAATGATTGAGCAATATCAATGATACTTTGTGCTATTGACTCATCAACATATAATTCCATACGGTGTCCCATATTAAATACCTGATACATCTCTTGAAATGCAGTGCCAGATTGTTCTTGGATCAATTTAAATAATGGAGGTATTGGAAATAAATTATCTTTTATGATATGTACTTTGTCTACAAAATGTAATACTTTAGTTTGTCCACCACCGCTACAATGCACCATGCCATCAATTTGATTTGGAAATTGCGCCAATATTTTTTTAATAATAGGAGCGTATGTGCGAGTAGGAGATAAGACTAATTTCCCAGCAGTAATTTTTCCGAAATTTTCAATTTCAATTTCATCGGTTAGTTTCATTCCTCCAGAAAAAACTAATTCATATGGTACTGCAGGATCAAAAGTTTCCGGGTATTTTTCAGCTATTGATTTATTGAAAACATCATGTCGAGCTGAAGTTAGACCATTGCTTCCCATGCCACCATTATAAGCCGTTTCGTAGCTCGCTTGGCCATAAGATGCCAAACCTACTATAACATTTCCAGCTTTAATTTGATGATTAGAAATAACTTGCGCCCTAGGCATTCTGCAGGTTACTGTTGAATCTACTATAATGGTTCGAACAATATCGCCTACATCAGCTGTTTCGCCTCCTGTAGAGTAAATTTCAATGCCATGTGCACGTAAATCAGCAAGTACTTCTTCGGTACCATTTATAATTGCTGCAATAACTTCACCTGGAATTAAGTTCTTATTTCTACCGATTGTAGAAGAAAGCAAAATATGATCTACTGCACCCACGCATAATAAATCGTCGGTATTCATGATAATTGCATCCTGCGCAATACCTTTCCATACGCTTAAGTCGCCTGTTTCTTTCCAATAAGCATATGCCAACGAAGACTTTGTGCCAGCTCCATCTGCATGCATAATATTGCAGTAATCTGCATCCATTCCCAAAATATCTGGAATAATTTTACAAAACGCTTGCGGATAAATTCCTTTGTCAATTTTACTAATTGCTAAATGGACATCTTCTTTGGAGGCACTTACACCACGTTGGTTATATCTTTGGTTGCTCATAAAATAACAAAGGACAAATATAATTATTTGTCCTTTGATTATGGTTTTTTTTAAGGATGATTATGGTTTCTTTCTTACTGGAACTGTTGTTGCAGGTGTTTTAGCAGGAGTAACAACAGGTGGAGTAACAGCGGCAGGTGTTGTAGCAGCTGGTTTAGAATTTGTTGGTGTTGCAGGAATAGGTGCTACTACTGGTGCATTTGATTTTGCTGGGGTAGTATTAGCAGGAGCAATTCCTTTTGCCGAACCAGTTTTAGGAGCAACTTTTTTACCAGCATCTGGTAATTTTGGTGCTTCTTTAGGTACATAATCTTCAGAAATAATAGAGAAAGAAGTACGACGGTTAAGTGCATGCATTTCTTCAGGGCAGCTTACTCCATCTTTACACTCATTTAATAACTTAGATTCACCGTAACCTTTTGGTTTCAATCTATCCGATTCAATACCTTTTGATACTAAATAGTTTACTACAGATTGCGCTCTGCGTTGAGATAATTCATTATTATAAGTTGAATCTGCTCTAGAGTCAGTATGTGATGCAATTTCAATTACAAATGTAGGGTTATCAGAAAGGGTTTTTACAATAGAATCTAAACGTTCAATTGATTCTGGTTTTAAATCAGCACTTGCTAAATCGTATAAAATTCCTTTGATAACAATTTCTTTCAATGGAATTGGATTCAATTTAAAATTCAATTCGAAATCTTTAGATTCTTTTAAACCATAAGTTGATGTTTCTGCAACATCACCAAAGAAACGATATTTAGAGGCGCTTAATTGGTAATTAACATCTTTCTTTAAAACAAATTTATATTTACCTGCAGGGTCTGTAACTGCTGTTTGCGTTGAACCATCGCTACCAATGATATTAATTTTAACTCCTGCAAAAGATTTACCAGATGCATTGTTAACTGCTTTACCATATGCATTAAATACCAATGGAATTGCAATTACAGAATAAATATCATCTTCCCCTTTTCCTCCAAAACGATTAGAACTTATGTAGCCAGTTTCTTTGTTTTCATCTAATATAAAACCAAAGTCATCACCTGTTGAATTAATTGGAGACTTTAAATTGGTTGCTTCGGTCCAATCACCTTCTTCCCAATCACAGAAGAATACGTCAAATCCACCAATACCTTTGTGTCCGTTTGAAGCGAAATATAAAGTACCTGATGGGTGAATGAATGGAAACTCTTCGTCACCTGCTGTATTAATTTTTGGTCCTGCATTAACTGGTGCTCCCCATGTAGTGCCTTGTTTTTCAGAATACCAAATATCTTTACCACCAAAACCGCCTTTAAATACAGAGGTGAAATAGATTCTTGTTCCGTCTGCATTAATACTCGGATGTGCAATTAGCATTGAATCTGGATTAGGTATTTCTACTGGTTTTGGTTCAGTCCAGGTGTTTCCTTCGTTCTGTGTTTGTAAAATTGTACAACCAATTTCTTTCCCTTTATTTCCATTACATTGTGTGTAATAAAGGATACGGTTATTGTTATCAAAGCTAGTAACTCCTTCATTGAAATCAGAATTAATTGCTTTGTTTAAAGGATCAACTCTTGACCAACGGTTTTTACCTGTTGTTGCTGCTGCGTAAATATTTTCAAAGTTTTTACCAGTTCTTTCGTAGTAGTTTTTACCTTTTACTTTTCCTCTGTTTGAAGTAAAAATAATTCCTTTACCATAAAAACTAGGAGCGTATTCTACATCTTTAGTATTGATCGCACCTTCGTTAAATACATCAAACCAAGTTGCTTTTTCTTTCCATTTCAAGGCTAGGTTACAGTTTTCTATTCCTAGTAAAGCCAATGAATCTCCGGGTTTCTGAGATAAATATTCTTTATAAGTAGCAATTGCATCTTTTAATCTATCTTGGAATTTATAAGCATTAGCTAAGTTTAAATAAACATCTGCTCCTTCATATCCAGCTGCAACTGCTTTTTCATACCAAATAGAAGATTGTTTAGTATTGTTTATCTGACGATAAGATTCAGCTACTTTGTAAATTAATTCAGCTTTCGTTTTCTTATTTCTAATAGTTGGGATTGCTTTTTTATACAAATCGGCAGCAATAAAATATTTTTCTGCATTGTAGGCTTTTTCTGCTGCAATTACACTTGGCTTTTGTGCACCACAAGAAGATAAAATAATAATTGATCCGGTCAAAAAGGCTAAACAGATGTTCTGAATTAATTTCATTTCGTATTGAATTTTATTTTTTATTAAACCTTGGTAAAACTGATGATTTGGTCTAAGTACCAAATATAAATTATTTTCAAGATAAACCTAAATGCTAAATCGCATTATATATAAAAAAACCCATCAAAATTTTGATGGGTTTTTAGTTTTTGCGCTAATTACTTGATAAACAAGAGTTCTCTGAATTTTGGAAGTGGCCAGAAACCGTCTCCAATGATCAATTCTAATTTATCCACATGGTAGCGAATAGGCTCAAAATAGCTTTTTACCTTTTCGTCATATGCAATGGCAATTTTCCTTGCATCTGTTATCACATTAGCTTTTTTACGCTCTTCGATCATGCTATCAACTGAGGTTTTAATCGCTAATAAATGTTCTGAGATTTGTTTAATAAGTGATAATTGACCTTCAAATGTATTTTTAGGCATTCCTAAGTCCTTTAATCCTTTTACGTTCTCAATTAACGTATTTTGGTATGCTACAGCAGCTGGAATAATGGTACTTGTAACTAATTCTCCTACAATTCGAGACTCAATTTGCATCTTTTTCATGTAGTTTTCCAACATGATGTCATGTCTAGCATGTAATTCTCTCTCGTTGAAAACACCATTTTTAACAAATAGATCTGTAGTTTTTTTAGAAACATAAGCATCTAAAGCTTTTGGAGTTGTTTTGATGTTTGACAACCCTCTTTTTGCCGCTTCTTTTTCCCAATCTGAGCTATATCCATTACCTTCAAAACGAATACTTTTCGAATCTTTAATGTATTTTTTGATGACAGTAATTAAAGCGATGTCTTTTTTCTCGCCTTTATCAATTAATGCATCTACTTCTTTTTTGAATTCAGTTAATTGAGCTGCTACAATGGTATTTAATACGGTCATTGCTGCAGAAGAATTGGCAGATGAACCAACGGCTCTAAATTCAAATTTATTTCCAGTAAAGGCAAAAGGTGAAGTTCTGTTTCTGTCAGTATTATCTAATAAAATTTGAGGAATTTTAGGAATTCCTAACCACATTGCATTGTTGGTATCTGCTTTCTTGTTGATTTTAGAAGTTTCAATTTCGTTTAAAACTTCATCTAATTGTGAACCTAAGAAAACGGATATAATTGCTGGTGGCGCTTCGTTTGCACCTAATCTATGGTCATTATTAATTGAAGCAATACTTGCTCTTAATAAATCTGCATGTTCGTAAACCGCTTTAATAGTATTGACGAAAAATGTCAAGAACATCAAATTATTTTTAGGCGTTTTACTCGGAGCCAATAAGTTCTTACCAGTATTAGTAATGATAGACCAATTGTTATGTTTACCTGAACCATTTACGCCAGCATATGGTTTTTCATGTAATAAAACTTTGAAGCCATGTTTACGAGCAATTTTATCCATTAAGTCCATCAATAATTGATTGTGGTCAATAGCTAAATTGATTTCTTCATAAATAGGAGCACATTCGAATTGATTTGGAGCCACTTCGTTGTGTCTTGTTTTCAAAGGAATACCTAATTTAATTGCTTCTGTTTCGAAGTCAATCATAAATGTTAAAACTCGCTCTGGAATTGAACCAAAATAATGATCTTCTAATTGTTGGCCTTTTGCAGACATGTGTCCGAACAAGGTTCTGCCAGTCATCATTAAGTCTGGTCTAGCATTGTAAAGTGCTAAGTCTACTAAAAAGTATTCTTGTTCAATACCTAATGAAGCAGAAATCTTGGTAATGTTTTTATCAAAATATTGGCAAACATCAACTGCCGCTTTATCTAATGAATGTAATGCTTTTAATAGGGGAGCCTTGTAGTCTAGTGCCTCGCCAGTATAAGAAACAAATACTGTTGGAATACATAAAGTGTTTCCTGAAGTAGATTCCATAATAAATGCTGGAGATGAAGGATCCCAAGCGGTATAACCTCTTGCTTCGAAAGTGTTTCTGATGCCACCATTTGGGAACGACGATGCATCTGGTTCTTGTTGAACTAAAGCATCACCTGAAAATTTCTCTATAGAACGGCCATCAGAACTTGGCTCAAAAAACGAATCATGTTTTTCTGCAGTACTACCAGTTAATGGTTGAAACCAATGTGTATAATGTGTTGCGCCTTTCTCCATTGCCCAAATTTTCATTGCAGTTGCAATATTTTCGGCAGTGATTCTGTCAATTGCCGTACCATTTTCAATGTTTTCAATCACTGATTGATACGATTCTTTAGACAAATAATTTTTCATTTTTACTTTGTCAAATACATTGACTGCATAAAAATCTGAAATCTTAGTAGATGGAGGGTTAACCGCCACTGCTGTTCTGTTTAAAACTGTTTCGAGTGCTTTGAATCTTGTTTGAGGCATAATTTTAGGCTTTTTTTAGATTTTATGTTACAAAAATACATAAATCACTATAAATTTTAAGTGTTTTTTCAAAAATGTGACCAAATTTTGAAGAATGTTGATAAAATTTTAGGTGTTTTTCTAAAAAGTGCTAAAAAACTCAAAAAAATGTAGCGCTATCATTTACCTTATTTTTAGTATTTTCGAACAATATGTTTCAATTTTTCAGATCTAAACTTCAAAATAATAAGGATGCATTTCAATTATATTTAGGAAATGCACTGATAACGCTTTCTTCATTTATTATTGTTGCAAGTTTAGCACATATACTTACTACTGAAATATATGGTATATATAGATTCGTTATTACTATCAGTACATTAGCCATCACTTTGGGAAGTTTGGGTTTTGCAAATGCTCTGTATTACTATTTATCTGCTACAGAAAAATCATCGCATGCCAATCAAATCAATTCAAGTAGAATTGCATTATTAATAATGGCTATTATAACACTTTTGATAACCAAGTTGATTTTTGTTTTTTTTGAGAATAGGTTACAAAGTTTTCAGTTTAATCAATACCAATGGATAATAGCAGGAATAGTATTGATTGGGATTTTGCAATCTATTGAACTCAATGTTTTTTTAATCAATAAAAAGGTTAAAATTTACATGATCAGTAATTTTATTTTAATAGTATTTAGAATAATTACTTTGTGTTTAGCGTATTATCAAAATTGGAGTTTAATGCTATTATTGCAAATTCACTTAGCATTGAGTTTTTGTTTTTTTATAATCAATCAAATGCTAATCAATCAATACAATATAATTAAACATTTCTCTTTTGATTGGACATTTGTAAAAACACAATTTAAATATGGTTTTCCAATTGGTTTGGGATTGTTTTTTGGGGTGCTACTTTTAAATACTGACCGAATTATTTTAACTTCATTTTTTCCCGATCCTGCTCAATTTGCGGTTATTGCTAATGGAAATTTTGAAGTACCTATCATTACTCAGTTTTACATTGCTTTTAGTGCGATAGCTTTACCTTTGTTAATAGAAGCCTATCAATCAAAAAACATCGATCGTTTTCTAGAAATTAGACTTAAATACCAGCAAGAGATTATATTAATATTATTTCCAATTGTTTTTGCTTTAATGAATTGGTCTGGTCCAATTATCCGAATGATATTTGGTGCGAATTATTCCGATAGTGCGCCACTATTTACGATTTTTGCAGGTAGTTTTTTTATAAGATTTACCAGCCACCACGATGTTTTTTTAGCAACTAAACAGACCAAGTATATTTCAATAATTCAAGGCATAGAATTGATTTTTCACCTTGTTTTAACTTATGTTTTGATTTTAAATTTTGGAATTATTGGTAGTTCATATGCCTATTTATTAACAAACATATTTTATTTTTTAATAACTAGTTATATTTCAGCAAAGCTAATAGGAGTGAGTATTTGGAAGATACATGCTTGGAAAAGTATCATCCCAAATTTCTTATTATGTGCATTCATACTCACGGCATTTAGGTCAATGGATGTGGCCTTTATTTATTCCGACTTACAAGCCTTATTACTTGCAGGAGTGTATGTTGTTTTTTGTTATTTATTTTTGAATTATATACACGCAGTAATATTAAAAAATGGTTAATTTTTCTAAAAAATATTGCGCTGAAGAAATTTCAAAAGAGCCATTTGCTCAATTGTCATATTTAACTCAGGGAGGACAAATTGATGCGCAATCCTTTTTGCCCTATAATTTCATTACATTTAAGAATAGATTTGAAGCTCACAAAGAAGCTGATTTATATTTTCAATATTTCAAAAAATTAAAAGCTGCTTATAAGCATATTGAATTGAAATTACCCATTCAATTTAAAGACGCGCGACCATTGACTTGGTTAGGATTTGAGGTTACTCAGCATTATTCTTATTTGATTGATTTGAATTCTGCTAGTCATGCAATATCCACTCAAGATCATATAACAATAATGGATTTTAATGCTGAAAATATAGCGCAATTAATGCCTTATTTTGACAAACACCATTTTTCAAATGAGGTGTTACAAGATCAGTTAGCATTGGTAAATTCACTTCCATTTCGTTACCAATTACAGGTTATGTATCAGCAAAATGAATGTTGCTTTACTCAATTGATTTGTACTAAAGAAAATGATCTAACCCTATATATTCTGAATGAATGGAATACCAATCAAATTAAATCAGCAGTATTTCAAGCTAAATGCATCAGTCATTTAATTCAAAATGCTAGATCTGCATTTCAATTTATTGATTTAGGAATTGGAAATACATATGAAGAAATGGTTTTTGCTAACCAGTGGCAAGCTCAATGTAAATCATATTTCAAGATTAAAAATAATCAGTAATAATAATCGTTAGGTAGCTATGAATACAGCAATGCACTATAAAATTATCAATCCAGCACTTTGGGATACACTTTTGGTGCAATTTGATGATGTTTTATGGTGCCAGAAGTCAATAAATATAGAAAAAATAGCACAAACCTATAACAGGAAAGCGGTTTATTTTGCTACATATCATCAATCCGTTTTTTGTGCAGCCATGGTTTTATTTGTAGATAGAAAAAAAGCAAATTTACCTACTCATTTTTTTTATACTCCATTTTTTATCAATTGTTCTTTGAAAGATTTTATAATAAATCAATCATTGCAGCAAATGTTATTGAAATTAAAAAAAGAGTATCATCAAATTGAATTAAAATTAGCACCAAAGTATAATGATATCAGGGCTTTCAGCTGGTCTGGTTTTGACCATAAAATTTATTATACATTAATAAAAGATCTTCAAAATACGACTAAAAAGCCATCCGAAAACATTAGGAGACAATTAAATAAAATTGCTCAAAACAATGCAATTGTTGTAAATGTAGTGGAGGAGAACTTAGCTGATATTTTTAATCAGCATATTGAAATGATGATTCAGAATGGACTTTCTAAAGAAGAATCAAAAAGAGTGCTTAATTGGTTAAATTTCTTTAATCAAAACAATCAACTAATTGTTTTCGGATTGTATGAATCAAATAAATTGCAAGGTTCAGCTTTATTAACATTTGATCAAGAACAAGCCTATTTGATATCAATAACAGGAGGGGTTGCAGAAACCTTTGGACAAACAGCTTTGTATTTTGCATTTTTCAATCATATTCAAAGCCTTGGTATCGATAAAATAGATTTATTAGGTGCTAATATTCAAGGTGTTGCAGAATATAAGTCAAAATTAGGTTCAGCGCTATTTTCTTATCCTATTGTATCATATTATAAATTCAAAGCGTTTATTCAATTTAAATTAAGGCTTAAAATGTGGTTGAAAAAACACCTTAATTGATAATTATCAACAGTGCTGCTCGGTGCCTATAAATTTCTTATTTTTGCAACATCTCAAATAAAAAATCAATTGGAACAGACACAATTAACCACCATCGAAACAGCTAAAGAACTTGGCTTACTTCCTGAGGAATATCAAAAAATTAATGAAATTTTAGGTAGGGTTCCCAACTTTACAGAATTGAGTATTTTTTCTGTAATGTGGAGTGAACATTGTTCTTATAAAAATTCTATTGTTTGGTTGAAGACATTACCTAAAGAAGGTCCAAGAATGCTTGCAAAAGCTGGCGAGGAAAACGCAGGTTTAGTCGATATTGGAGATGGATTGGCTTGTTGCTTTAAAATTGAATCACATAATCACCCTTCTGCCTTAGAGCCATACCAAGGTGCTGCTACAGGTGTTGGTGGAATTAACAGAGATATTTTTACGATGGGTGCTAGACCTATTGCACAATTAAATTCACTTCGTTTCGGTGATTTATCTTTAGACAGAACTAAATGGTTAATTAAAGGAGTAGTGAAAGGTATTGGCGATTATGGAAATGCTTTTGGTATTCCAACAGTTGGAGGTGAAGTGTTTTTCGATGAATGCTACAATATTAATCCTTTGGTTAATGCTATGTCTGCAGGTATCGTAAATGTTGGAGAAACAGTATCAGCAACTTCTTATGGTGTTGGAAACCCTGTATATATAGTAGGTTCAGCAACAGGTAAAGATGGAATTCATGGTGCTGCGTTTGCATCAAAAGACATCACAGAAGATTCTGTAAATGATTTACCAGCTGTTCAAGTAGGAGATCCATTCCAAGAAAAATTATTATTAGAAGCAACACTAGAAGTGATCAAAACAGGTGCTGTGGTTGGCATGCAAGACATGGGAGCTGCAGGTATTATTTGTTCAAATTCAGAGATGTCTGCGAAAGGTGAACATGGTATGGTTATTTATTTAGATAAAGTACCTACTCGTCAAAATAACATGAAGCCATACGAAATTCTTTTATCTGAATCACAAGAGCGAATGCTAATTGTGGTAACAAAAGGAAGAGAAAAAGAAGTGGAAGCAGTTTTCGAAAAATGGGATTTAAATTGTGCAATAATTGGGGAGGTAACTGATACGAAGCGCTTACATTATTATATGAATGGCGAATTGGTTGCAGATGTTCCTGCAGAAGACTTAGTATTAGGTGGAGGTGCGCCAGTTTACCACAGAGAATATAAAGAGCCTGCTTATTTTCAAGAGAATAAAAAATTCAATATCGATCAAATAGCTGAGCCTAAAAATTTAGTTGAGGTTGCAGAATTTTTAATTAAACATCCAAATATTGCCTCTAAAAGATGGGTTATTGGACAATATGATTCAATGGTTGGTGGTGCAAATATGTCAACCAATAAACCAACAGATGCAGCAATTGTAAATATTAAAGGAACCGATAAGGCGATTGCTTTAACAGTAGATTGTAACGCAAGATATGTTCATGCAGATCCAGAAACAGGATGTGCTATTGCAGTTGCTGAAGCGGCTAGAAACATTACTTGTGCTGGAGGAGAGCCTGTTGCAATTACCAATTGTTTGAACTTTGGAAATCCATATATACCGGAAGTTTATTGGCAGTTTGTTTCTGCAATTAAAGGAATGGGAACAGCATGTACAAAATTTGAAACGCCAGTAACGGGTGGAAATGTAAGTTTTTATAATCAATCGTCAGACGAAGGTCCTGTATTTCCAACACCTACCATTGGTATGTTAGGTGTGCTTGATTCAAAGGCAACCATGATGACTTTAGATTTTAAAAATGCAGGTGATGCCATTTATTTAATTGGTGAATCTAAAAATGACATTGCTTGTTCAGAATATTTATATTCATACCATCAAGTAAAGTCTTCACCGGCACCTTACTTCGATTTAGAAAAGGAATACAATACGCATCAATTTATTAAACAATTAATTCAATCAAATACCATTGACTCAGCACATGATGTTGCAGATGGTGGTTTGTTTGTAACCTTAATGGAATCTGCAATGTCTCAAAATTTAGGTTTTGAAATTGAAACAGATGAATCAATTAGAAAAGATGCTTTCTTATTTGGTGAAGCGCAAGGTAGAATTGTTGTAAGTGTGCCAGCTGCTAAACAAGCTGAATTCATTGAGATTGCGGCAACATCTTCAGTTGAATATACCTTATTAGGTACCGTTACAAGCGGAGATATTTCAATCGATGAAGAGAATTTTGGTCATGTTTCGAAATATAAATCAACATTTGAAACTTCTTTAGGAAATATCATTGAGTCGAACTAAATCTAACCATTTATTTCAATTCAAATTATTTGCAATAGCTCAAGATCGCTGTGCCATGAAAGTAGGTACAGATGCGGTATTGTTAGCAACATTGCCGAAGTTTATTGCAGCTCATTCTATTTTAGATATTGGAACAGGTACAGGTGTATTGAGCTTGATGCTTGCACAACAATTTCCGACAGCACAAATTACGGCATTAGAAATTGAAGAATCTGCTGCAATGCAAGCCGCAGAAAATTTTGCAAATGCGAAATGGTCTTCAAATATCAAATGCCAACAGGTAAATTTTGAAACTTTTGAAAGCAATCAAACCTTTGATTTAATCATCACAAATCCGCCTTATTTTATAGATTCTTTAAAATCGACAGATCAAGCTAAAAATACGGCTAGACATGCGACAATCGACATGCTAAACAGATGGTTGGCTAAGTCATATGATTTATTAAACAATAACGGCAAATTTGCTATTATACTGCCCGCAGCATCACAGGAATTTACAGAAATTGCTATGAAAAACCAGCTTTTTATAGCAGAGGTTATTGATATTCATTCTTTTGAGGATTCACCAGTTATTCGACAAATTTTCATTTTAACTAAAGTCAAACAAGAATTGAAAAGAAACCGTTTTTGGATATATAAAGCCCAAAACGAATATTCAGACGCATATATTGAGCATTTGAAACCATACTTAACTATCTTTTAATGAGGGATTAAATAAAAAAAATTTCGTTTTTTAGTTTTTTTTTTAATTATCTTAGAATAATCAATTAATTATTTTTTTATGAGTTTAGGTACAGTTAAATTCTTTAATGAGTCCAAAGGTTATGGATTTATTAAAGACAATGAAACAGGAAAAGAAATTTTTGTTCATGTTTCAGGTCTCATCGACAAAATCGACAAAGAAGATCAAGTTGAGTATGAAGAAGAGAATGGTAAAAAAGGATTAAACGCTATCAATGTAAAAAAGGTATAGTTTATTATTACCAAAAAAGAAGTCTTCTCTTGAAAAAGAGGAGACTTTTTTGTTTATTTTTATAGCTTGAAAAGGATCGGACTATTATCGGATACACACAGTTATTTTCCGGAAGAAGTATATCAATATTTCAAAGACTGTGATGAAATATGGCACGCTGGAGATTTTGGCGATGTGCACGTGTCCGATAAACTCAGTGAGTTTAAGCCTTTAAGAGGTGTATACGGAAATATAGACGGTCAAAATATTAAAATCATTCATCCATATGTTCAATTGTTCGATTGTGAAGGTGTAAAAGTAATGATGACACATATTGGCGGATATCCAGGCAAATATGCACCAAATGTCAAAGCGTTTTTACTAAAAGAAAATGTCAAATTATTTATTTCTGGACATTCACATATTTTAAAAGTAATTCAAGATAAAAATTTAAATTTGTTACATATGAATCCGGGTGCTGCTGGTAAACAAGGCTTACACATCATGCGGACTTTCATCAGATTTGCTATTCATGAAGGGAAAATATCAGAAGTGGAAGTAATAGAAATCGGTAAAAAAACGAACCTATAAAAACAAAATATACCTATGTCACAAATGATCACACTTGGTCAATTCATCATCGAAAAGCAATCGGATTTTCCTTTTGCTAAAGGTGGATTTTCCAGATTAATTAGAGATTTGGCCATTGCCGCCAAAATTGTTAACCGAGAAGTAAATAAAGCAGGATTGGTTAATATTTTAGGCGAAACAGGCGATACAAACATTCAAGGAGAGCAAGTAAAAAAGTTAGATGTATTTGCTAACGAACAATTTATTGCAGCTTTAAAAGCAGGGGGAGAGTGTTGTTTAATTGTTTCTGAAGAAAATGACCATGTAATTCCAATCAACGATTCAGAAATTTCTAAAGATGCAAAATATGTAGTTTGTATTGATCCATTAGATGGCTCATCTAATATTGATGTCAACGTTTCAGTAGGAACAATTTTTGCCATTTATAGAAGAATTCATGAAAGTGGCGTATCTACTGAGGATGAAGCATTACAAAGTGGTAGAGAGATGGTTGCAGCAGGTTATATAATTTACGGTTCTTCAACCATGTTTGTATATTCTACAGGAAAAGGTGTAAATGGTTTTACCCTTGATCCAAGTATTGGAGAATTCTGTTTGTCACATCCGCAAATGAAAATTCCAGAAACTGGAAAATTATATTCTATCAATGAAGGAAATTACATTCATTTTCCAGATGGCGTAAAAAAGTATTTAAAATATTGTCAAGAAATTGATGAACCAAGTAATAGACCATACTCTTCGAGGTATATTGGATCTATGGTTGCCGATTTTCATCGTAACTTATTGAAAGGTGGAATATTTATTTATCCTTCTTCTTATGGTGCAGAAAGTGGTAAATTAAGGTTGATTTATGAATGTAATCCGATGGCTTATTTAATAGAACAAGCAGGAGGTAAGGCAACAGATGGTTTGAACAGAATATTAGATTTGCCTGTTAAATCTTTACATCAGAGATCACCTATTTTTATTGGTTCGAAAGTAATGGTTGAAAAAGCGGAAGCTTTTATGGCAGAATTTTCACCAGTAACTCCAATTGAATAATTTAGGCTAAAGTGGCTTCATAGCCGCTGTCTGCTGGTAAATCTTTTTGTTCGGCTGCTGCGACCGCTAACTGGTCGCAGCGTTCGTTTTCGGGGTGTCCAGCGTGTCCTTTTATCCAGTGAAATTTAACTTGATGCTTTGCGTAAATTTTCAGAAATCGCAACCATAAGTCTTTGTTTTTTTTGTCTTTAAATTCTTTTTTTACCCAATTAAATACCCAACCTTTTTCAACTGCTTCTACTACATATTTTGAATCAGAATAAACATGAATGATTGCTTGCTCTTTTTTTATTTCTTCTAATCCAATAATAACAGCAAGTAATTCCATGCGGTTATTTGTTGTAAGTCTGAAGCCTGCGGCTAATTCTTTGTAATGTTGACCAGATTTTAAAACAACTCCGTATCCACCATTTCCCGGGTTTCCTTTTGCGGCACCATCTGTATATAAATAAATACTCATTTTACTTTTGTGCTTTGGAAGGGTAAAAAAAACGATAAAAGTCTATTGCATATGCACACCATACGGTAAAGGTAATGAATGCAACTACTCTGCTTAATTCAAATGGTATAGGGGTTTTGATGTATTTTTGTTCTCCCCATCCCCATAGTAAATTAATGCTGTGCAAAATAGATATAATCAATAGGAATTTAAATTCTTTTAGATTAAAACTGCATAAATAAGCACTGAAAATGAAGAATGGAAATAAATACCTTTCATGCATTTCAGGCAGAAACATAAAGTAAGAAAAGCAAAAGAATGCAAATATTCTAATGATATCTGCGGGCTTTTGGTGTTTGCTAATAAGCCATAATAGCCAAGTATATATCATTGAAAACAGACCATATGCTAATAGCTTTCTGCTGATGATTCCAAAAATTAAAGTTTGGTTTGCAGGGAATAATAATTTTATTTTCAATTGAAAATCTGCCCACAAAGCCCAATATAAATTAAACGCATTGACCGAAATGAAATTATATCTGCCTGCAGCAGTAAGGTGCGGATTGATTGAATCCATTGGGTTTGGTGCCCATAAAATAAATGGAATATTGGGAATTAAAAAGATGAATGCAAACCATAAAAATGATTTTACTTTTACTTTCCAATTTACTTCAGCTATGATTAATAGTAATCCAAATAAGGGTAAAAATAAAAGTGTTTGTGATTTTAAACTCAAAGCTAAACCTAAAAAGAATGCAGATCTAACTGTTTTTTTAGCAATTAAATAATATAAACTGCTAAAAATAAGTATTGAATAGATGATGTCTATTTGCCCCCAACCATAAGCATTTAATAGGGTTACAGGTGACATTAGCATTAAAATTAAAAATACTTTTTGTTTAGAAATTTGATAAAATTTATTCAGAAAAAATAGTTCTACAAAAAGATTAAAACATTTTAAAAATGTATCGAACAAATGTGTGTGCATGTCCCATTGTAAAAAATGGAATAAATGTCCTAGTACAGCAACAACATATAAATAGAGTGGCGGATAATCGCATTCAAAACGATCTACTTGAATGGAATAAATATGTGTAAAACCAAAATTGACGATCCGATCAGCCCAATTTTCAAAAAAATCAAAGTCGCTGTTATGGCCGTCTGTAAAGAAAAGTACAATTCTGGCAATAATTGAAAGTATGATAATTGTTTTCCAGCGCTTTTGGTCTTCAAAAACGAAGTCTGTGTAGGCTTTAAATTTGGTATTTAAAATTTCAAACATCCTCAAAATTATCAATTCATTTCAAAGCCTATAGTTTTTTTCATTAATTATTGCGAAAATAGGGATAGAATGCTACATTTGTGCTCCAATTAGCAATAATTAGAAATGGTGGTTGTAGCTCAGTTGGTTAGAGCATCGGTTTGTGGTACCGAGGGTCGTGGGTTCGAGCCCCATCATCCACCCAAAAAAGCTTTCTGAATATTCAGGAAGCTTTTTTTATTTTAACACATTTAGCATAATAAATTATGAAATTGAGAGTTAAGCTAATTAAATCCGAAATGAAAAAATTAATTATTGCACTATTATTTTCAGGAGTATTTTTAACAGCTTGTAAAAAAGAGGATTCTACACCAATGCCAACTGGTAAAGGTCCTTTAAGAGTTTATTTTGAACACATATTTGGTGCTTCCACTTTTAATCTTGGTCAAAATTATATAACTGCGAATAACGATACAATGAATTTTTCTTTGTTTAATTATTATGTAAGCAATTTTGAATTAGTTAAATCAGATGGTAGCGTGTATACTTATCCTGTAGATAGTAGTTATTTTTTTGGTCAAAGAATCAATAGATTCTAGCAGAACCATCACCTTAAAGAATATTCCTGCAGGCGAATATGTTAGTGTTCGTTTCATTATTGGTGTAGACAGTTTAAGAAATACAATGCCATTAACAAGCAGAACTGGTATTCTAGATCCTTCAACAGGAGCGGCAGGAATGTATTGGGCTTGGAACACAGGCTACATTTTCTTAAAATCGGAGGGTACTTGTTCTGCTGCACCAACTGCAATGGGTATGAATCATATATTTCAACATCATATTGGTTTATATGGAGGATTGAATTCACCAACAATTAATAACGTAAAAAAGTTAAACTTTACATTTCCTGGAACTTATAAAGCTATTGTTGGGCAAGGCTTAGCACCATGGGTTCATTTTAAAGTAGATATTTCAAAAATGTATACTGATTTTGATTTTGAAAAGTATGCAGTAGTTATGGCGAATCCATATTCTGCAACCATTGCTAATATTTATGCAACAATATTTGCCATAGCACACGTTCACAACGATTAATTCTATTTAATAAATATTTTTAAACCAATTCCGAAATTATTTCTCTGAATTGGTTTTTATAAATTCATCCCATTTCATTTTCAAATGAAAATCTTTTCCAAAATATTTTAAAATAGGGCTGAGGTCTTTTGGTGTGAGGTAACCAGGGACAACTGTTAACAAGCCTAATTTTTCATCTAGGAATACTGTTGAGGGGTAAGACATTTGACCATTTAATAATGCAACAGCAAATTCGTTTGCTTTGTATTTATTTTGAAAAGTAAAAATTTTATTATCAAAAAAAATACTGTCTCTTGTTTCCGCATTCAATTTAACAAAGTAAAAATCTTCATTTATTTGCTGAATTATCCCTTCATTTTGATAGGTTGTTTTATCCATTTTTTTACACCAAGTACACCAATCGGTATAAACATCTATGACTAACTTTTTAGGCTTTTGCGCAGAAAGTTGACGAATTTCGTTGATTGAATATTGTTTTAAGGGGGCAATTTCACCTTGCGCATATGCCATACTTAGTGTAGAAAGTACAATTATGATAGCAAGAAGGCCGTTTTTGGCTTTAAAGGGCATAAAATTCATTTTTTTTAGAAAAAGTTCATACAATTACTATATTTGAAATGCACGAAAGTGCATGTTTTTCATAGGTAGATGTAGGGTCGAATAGAGTAATCTTTCGGCCCTTTTTTTATTCAAACCTTTGATTTCAAATATATTTTTAAATTTAAATCAATTCGGTGAGAATTTTGTTAGTTTGTAAAGATGAAAAGAAAAATAATTATTGGAGTTACTGGTGCCAGCGGAGCTATATATGCAAAAGTGTTAATGGATAAATTAACAGCATTAAGTGACCAATTTGAAAAAATTGCAATTGTAATGTCTGATAATGCAAAAGATGTCTGGAAGGTAGAACTTGGTTCTGCTTTTAAAGTTAATGATCATTTTGATTATTACGATAAACAAAACTTCTTTGCACCATTTGCTTCTGGTTCCGCTCAATACGACACCATGATTATAATCCCTTGTAGTATGGGTACAATGGCGCGTATTGCAACTGGAGTTTCAAACGACCTAATGACACGTGCGGCAGATGTGATTCTTAAGGAGCGCCGTAAATTGATTTTAGTAGCAAGAGATACTCCATTGAGTTTAATTCATATTAACAATATGAAAACCATAACAGAGGCAGGTGGTATTATATGCCCAGCAAATCCTTCTTTTTATGCCAATCCTAAAACGTTTGAAGAACTTGCTGCTACAGTAGTAGATAGGGTACTAGACTTAGCCAATATTGACCACAAAGCATATCGATGGGGAGAATAATTTCGATTTATATGAAATGAAAAAGGGGAATCAATCGATTCCCCTTTTTTTATTTCTTAGACTTTAATTGTTTTTCTCTTTCTCTCTGCATGTCTTCTAGTTTTTGTTGAAACTTAGATTTCTTCGTACTTGCAGGTTTCTTTTTATTGTCTTGAATTTGTTTATGCAATTTGGTGTCATCTACAAATCTTCTGATTAACCATTGTTGACCAAAAGTCATCATGTTGGCTACAAAATAATAATAGTTTAAGCCAGCTGCTACATTGTTTAATACGCCCATGAATACGATTGGCATAATATATCCCATCCATTTCATTTGACCTGTTGCACCAGAAATTTGATTATTCAAACGGGTATATATTAAAGTAGATGCAGTCATTAACAAACACATTAAACTTACATGGTTTCCATATATTGATGAAATGATAGGAATATTTCCCCATGAAAAAATGGCATCATATGTAGATAAATCACTTACCCATAAAAAGCTTTGTTGTCTTAATTCTATTGAAGAAGGGAAGAAGAAGAAGAATGCAAATAAGATTGGCATTTGAAGCAATAAAGGAACGCAACCACCTAAAGGGTTAACGCCTGCCTTTTTATAAAGCTTCATGTATTCTTGTTGTAATTTTGTTTGATCATCTTCACCAACTTTAGCTTTGATCTCATCCATTTCTGGTTTTAAGATTCTCATTTTTGCTGTCGATAAATAAGAGCGATAAGTAAGCGGTGATAAAACTAATTTTAAAATAATCGTTAAGACTAAAATGATAATCCCATAGTTTAAATTCATTTTTTCCAATGAATTAAAAATAGGAATAACAGCATAACGGTTGATGTATTTTAATGGGCCCCAACCTAAATTGATTTGTTTTTCTAAGTTATTTCCAACAGCAGCCAATGTGTTATATTGGTTTGGACCAAAATAAAATTTCATTCCAAAACGCTCAGATGGCAATCTTTTAATTGGTATAGACAAATTCATCGTCATGTCTTTTACCTTTTCTGAATTGATATCTGTAGAACTATTGATTACCCCATTGCTAAATGTTTCATTTGCAATTAACACAGATGAAAAGAAATGTTGTTTAAAGGAAACCCATTTTAAAGAGCTTTCCAATTTCTTGTTTTCACTTTTTGATGGGTTGATATAATCAACATCATCTTTATCATATTTGTAATAAAGTGTAGTATTGTTACGCTCCATTTTCATGTCTTTTTCATTTTTCAATGAATTAACATGCCAGCTTAAATCATAATAACCAGTATTGTTACTGATGATATTATTCATTCCTTCTGATTGGATATCGAAGCCTAGTAAATAAGAATCACCCTTTAATGAATATACAAAATCTAAATGTTGACCTGTTTTAGCTGTTAAACGCATGGTTACTGCGTTTGAATCATTTTTTACAACCGAGAAAGATTGACCAATTTTTTGAAAATATAAATCTGATGTATTGATTAAATCATTTCCAACTGTATAACTTAAATTAAACTTGCTGTCTTTTTGGTCAAATAAATACAATGGTTTTTTATCCCATGTCTTATATTCTTTTAGTTCAACAGATACAATACTTCCACCTTTAGTAGAAATTGTAGCTTTGATTTTTTCATTTTCGATTACTACCAATTCTTCATTACCTGCAGTAGCAGTGCTCAATACATTACTAGTATCTAAAGTAGTAATTTTAGTACTGTCGTTTTCATTTTGAATACTATCAATGGCTACAGTATTTGCACTATTTGCGCTTGCTGCTTTGATAGAATCTTCTTGTTTTTTTAATTGTTGCAACTCCAATTCCGAAGGTTGCATGTAAAAACTAAAGCCAATTAAAATAATTGTCATTAGTAAAAGCCCTGTTAATGTATTTCTATCCATTATTATGTAACTAATTCTGTGTGCAAACCTACATTAAATCATTGAATAAGTAAAAAAAAAGCACCGAAAGAATTCGGTGCTTAATTACTTGACAATCAATTATTTATTTATTTTTTTTTATTTTTTGACCGTATTTGTGTTCTGCAGCTGCAGCCACAAATTTAACAAATAGGGGATGTGGATTTGCTACTGTACTTTTTAGCTCTGGATGAAATTGTCCAGCTACAAAAAACGGATGGTTTTTTAATTCTACAATTTCTACTAGACCAGTTTCGGGGTTCATACCTGAGGTAATCATTCCAGCATCGTTATATTGTTTCAAATATTTATTGTTGAATTCATAACGGTGACGGTGGCGTTCCGTAATCTTTGTTTTACCATAAATTTCGAATGCTTTTGTGTTTTTCTTGATTTCGCAATTGTAAGAACCTAAACGCATGGTTCCACCTTTGTTTTTGATTTTCTTTTGCGACTCCATCATATCGATGACCGGGTATTTTGTTTTCTCGTCCATTTCGGTAGAGTGAGCACCTTTGAATTTCAATACATTTCTACCAAATTCAATGACTGCACATTGCATACCTAAACAAATGCCAAAGAATGGAATGTTGTTTTCGCGAACATATTTTATGGCATCTAATTTGCCTTCAATTCCTCTGTTTCCAAAGCCTGGAGCCACTAATACGCCATCTAAATGACTAAGTTTTTCTGCAACATTATTTGGGTTTATATTTTCGGAATGAATGTATTCAACATTGACTTTACATTCATTACTAGCACCAGCGTGAATAAACGATTCGATGATAGATTTGTAAGCATCTGGCAATTCAACATATTTTCCAACTAAACCAATACGAACATCCTTGGTTGGGTTTTTCAACCTGCCCAAGAAGTCTTTCCAAGTATCTAAATTTGGTTCTTTATTTGCTGATAATTTTAATTTAGCTAAAACGGTTTTATCTAAATTTTCTTTCAACATTAATAAAGGCACATCATAAATAGTAGATGCATCAATTGATTCAATTACTGAGTTGATGTTTACATTACAGAATAATGCGATTTTTTTTCTGATATCAGCATTGATGTGGTGTTCTGTTCTACAAACCAATATATCTGGTTGAATACCATATTCTAATAACATTTTAACCGAGTGTTGCGTCGGTTTTGTTTTTAATTCACCTGCAGCCGCTAAAAAAGGAATCAAAGTTAAATGGATAACAATGGCATTATTAGCTCCTAATTCCCATTTAAACTGACGGACAGCCTCGATGTATGGCAAAGATTCTATGTCGCCTACAGTGCCTCCTAATTCGGTAATAACGATATCGTAATCGCCGCTTTCACCTAGTATTTTGAAGTTTCTTTTAATTTCATCGGTAATATGAGGAATTACTTGAACTGTTTTTCCTAAGTATTGCCCCTCACGTTCTCTATTGATTACGTTTTGGTAAATACGACCGGTAGTGATATTATTAGCCTGAGAAGTAGGAACATTTAAAAAACGTTCATAATGACCTAAATCTAAATCTGTTTCTGCACCATCCTCGGTAACATAACATTCTCCATGTTCATATGGGTTTAAAGTTCCAGGATCGATATTGATATATGGATCAAACTTTTGAATGGTAACTCGATAGCCCCTTGCTTGGAGTAATTTAGCAAGAGAAGCGGAGATAATGCCTTTTCCTAAAGAAGAAGTAACACCACCCGTAACAAATACATACTTGGTCATTGATTTTTAGCTTAAAATGTGAATCAATAGTCAGAAAAAGACTATCTCGTTACGGGATTCAAAAGTAAAAAAAAATCGCTTTTATCGGTTATGGTTGGCTGTTTTTTTTATTCACATAGTCGTAATAACTCTGTGTCTAATTAAAAATATGTTGAAAATAAAGGCTTCTTACAGATTTTTCAGAAAGTGATAAATCATGTATTCCATCTGGAATGATGGCGAATTTTATATTCGCTTTAAATTTGCTGCAAATTTGTTGGATGTCTTTTACAGATAAAACAGCGTCACCTTTTCTCAATTTTTCAGACCAAACTTTTTCATAAGTGGAATGATCGGAAGTACAAACTAAAATTTCTTGTTGAATTTGATAATGGTGTTGGATTTCTTTTTGTGCTTGATGAATTGCATGAAGCCAACCCCAGTTCACGTCAAATGCAAGTAGGGGTTTCCATTTCAAATTATAGTCCCATTCGCCTTTATTACCTTTATAAATACTTTCTCCATATAATGTAGAAATTCCATCTGGTACAATATTGTTTGGAAAGAATTTGCCTAAGAATGCAACAATTGGAATGGCAATATTTTCATTGAAAAAATTTTGATTCATGTCCACAAAGGGACTATTGAGTACCAATTTGTAGAAATCATTTTTCTGCGTATTCTTTTGGGCATAACTCAATGCAATTAAACCTCCTGTAGAATGGGCATTTATTTGAATGCTGTCGTGACCTTCTTGTTTGATAAGCGCAATGGCTGAATCAATATCAGCATAATATTCAGAAATATTTTTACAATTATTGGGAATTTGATGTTTCATGATGGAACGACCATATTTTCTAAGGTCAACCGCATAAAAGTCAAAACCATTTGCTAAATATTGCGCTGCAAGTTCTTTTTGAAAAAAGTAATCGCAAAAACCATGAATATACAGTACCGCTTTTTTATGATGATTTTGTTTGCGAATAACAGTAATGATTACTTTTCCTTCATAATCATCAGGCATATTAATTTGCTTTTGTTCGAAGCCATCACCTAAAACATCTGCTTGATATTGTGCCGATGCATTATGAAAAATAGCACAAATGAATAATACCAGTAATATTATTTTGTTGCTTTCCATTTTGTGTTCATCCAATTTTGTTGTTCTTCAAGTGTTAAGAAAGTCCAAGCAACAATTCTGCTTTCTTTTTGACCTTGGGCCATGGTAATGGTTTTAACTTCAACAGGATTTAAACTGTGTAACATTCTGTAAACACCAGCTAAGTTGGCTTTTTTAGCCACTAAAGTAGTAAACCAAAAACATTGTTTTCCAAAGGCTAAACTTTCTTTGGCCATATTTCTTACAAAGGTTTCTTCGCCACCTTTTACCCAAAGTTCATTGTTTTGACCACCAAAATTCAATAAGTTTTCTGGCCTTTCACTTTTCTTTAATTGTTCCCATTTTTTCTTAGCCGTGTCCTTTGCTTCTTTAGAAGATGCGTGAAAAGGAGGGTTGCAAATACAGGCGTCAATGAATTCATCTTTACCAATGATATTTTCAAAAAAATGTAATTTATCTTTTTGTAATCGAATGCTAATTCTGCCTTTTAGTTTTTTATCTGCGTCTATAATTTTATTTGCCGAATTAATGGCTTCGTAATCGATATCAGATCCAATAAAATCCCAGTTGTATTCTTTGAGCCCAATGATAGGATAGATGCAGTTTGCACCAACACCTATATCTAAAATCTTAATTGATTTTCCTCTTGGTATTTTATTGTTATTTACGCTTGCTAATAAGTCTGCGATATAGTGAATATAGTCTGCTCTGCCAGGTATTGGCGGACACAAATAACCTGTTGGAATATCCCAAGAATGTATGTCGTAATATTGCTTGAGTAAAGCTTTGTTTAATACAATTACTGATTCAGGATTTGAAAAATCTATGGTTTTTTCTCCAAATTTATTGATGAAAACATGTGGCACTAATTCCTTACAGGTATAGCATAACTGTTGAAAATTATACCTGCTTCTGTGTTTATTTCGAAGGTGTAATTCGCTTTTTTCGGTGTGTGTAACGTCTAAAGTCATATGTAAAGGTAAACAATTATTGCATTGGCTTTTTAAATAGAAATAAAATGGGGTCGTTTAATCGTGCTTTCCATGCTTTTTCGTTGTGTTCTGCACCTTCATATTTATTGCATTTGAAGTTGGAAGAACTGAACCCCTTTTGGTGCATAATTTCATTGATATGCAATTGATATGGTTCGTAAATTGCATCTAAGGTTGCTGTACCGTAATCAAAATAGATTTGATGCGTATTCGGGTTAGGAAGTTTTTTAATTAAGTATTGCTGATAAGCATTAGGAAAAGGGTTTTGTTCCGATTCAAATATACCAGGCCAATGTGTGGAAAGACACATAGCCGCTCCGAAAATTTTTGGATATTCACAAATAGCATACAATGAAATTAACCCACCCATGCTAGAGCCCCCAATTGCAGTATGTTTGGGGTCTTTTAAAGTAGGATAGTTTTTATCAATAAAAGGCTTTAATTCTTTAGTGATAAATTTTAGATAATTATCAGAATAAATAGGCGCATTAAAAAGTGGTTGATCTTTGCTTCGCTTAGCGTTTAATATAAATGCTTGATTTTGTTTGTTGAGTTGTTCAAATGGTTGCTGAGGAAAATAGCTTGCATGTCTTTTATTTCCGCTATTGTATATACCTACTACAATCACATTTTCTATTTTGTCGGCTGCAATAAGCGAGTCTACGCACTCATCAATGCCCCATTCCTGTTGGTTCCAAGTGATTTTTGCATCAAATAACGCAGCACCATCTTGTAAATATAAAACACAATATTTCTTAGATGCTTGGAAATTACTTGGTATCCAAACAGCAATATCTACGGATGGGATTAAACTAGATTTAAATGCAGGATAAAAGATAATTTTTCCTTTTTCTGTTGTAGGAACCTGAGCCCAACCATACTGAAATACAACAACAAATAAAAAGAGAAAAAATATTTTTTTCATTTACCCTAATTTCATTGGAACTTCCATGATGAGAAACTCAGATTCGGTGATAGCTTTTATGTTTATTTGATTGGTTTCCCAAATACCGAAACCATCTCTAGGGTGCAATAGTTGTTCATTTATTTGAACTTGACCGCTCAAATTGAATATATACAGGCCATTTGAAGGGTCTTTGAGCGTATATTGTGCTGTAAAATATTGATCAAATTTCCCTAAATGAAACCAAGCATTTTGATGAATCCAAACACCTTCATCATTTTCGTTAGGAGAAATGATTTGTTGTAGTTTATTAATTCTGTCTGATAAGTTTAAGGAGACTTGATCGTAACGAGGTGTAACATTATGCTGATTTGGGAAAATCCAAATTTGCAAAAATTTCACTTCTTGGTCTTTGTTTTTATTGTATTCGCTATGTGTAATTCCAGTGCCGGCACTCATTACTTGAATGTCTCCATTTCTTATAACAGTAGTATTTCCCATGCTGTCGGCGTGTTCTAAATCGCCAGCTAATGGAATACTGATGATTTCCATGTTGTCATGTGGATGTTTACCAAAACCCATACCGGCAGCCACTGTGTCATCATTAAGCACACGAAGAACGCCAAAGTGCATTCTTTCAGGATTATAATAATTAGCAAAACTAAAGGTGTGTTTACTGTCTAGCCAACCATGTTTTGCATGACCTCTACTTTCTGCAAGATGTAAAACCTGTTTGCTCATTAGTTTTTCTTTTTTAAGAATTCTGTTTTTAAAACCAATACACTCTTGTCAACTTTTACTTCAATGGCATCTTCTTCATCAATTAATCGAATGTTTTTTAAAACAGTTCCTTGCTTTAAAGTAAGGCTAGAACCCTTTACTTTCAATGTTTTATTGACCATTACTGTATCGCCTTGAGCTAATACATTTCCATTACAATCTTTAGTTTCCATGGGTATTTTGATTATATATTTTTAATGCTCTTTCCAGATCTTCTGGAGTATCTATTGCGATGGTAGTTTCATGAGTAGTTGCTGTTTTAATTTTATATCCAGCTGCTAACCACCTGAGTTGTTCTAATGATTCGGCTTGTTCCAATTTTGAAGGTGCCAATTTTACAAGTTTTTGCAGCACGTCTTTTCTAAAACCATATATACCAATGTGTTGGTAATAGATGTGTTTATTCAGCCAATTTTCAGTTGGTTCATTTCTTAAAAAAGGAATGGCTTGTCTAGAAAAATAAAGTGCAAAATGCGCTTCATCTAATACCACTTTCGGAGCATTAACATTGAATAAAACTTCATTTTGTTCAATGGGTTTTACCAATGTTGCAATTGCTGCGTTAGCGTCTTGAAAACAAGCTATGATATTTTGAATTTGCGAAGGTTGAATGAAAGGTTCATCTCCCTGAACATTGATGATGACATCAACTGCTAAATTTAACTTTTCTACTACTTCCCAAATTCGGTCAGTACCAGTTAGGTGTTGCGAGGATGTCATGCAAGCTTCGCCACCAAATTGAATTACATTTTGGTAAATACGTTCATCGTCGGTTGCTACAATTACATAAGCTAATTCATTAATCTGCTTGCATTGTTCGTAAACCCTTTGGATCATAGTTTTGCCCGCAATATCAGCAAGAGGCTTTCCCGGAAATCGGGTAGAAGCATACCTTGCAGGAATAATTGCAGCAATTTTCATTATTTTTTTGATTTAGATTTATTCGATGTAGATGGAAATAAACCAAAAATTTCAGTATCTATTCTTTGAATAATTTCGCCTAGGTCCTCTGGTTTTTCAGCAAAATTCATTTTATCTACATGGATGGTTAATAATTTACCTTCTTTGTATGAATCAATCCAGTTCTCGTATCTTTCATTTAATTTAGAAAGATAATCGAGGCGTATGCCAGATTCGTATTCTCTTCCTCTCTTTTGAATTTGATTTACTAAAGTTGGAACAGAAGCTTTCAAGTAAATTAATAAATCTGGTGGTTTGATGAACTCTTTAACAGATTCAAATACACTCAGGTAATTGTTAAAATCTCTGCTAGACATTAAGCCCATGTCATGAAGGTTAGCTGCGAAAATATAGGCATCTTCATAAATTGTTCTATCTTGAACAATGGGTTTATCTCCACGTTGAATTTCTACAATTTGTTTGAATCTTGAATTCAAAAAATAAATTTGAAGATTAAAAGACCAACGCTTCATGTCTTGGTAGAAATCTTCTAGGTATGGATTATCATCTACGGCCTCGTATTGTGGCTCCCATTGATAATGTTTCGATAATAATTCTGTGAGCGTTGTTTTTCCCGCACCAATATTTCCTACAATTGCTATATGCATATTTTAAAATTTCAATTTTGATTTATTTCAAGCTTTGAAAATACGAAAATTAAAAGGATTTAAATCCAATAATTTCACGTACTTCTTTTATTGTTTTACTCGCGCTAGCTCTTGCTTTTTCTGCACCATTATGGGCAACTTTCTTTAAATATTCAGTGTTTGCGCTAATATCTGCTATTTTTTCTCTTAATGGATTTGTAAAAACAATGATATCTTCAGCTAATTGTTTTTTAAAATCCCCATACCTAATTTGTTGATTATTATATAATTCATCAAAATGGATATAATGATCGCTAGGAGAAACTGCTTTCATAATATCAAATAAGTTTTGTATGATTTCCGGTTTTGATTGATTAGGAGCAGTGGGCCCTCCGTCGGTCACAGCTTTCATAACTTTCTTTCGTATCATTTCAGGGCTATCTGCTAAGAAAACAGCATTATTTTCACCTTCAGATTTCCCCATTTTCCCTTTTCCGTCTAAACCTGGAATTTTAACCAAATTAGTACCAAAATTAAATGCATGTGGCTCTGGAAAATATTCCGTCTCATACATTCTATTAAATCGATTAGCAAAGGTCCTAGCCATTTCCAAATGTTGTTCTTGGTCCTTTCCAACGGGTACTTTCGTTGCTTTATGTATGATAATATCTGCTGCCATTAAAACAGGATAAGTCAATAAACCAGCGTTGATATTCTCTGTATTATTTCTGATTTTATCTTTAAAAGAAGTACATCTTTCTAATTCACCCAAATAGGCATTCATGTTGAGTAATAAGTATAACTCAGCAATTTCAGGTAAATCAGATTGAACATAAATAGTCGATTTATCTGGGTCAATTCCTGCAGCTAAATATTCAACAAGTACATTTTTTACGTTTTGATGTAAATTTTGGGGTGTTGGGTGCGTGGTCAAAGAATGATAATCTGCAATAAAGAAATAGCATTGGTATTCTTCTTGCATTTTGATAAAATTCTTCATTGCCCCGAAGTAATTTCCTAGGTGTAAATTACCTGTAGATCTAATTCCGCTTACAACTGTTTCCATAGGCCGAAAGTAATAAAAAATGACTACTTTTAACGCACAAAATTTGATCTAAAAAAAATATAAATTTAGGCCTTATGCCTATTTAAACATAGAAAGATGAAAATTATCAGAAAGCTTCATTTTGTATGGTATATGTTCATTGTAGCATTGCTGTTTTTTATGCTCTATCCATTGTTTTATTATGCAACTAGGAAACGCGAAAGAAATGTGTTTTTAGGTAAATTAAGAAAGTTTTGGTGTAAATTAGGTTTTAGAATTGGTTTATATGGATACCATTTTGAATATGAAGAGCCCATAGATTTTACTAAAACGATGGTACTTGTGGCCAACCATTCATCTTATTTAGATACTCCTTTAATTTGTGTAGGCATTGCAGGTAATTATCATTTTATGGGTAAAATAGAATTATTAAAACATCCAGTTTTGAAATTGTTTTTTAAAACCGTAGATGTACCTGTTGACAGAGACAGTAAAATCGCTTCTTATAGGGCTTTAAAAAAGGTAGAAGAAAATGTGAAATCTGGTCAAAGTTTAATTTTATATCCAGAAGGTACCATGTCATTGGTTGCACCTCAAATGGGAGAGTTTAAAAGTGGTGCATTTAAAATAGCCATTGATTGTAATGTGCCTATACTACCAGTAACTTTTTTAAATAATTATGAATTGATGCCAGGAAATGGAAAACAAAAAGGATCTTTACCTGGTACCATGAAAGTATTTGTCCACAAACCAATTGATACCGCTGCATATAAAGACGCAGAAGGCTTAGAAAGGTTGAGTTCAGAAGTGTTTAATATCATAAATCAAAAATTGCAAAGCTATGCGAATAGATAAAGATTTAGTAGAAAAAATTGCTCATTTGGCTCGATTAGAATTCAATGATCAAGAAAAAGTTAAAATCGAAGCGGATTTAAATCGCATTTTAGATTTTATGGAAACATTGAATGAAGTTGATACAGATCAAGTTGCACCGCTTATATATATGAATGATGAGGTGAACGTACTTAGAAAAGACGAAGTCATTCAAACAATAAGTCACGAAGAGGGTTTATCAAATGCACCTAAAAAGGATACCGATTATTTCAGAGTTCCTAAGGTGATTGAACAAAAGTAATTGTACGCTATTTGTTACGATTATTTCTTTTGATATGGTTGTTTAAATATTAATTTCAACCTTATAAAATATATATAAATGGAAAAGCAAGTGCTCATAAAATTACAAGATATCGGTAAACGATATGTGATTGGTTCGGAAGAAATTTTTGCATTGCGTTCTGTTGATTTGGAAATTTATAAGGGAGAATTCGTTGCATTAATGGGGCCTTCTGGTTCTGGAAAGTCTACCTTAATGAATATTTTGGGATGTTTAGATACACCAACCAAGGGGACATATGTGTTGAATGGCACAGATGTAAGTAACCTCAACGACAACGAACTCGCAGACATCAGGAATAAAGAAATTGGTTTTGTATTTCAAACGTTTAATTTATTACCTCGTTCAAGTTCATTAGAAAATGTAGCATTGCCTTTGGTATATGCAGGCTTAGCAAAAGAAGCAAGAACCACCAGGGCCATTCAAGTTTTAGAAAGTGTAGGATTGGGAAACAGAATGTACCATAAACCCAATGAACTATCAGGTGGGCAAAGACAAAGAGTTGCAGTTGCTAGGGCATTGGTCAATAATCCAGCAATTATTTTAGCCGATGAACCAACAGGAAATTTAGATACCAAAACATCGGTAGAGATTATGGGTTTAATCGAAGAAATTCATAGCAAAGGAAATACAATTATATTGGTTACCCACGAAGAAGATATTGCAAAGCATGCGCATAGAATTGTAAGGATGCGAGATGGAGCAGTTGAATCTGATGAACCAAATAAAGAAATTTTAACTACACAAAACAGGTAAATTAAGCATAGATTTCATGAAAATATATACTAAAACAGGTGATCAAGGACAGACCTCTTTAATAGGAGGAGTAAGGGTTCCAAAGCATCATATCAGAATTGAATCATATGGCACTGTAGATGAATTGAATTCACATATTGGTTTAATCCGTGACCAAGCAATTGATGAATCATATAAAGTAGTTTTAAAAGAAATACAAGATAGGTTATTTACTGTAGGTTCTTCGCTTGCTTCTGATCCAGAAAAATCAAAAATGAAAATTCCAGATTTTCATCCAGAAGATATTCAACTTCTAGAGGATCAAATGGATTTGATGAATGAGTCTTTACCAGAGCTTAAAAATTTTATTTTACCTGGTGGACATACTGTAGTTTCTTATTGTCATTTGGCTAGGGTTGTTTGTAGAAGAGCAGAACGAATTTCTGTTCATTTAGCAGAAATATCTTACGTAGACCCTATGGTCATTCAGTATCTAAACAGGCTTTCAGATTACTTATTCGTATTATCAAGGAAAATAGCTAAAGATTTAGGAGCGAACGAATACCTTTGGATACCAAGGGTTTAAGCAAATAAATAGGATTTCTTTTCCACAATTTTTATAAACATTTTAACAGCTATTTGATTTTAGCTTTATTATTTTACTTTTGCGGAAATAAGATTATCATTTAAAACGAACAATTATGTATTGGACACTAGAATTAGCATCACATTTAGAAGATGCGCCTTGGCCAGCTACCAAAGATGAATTAATTGATTATGCAATTCGTTCAGGTGCTCCAGTTGAGGTGATAGAAAACTTACAAGACTTAGAAGATGATGGCGAACCTTATGAAAACATAGAGGAAATTTGGCCAGACTATCCCACAAAAGATGACTTCTTTTTCAACGAAGATGAATATTAAAAAAAGCCCCATAATTGGGGCTTTTTTATTTTAACATTAATATGTTTTCTGCAAACAAAATATCTTCTGGATAAGTGATTTTGATATTTTGTGTTTCACCTAATAAAATGTGAATAGGTATTCCAGACCTTTCAACTACTGCGGCATCATCGCTGAATTCATTTCTATACGCTTGTTGATATGCTTTCAATAACACACTCGAATCGAAAAGTTGAGGTGTTTGTACTAAGAAAATTTCTTCTCTTGGCAGTGCTGCAGAAATGCCATCGTGCAAGCGTCTAATAGAATCTTTTGCTGGAATTGCGGTAACAATTGCCTGGTGGTTATTTGCTTGTTCAAACCCTCTTAAAATAAGTGCTGTGCTCACTAAGGGTCTAACACCGTCATGAACTGCAACAATAGATTTTTTAGGGATTAATTTTAATGCATTCTTTACAGAATGGTATCTTGTTCTACCACCATTTACTAAAGTATAAGGAATGGTTACTTTGAATTTTTTTGCAATTTTATTCCATTGCGCTTGGTGATCTACATTGAGCACTAAAAATAGTTCAATGTCAGCATCAGCGAGAAAAAACTTTTCTAAAGTATGAAGTAAAATAGGCTTGCCATTTATTTCTAAAAATTGTTTAGGGATTTCGGTTTGCATGCGCGAACCGTTTCCTCCAGAAACAATGATGGCAACTTTTTTCAATTCTTTATAAAATTAACATGGCATCGCCATAGCTATAGAAACGGTATTTTTCTTTAACTGCAATTTTATATGCTTCCATCACAAAGTCATAACCACCAAAAGCAGCTACCATCATTAATAGCGTAGATTCTGGAGTATGAAAATTGGTCACCATACAATTTGCAATACTGAAATCGAAAGGAGGAAATATAAATTTACTGGTCCAGTCGTTGGCTGGCTTTAATAATCTACCTGCAGAAACAGATGATTCAATGGCTCTCATACTAGTAGTACCAATTGCACAAACTCTCTTCTTTTTTTCGTTTGCTTTGTTAACCATTGCAGCTGTTTTTTCTGAAATAATGAATTGTTCAGAATCCATTTTATGCTTGGTTAAATCTTCAACTTCAACAGATCTGAATGTTCCAAGGCCAACATGTAAAGTTACTTCTGCAAAATCAATGCCTTTTAATTCTAGCCTTTTATACAACTCGCGACTGAAGTGAAGTCCAGCAGTTGGAGCAGCTACAGCGCCTTCTTCTTTAGCGAAAATAGTTTGATATCTTTCTTTATCTTCTGCTGTTGCTTTTCTTTTGATGTATTTTGGAAGTGGGGTTTCACCTAAAATTTCAATTGCTTTTCTAAACTCTTCATCTGTACCGTCAAATAAGAAACGGATAGTTCTTCCCCTAGATGTTGTGTTGTCTACAACTTCAGCAATTAATAAATCGTCTTCCCCAAAATATAATTTATTACCAACCCTAATTTTACGAGCTGGGTCTACCAATACATCCCAAAGGCGCATTTCGTGATTCAGCTCTCTCAATAAAAATACTTCAATTTGTGCACCAGTTTTTTCTTTATTACCATACATTCTAGCAGGAAATACTTTGGTGTTATTTAATATCATCACATCACCATCATCAAAATATCCTAAAATATCTTTGAATAATTTATGTTCAATTGTACCTGTTTTGCGATCTAATACCATTAATCTAGATTCATCACGTTGTTTAGCAGGTGTTGATGCGATTAATGCTTCAGGTAAATTAAAGTGGAATTGTGATAGTTTCATCTGTGTTTGTTTTATTTATTATGGCCCCAATTGACCTTCTACTTAATATCCCTTTATAAAGGACATTTTACAAGCCGAGCGCGAATTTAAGAATATATTTCTGTAGTATAAAGAATATTAATGAAGCATCAATCAAAATTTTTACATTACTAATGCTTCATAGCTAAATTAAATCATAGTTTTGCCTTATGTTATTTTTAAGATTATTAAAGGAATCCATATTATTTGCACTTAATGCATTGGTAGTCAATAAGTTAAGAACTTTTCTGTCTTTATTAGGAATATCAATTGGCATTTTTACCATTATTACAGTATTTACTTTAGTCGATTCATTAGAAAATAATTTAAATAAAAGTGTCCAAAAGTTAGGGAATGATGCCATTTATGTTCAAAAATGGCCTTGGGAATTTGGTGGCGACTATCCTTGGTGGAAATATTTTAATAGGCCTTCGCCATCATTTAAAGATTTTGAACAAATTCAAAAAAGAGCGGGGACTAATATAAAAGCGGTAGCATTCCAAATTTCTATCAACGATAAAATTGTCAAATTCCGAAATAAAAATGTCGAGAACGTAACGGTTATTGCCGCTTCACATGATTATAATCAAACGCGTGTATTGGATATTGAAAGGGGAAGGTATTTTACAGCAGCTGATTCTAGAAGTGGGAAAAATTATGTTTTGTTAGGATATGAAGTGGCTAATGGATTATTTGAACAAGCTGACCCAGTTGGTCAATCTGTAAAAATAAATGGTAGAAATTTAAAAGTATTAGGCGTATTTAAGAAAGAAGGGGAAGATATTTTAAATAGTTCTATTGATAATTCAGTTTTAATTCCAATTAACTATGCAAGAAATATTGTTGATACCAAAAGTGATAATTACGATCCTAAAATTATCATCAAAGCCAGTGAGGGCATAGCTTTAAACGAATTGTCTAATGAAATGAAAGGACAAATTAGATCAATTAGAAGATTGTCACCAAGAGAAGAAGATGATTTTGCTTTGAACCAATCTAGCATGTTGTCGTTACAACTAGATTCATTATTTGGAGTTGTAAATATTGCTGGTTGGATTATTGGAGGATTTTCAATATTAGTTGGTGGGTTTGGAATTGCCAACATCATGTTTGTATCTGTAAAAGAAAGAACCAATATCATTGGTATTCAAAAGTCTTTAGGTGCTAAAAACTATTTTATTTTATTGCAATTTTTAGTTGAAGCAGTGGTATTAAGTATCATCGGTGGAATCATTGGTTTAATCATTGTATATATTATTACATTGGTTGCATCAGCATTTGATTTTACATTGATTTTAAGCCTTTCCAACTGCCTTTTAGGTCTTTCTGTTTCTGCTATTATTGGCGTAATATCTGGGTTTTTACCTGCTTGGAATGCTTCACAACTAAATCCGGTGGAAGCAATTAGGGCTAAATAACAATTACAAAGATTTTGCTTCGTTTAAAAGTTCTGATTTAATAATTGGAACGACACCTACTTTTTCACAAACTAATCCACCTGCAAGGTTTGCAATAGCAGCTATTTTTTGATTTGGCATATTTGCTGCATAACACAAAGCAGCTACACTAATTACCGTATCACCTGCACCAGACACATCAGAAATATTCCTGATATGTGCAGGAATATGGTAATTATTTTCAGTATCTAATAAAAATACGCCATGCTCTGAAAGTGTTATCATTACAGCATTTGCATTGATTTTAGTTTTTAATTCTAATGCAGCAGCGTTTAGTTGCGTATCAGATAAATGATTGAATTCAATTTTCAATCCTTCTTTTAATTCTTTTAAGTTAGGTTTGAAAAGCCCAACATTTTTATAGGTTAAGAAATTTCTTTTCTTTGGATCAACCACAGTTTTGATACCTGCAGTAGTTGCTATTGTTATTAATTTTTCAATGTTATGTTGTGTTAAAACACCTTTGTCATAATCTTGAAAAATGATAACATCAATTTTATTGTTTGCAATAATTTTTTGAACGTGTGTGATAAAGTCTGTTTCTTCCACTTCATTTAATGGATGATCTACCTCTTCGTCTATGCGTAATAAGTGTTGGTGATGGCCTATCACTCTTGTTTTAATGGTAGTGATACGATCTTTACTTTTTACAATTCCTTCGTGGGTGATATTTAAGTCTCCTAAAAGTTTAATGAGTTTTTTGCCATTTTCATCATCACCAATTACAGAGCATAAAATTGGTTTTGCACCCATTGATTGAATATTCAAAGCAACATTAGCGGCACCACCTAATCTATCTTCTTTTTTTGCTACAGACAAAACAGGTACTGGCGCTTCTGGTGAAATTCTTTCTACTTTACCCCATACATATCCATCAATCATTACATCTCCAATGATCATCACATTCATTTGATCAAATGATTGAAAGGTATTTGTTAATTGATTCAAATCCATTATGCTAATTTTGCTAATTCAACTTTAATTCTTCTCATGGCTTCTATTAAATTTTCTTCCGACGTTGCATAAGAAAATCTGATATTATTTGGACTTCCAAATGAATCGCCAGAAACTACAGCCACGTTAGCTTCTGTTAATAAATACATACACAAATCTTCTGAGTTTTCAATAGATCCTGCTGCATGTTTTTTGCCAAAATAATAGGTTACATCTGGAAAAAAATAAAATGCTCCAGCAGGTTTATTGCAAACAAAACCGGGTATTTCTTTGATTAATTCATATACCAAATCTCTTCTTTTTTGAAAAGATGCTTTCATTGCTAATGTCGCTGTTAATGGAGAATCTAGTGCAGTAATTGCTGCTCTCTGAGCAATAGAACAAGTAGCCGAAGTGAATTGACCTTGCATCTTATCACAGGCTTTAGCAATTGCTAATGGTGCACCCATATAACCCAATCTCCAACCTGTCATGGCAAATGCCTTAGACAAACCATTGATTACGATGGTGCGTTCTTTTATGCTTTCAAATTCTGCAATAGAAGTATGTGTTCCTTCAAAATTAATGTGTTCATATATTTCATCAGATAAAATATAAATGGAAGGATGTTTTTCAAAAACACTTACTAACTCTGCTAACTCTTTTCTTGAATATACTGATCCTGAAGGGTTACAAGGAGAAGAGAACATGAATAATTTAGTCTTTGAAGTGATGGCATTTGCTAATTGCTGTGCATTAATTTTAAAATCAGCAGCAACATCAGTCTGTACATAAACCGGAACGCCTTCGGCGAGTTTAATCATTTCTGAATAGGAGACCCAATATGGTGCGGGTATAATTACTTCATCTCCCGGATTGATAATAGACAGTACCGCATTCGCTATACTTTGTTTTGCACCAGTGGAAACTACTATTTGTTCTGGCGTAAATTTTAAATTATTTTCTCTTTCAAATTTTCTGCATATGGATTCTCTTAAATCGAGGTAACCTACCACAGGGGTATAGTATGAGAAATTATCGTCAATTGCTTTTTTTGCGGCAATTTTTATATGATCAGGTGTAGGAAAATCGGGTTCGCCTAAACTTAAACTTATGATGTCTTTTCCCTGAGCTTTGAGTTCACGACTAAGTTTTGCAACTTTTAATGTTTGTGATTCTGAAAAAAGATTAAGCCTATCAGCTAAATGCTCCATGTTTTTTTATAGATAAGGTGCTGCTAAAATACTAAAATTGTTTTAGAGGGAATAGCATATTCCCATCGAAATTACCAAATTGTAATACCTTTCGAAGGTATTGTTGAAATCAATGATTGAAGTTGATACACGTGACTGAAATTTGCTTTTTGGGCCTAATTCATAACTTAATCCGGCTAAAAGGCCATAATCCAAGTTGTAAATCTGATTTGAAACATCATAATCTTCCAAACCATCATTGTAAACAGCCTTGATATTAACAGCAGTATAGGCTCCAAATTGCAAATTTAATTTTGGTTTAAGCTGATATTGATAAATGATTGGGATTTCGAAATAATTAAATTTAAAAAGGGTATCAACGATTGGATCTGCATTACTGACAACATCTTTACTGCCTTTTTCTGAATAAATTAATTCAAACCCGATAGATTGATTATTCTTAAGATAACGTGAGATACCTGCTCCTGCATGTAATCCAATTTTATTGAAACCAGCAAGTTTATCGCCATTTACTTGAGAAAAATTTAAACCAGCACTCAAATTCAATTTAAAATTTTGTGAAAATGCAGTGGGTTGTATTAAAAAGCTAAACAAACCAATGGCAAGCCATTTGCTTAATTTTAAATTCTTCATGTCCTAAATTATTAAAAAAAACAGGATATTTGTGATATGATTGCAAAAAAAGAAAGGTTGAATGCCATAGTTTGGGTATTAATTGCGGGTGTCTTTATTACGCTACTAAAATTTTATGCATTTTATATTACCCATTCCAATGCGATTTTAACAGATGCATTAGAGAACATCATCAATATCATTGCCGGTTCATTTGCTTTTTACAGTATCTATTTGTCTTCATTGCCAAAAGACGTCAACCACCCTTATGGCCATGGTAAAGTAGAATTTTTTGCAGTTGGCTTTGAAGGTTCCTTAATTTTAATTGCAGGAATTACCATCATTTATAAATCACTCATTGCAATTGTTCATCCAAATGAAATTAGTCATTTAGTGGATGGTATTTGGATTACATCAGCAGCAGGGTTAGCAAATTATTTTTTGGGAACTTTTTTAATTAAACGTGGTAAAAAATTAAATTCCATGGTTTTAACAGCAGATGGAAAGCACCTGATGTCTGATGCCTATACTAGTTTAGGGTTAATTGTTGGATTAATAATTATCAAACTTACAGGCTATATTTTAATAGATAGTTTATTGTCTATTTTATTAGGGGGATTGATCTTACACAATGGATATCAGCTATTGCGACATTCAGTTGCTGGTTTAATGGATGAAATTGATCCTAAAGTAGTTGATCAAATTGTAAAAATTTTAGGTGAAGTAAGAAAAGAATCATGGGTAGACGTACATAATTTACGTGCTCAAAAATATGGTGCTGATTTGCATATTGATTGCCATTTAACATTGCCCCATTACTGGCATTTAAATCAAATGCATGATGAAGTTCATGCCATAGAACAATTGATGAAAGAAAAAGCCGAAACGCAAGTGGAGTTATTTATACATGTGGATCCATGTTTGCCACAGTGCTGTTATTATTGTTCAGTTAAGCAATGTGGTGAGCGTCAAAGTCCACAAGAAAGCACCATTCCCTGGACAAAGAAAAACATCATGAAGAATACCAAACACTTCGTAGATTAATAAGCTAAGTATTGTTCAAATACCTTCTGCATATAAGATTGTCCTTGTTGTAAATTTTCTTCCGTATTTAATTTTGGTTGACTGTTGAAAATAATTTGTTTATTGATATTGTCTTGAACAATTGTTTGCTCAGGTTTTACCCAACCAAATCCATTATCGTAACTATAAAATGCAAATGGCTTTGTATCCTTATTCAACAAGTCTTTCGACCAATTAAATTGTTGGTGCTCCATTTTTAGTTGCGATAGGATAGTTGCTGCAAGGTCTGTTTGTGACCCAAGCATATGAATTCTTTTGCCCCTAAATTCAGATTTAATTACATTACCAGCAAAAATTAAAGGAATTCTAAACTTGCGAAAATCATAAGCGGTACTATAAGATTTGGGAAGTCGGTGGCCATGGTCAGCTACAAAAACAAATAATGTTTGATCGTACCATTTTTCTTTTTTAGCAGCCTGCATAAATTTTTCAATACATTGATCGGTATAATTTGCTGATTTTCTGAAAAGTTGAGGTAAGTCTTCTCCTTTAAAACTAGATTCTATAGGTATTTCAAAAGGTTCATGTGAACTTAACGTCAATGTGATTGCAAAAAATGGTTGCTTTTTTGTTTCAAGTTCTTTGTTGAGTTTGTCAAACAAGTAACCATCGTGAGCACCCCATTTTGAATTCATTTGGCTAGATTCAAAATTATTTCGATCTACAATGTGATTAATTCCTGTTGACAATAAATATGATTTAAAATTCGCAAATTCTGATTCGCCACCATATAAAAAGAATGGTTCATAACCATTTTCCTTTAATGATTGAGGTAATGAAGCCAGTTTTTCGAACTTATCTGGTTGATGAATTATTGATCTTACGGCTTGTGATGGGAAAGCACTCAAAATAGCTATTAAACCTTTATCTGTTCGATCTCCGGAAGCATAAATTGAATCAAATGCAATTCCTTCATTTGCTATTTTTGAAAGGCTAGGACAAACGTTAGCCTCTCCACCAAATGTGCCTACCACATCGGATGTAAAACTTTCTAAAATGACCAATACAATATTGGGTTTAGGAATTGTTAAAATTTGATTGCTTGATTCATCATTTGTAGTGGGATACAAATCAAGTATTTCATTTTTTGCAATGCTATCTGATACAAATTGATATGGGTTTTTGGCATTAATGTTATTTTGTAAAATAGATGCCATTAAATTCCATTCTGTATTTACTGCAGCATGGTTATATAAAGAATTATTAGAAAAATAGGCTGCACTTTGATTGATTGGAGCTAGTTGAGTGCCGCCTCTCAAAAAAAGAATCAAAATCAAGGAATATACTGGAATGGCTATTACATGACTGTATTTAAAATTGATTTTTTCAAATTTACAATTGATGTATTTGTGATAAATCCATAACAATAAAAAAAGTTGTATTAGAAATAAGCTTATCCCTAGCAATAAAGGAGAAGAAGCACTAGATGCTAATGCTTCAGAAGGGGAGTTGATTAAAAAATCAATTGCTCTGCTGTTTACTTTAGTGCCCCATTCTGTATAAATATGTAGGTCAATTGTGTCTATAATACTGATCAACACTATGAAGAAATAGTTAATTTTGGGATAACAAAAGTTTAATAATTGGTTCGTTTTTGAAAAGAATAATGTGAAAAAGAATAATACCACAGGAATTGCAACAAAATATGCTGCCATCGAAAGGTCTAATGGGATACTATGCCAAAAAATTTGCCAATAATCTGAAAGCTTAGATTGATTTATGCTGGTTACATGATAAAGTACGAATACTATTCTGTGCACTAAAAAACTAGCAATCCAGAATAAAAATAATTTGAGAAAATTAAAGCTCGATTTGCGCATACTCTATCTATTTACTTTTAAAGATAAAAAATATCAGGGAATTACAATTTTTTGAGCTCCTGAATCATATGTAGAATAGCAGTTAATTTGCTTCTTTTCTTTACCTATTAGGCTTTTATTAGTGATAAAATGTAGCGCTAGTTTTTCTGGTAAATTGCTGAGGTAATCTGCACAAAGAAGGAAATCTACTGGTTTTTTCAGTTGGTATAAATGAAGGTTTTTGATTTTATCAATGAAGAGGTAGTTGCACTCTTGATAGGCAACCACACTTTTATTATTAACCAAAATAAGTTTATCTAATTCCCAACCAATTTTATTGAAATTTTGAATCAGTCTATTCAATTTGATCGCATTAGTTGATCTTGCGCAAATTAACATATAATGGTTTGATTGTTTAATTATTAGGCCTGGACTGTCATTCTGATGAATGACATATAAAAGCTTTTCTTGTTCATTTCTTATGGTCAAAAAAATGTTTACAGCAATTATCAAAACAAAAAACAAACCGAAATAATTGAACCATTTTATGTGATGAATTACATAAATACTTAAGCATAAAATAGCTAAAAATAGGAGAATGGAAGATGTTATATTGAGGTGATGATAAAAACTCAATGAATTAGGTAAAATGCTTATTTCGTGAAGTATATAGCCCATTAAACCAATGCATTTGCTCAAAACAAAGCCAATATATTTTGACAAAATTGAAATAGGATTGAAAGCTAATAAAGCAATGCCAAGGTAAAGTGCAATACTTGACAATGGAATTGCTAACAAATTTGCTAATAAAAAATAATTAGGAAATTGATGGAAGTAATACAAGGCCACTGGGAGGGTACTTAGTTGGGCAGAAATAGAAACAGCAATCAACATCCAAATTTGATTTAATAATTTATTCTGAAAACACATCAATTCATAAATTGCTTGATAAAAATAGATGATACCAAGAACCGCTAAATAGGAAAGTTGAAAGCCGATATCATATAAATAAAATGGATCAATAATTAGTAATAATAAAGCTGATCCTGCAATTAAGTTATATGGGTTACTTTGTTGGTTAATTTGCTTACCAATGATGCTAAAAGATATCATGACAGCAGACCTGCAAACGGAAGGGGAAAGCCCTGTTATATAGGCATACAAACACACAAATCCGATTAAAATGATGGTTTTTAAAAGTTTTGCTTTTCCCCAACTAAAAATGGATAAAAACTTATTTAGTACAAGAAATATAATGCTTACATGCAAGCCAGAAACAGAGAGAATATGGATTGTTCCTGTTTTAGAATAATCACTAATTACATCCTCACTTATTCCAACTCTACTGCCTATTAAAAGTGCAGAAGCAATTCGATAGCTTTCCTCATCTATTAAGTTCTTTTTTAAAATACTATCAAATTTGCTTGCAATCCATAAACTATTTGCTTTTAAAAAACTCATAGCATGCAACCCAATAATGGTATCATTTTCATTCAAGTATAGAAAATGAAATACTTGTTTTTTTTTCCAATATTCCTGTGCATTAAATTCACCTGGGTTTCTGTTTTTTAGAAAGGGAATAATATTGGCGTGTATTTTTAAAATACTTCCTATTTGTAGTTTTTTTGTTTTAGTATATATTAGAATTTTTCCATGTGTTTTTATAATATCATTTATCATTAAAATATCTGCTAAATACCTGTTATTAAGGCTATTATTACTTATATCATCTTTAATAATTAAAGTAAAATTATTGACTTTTTGTTTGCTAAAATGATACGGAGAAAGTCCGTTTTGAATACTATAAGTGAGTAAACACCCACAATAAATAAATATCAAATTAATGCTAAATCCATTTAACCAATGAAAAGTAAATCCTTTTAACCGATGCGCAAAATAGCTATGTATGAGTATAATTAAAATCCAAATAAATCCTAGACATAAAATCCAATTTAAATTAAATGGAAGAAATGTAGCAAGAATAATACCTGTTATAATAGCAAGTAGTAATCTTCCTAAAACTACTTCTCTCATATAATTTCTAAGCATCATTTAACCACCAGTTGAAAGGCATAGGAATTGTTTTCTTTTTCAGCCAATACCTTATTTTTAGTGGTTTTTAAGCTCAATGTACAGTGTTTGTTTATTTTCGATTGCAAATAAAAATAACCCCTAATACCGTCCCCATTTAAAATAACACTACTCAGTGAATTAGGAAGCTGTTGTTCTGCACTATATATTCTCGTTTCAAAATCACATTTATAAAAAGTAATTCCATATCCAAAATTAATTTTTGAATCAATCAACGCGTATTTAATTGCGCATTGATATGCAGCCGAATTTGAACTTGAATTGGTTTTAAAATCAATTCTATTTAATAGTTGCAGTTCTTTAGTAATGTGATTTTTGATGACTAAAGTATTACTCAAAAGGGTCTGATATTCATATAATTCAATAGTTTCGTCGCTTTTTGTAATTTTTTTATTTTGAAATTGATAGCTGCATTTATATTGAATTTCATTCCCTGATCTAGCAGTAAAAATTAAAACTCCTTGAATTTTATTTAAAAACTGTGGTGATTTGATCGTTTTTTCAGCTGCTTCGATAGTGTGAGAATTACTGATAATTTGAAAAAAGCTCTTGCTATTAATTGCTTTTTTTATTGCAATACTAAATCCCATATCATTACTCGAATTACCTTGTAAGAGTTGATTGGAAGCAAATGTATTCTGGTATTTTTGGCTAAAGGTATTATATGCAATAGCTATGCTCGTTTGTTTATTTAAGATAGCCATACAGGCCAAATGAATTGCTGTTTTACTATTAAAATCAGCTATTTCAGCCCCAATAATCATATTTTGATAATGACTAACAAGGTCAACAGCATATCCTTGATTGTTATTATAAATATCAATTATAGAATTAATTCCAAGCTCTGTATGATTGAATTGATAAGCAATTCTCGCATTTAAAATACTTTGTTTAATTTGATTTTGATGTCGAATTTCAGTGATGGTTCTATGTAGTCCACTGTTACTACCACTATCTATTTTTTGATAGGAAGGTGCAAAAAATATTTTCCAGTTTCGATGATCATATCTTATCGCTATGCCATTTTGATAGCCAAATTCCATGGCAGATGCATAAGGAGTGAAGCCATTATTTGTTGCAATGAGGGTCGTCCAATCTGCAGCAAATTCAGTGCCTTTGCCTTGTCCCATCAATAATCCTTGTCCAAGAAAACTTCGAAAACTTCCAATGATTATATTAAAATTTCTTTTAGTAAAATAAATATTCCCACATAGGTGATCTAACGGAAATTGAATGCCATTGAAATGAAATTGTTCGGCTACATCTTGTTCCGTTGCAAGCATCCAAGAGATACCATTACTGTTTTTATGACTTATTTTATAATAAATTGAGCACGGACTCCCATTATCTATTGGTGTCTGGTTTGTAAACTTGATTCTAGAAGTTGAAAATGTGCTAGGTTTTTGATAGTTAATTTCAGTTAAGTGAACACAGTATTTTGCTAATATTAACAAATCATTTTCTGAAAATTCAGGAAGTATTTGTAGTTCGTATAGGTCAATTATTTTACCAGTTTCCTTTTGATGCTGAATAATTGCATTCATTTGATTGGAATTAAATAACCCTGAATTACTTAATTCCTGTGGTGTTGCATATGTTAAGTTTAAATTTTGAATCTGGTATTCTTGATGTTTTTCTAATTGCTCGTTAAATTGTTCTTCTGTATTTTCATCTATTTCAATGTTATTGATCATATTATCTTGTTGAATATCTTGCGAAAATCCAGGTAAGTATAAAATGAAAAACAACCAAAATAAATTAAAACGCATAGCTAATTTTAATAGAAGGACTATTGCCTAGAAATAGGTGATGGGTGTTGCTTAGCCAGAATTGATAACGTTTTTGTTGCCATGATACACCAATCCCTAATAATGGTGATTTACTTGCAATTGCAGCCCTTAAAACTAGTTGGTTGTATAGTCGATATTCTATGCCAGCCTTAATTTGAAAGACATCTTCTTTGTTTAAAAATAAACCTGCACACAAAATAATTTGTGTATTTATTTTTGAACTTAATCCTAAACTTAGTGCAGTTGGAAGTTGCTTTTGTGTCGAATTAATTCCAAAATTTATTAAATGAATGGCCCAATCTATATTCTTTTTTCGTTGGTAAATCATTCCAATTTCAGGTATAAATTGAATGTTTGCGTTAGCATTTAAATAATTAGATCTAATTAAATTTAAATTTAAACCAAGGCTAATGTTCTTATTTAATGCAATTGCAGCGTTTCCACACCACCGCTGAATTTGCAAGTTTTCAAAACTTGATTGATGTATGGCTAATCCAAAACTTTGGTGTTCCATGGGAACTGCAATGGCCATTTGAAAGGATTGTAAATTTGTTAGACCAAAGTCTATTTGCTGTGTTAGTTGGATGCTTCGGTAAGTTAATTTCAAACTACTTGCCGGATTTTCTCCTAATATATTACCTGATACTAGTGATATACCACTGCCTAATAAGGCTCGACTATCTGCACTAAGGAATTGTTGCGCAAAAGTCAATGTCCCATTTAAAATTAAAACCAACAGCATCCCAATCCCTTTCATTTATCAAAAATGGGGAAAGCATGATTTAATTAAAACCTGTTAAATGCAGGCTTATAAATTATCTTTAATTTCTAATAGGAAAGCTTTTAAAGTAGCGAGTGAGTCAATCACTTTTTGCGTTTCTTTGATTTCTTTAGAGCCACCTTTCATCGCTTCTTTAGCGCCTTGAAGGGTATAGCCTTTTTCTTTCACGAGGTGAAAAATTACTTTTAGATTTTCTAAATCTTCTGGTGTAAATAATCGATTTCCTTTTTTATTCTTCTTTGGTTGAAGAATGTCGAATTCATTTTCCCAAAAACGAATGAGAGAGGGATTTACCTGAAATAATTTTGCAACCTCACCAATGGAGTAATACATTTTCTGAGGTTCGTATTCTTTGTAAGGCATATAATCTGAATTCTTTTGGTTAAAGTTAATAATATCTACAAAAATTAGCAATCAAATTAATCGAAAGATTGATTTGCTCTTGCAGATATATCTAACATTTGCTGGTATTCTCTTGGTGATAAATCGTTATAGTAAAAATTAATAGGGTTGATGGGTTTGCCATTTTTCCTCACTTCATAATGGCAATGTGGCGCAGTTGATGTACCTGTATTACCTACAAAACCTATAATTTCACCTCTCTTAACACTTTGGCCTCTTCTGCATTTAATTCTGCTCATGTGACCATAAAGCGTTTGATAGCCATATCCATGGTTTAACACAACATGGTTGCCATAACCTCTACCAGAATTATCGGCTGTACTCACATATCCATCTCCAGTTGCATAAATTGGAGTTCCAATTTTAGCTGTAAAATCCATACCAGTATGCATTTTAGAGGTTTTATAAATAGGGTGAATTCGAAAACCATAACCAGATGCCATTGCCTTTAAATTTTTATTAGGAATTGGTTGAATGGCAGGAATGGAGGCCAACAATTTTGATTTATTTTTTACTTCTTTCAGTAATTCATCATAAGATTTTGACTGCACATACATTTGTTTAGCCACTCTATCTAATTTTTTAGCGCTTTCTAAAACAATGTCAGCATAATCGTAATTCTCAAGTGCTTTGTATTTATTGACGCCACCATATCTTCCTTTTCTCACATCGGTAGGAATAGGATCTGCTTCAAAAATTACTCGATAAATATTATTATCTCGGTCGGTTAAGTCTTCCATAACCACATCCATAATTTTCAACCTTTCGTTGAGCATTTCATATTGAAGGTCTAATTGTTCAATTTCCCTTTTGAGTCGTTTTTCTTTAGGAGAATCGATATAGGTGTAAGCAATGATCATTACAATACTTGCAAATACCATTACAGAGGCTAAATAACCCAATACCCTAAGTATCCTCCTGGTAAGAGAAAGTTCAACTTTCTCGTATTTAAGGGTGTTGGTATTGTAGAAATATTTGATCCTTTTTGCCATAATCCGGGATACAAAAATAACATTTATTCAAAAAATCCACTCTTTCTACGATTAAACATAGATAAAGGCACAATTTCGATGAAAAATCGCGGTAATATGCTATTTTTGTTTTCTTAGAATAGCTATGAACTCAAAAGAAATAAGACAAGCATTTTTAGATTTTTTTAAATCGAAAGAACATCACATTGTATCGTCTGCTCCAATGGTAGTTAAAAACGATCCAACATTGATGTTTATTAATTCTGGAATGGCACCATTTAAAGATATTTTTCTAGGTGTTAGTCCAATAAAATACAAAAGAGTTGCAGATACTCAAAAATGTTTACGCGTATCTGGTAAACACAACGATTTAGAAGAAGTAGGAATCGATACCTACCATCATACCATGTTTGAGATGTTAGGCAATTGGTCTTTTGGAGATTATTTCAAAGCCGAAGCAATTGCTTGGAGTTGGGAATTATTGACAGAAGTTTATAAACTTCCAAAAGACAGGTTATATGTTTCTGTTTTCGAAGGGGATGAAAAAGAAGGTATTCCGCGATCGGTTATTGCGTTTGAAGAATGGAAAAAAATTGTTCCAGAAGACCGTATTATTTTAGGAAATAAAAAAGATAACTTCTGGGAAATGGGTGAAACCGGACCTTGTGGCCCTTGTTCAGAAATTCATGTTGATTTAAGACCTGACGCAGAACGTGCATTAGTTGATGGCGCAATTTTAGTAAATGCTGATCATCCTCAAGTTATCGAAATTTGGAATAATGTGTTCATGCAATACAATCGCATGAAAGACGGTTCTCTAGCACCGTTGCCAATGAGGCACGTTGATACAGGAATGGGATTTGAAAGATTGGTAAGGGTTATTCAAGGTAAATCATCAAATTACGATACTGATATTTTTCAACCATTAATTCAATTCATTGCTGCTGAATGTAAAATTCCATATGGACAATCTGAAAAAACAGACATTGCCATGCGTGTAATTTCAGATCATATTCGTGCCATTTCATTTTGTATTACAGATGGTCAATTGCCATCAAATACAGGAGCTGGTTATGTCATCAGAAGAATTTTACGAAGAGCAGTTCGATATGCTTATACTTATTTAGATATTAAAGAACCATTTATTTATCAATTGGTAGATATTTTAGCTGTACAATTTGAAGGTGTTTTTGATGAAATTGTTAGTCAAAAAGATTTTGTTAAGAAAGTTATCATTGAGGAAGAAACAGCATTTTTAAAAACATTGGCAACCGGAATTCAAAGATTTGACAAATATGTTCCAAAAGATAATATCATCGATGGCGCATTTGCATTTGAATTGTTCGATACATTTGGATTCCCAATTGATTTAACGCAATTGATGGCATCTGAAAAAAAATGTAGTGTAGATTTAATTGGTTTTAATGAAGCATTGCAAGCTCAAAAAACAAGATCAAGGGCTGCAACTGCAGTAGATACAGATGATTGGACAGATGTGAATTCTGAACTTTCTGCTAATTTCGTGGGTTATGATTCATTGACGGCCACAACTCAACTGATCAAATACAGAAAAGTTTCTGCAAAGAATAAAGTGCAATATCAATTGGTTTTAGCAGAAACACCTTTTTATGCGGAGAGTGGAGGTCAAGTAGGAGATACAGGTTTATTAATTGACCAAGAAACAAAACTAGCTGTTAAAATAACGGATACTAAAAAGGAAAATAATTTAATAGTTCATTATTGTGATGAATTGCCAGCTAATATCCATGCAACTTTTATTGCCCAAGTAAATGTTGCTCAAAGAATGGCTACTGAAAATAACCATTCAGCAACTCATTTATTGCATGCTGCATTGAAACAGGTGGTTGGCGAACATGTTAATCAAAAAGGATCACTAGTGAATGATTCGTATTTGCGTTTTGATATTTCACATTTTGCTAAATTAACTGAAACAGAAATCCAACAAGTAGAACTAATTGTAAACGAAAAAATTAGGGCTCAAATTCCATTAAAAGAAGAAAGAAATGTGGCTTATCAAAAAGCATTAGATAGTGGTGTGACTGCATTATTTGGTGAAAAATATGGAGATTTTGTTCGTGTGATCACTTTTGATGACCAATATTCTAAAGAATTATGTGGCGGTACACACGTAAAAAATACAGCACAAATTGGTTTGTTTAAAATAATTTCTGAGGGCGCAGTTGCAGCAGGAGTAAGAAGAATTGAAGCGATAACAGGTGAACAAGCATTGGCATTTTACAATGAACAAGCTGCTTTAGTAACGTCAATTAAAGAAAAGTTAAAAGCACCTGTAGATATTTTAAAATCAATAGATCAGTTAGTGGAAGAGAACCTAAAGTTGAAAAAATCAATTGAAGTTTTCGAGCACACAGCTGCTGCCAATATCAAACAAGAATTATTAAAAGAAATACAAATCATTAACGGTATTCAGTGTATTGCTAAAATGGTTGCTATTAATAATCCCGATTTAATTAAAAATATATTGTTTGAAATGAGAGCGGAACTTTCAGATGCCTACTTATTATTAGCCGCTGATATTGATGGTAAACCTCATTTATCACTCATAATTTCCGATCATTTGGTGGCAGAAAAAGGATTAAATGCTGCTCAAATTATAAGAGAATTAGGTAAAGAAATACAAGGTGGTGGAGGTGGACAAGCCTTTTTTGCAACAGCAGGAGGAAAAAATAGCGCAGGTTTAGTAGCCGCAATTGAAAAGAGTTTAACATTTATTCAATAGTAAATTGGTCAAGTTTATTTTATTTGTCATTAGAATTGCTGCCTATTTCTTTTATCCAGAAAAAGAATTAATAGGATTAAAGCGTTTAAATACGAATAAACCATTATTGGTATGTGCTAACCATGGTAATGCTTTCATCGATGCCATGTTAATTATGGCTTTTTCAAGAAGGAAGTACCATGTATTAGTTCGTGCTGATGTTTTTAATGCTAAATGGGCTAATTGGTTGTTACAAAAATGGCAATTGATTCCTGTGTATCGAATGCGTGATGGTATAGGACAATTAGATAAGAACAAAGAAATATTTGAAAAGTGCATTAAGATTTTTGAAAATAACGGTGCAATTATTGTATTTCCGGAAGCGAATTGTTTCTTAGAAAAGAAATTAAGAAAATTACATAAAGGGTCAGCTAGACTTGCTTTTCAAGCTGAGGAGTCTGCTAATTTTAAATTAGGATTATCAATTGTTGGAGTAGGAATCAATTATGAAAGGATGCGATTTTTCGGTGGTAAAGTTTGGCTTTCAGTTGGAACTCCTTTTACAATAGCTCATCTTAAAAACATGTACAAAGTAGATAAAAATGAGGCATTGGTTTCGGTTACCAAACAAATTGAATCAGATATTAAAGTCAATATGTTTGAACTAGATAATGCTAAACAAGAATATTTATGGGAAAGAACTTTAGCTTGGACAAAAACGCATAAATCTTTTCAATATGCTATGTCTGTTGCGGAGCATATTAGATTAGAAACAGAAGAGTTGCAAGATGTATTAAAATCTGCTGTGCAACATTTTGAAAGTAGATTGCAACATTTGGGTATAACCAGAAAAAGTTTGCAAAAATTTAAATCAATGTCAAATAAAAAAATGGGATTGTATGTAGCCTTAAGATTACTTGATTTTGTGTTCCTAATGCCTATTTTCATAATAGGTTTCTTATTCCATGCCATTTCATTCTATTTGCCATTGGCAGCCGCACATTATTTTTTTAAGAAAGACCGAGAGTATGATGCATCTATCAATATTGCTGGTGCAGCCTTATCGATGCTTTTATTTTACCTCATTTATGCATTTTGGTTTTATACAATTATTCCAAATATTTTCATCGTTGGCTTAGGTCTAATAACGTTGGTCATTACTGGAATAGTTGCATTTCATTATAGAAGAAATTGGATTGCATTAAAATCCGCAATCAATTATTTAAAATTAAAGAAACAAGATAAAATAGAATTGGCTGATCAAATGAATTTGATTTCGGAAGAGTTGAGTCAATTTTAAGTTTAAAATTATAGCGTATTTATGGAAGAATTTGAATTAGTTGTAGGATTAGAAATTCACGCACAATTATCAACAAAAAGCAAGGCATATGCTGCTGATTCTGCTGGGTTTGGAGACGATCCGAATACTAACATCAGTGTCATTACTTTGGGGCATCCAGGAACACTACCTAAGGCCAATGAGCAAGTGATTGATTTTGCTGTTAAAATGGGATTGGCAACAAATTGTACCATTCGTTTGGAAAACCAATATGCTAGAAAAAATTATTTCTATGCAGATTTACCTAAAGGATATCAAATAACCCAAGACACCACACCAATTTGTACCAATGGATTTGTAGATGTAAAGCTTAAAGATGGAACTGTAAGCCGCATTGGTATTACACGAATTCATATGGAAGAAGATGCGGGAAAGAGTATACATGATCAAGATTACAGAGATACTTTAATTGATTTAAATAGGGCAGGAGTTCCTTTAATTGAAATAGTATCAGAACCAGATATTAGGTCTTCTGAGCAAGCAGGAGCTTATCTTACAGAACTTCGTAAAGTCTTAAGGTATTTAGAGATTTGTGATGGAAATATGGAAGAAGGTAGTATGCGTTGTGATGCAAATATATCTGTTCGTAAAAAGGGAGCAACTGCTTTTGGAAATAGGTGTGAGGTAAAGAACTTAAATTCTATTAGAAATGTACAACGTGCAATTGAATATGAATTTCAAAGACAAGTAGAAGTGATTAAAGCAGGTGGTCACATTGATCAAAATACTTTAAATTTTGATGCAGCAACTGGAAAAACAAGTGTATTGAGGTCAAAAGAAATGGCGAATGATTACCGTTATTTTCCTGAACCTGATTTACCACCTGTAGTTCTTACGAATGAATATATACAAGCTATTCAGCGTGACATGCCGGCCTTGCCTGAACAACTATTTAAACAATTTACGCAAGAATATCAGTTAACAGATTATGACGCTTCTTTATTGATTGATCAAAAAGAATTAGCGATGTATTTTATGGAATTGGGTAAGCATTGCGCCAATTATAAATTAGCTGCCAACTGGATTATGGGGGCTATTAAATCTTATTTAAATGAACAAGCAATTTCTATTACAGAATTTCCAATTCTACCAAAGCAAATTGCAGCAATCATTCATTTAATTGAAACATCAAAAATAAGTAATACCAGTGCAAATCAAATTTTATTTCCAGCATTGATAAAAGATCCTACTACAAATGTGGAGGCGTTGGCTCAATCATTAAATATTATTATTAGTACCTCAAATGAAGAAATGCTTGCATTTGTGAACGAAGTTTTATTAAAATATCCAGATAAAGTAGCTGAATACAAAGCTGGTAAGAAGGGATTGTTGGGATTATTTATGGGTGAAGTAATGAAATTAGCCAAAGGTAAATTAGATCCCAAAGAAGCGAATAAGTTGGTAATGGAAGCCTTAGAAAAATAAAAAATGAAAAAATATAGCATTGGATTTTTGTTCATCCTATTCATCGCATTACAATCTTGTTCAGAAAATAATGGATTTCAAATTAAAGGATTTGTAAAAGGCGGAACATTTAAAAAAGTATATCTCGAAAAAATAGAAGGTCAAGTTATCGAACTAGACTCAGCAGAATTATCTAGCAATGGAGAATTTGAGATTTTTGGAAATGCAGAAGAAAAAGCAATTTATCGTTTAAATTTTGAAGGTAAGAAAGCCATCGATTTGGTATTAGATAATACATCTGAATTAGCAGTATCTTTTGACGCATCTGGACCAATGAACGCTTATGAAATTAAGGGTTCTCCGCTTTCTATGCAATTAAAAGAGGTGAATGATATTTTATATCAAACATTCCAAAAAGTAAATCAATTACAACAAACATATGCGCAATCGGTGAATGATCCTAACATCGCCCAAATTCAAAAAAAATTAGAACAATCTTATTTTGAAGTTTTGAATTCGCAAGTTCAATTGATCCAAAATTTTGTTAATGCTCACAAAGATTTTTTAGTTAAATTATATGCTTTATCTTATTTAAACGCAGATGAGAATTACGCTTTTATAGATCAAGTATTCAAAGAAAATGCAATTTCAATAGATAGTTTTAAATATGCTCAAGCATTTTATGCAAGGTTTTCTGAAATTAAAATGCTGAATGTAGGAGAAATTGCACCTGATATCAATTTACCTGGTCCAAATGGAGATATGATTGCCTTGTCATCTTTAAGAGGTCAAGTGGTATTAATCGATTTTTGGGCATCATGGTGTGGACCATGTAGAAAAGAGAACCCTAATAATGTGTTATTGTATAATAAATACCATGCTAAAGGGTTTACCATTTATGGGGTTTCTTTAGATAAAAAGAAAGAAGATTGGGTGCAAGCTATTATGAAAGATGGCTTAAAATGGACTCAAGTTTCTGATTTAAAATATTGGGGTTCGGAAGCGGCCAAACTATATAAAGTGGAGGCCATTCCGTTTACAGTGTTGTTAGACCGAGACGGTAGAATTGTTGCTAAAAACCTAAGAGGCGACGATTTAACAACCCATGTAGCAAAATTATTGAAAAAATAGTTTACAATTATTTAACATTGAGTTAACCATGTGGTGTTATGACTAATATACATTTGGTAAAACAATAAATATGAGCACTGAAAAACAAAAAATTCTAATTGTAGACGATGAACCAGACATTTTGGAATTAATCGCTTATAACTTAAATAAAGAGGGCTATTTGTTCATAACTGCTACCAATGGAATCGAAGCTATTCAAATGGCTAAGAAACACCATCCGGATTTAATTTTATTAGATATCATGATGCCAAAATTAGATGGTATCGAAACATGTAGGCAATTAAGGGCAATGCCTGAATTCAAAAATACTTATATGGTATTTTTAACAGCTAGGAGTGAAGAATATTCCGAAATTTCAGGTTTCAATGTAGGTGCAGATGATTACATTGCTAAACCAATAAAACCACGCGCGCTTATTAGTAGAATAAATGCTATTTTAAGAAGAAATACCATTGCAGACGTTGAAGTTTCTAAAAGACTTGAAATAGGTGATTTGATTATTGATCGAGAAGCATACCTTGTGTTTCAAAATGGAAATAAAATAACTTTAGCTAAAAAAGAATTTGAACTTTTGTATTTATTAGCAACTAAACCTGGTAAAGTATTTACAAGAGAAGGCATCTTAAATAGTATCTGGGAAGATTCTGTTGTCGTGACTAATCGTACCATAGATGTACACATCAGAAAAATAAGAGAAAAATTAGGAGATCATTATGTAACTACCGTTAAAGGCGTTGGGTACAAATTCGAAATTTAATTGTAAATTTATTTAATGAATAAAAATCCAACACCAAGAAGTATTGCATTTTATACCGCATTAGCGGTTACTTTTTTTGTTGGGCTTTTTGTCTATTTTTCTGGTCTTAAAATTATAGCCATTGGTTCTATTTTGGCTTTTACCTTTATTACCACTTTTATACTTTTTATTTACGCAATCGAAGTTTTCATTTACAGGAAAATAAAATTGGTATATAAGAATATTCACAACCTAAAGTTGAAGAAAGTTGGACCGCGTTTTCCAGAATTTCATTCCACCGATCCAATTACAGATGTAGAGAATGAGGTGAGAAATTGGGCAGAAGATAAGTTTACAGAAATTGAGCAATTACGTGAGATGGAACAATACC
>JAHEGO010000044.1 GCA_024645045.1 Sphingobacteriaceae bacterium
ATTTATCATCAAAAGTTTAACTTTACCAATGGCTTACCTAAAATACATGAGCATGATGGTAAAAGAGCGCAAGGATTCGGTATCATATACCAAGGCAGGCTAGTTTGTTTTTACGATTTTCAGTGCGATCTAGGCAACGGTTGGGAAGACTTCGGCACTTACCCTTCAGATACAGAAGAAACTCGCGAGAAGGCTTTAAAAATGGGCGCAAATATTATACAATACGCATTTACTAAATAAGATTTATATGATTCATATTACAGCAAACAATCAATTTACTTTCGAATTAAACGGAAATAAAAACGATTTAAAAATTACTGGAAACGAAGCAAACATTCAGTTTGAAAAAATAGACGCGAATATGTTCAGTATACTGATTGGCACTAAATCTTATAATGCTGAATTAATCTGTTTAGATGCTGCAACCAAAACCGCATGCATCAAAGTAAATGGAAACAAATACGATTTAGTAATGAAAGATCAATACGATGATTTATTAAAGTCATTAGGTATTGATGCGAGCGCTGCAAAAAAAATCAATGATATTAAGGCGCCAATGCCAGGCTTGGTTTTAAAAGTATTGGTAAAAGATGGAGATGTAATAAAAAAAGGCGATAACCTTTTGGTATTAGAAGCCATGAAAATGGAAAACAGTATCAAAGCTCCTGCCGACGCAACTATTAAAGCAGTAAAAATTACAGCAGGCGATAAAGTAGAAAAAAATCAGGTAATGATTTTATTAGCTTAATAACTGTTGGAAAAAATGCGGAACTACTTTCGGCATCATTAAAACAGTTAATGCTACTCCAGCTAAAGCTCCCCAAAAATGCGCATCGTGGTTAATATGATCTTGCGCTTTCTTTGCCGCAACATAACAATAACTCAAATACAATACCGCAAAAATATAAGCAGGAATTCCGATTGGAATAAAGAACAGGTATATTTTGGTCTGTGGAAGAAATAAAATATAGCTGAACAATACTGCCGAAATTGCGCCAGATGCCCCTAGGCTATAATATCCAGTGTTATTCTTGTATTTTGAAATTGTTGTAATGTCACTCAAAAGTAATCCGCCAAAATATACTACTGCAAATTGCCAATGTCCAATAATTCTTTCTAATTCAAAAGCAAAAAAGAAAAAAGTAAAACTGTTAAACAATAAATGATTCCAGTCAGCATGAATAAAACCACTAGTTATTAAAGTGTAATATTTTCTGTGGCGATGAATGCTAAATGGGTGCAACATTAATTTACGCAACAACATTTGATTTGCATAAAATGCATAAATCGAAGTGAAGAGTATAAATAAAAATATACCAAACGCCACAGGGCTTTGTGTAATTAATGCTTCCATGGAATGTCTGCTTTATTTTCGATTCTAAAAATTGGATAGCGCATGTAACTTTTCTCAAAATATGGAGAATGTTGGTATACAAATTCTAATTGCGCGCCACCATTATTTGCGAACGCTGCATCTGTTTTAATTTTATTTTGCAGCAATTGCATTAACGCAGTATCAGTTTTTAAAAGCGTAGCCGCTAAATCTTCAAACACATAATCGGAGTAGCCTTCCTTTTGCCCAAGCACGGCATCAAAAAAATTCCAATTAAAATAAGAGTCGATGGCTTGTGGTTCTAGTGTTTCCATGATAAACCGAATACCAGGTTGATTACTATAAACTACGTAATCTTTGGAACTCACATTCAGGATTTGATTTTGCAAATCAACTTTAGTTTGGTAATGCAAATAATGACCTTCATATGGCTTATTGCTAGTCTGGTACTGCTTGATATAATAACACTGAGCAGAAATGTTTGCATAGTTTTTGCCTATTTGTTCCACTTTAATGCGATTAGCGCGTAACCTTTCTATCACTTCCTTCCATGCAAAAGGTATTATATAGGCAAATGGTTTTGAAACCGAATCGGTTGGTTGGTATGTGTCTAAGTATTTTACGTCTGCAACAAATGGTTTTTTTCTATCGTAATACAAACGATCTTTCCCGCTTACATTAGATATTTTTTTTCCAGCTTGGTAACCACGAAATTTTACAAAGCTGTTTTTAGTAGAGTCTACTTTCCAATTTAAAGGAAAATATTTTTTCGCTAAGTCAAGTGTCATTGCATTTTCTTTTGCAGAAATAATTTGCGCTTTATAAATAGCCGCATTACTAATGGTAGCATTTAAAAAATCAGCAGTAGCAGCTGCTCTTTGGTCAAAAGGTTTGAGCATGTGTGTTTCAACTGTAAAACCAATACAGTTGAAAAGTGTAGTGTAACCACTAGCGTATCGAGGGCTCTCATAAAAGCCAGACCAGCCTGTAGATGGGGCATCTGTCCATGCATTTACATAAGGAATTGGATTCCAATTTTTATCATTTAAATTTTTTTCCATGGAAGGAATTAGCAGCTTACACATTACATCAGACAGCGGCTTTGAAAGCTTGTCTTTTTGAGTAGCAATGTAAGTAAGCACATGTTGATAGTCTGCACCATTACTGGTATGTGTATCAATAAAAATATGTGGCTGTATATTTTGAAAAATTTCAACAAAGGCGAATGCATTTCTTGAATCCATTTTAATAAAATCCCTATTCAAGTCTAAATTTCTAGCGTTTGCTCTAAACCCATATTCGATTGGACCATTTTGATTGGCACGCGAATTCGAATTTCTATTTAAAGCACCATCTATATTGTATACAGGAATAATATAAATTTCGCAGTCGTTTAAAACACTTGCATTAATTCCTTTTGGAAACAAAGCGTTTTTTTCGCCTAAAAGCGCAGCAGCCAAATAGACTGAAGCATCTATTCCTTCAGGCTCTCCGGGGTGAATGCCATTGTTTATTAAAATTCTAACTTTTGACCCTTCGTTTAAATGCGTTGAGATTTTTACTAATTGTAAAGGATAACCAGCATCGGTCATTCCAATATTTTGCAGGCGGATATTCGGATATTTTTTTATTAAATTCTCATATGCCTCAATGCAAGAAAAATAAGTATGGGTTTTATTTTCAATAATTACTTTTTGAGCAAATATTAATTTGGAAAATAAAAGGAGGGCAAAAAATAGAAAATGCTTCTTAGCCAAGTTGTATATTTTAATAATAAATTCTAAGTACCACCCTGCGGTTAAACGCCCTGTTTTTATCGATTGGTTTGCCAATCGCATCTTTATTAGGTTTAATTGGTTTAGTGTCTGCATAGCCAGACGCTTTTAGTCTGCCTGCATCAACACCTTTATCTATAAGGTATTGAATGGTATGTGAAGCCCTAGATGTACTGAGCTCCCAATTGGAATTATAATTTTCATTTGAAATGGGCACATCATCAGTATGTCCTTCCACGTCAATCTTAAAATTTTTAATATCTGAACTAGCAATTGCGCTCACCACTCTATCTACCACACTTTTACCTTCGTCTAATAATTCTGCTTCGCCAGAATTAAACATTCCTTTACTTAGCACATTCATCTTTATGCCGTCGGCATCTAACTTAATGTCCACTAAACTATCTGCTTTTTCCGTAACTAGAACAGAGTCGAGGGTTTCTTTAATTTGTGTCAAACTAGATTTAACTTCTTTCTGATTCAGCTTTTCTTTTACAGAGTTGTTTACTTCAGACCAAGCTGTTTGATCAATGGTAGATACAGATACAATCAATACGAAGAAAGCCAATAAATTGGTAATGGTATCGGCGTAAGTAATTAGCCAATTCTCATTTTCTTCTTCGAAATGAATTTTTTTTCTGCCCATATCGCTTACTTTTTATTCTCAGCTTTTAATTGCTTAATTGTGTAAGAGCGATCTAAATAAGTTTGTAATTTATCTTTGATAAATAAAGGAGATTTATTTTCAGCAATCAGTTGAACACCTTCTAACAATAACTCTTCACGAATCTTGTTGTAATCGGCGTTTAACATAATTTTTTTAGAAACCGGATAGAAAAACAAATGGGTAAAAGTTACACCATATAATGTAACCAACAAACCTGTTGCCAAACCCGGTCCAATTTTAGATGGATCGTCTAAGCTAGAAAGCATGTAAACCAAGCCAAACAATGTACCAAACATACCAAATGCCGGACCAGAGTTACCCATGTTTTTTAATACCTCTGAAACTTTATGGGCGTTTGAATAATTTTCATCAATACTTGCTTCGCCAATAATTTTTACTTCGTCAATAGAATAATTTGTACTAATTAATGAAAACAAGTAAGAAGTAAAATCGTGTTTTTGTTTATCTTGAATGGTACGCAAAAATTCCATTCTATTGGTTTTATATTCATTGCTCCAAGTTACAATAGACTCAATGTCTTTTTGTAAAACTTTTTGTGTGTTAATAGATTGGTGAAAAGTTTGACCCATTTTTGCAAATGCAGCACGCATCAGCTTACTTGGGTAAATAATAAATGCATTGGTTAACAATCCACCCATTACAATTAGAAAACTGGGTAAATCTAAAAATCTGTTTATGAATAAATATGGAAAATGTTCTTTCAAAGGAAGAATACCAATGATGTCGAGGATCCCCGTCATCAATAATCCTAAAGAAAAAATTATCCAAAAAAACGATAAGATAGAAAACCTCATTTGCGAATATATTTTTGATTAATAACAGGTACTTTAAAATCTTTGTCAAGCACTTTTGCTTGCTCCCACACACGCTTAGCCAATTCTACTTCACCTTTTGTAAAGTATACACTTCCTTTTAATCCTAGGGCATCAGATGACGGTCCGTAAAACATCGAACTATCTATGTAAGAAAGTGAAATATCATATGTTTTTTTTGCATATGCATCTTGCGCCAAACGATAAAAACGCAACATTTTATTTGCGTCAATTTTCTTGATAGGCTCTTTTTCTGCTTTTGGATCTGCCGGCTTTTTATCTTTCTTTACCACTGTATCTGCAGGGTTCATTAAGTTACTTTGCAAATCTTTGCCATTAAATTCCAAATAAAACTCTTGTTCGTTAACGTCTAATGCTAAATCAACTGCCGAGTTTTGGTTTTTATATTTAATTTTTAAACGCGCTTTGGTGGTATCTACTTTTTGAAAAGGATTTACTTGCGCCATAGCCAGGTCGCTCATTAAAAATAACGCAACAAGTAAACAAAAGGCGTTGGAATAAAATCTCATCTTCATCTTTAATTAAAATTTATAAGATAAATAAAGTGCGTAATTCAAATTGTTTAAAGTAACAGATGCTGTTTCTCTTTTGAATACTGCAGGATATAAACCGTAAGTAGCTTGTGCACCTAAACCAAAACTTTTGGTCAAGTTTACGTTTAGGGTCATTCCCGCATTCACATATACATTGTTATAAAAAGAAACACCACCGCTGTATTGGTATTCTAACCAGTACTCCGGCGATTTTTGTTTTTGTGCAAAATACTTAGAACCTCTTAATCCTGCTGAAGGAATTAATGCAGTTCCTAACATGGTACCAACAGAAGAGTTGGTGGTTGCGAATTCAAAATTATAATAGTTTACACGCGCATACAATCCGAAGAAAGCGCTTTTGTCTGGTAATGTATTTTGATCGTAAACAAACTCTACAAAGTTGGATGTAGACATCGACTTTACAATGTAAATTTTACTGTTCTCTATGTAATTATTGATAGCGTTGAAAGCCACACCCACGTTTAATTGCTTACGTGCTTTGAAAGTAGATTCTTTTAAACGTGTGTATAGTGTTTCGTTCCAAAGTACTTCTCTGCTAATGGCATTCACAAAACGAATGTTCATTACAAAGCCATTGGTACTATCAAAAAACAAACTGCAGTCCACCAAACTTTGTACACCATATTTTTTACAAACAGCATCAAGCGCATCTGGGTTTTGTCTGAATGTACTGATGTTGCTTTGGTTGTCAATTTTAATTAACGAGTCGTTTCCATCAATTTTTAAAATCATTTTTTTCTCAAATTCTGGAACAGAAATTACGCTAAACGCTTTTTTCTTTAAAACGTCTTCTAATTGTAAGCGCAATAATTTTTGGGTAATGATAATAGGTTTATCAGATTTTGAACTTACTTCAAATAGTGCAATTCTTCTAGCTGAAAATGGAATGTCATTAACCGATGCTCCCACATTTAGCAGCAATTCTTCGTATTCTGTTAACATGGTCTGCGTATCGTACTTCTGGGCCCAAGCAGCTTCAGTACTTAATAAAATAAGCAGCACTATGATGTGTTTCATTAATTTCATGCGGTAAGTTTCCCTTTCAGTTTATCTAGAATAATTTTTCTAGCTTTTTCAATTTCTTCTAAAGCTAAATCTTTATTATAATCTATTTCTGATTTGATTAATAATTGCTCACGTTTAGGGCGGAGGTTGATTAATTTTTCTATGGTAGTTTCGTCGGCGTTAATTAACGCTTTAGCAAGCACAACAGATTCGATTTCTTCTAATGCACGTTGCAAGAATAAATCATCTTGTTCTTGAATTTCTTCAAAAGTAATGAAGCGCTCTTT
>JAHEGO010000041.1 GCA_024645045.1 Sphingobacteriaceae bacterium
ATCGATGGCCTCTTTATTATCAGCATAAATTTGAACAATACCCATATTGTCTTTTTCTTCAATGCTAATGGTTGCGCCACTTTCGCGTTGCATTTCTTGAATGATTTTTCCTCCAGGTCCGATAATTGCACCGATAAACTCTTTTGCAATTCTCATCTCAACAATTCTTGGAGCATGTGCTTTATAATCTTCACGAGGTGCATCAATGGTTTTCATCATTTCACCTAAGATATGCGCACGACCTTCTTTTGCTTGGTTCAATGCTTCAGCTAACATGTCGTATGATAGACCATCAATTTTCAAGTCCATTTGACAAGCAGTGATACCTTTAGTTGTTCCTGTTACTTTAAAATCCATGTCTCCCAAGTGATCTTCATCACCCAAGATATCAGAAAGGATTGCATATTTTTTAGTTTGTGGGTCAGAGATTAATCCCATCGCAATACCAGAAACTGGTGCCTTAATTTTAACACCTGCATCCATTAATGCTAATGTACCAGCACAAACAGTTGCCATAGATGAGGAACCATTAGATTCTAAAATATCTGAAACTACACGTATCACATATGGATTTTGATCAGCACTTGGTAAAACTTTTTTCAAAGAGCGCATGGCTAAATTACCATGTCCAACTTCTCTTCTACCTGGACCACGATTTGGACGAACTTCACCAGTTGAAAAACCAGGGAAATTATAATGCAACATGAACTTATTATATCCAAAGAACATCGCACCATCAATTAATTGCTCGTCTGTCTTCGCACCCAAAGTTACAGATGTCAAAGATTGTGTTTCACCTCTAGTGAAAACAGCAGATCCGTGAGCAGCAGGCAAGTAACCTACTTCAGACCAAATTGGACGAATTTGTTTGTTTGTTCTACCATCTAAACGAATTGCATCATTTAAAATCATCGCACGAATTGCTTCTTTCTCAATATCGTGGTAGTATTTTTTCAATAAATAAACAAAGCTTGAATCAGACATTTGCTCAGCAACTGTTGCTTCAAATTCTTTACGAATAGCTTTGAATGCTACTGAACGCTCATCTTTTCCTAATGCAGATTTTGCAACAGCATAAATTCTATCATAAGCAAATGCTTTGATTTGACTTTCTAATGCTGGATTTGCATCTGGTTCGTGCTTGTAAGTTCTTTTCGTTTTTGCACCAACTTTCGCTAATAAATCTAATTGAGCTTGTACTTGCAATTTAATAGCAGCGTGGGCAAAACGAATCGCTTCAGCCATTTCATCTTCTGAAACCTCATTCATTTCACCTTCAACCATACAGATATCTTGTGCGTTACCTGCAACGATTAATTCGATGTCGGCGTTTTCTAATTCTGAGATTAATGGGTTGATGATTAATTTTCCATCAATACGCGCAACTCTAACTTCTGAGATTGGGCCATTAAAAGGAATATCGCTGATTGTTAATGCAGCTGAAGCAGCTAATGCAGCTAATGCATCTGGCATGATATTTTTATCCGCAGAAATTAAAGAAACCATAACTTGTGTATCAGCATGGTAATCTTCTGGGAACATTGGTCTTAATGCACGGTCAATTAATCTACTGATTAAAATCTCATAATCTGATAATCTTGATTCTCTTTTCAAAAAGCCTCCAGGGATTCTACCTGTAGAAGCATATTTTTCTTGATAATCTACTGATAAAGGCAAGAAATCTGAACCTTCTTTTGCATCTTGAGAAGAAACAACAGTAGCAAGGAGCATCGTATCTCCCATTTTAACAACAACAGATCCATCAGCTTGTTTAGCTAATTTTCCTGTTTCGATGGAAATCTTTTTTCCATCACCCATTTCAAACTCATGGGTAATTCCAATTTTCGACATATATATATTATTTTTTAACGGAGCAAAGGTACATAATAAAATTTTAATACCACTCAATGATAGAGGGTATTAGAAACGAAAAAAGCCGTTCTGGAAAAATCCAGAGACGGCTCTTAAAACATAAAACATGAAAAATTATTTTCTTAATTCTAATTTCTTCACAATTGCACGGTAGCGGTTGATGTCTTTCTTCATTAAGTAGTTCAACAACGCTCTACGTTTACCAACCAATTTAGTTAGTGATAATTGAGTAGAAAAGTCCTTACGATTTTTCTTTAAATGACCAGTTAAATGACTGATTCTGTGTGTAAATAAGGCAATTTGGCCTTCTGCTGATCCTGTATCAGCTTCATTCTTTCCGAATGACCCGAAGATTTCTTTCTTCTTTTCAGTACTTAAATACATTTCTTGAATTATATTTTAGCGGTTAAACAATTGATTTAATTAGACAACAAAAATACGGGAAAAATTGGAATTGACAAGGGGAGCTCAGGAGATAAATCTAAAAAAAATCCATAAACATTATTTATCAATCAATTAGGGCTATATTTTTTTTAAAATATTTTTTTTGTCGCTAAAATATTACCTAAAATTAAGGAAGCAAATCAGACACATTAAATAAAGTATAACTTTAATTAAAATTTATATATATTTATATATCAATATATTATGTTAAATTAAGAATTTAATACCTAAAGTTTTAATTGAATTAAAATATTAACTGCTTTTTTAATTGATTTTTATCAAAAAATTGCTCATCTATGTAAAAAATTGCAAATGGAATATAGCAAATTTGAAACAGAACTTCAAGTAAGACCAGACGATATTGACATGAATCAACATGTTCACAATAGCCGTTATTTCGATTACGTTTTAGCCGCTAGGTATGAACAAATGGAAAAAAACTACCACTTCTCTATGCAAAAGTTTATAGAAATGGGGTTTGGCTGGGTAATTAGTAAAGCCATCGTCAATTATAAAAGACCATTAGGCCTTGGAGACCATTTTATAGTTAAAACAGGTATTACTGGGCTACTAAATAAAGGTTGCACCGTTGCATTCGAAATTACCAATAAGAAAACCGGTAAATTATGCTGCGATGGAGAATTTCATTATACCATGGTAAATATCAATACAGGAAGGTCAGAAACCATACCAGAATGGATAATAGCTCAATATTCTATTTAAGGGCTTCTTCTATCAATAAACTATAAAAAGCACTCATTTCCATTCCAGTGGCACGTACTTGTTGCGGAATAATGCTATTTTCTGATTGACCAGGAACGGTATTGATTTCGAGCACATATACTTTACCAGATTCATTGATGATATAATCTATGCGGACCACTCCAGCACAATTTAACCTTTCGTAGATCGCAGACGCCATTTGTTGCACTTTATCAACTTCTTCAGCGGTCATTCTTCCAGGTGTAATTTCTTCTGTTAAACCAGTTGTATATTTTGCTTCGAAATCAAAAAACTCTTTAGAAGAAATAACTTCTGTAGCAGGTAATACCCAAATTTTACCATTTAGCCTCACAACTCCAATGGTAAATTCTCTTCCACTGATAAACTCTTCAATGATGAGTTGCTCATCTTCTTGGAATGCTTTCGCTAAAGCTGGTTCTAACTCTTCCGCTACATTTACCCTACTCATACCTATACTACTTCCACCAAAATTAGGTTTTACAAATAATGGCAAGGTTAATTGTTCAAGTATTGCATCAGAACTTGAAGGCCTATTAGCAAAAACCTGCATCGATTTTGCCACTGAAACATCTTTTAAATCGGCAATTACACTTTTGGTGTATGCTTTATTCATTGTTATAGCGGAAGTTATGGCATCGCAGGTTGTATACGGCAAACCAATCATATCTAAATAACCTTGCAATTTTCCATCTTCACCTGGGCTACCATGAATGCAGATGAATACAACATCAAAAGTAATTTTAACTCCATCAACTTTGATTGTAAAATCATTCTTATCTACTTGAAATTCTTCATTATGCGAATTGACATGTACCCATTTCTCTTGATTGATGATGATATTGAACACTTCATAAGGCGTGTTTTCTAAACTCTTGGCAACCATTGCTGCACTTTTCATAGACACAACAGATTCACCGGTATAACCTCCTGCCAATAAAGCTACTTTTTTCTTCATATTTTGTATTTTGTGGATGTGATTGAAAACATCCAAATGGATAATAAATCAAATTTGTAAAAAAATGCTGATTTAATATAATAACTAACTAAAATGATTTTCTAATTCTTGATTTTTAGCTTAAGTTTGAACATCCAATGAAAATTATACAATACCTGCAGACTAAAGCTTTTCGAAAGCAATTACTCATCATAATTGTGTCTTTATTTATTACGCTTTTTGGCGCATATAAATGGGTTGCATTTTATACTAAACATGGGCAAAGTGTGCCCGTTCCAGTTTTAAAAGGGCTCGAACTTTCTGAAGCAACAGATTTATTAGCTGCTCAAAACTTTAAATACAGCATTGATTCTATTTATACTAGCCTAGCAGAAGCTGGAACTGTTTACGAACAAGAACCTGAACCTGGTGCTGCTGTTAAAGAAAATAGAACAATTTACTTAACCGTTGTATCCAGTACGCCTCCAATTGTTAAACTTCCAGATCTGGTGGATGTTTCTTTGAGAGAAGCAACTTCTATTTTAGAGAGCTATGGTTTAAAAATTGGACAATTAATTTACAAACCAGATTTAGCGCAAAATGCAGTGCTTGGTTTAGTTTACAATGGCAAAACAGTAAAAAAAGGATTTGCGATTCGTAAAGGCGCTACCGTCGATTTATTAGTTGGTGATGGTTACGGAAACATCAAAGTAGATATTCCTAATTTAAGCGGATTAAATTATGAAGAGGCTTTATTTGTACTCAATGCTTCCAAACTTAGACTAGGTGCCGTAATTTTTGAAGGAAGTAGCATAGATACATTCAACACAAAAATATATAAGCAAAATCCAGCGTTTAGTACAGATACCGCCTTGAATAAAATTGGACAAGGTACTGCCATAGATATTTATGTTAAAGAAGACTAATTGCGGAAATTTAATTTTAAATTACTACATGTTTCAAAAGCTTTTATATTTAATTATTTTCATACCAACTTTAGTTTTTGCGCAAGAAGAAGTGGTCTCGCCTTTGCGATATAATCCTATCATTAATGCGAAATATCCAAAAAACAACGCGCGAGCTAAGCAATTAACAGATACCCTTAACCTCCCATTTTTTGACGACTTTTCTTACGATAAAATTTATCCATCCAATCAATTTTGGATAGACAGTTTTGTTTTTATCAATAATACTTTTGGCTATAACGCAATTTCTAAAGGGGTGGCAACATTCGATGGTTTCAATAAAGATGGACAGCCCTATACTACTGCAACAGGAAGCTATGGGGTTTGCGATACCCTTACCTCTGCACCAATTAACCTCAATTATAGTCCTTCGGATTCCGTTTATTTAAGATTTTACATTCAGCCACAAGGGAATGGTAGAGCACCTTCGGTGAAAGATTCCTTACTGTTAGAATTTAAAAATGGGCTTTCGCAAAAATGGGAACAGGTTATAAGATTTGCAGGTAGCCCCACTCAAGCATTTCAATTAATTTCTATTCCAATTACAGCTGAAAAATATTTATACAAAGGATTTCAATTTAGATTTAAAAACAAGGGTGCTCAATTTGGAGGGGATGACCATTGGAATATTGATTATGTAAAATTAGTTAAAAATTCAAATTGTAATGATACCATTCAAAATGATGTTTCTATCACAGGAAATGCTACATCTTTGCTCAAACCATATGCGGCTGTACCTTTCAACCAATTCAATGCAACCATGTTGGCTGAAAACCACTTCGTATCAATTAGGAATAACTTTGTAAATACCAAGAGTGCCAGTTTTACCTATACCTCACGAATAAAAAGCAATAATCAAAAAATAGATTCTGCTACACGTGGCTTCGATTTATTAGGTGAACATACAACCGATAGCATCAGTTCAAACAAAATTATCATACCTGTTTTAAATCACCCATTTGTTTTGAAAACAAGATATACTTGCAGTACAGGTGGCGATTTTATCAAACAAAACGACACACTTGTACACGAACAAATTTTCAGCGATTATTTTGCATATGATGATGGAACTGCTGAAAATGGCTATGGCATTACGCCTTCTTCTGATGGACGTTTTGCATATCACTTCAATGCTCCTGTAGCAGATACGTTGAGTGCAATTTCATTTTTCTTTACGCAGAAAGAAATTGATAACCACCAAAACTTATTTACACTTACTGTATGGAAAAGTTTAGTGCCTGAAGTTATTTTATATCAAAAAACATCTTTAAATACTAGACAAGAAATAGGCATTAACGATTTTGTCAACTATGAATTAGACTCCTCTTTGGTTGTAAGTGGTGAATTTTATGTAGGATGGATTCAAAGTAGTAATTACTTAATGAATGTTGGATTGGACCGCAATTATGTAAACAACGACCAAATGTTTTACAAAGTTAATTCTATTGGTTGGCAACAAAGCGCAATCAAGGGTTCAGTAATGATCAGACCTGTATTTTCAGATGCCATAAGAAGTACAGGAATTAATCAAAACCCAAAAAAATCACAAATTGTATTATATCCTAACCCTGGAAACGGAAATATTCATATGAGAGATGCGGGTATTTCAAATTTAGCAAATTACAAAATTGCTGTTTTTGATTTAATGGGCAGAAATATTACTTATGATCAAAATGGACAATCAATTCAACTAATTGATGCACCCAATGGAATATATTTTATTCGTTTACAAGAAAATAATTCAACGCAAAATATCAGTTTGAAATATTATAAAAATGAATAATATTTTTAATCGAAATAAATTCTTCTTATTACTAGCAACGCTTTTGGCTTGCGCAATAATATTCACTGAATTAAATTGCAGCCCTAAAGATAAAGCCAATCTAAAAGTAGAAATATATTTAAACCACAATGACTCGGTAAAATATGTTGGAATGAATACCTGTAAAGGTTGCCATAACGACATTCATGCTAATTTTATTCATACAGGCATGGGGCAAAGTTTTGGTTTAGCAAATGCGAGCAAAACCTCCGCAAAATTTAATGGTCATAACGTAATTTATGACCCCTTTCTAAATCTCTACTATCAACCAATTTTAAAAAATAAGGACATTTTTATTTTAGAATACAGACTAGAAGGCAAAGACACTGTTCACAAAAGGTTAGAAAAAGTAAGTTATATTGTTGGTTCTGGCATGCACACCAATTCGCATATGTCGCAAACCAATGGTTATATTTTTCAAATGCCCCTTACCTATTATACCCAAAAAGGACAATGGGACTTGCCTCCGGGTTTCGAAAAAGGACATAACTCTCGTTTTAGCAGAAGCATAGAACTGGAATGCATGAGTTGCCACAATGCCTATCCAAATATTATGCCTGGCTCTAAAAACAAATTTGTTTCTATTCCTCAAGGTATTGACTGTGAAAGATGTCATGGGCCGGGATCGATTCATGTGAGAGAAAAACAATTGGGACATTTAGTGGATACCTCCACCATGATTGACTATACCATCGTGAACCCAAAAAAATTACCTTACGACTTACAAGTTGATGTTTGCCAACGTTGCCATCTGCAAGGAGATGCGGTACTTGCGGAAGGGAAATCTTTTTTCGATTTCAAACCAGGCCAAAAACTTTCGGACTATATCAATGTATTTCTTCCTCGATATAAAGGAGACAACCAAACATTTATTATGGCTTCGCATGCCGATAGGTTAAAACAAAGTAAATGTTTTATTGAAAGCACTAGGTTAAAAATTAACACTATTAATAAAAAATACAGCAACAGTAAATTGAGCAATCAGAATGTAAGTTCTTTGACTTGTATTAGTTGCCATAACCCACATGTAAGCATCAGAAACACTGCGAATGCACAATTCAACAATGCTTGTAAAAATTGTCATGGAAATAAACAATATCCACAGCTGAGTGATTGCAAAGAAAAAATAGTTGTAAGAAAAATTACCAATGACAATTGCTGGAGCTGCCATATGCCTAAATCTGGTACAGAAGACATTCCTCATGTTACCGTACATGATCATCGCATTCAAATACCTGTTCGAAAAAATGCAGTTAAAGCCATTCAACAATTTATTGGATTGGCTGCAGTCAATAACCCTAAACCCAATGCCCATACTATTGGAGAAGGATATTTGAGCTATTATGAAAAGTTTAAAAATAACCCTTCCTTGTTAGATTCTGCAAGCTATTATTTTGCTCAGCCTGGTAGTTATTCAGAAAAACATTTATTTAACAATTTAATTAGGTTAGCTTTTTTAAAGCAGGACTTTAATAGCCTAGTTAATATGGCAGAGAAAAAGCAAATTACTTATAGCAATGACCCCTGGACACTTTATAGAATTGGTGAAGCATACAGCAATTTAAATATTCCTAAAAAAGCTGTTATTTTTTATCAATTAGCTTGTAACGAAGGCCCCTACTACCTTGAGTTTCAAAATAAATTAGGTAGCACCTCCCTTCAACTTGGCGATGTAGCAACTGCTAAAAAGTGCTTTGAGTTTATTATTCAAGAAAACCCTAAGTTTGCACCTGCATTATCAAATATGGGTTATATCAATGCCATGAATCATAATTTTAGTACTGCAATGGATTTATACAATAGAGCCATTGCACTAGATCCAGATTACGAACAGGCATTAGTGAATAAATCAGCTTTGTTAATTAATTTAAATAAAAAGCAAGAAGCCATTTTATTGATGCGCAAAATTTTAAAAATAAACCCCAATAATAATTTAATCAAACAAGCGATTTCAGAAATTCAGTCCCCTGCAAAATGAAGAAAAACAAAAAAAATATTTATATCTTATTAATTATTTTATTTATTGGAATTTTAGGAACAGCGACTAATTTTTCTTTGAAGTTATTTAAAAATAATATCAATAAGGATTTTGACCAAAATTACCTTTACATCCCAACAGGGAGTAACCTTGACGACCTTGTTGACATCATAAAAAGTCAACATATTTTAAACAATACCGAATCGTTTAAATGGGTTGCAGGTAAAATGCATTTTAAAAATATTAAACCAGGAAAATATAAAATTACCAAAGGATTAAGCAATGTTGATTTAGTTAGGTTATTGCGTTCAGGTAAACAAGAACCAATTCAATTAACTTTTCAAAACATTAGACTTAAAACAGACTTTGCTGGATACATTGGTAAAAACTTTGAGATAGATTCATTGGCATTTTTAAATATGCTTGACAGCATTGATCTTGTTAGACAATATGGATTTGATGAAGAAACCATTTTTTGCATGTTTATTCCGAATACTTATGAATTATACTGGAATACCTCCAAAGAGAAATTCTTTGATAGAATGCAAAAAGAATATTTGAAGTTCTGGGATACGGAACGTTTAAATAAAGCTAAAAAAATAGGCTTAAGCCCAATAGAAGTTAGCATTTTGGCTTCAATTGTGGACCAAGAAGCGCTATTCAACAAAGAAATGAATAGAATCGCCGGTGTTTATATGAATAGACTTCACAGAGGCATAAAACTAGAAGCAGACCCAACTGTAATATTTGCAAATGGCGATTTTAGTGTCAAAAGAGTCTTACGTAAATTGCTCCAAAAAGACTCTCCGTATAACACTTATAAGTACCCAGGCTTGCCTCCGGGCCCAATTTGCATGCCTTCTGTGGCTGCAATAGATGCTGTTTTAAATTTTGAACAACACAATTTTATTTACTTTTGTGCTAAGGAAGATTTTTCTGGCTTACATAATTTTGCAAGCAATGTAACGGAACATGAAATGAATGCTAAGAAATTTCAACAAGCATTAAACAATAGAGGAATAAAAAAATAGATGTATACATTCGAAACAAAATTAAGAGTTAGGTACGCTGAAACAGACCAAATGGGTTATGTGTATTACGGAAATTACGCTTCCTATTTTGAAGTTGCTCGGGTTGAAATGCTAAGAAGTATTGGACTTAGCTACAAGGGTATGGAGGAATCTGGCATAATGATGCCGGTTTTAGAATTGAAATGCAAATACATTAAACCTGCATTTTATGACGACTTACTAACTGTTAAAGTAATTATTTCAGAAATTCCCAAAACTAGAATTCTGTTTAATTATGAAGTTACGAATGAATCTGGTGCTTTAATACATTTAGGAGAAACTACTTTGGTTTTTGTAAACATGGAAACGAAAAGACCATGTAATTGTCCAGATATTTTATTGAATAAAATAATAGCTAATTTCAACTAAGAAAATGAGGTGGCTCTATCAATTTTTACTTCGATTTAATTGGTTTCAACAAATAGTTGATTGGAGCCAAAGAGTCACTCCTATTGGATTTGATGGACTGCCTTTATTTACTGTATTACAATTTTTCTTTAAAGAAATTAGAAAAGAACAATTAAATGCGAAGTCATCATCATTGGCATATAGTTTTTTATTAGCGATTTTTCCAGCAACCATTTTTTTATTTACTCTTATCCCCTACATTCCTGTAAAGAATTTCAAAGCGGAAATGTTTAGTATTTTACTACAAGTACTGCCCAAAGATGCATTCATAGCTATTCAATCTACACTTACAGATATCATTGAAAATCAAAATGGCAGTTTACTCTCTTTTGGTTTTATTACTGCCCTATTCTTTGCTACAAATGGTGTAATGGCATTGATGCGCAACTTCAACAAAGCCTCTTTAATATTAGAAACACGAAAGCCTTGGAAACAAAGACTAGTGGCTACTTATTTAACCTTTGGGTTATCATTATTATTAGTAGCCGGCGTTGCATTAATTATTGCGGGGGAAAGTATTTTAAGAAAATTGAAAGCCATTGGAATTATCAAAGGCCCAATTGCTTATTATGGAATATTAGGAACGAATTGGGTTATCATTATCACTTTATTCTTTTGCGTGATTTCTTCATTGTATTATTTTGGACCAGCAACAGCTAAAAAGTTTAAATTTATATCTGCAGGATCTACTTTAGCTACCCTACTTTCTATTATTACTTCATTAGGCTTTGCCTATTATGTAAATAATTTCAGCAGCTACAACAAGTTATATGGTTCAATTGGAACCCTTATTGTTATTATGATTTGGCTTTATCTTAATTCAATGATTTTATTAATTGGATTTGAATTAAATGCAAGTATCAACATCATCAAGCGCAACTTACCTCCTCCTAAAAAAGGTAACCGATTAAAATCAACCGCTATTTAATTACGCTCGATTTGGTATTCCATTCGAATGTGATACATACTCATCAACATTTCTTTGAATAATTGCTTAATGATATAAATTTCTTTAATGGAAATATCACTATTGATGAATTGCTGTTGGTTAATTTTATAATCAATTACCCTTTCTACTAAGTCGCTAATTGTTTGTGCAGAAGGGTCTTTTAAGCTCCTTGAAGCTGCTTCCACCGTATCTGCTAACATCAACACCGCTTGCTCTTTTGAGAATGGTATAGGCCCTGGATAACGAAACACATTTTCGTTGATAGATTTTTCAGGGTAATTTTTCAAGAAAGATTGATAAAAATAGTCAACTCTTGTATTTCCATGATGTGTGCGAATGAAATCAATAATTTCTGAAGGCAGTCTATTTTTCGAAGCAATTTCAATTCCTGCATATACGTGTCGAATTATAATTTTAGCACTCGCTTCATAGGCTAGCTCATCGTGTGGGTTAATTCCTCGCTGCTGATTTTCAATAAAAAATTCTGGGGATTCCATTTTGCCAATATCATGGTAAAGAGCCCCTGCTCTCACTAACAATGCATTTCCACCGATTTTGAATATCGCTGCTTCTGCTAAATTCGCTACTTGTAAGGAATGCTGAAAAGTGCCCGGTGCTTTATAAGAAAGTTCCCTCAATAATTTATTGTTGATGTTGGTGTATTCCATTAAAGTTACTTCGGTTGTAATACCAAATAATTTTTCAAAAGCATAAATAACAGGGTAAGCTACTAATGATAAAATTACACTTACTAAAAACCACAATAGATGGTCCCAGTTAATTGGAATAAATGAACCTTCATGAATAATAGAAATACCAATATACCCTATTACATATGTTGCGTAAATGAGTAACGCTGAAATTAAAAACTGAGAACGCCTCAGTAGGTTTTTAATACTATTGATGGCGACCATTCCAGCTGTTAATTGCAAGAAAATAAATTCATAACCATTGGGCACAAAGAAACCGGCTAAAACCACCACCAATAAGTGAATATATAATGCTAATCGGGTATCAAATATCACTCTAATGATAATTGGCACTATACAATAAGGAATAAAATATAAGGAAGGTAAATTTAATCTTAGCGACCATGAAAGTACCACTAACATTCCAGTTACAATACTTAATATCAAAAACATTTTACGCAAATCTGCATATATGTCTTTTCTAAACATTGATAAGAAAACCATTAATAGGGTAAGTATCAAAGAAACAAGCAATGTTTGCCCCAATATCACCAAATACTTATTGCCTAATACACCAAGTCGACGGTCATATTCATTTCTCAAAGATGCTAATATTCTATATTTTGCATCATCAACCATGGTGCTATTTTCAATAATCAAATCACCTTTACCAACCATACCTTCGTATGTACTAATATTACTAATTGCTTGATTATTTATTTTCGAGGTTAGTACTTCATCATAAATAATATTTTCTGCTAAGGTATTTTGCAATGCTGTAAAAACAACTCCAGTATCTATTTGCTTTATTGATGAAATTTGTTGGTGAAGTATTTCATAAGCTGAAGCCAATGTATAATGCACATTTGGCTCAGATAATGTTGCATTATTTCCCTTCATCAGGTAAAATTCATCTACATTTTTTTTCTTGCTATTTACATTTCCAATAATACCAACATCCAAAACTGAAGACAACTTAGCTTTTACTTGCGCTAATGATTGTTGCTTTTGAATTGAATTTTCGTTCAAGTATTTTTGTTTCCAAATCACCAAAAACTCTTTTTCAAAAAGTGTTTTAATTTCATTTGTTATTTTTTGATCTAGTTGATAACAAGGCGCAGCTGTTTTATTAATTTTATATTTCTCAGCATTAATTTCTTCAGTTGTCTTTTCAATAGCAAAATCAAATGGTGCAACTAGATCTTGGTGCATCCAAGGTTTACCTTTATCAAATTCATATTTAAACGTTCTTCCTTTGGGTAAGACTGAAACTATGATCGCTACGCAAATAACTACTAAACTATATTTAGTGAGCGCGATTCTTTGGAAGTGGTTTTTATTTGAATGAGTCATGTGGGGTGAAATTAAGAAAAAACATAGTTTTTACTCAATAAAATAGAGAAAATCATAGATCTCCATCAATTAATTGCTTAAATTTGTAAAAAATCAAAACCTATGAAAAATGTTGTAATTGTTTCCGCAGCCCGCACACCAATGGGTAGTTTTGGCGGTTCATTAAGTGCTGTTTCAGCAACCAAATTAGGCGCTATTGCTATACAAGAAGCAGTTAAGCGCGCTGGTATTGCAAGTGATCAAATTCAAGAAATTTATATGGGTAACGTGCTTTCCGCAAATTTAGGACAAGCACCTGCTACTCAAGCTGCAAAATTTGCTGGTCTCGGAGATATTCCAAGTACGACAATTAATAAAGTTTGTGCTTCTGGCACAAAAGCCGTAATGCTTGCTGCACAAAGTATTGCATTAGGCATCAACGATATTGTTGTTGCTGGCGGTATGGAGAGCATGAGTAACGTGCCTTTTTACTTAGATAAAGCTAGACAAGGTTATAAATTGGGACATCAACAAGTTACAGATGGTTTAATTAGAGATGGCTTATGGGATGTTTACAACGATTATCACATGGGAAATGCTGCAGAATTATGCGCAAGTTCATGCAACATTAGCAGAGAAGAACAAGATGCATTTGCAATTGAAAGTTATCAAAGAGCACAGGCAGCATATGAGAAAGGTTTATTTAAAGAAGAAATTGTTGGAGTGGAAATTCCAGGAAGAGCAGGTGCTGTAACAATTGTATCTGAAGATGAAGAATTTAGAGCTGTTAAATTTGATAAAATACCAACACTTAAACCAGTATTTAAAAAAGACGGAACAGTAACAGCTGCAAATGCATCAACTTTAAATGATGGCGCATCTGCATTGGTATTAATGTCTGAAGAGAAAGCTTTAGCCTTAGGTTTAAAACCTTTAGCTAAAATAATTGGATATGCTGATGCTCAACAAGCTCCAGAATGGTTTACTACTGCTCCTTCAAAAGCTATTCCTAGAGCGCTTGCTAACGCTGGAATAAATGCAGATCAAGTTGATTATTATGAAATCAATGAAGCATTTTCAGTAGTGGCATTAGCGAATAACCAAGCGTTAAAATTAGATGCAAATAAAGTAAATGTCAATGGTGGTGCTGTAGCATTAGGACATCCACTTGGAAGTTCTGGTTGTAGAATTATCGTCACTTTACTTTCTGTTTTAAAACAAAACAATGGAAAAATCGGTGTCGCAGCTATTTGCAATGGCGGTGGCGGTGCATCTGCTATTGTGATTGAGAAAATGAACTAAACACATTTTATATCTATAAAAAAAGGCATATCACTTGATATGCCTTTTTTTATTTTTTATATTTAACTAAATTTTAAAACGATGAAAAGGTTAGTATTAGGTATTTCATTATTGTTCTTTTTTCAAACAATCAAAGCACAAGAAAAAACAAAATTTGATCCACAATTTTATAAACTTCAAGACTCTTTAAAAAGCTTGTCATATAAAATTGTGAACGACCAAGATGAATTAATTAGAAGAAACTGCACTTTTACTTTTATCAAAACTTTAGTTTCTGCTTTAAAACTTCCTAACTCATTCGAATTTCCGTTTGACTCTGTAGTTTCAATTTCAATATTAAATTCACCAGATAATCAATTCAGAATTTTCACTTGGCACCTCCGCACTGACGATGGCCATTATCGATATTATGGAGCGATACAAAAAAACGATCCGAAAAAACTAGCACTCTACCCTCTTTTCGACAATTCTGCATTTATACAAAATCCGCAAGACACTGTTTTAAATAAAGATGGTTGGTATGGTGCCCATTATTATACCATTATTGTTCCGAAACGAGGTTCAACTAAAAACAAAAAATATGTTTTATTGGGTTGGAAAGGGCATAACCGAAATAGCCAACAAAAAGTAATTGAAGTGCTGAGTTTTGCAAAAGATGGAAGCCCAATTTTTGGTGCCGATATCATTAAACTCAAAAATAAAACTCAAAAAAGAATAGTGTTTGAATATACTTCACAGGCAAGTATGATGTTGCGCTACCTTACTGATAAAAAATGGATTGTATATGACCATTTAGCAGCTCCAAATGCCCGTAGCGAAGGAAATTTTGAAGTATATGGGCCAGACCTTTCTTATGATGGTTTAAAATACAAAAGAGGTAAATGGATTTTAATGGAAAAAATCGATTTAAGAAATGAGCCCTCTATCAACGACGCTAAATTTAACAACCCTTTAGAAAAATAATCATGAAAAGATTTTCTTTTTTAAGCATTGCTTTATTGCTTTTTATAAACGCTAACGCGCAAGTGCAAAGCAATAAAAAAACATTAACCAACGAAGAAATATGGGGGAAAAACTACTTTGGCTCCAAAAGCATTAGTGGCTTAAACCCAATGAATGATGGGAAAAGCTATAGTAGTATCTATACTGACCCTACCAGTAAAAAGAAATACATTCTTGCATATAACTATGCTACAGGTGCAGTTTTAGATACCATTTTAAAAGAAGAAGACCTTCAAATTAAATTGCCAAACGAAATTGTTCAAGTTAAATTAGAATCTTATTCTTTTAGTAACGACGAAAAACAATTAATCTTAAGTACAGATGCAGAAAGTATTTATAGACGTTCTACAAAAGAAATATGCTATATATACAACCGCGCAAACAAAAGCCTGCAGAACCTTTCTGATTATGGCAAACAACAGTTTGCCACATTTTCGCCTGATGGTTTAAATATTGCATTTGCTAGAAATAACAATATTTATATCAGAAATATTGCCACCCGTGCAGAAACAAAAATAACTGAAGATGGTGAATGGGAACAGATAATAAATGGTGGTACGGACTGGGTGAATGAAGAAGAATTTGCATTTACACGTGCATTCTTTTGGTCGCCTGATAGCAAAAAAATTGCTTATTACAAATTTGACGAAAGCCATGTAAAGCGCTTTAGTATGACGCAATACGGTGCTTTATATCCTAGTGAATATCAATATAAATACCCAAAAGCAGGAGAAGCAAATGCAAAAGTAAGCATACACATTTATCACCTAAATACCCAAGAAACCATTCCTGTAGAAATTGGATTGGACACCACACAATATATTCCAAGAATCAAATGGACTAATCAAGCAAATGCCCTATGTGTATTGAGGCTTAACAGGCATCAAGACCAATTAGATTATTTGCTAGTTAATGCTTTAACCGGTAAATCAAATGTATTATTAACCGAAAAAAACAATACATATATTGACATCAATGACAATTTATACTTCTTGAAAAATAACAATGCATTTATCATAAGCTCTGAAAAAGATGGCTTTAATCATTTGTATTTATATGACATGAAAGGCCGTTTGATCAATCAAATAACTAAAGGGAATTGGGATGTTACAGAGTTTTATGGATTGAATAATAATGAAAGCAAATTGTATTTTCAAGCAGCAAAAGTAAATGCGATGCAAAGAGAAATTTATGCAATTGGCCTAGATGGAAAAGGTATTCAAAAATTAACAAAAAACATAGGTACCAATACTGCTAAATTCAGCACAGGTTGTGCCTATTTTATTAATTTCTATTCTAATGCTAACACCCCTAATTTCATTAGCCTTCACGATCAAACAGGTAAAGAAATAAGGGTATTAGAAGAAAACAAAACTCTTAAAGATAAACTAAATGACTATGCTTTAAGTAAAAAAGAATTTCTAATTATTCCAGGTGCGGATAATACACCACTCAACGCTTGGATGATAAAGCCTTTGGACTTTGATGTTAATAAAAAATATCCTGTGTTTATGTTTTTATATGGTGGCCCAGGAAGTCAACAAGTAACTGATGCATGGGGAGCTGCAAATTATTTATGGTATCAAATGTTAGCGTCTAAAGGTTATATTGTAGTATGTGTAGACAACAGAGGAACTGGCGCAAGAGGCGCTGCATTTAAGAAAAGCACTTTCTTACAGCTAGGTAAACTCGAAATAGAAGATCAAATAAATGCCGCTAAATGGTTAGGCAATCAAAGCTATGTCGACGCTAGCCGCATTGGTATTCAAGGCTGGAGTTTTGGAGGATACATGTCTTCTTTAGCAATTACCAAAGGTGCTGATTATTTTAAGATGGCTATAGCTGTTGCACCCGTTACCAATTGGAAATATTACGATTCAATTTACACTGAAAGATATCTTCATTCACCAAATGAAAATAAGTCAGGTTATGAAGATAACTCTCCGATCAACTTTGTAGATAAAATAAAAGGAAAATATTTAATTATTCATGGAACTGCTGACGACAATGTTCATTTTCAAAATTCAGCTGATATGGTGAATGCTATGATTAAAGCTAATAAGAAATTTGAGTCGGCTTATTATCCAAATAAGAACCATTCCATAGCTGGCGGGAATACTCGTTTGCACCTTTACAATTTAATGACTGATTTTATTTTAACTAACCTTTAATTATTTAAAAACAAAGTTGAAATACATCACCAAAACCATTTGGATACTTTCACTTGTTAGCTTATTTACGGATATGTCTAGTGAAATGCTTTATCCAATATTACCAATATATTTAAAATCAATTGGTTTTTCAATTGTACTCATTGGAGTGTTTGAAGGTTTTGCAGAAGCAATTACAGGAATTAGCAAAGGGTGTTTTGGAAAATGGTCAGACCAATCTGGCAAAAGAGTTCCTTTTATTCAAGCGGGTTATGGGATGAGTGGCATTGCTAGACCTTTGTTAGTATTGATTGCAAATCCCTTTTGGGTGTTTTTGATGCGTAGTTTAGATCGACTAGGCAAAGGAGTTCGAACTGCGGCCCGTGACGCCCTCCTTTCAGACGAAACAACAAGTAGCAACAAAGCAAAAGTTTTTGGTTTCCATAGAGCCTTAGACACATTTGGAGCTGTTTTAGGACCAGGCATTGCATTGATATATTTACACTACTACCCTAACGACTATAAAAACCTTTTTTTAATCGCATTTTTTCCTGGCTTATTAGCCATCCTAACTTCGGGTTTAATTAAAGAAAGTAAACTCACCATCAAAGAAACAACTACAAAAGGTTTTAAACTAAGCAGTTTAATGTCATTTTGGAAAAACAGCTCTAGCAATTATAAAAAACTAGTATTTGGTTTAGTGGCATTTAGTTTAATCAACAGTTCAGATGTTTTTCTATTACTGAAAGCCAAAGATTATGGCGTCAATGACACCTATGTAATTGGCCTATTTATGTTCTACAATTTCGTTTATGCCTTCTTCTCTTTCCCGATGGGTGCACTAGCTGATAGAATTGGGTTAAAAACAATTTTCTTATGTGGCTTAGCAATATTTGCATTCACCTATTTTGGAATGGCACTTTTCAAGGGAACATCTTTACTTATTTTCCTGTTTTTTATTTATGGAATATATTCTGCAGCAACCGAAGGAATTGCAAAAGCATGGATTTCTAACGTAACTAAAAAAGAACACACCGCTACTGCAATTGGCACTTTTACGAGTCTTCAAAGCATTGCTACGCTGGTGTCTAGTTCTGCAGCTGGTTTAATCTGGTATCATCTAGGTGCCAATACATTATTTATTTATACAGGCTTGGGAACCACATTGGTTTTTCTATACTTTTTATGGCGAGTGCCTTATCAAATAAAATAAAAAAAGCGGCTGAATATTCAGCCGCTTTTTTTGTATGCGTGTACTTAGGAATTACCTAACACCATGCATTAATTTTTTCAATTTAGGTGTTAATGCAAATAAAATAATTGCTGCTAAACCAGTTAATACCACAAACACCATAAAGAATTCAAACAAATTATGAATTTCAAATCCAGCAAAAACAGGATTATGATCTGTGATTTGATTTTGTGACAATAACGTTAATTGCTCTGCAGTTGGAACTACTTTTTTATCTAACACTCCTTGTAAATCGATACCCAATTCTTTTGCTTTGATAAATTTATCACCTGTTGCAGGCATAATAGAACCAAGCGTTCCAGCTAATGCGTATCCAGATGCATTTGATAAAAAGAATACACCATATAGCAAAGATGAAAATCTTTTTGGCGATAATTTACCTACCAAAGACAAACCAATTGGCGATAAACATAGTTCAGCTGCAGTTTGAATTAGATAAAGTAAGATTAACCATTTAATCGCTAATAAACCATTGTTACCTAAATCTTTTACATTATAAGCTATGATAAAATAACTCAATGCAATAAGCGCTAGACCAAACGATTGTTTCATAGGCGAAATTGGCTCTCTGTCTTTACTTCTTAAATAATCCCAAAGCATACTGAATGGAACTGCAAAAGCAACAACAAATAAACCATTGAAGATTTGCACCATTGACGGTGGCATATTCCATCCAAAGAAATTACGGTCTGTTTGGTTATCTGCAATAAAGGTTAACGATGAACCTGCTTGCTCAAATGCTGCCCAAAAGAAAATTACAAAGAATGCAACAATATAAATTACAAAAATTCGATCGCGTTCAACTTTAGTTAAAGATGAATCTGAAATGATTAATCCTGCAAGCGTTAAACCACTAGCATAAATTAATGAATAAATTAAATTCTGTCCGAATTGAAAATGTATAGTAGCTCCTAAAACAAAGAATGCAATCACCGCTGTCACTAACGCTTTTGTAGAGAATACTGCTTTTTGAGACTCTCCTTCTTCAAAATCTGCACTATCATTTTTCGAAGGTAATCCTCCAAGTGGTTTTCCATCTGGAGAAACAACATATTTGTTTTTTAAGAAGTAGAATACCGCAGTTCCAATTAACATTGCAATAGAAGCCGCTAAAAATCCAAATTTAAAAGCATGAATATCTCTGATACCAGCCGCATCTTTTACGTCTCCAATTAATGGGCAAATTAATTGACCTAAGAATGCACCTAAGTTAATGCCCATGTAAAAAATAGTAAATGCGGTATCTAATTTATTTTTTTCTTGTTTTGGATATAAGCTTCCAACCATACTAGAAATGTTTGGTTTGAAAAATCCATTTCCAAAAATAATGATCCCTAGTGCAGACCACATTAAAGTGTTTGCCAATGGTAAGTTAGTTCCAAAAATACTCGCACTGGCGAAAAGTAGAAACTGACCAAGTGCCATCATTAAACCACCAATTAGGATACAGTTTCTATTTCCAAAAAAACGATCGGCAATAAATCCACCCAACATTGGTGTTAAATAACATAAACCTAAAAATCCACCATATATTAAAGAAGCATCTTCTTCTTTCATCATTAATGAATTCACTAAGAACAAGGTTAAAATGGCGCGCATTCCATAAAAGTTGAATCGCTCCCACATCTCTGTTCCAAATAAAACCCAAAGTCCTTTAGGATGGGCTGATTTTGTTGCGGTATTACTCATGTTTTTTTGTTTTTAATTTAAAGGTTTAATTAATTTTTAAACAATTTCAATTTGCAAGATACTTTTTGAAATCCTTTTTACAAAGTTTAATTAAGTTGAGATTAAAACAATTGATTTACAAGCATTTAAAAATCATAAAATCTATAAATTTAAATTAATCATTAGTTTTTTGAATTGAATCAAATGATAATAACATTTAAAATGAATTCTAAATGCTATATTTATTTTCAATTCTTGAACAATATTACATGGAAGAAAATAAGCAATTTAAACCCTTTATAGCTGATGAAAGTAAAATGGCCGAGTTTTCTTTAAAAGCTATACTTTTAGGTAGTGTATTTGGAATAATTTTTGGTGCAGCAACTGTATATTTAGCATTAAAAGCTGGACTAACTGTTTCGGCTTCTATTCCAATTGCAGTAATCGCAATAACATTAGGAAGAAAATTTTTCAATACCACAATTCTTGAAAACAACATCATACAAACAACTGGATCTGCAGGAGAATCGATTGCAGCTGGTGTTGTATTTACTTTACCAGGCTTTTTATTCTTAAGTGCAAATGAAAATGGAACGAGTGGTGGTGAAATGTATTTTGGTTATATAACCATTTTAACACTAGCCATTTTTGGTGGAATTCTAGGTACTTTAATGATGATACCATTAAGAAGATCCTTGATTGTAAAGGAACATGAAACACTTCCCTACCCTGAAGGTACTGCATGTGCAGCCGTATTAAAAGCAGGCGAAAAAGGTGGTGACTTTGCTAAAACAGCATTTCAAGGATTAGGATTTGCCATTGTTTATGCATTCCTTCAAAAAGTATTTCATGTTATCGCAGAGGCTCCAGAATATGTTACGAAACAAAGCAATAAATTTTTTCCTTCTGCAACAATTGCAGGAGAAATTACGCCAGAATATTTAGGCGTTGGCTATATCATAGGATTTAAAATTGCATGCGTATTAGTTGCCGGTGGCGTAATTGCATGGCTAGGTTTAATACCTTTATTAGCAACGGTTGTGCCTATGGAAACAACCGCCGCACAATTAGTTAAACTAGGTTATTTAAAAGACCTTGCTACTGCTGGTGGCCCAGGAAACTGGAATCCTGTTACCCATACTTTTACAGACACTGCAGGTGCGATATACCGCGCTTATATTCGTCAAATAGGCGCAGGAGCAGTTGCTGCTGGAGGTTTCATCACGTTATTCAAAACAATTCCTACCATTATTTCTTCTTTTAAAGACAGTATTGCCAGTGGAAAAGACCAAAATAAAACTCAAAAAATTCGCAGAACAGAACAAGATTTAAATATCAAAATTGTGCTGTTTGGTAGCATTGCATTAATTATTTTAATGGCTTTACTTCCTCAAATTCCTGGAAGCTCATTAATTAATAAATTATTAATTGGTGTTTTAGTTGTTTTGTTTGGCGCATTTTTCGTGACAGTTTCTTCTAGAATAGTTGGATTGATTGGTTCTTCAAACAATCCAATATCTGGTATGACCATAGCCACATTAATGGGAACCTGTTTGGTTTTTATCGCAGTTGGATGGACCGGCAAAGTATACGAACCAATGGCATTGGTAGTTGGAGGCATGATTTGCATTGCAGCAGCCAATGCAGGTGCTACTTCTCAAGATCTTAAATCGGGGTATTTAATTGGAGCTACTCCAAAGTACCAACAACTTGCTTTATTTAATGGTGCAATTGTTTCATCTATATTCATTGGATTAACCGTAAAAATATTAGACACCCCAACAACTGAAATGCTTAAACAAGGTATTCATCATGCCATTGGATCTGATGCTTATCCTGCTCCACAAGGAACGTTAATGGCAACATTAATAAAGGGAATTTTATCTTTTAACTTAGACTGGCAGTTTGTTTTAGTTGGTGTGTTTTTAGCAATCACAATGGAGTTATGTGGCGTAAATTCCCTTTCCTTTGCCGTAGGCGCATACTTACCTTTATCAACTACCCTTCCTATTTTTGTAGGTGGTTGTATTAAAAAAGGAGTAGAATATACCAAAGTAAAAAAAGGAGAAAGCCCAGAAGACGAAGAGCTTGGAAAAGGAAGTTTATTTGCCACAGGACTTGTTGCCGGTGGTGCTTTAGCAGGTGTACTCATCGCTATGTTAACAGTAAATTACAGCAGTATTGTTAATAATGCAACGCTTAAAAACATCCTCAATAGTATTAGTAATTTTACGAACCAACTCAATATTCAAAACAACATCTTACAAATCATTAATCAAGAAAACTATTATTTAATTGGCACAATCGCCTTTTTAATTATGGGATTTAGTTTATATAGAATAGCATTAAAAAAATAACATGAAAAAATTACTTTTTATTTTTGTAGTAACAAGCTTATTTGCCTGCAAACAAATTAACCGTTCGAATGCTTTGGAACAAAATCAAAACTTCGATCAATACAAAGCAAATTTCATAAATAATTTATGGGATTTATACCCCAATTGGGCCAGCAGTATTGGCTTTCATAAATCGGATAGCATTTTAACTATTCCAGATGAAACACAAAGAAATAAAGAAATTGCATTTGCAAAAAGCCAATTAGACAGCCTTCATTTATTTAATTTAGATAGTCTAAATAATCAAAATAAAACGGATTATTATTTAATTGAAAATCAATTAAAGTCGAGCATTTGGAACATTGAAAAATTTAAATCCTATCAATGGAATCCTTCTCAATATAATGTTTCAGAAGGATTTGCAGAAATTATCAATAATAGTTATGGTGATATAAACGAAAAATTATTAGCTGTTAAAGCAAGGTTAAAAATGGTGCCCACATATTATGAAGTGGCGAAAAAAAACATTGTAAATCCTACTTTAGAACACACCGCTTTAGCAATAGATCAGAATACAGGTGGTTTATCTGTGTTTCAGTCAGATTTAGTTCAGGCTCTAGCAAAATCAAGCCTTTCAACATCTGAAAAAGCTGAAATTAATCGACTTAGTCAAGATGCTATTTCGGCTATTCAATCTTATTGTTTGTTTTTAAAAGATTTAAAAAATGAACAGCCTAAGTCATTTAGAATTGGTAAAGAATTATATGAAGAAAAATTTGCATTCGACATTCAATCAAATTACACTGCAGAAGGAATTTATCAAAAGGCATTAGCTCACAAGAAAGATTTACACCAAAAAATGTATGCCCTTACTTTGCAATTATGGCCTAAATATTTTGCAAATGAAAAATGTCCAACTGATTCTTTAGTTGCCATCAGAAAAATGATCGATCGTTTATCGATTGAACATGTTCAGCCTGCTGCTTTTCAAGCTGAAATTGAAAAACAAATACCAACTTTGGTACAATTTATCAAAGAAAAGAATTTAATTTATATCGACCCATCTAAACCATTGGTAGTTCGCAAAGAACCAGCATACATGGCCGGTGTAGCGGGTGCTTCCATTTCTTCACCAGGCCCTTATGATAAAAATGGAAACACCTATTATAATGTGGGCAGCCTTGCTGGTTGGGATTCAGAAACAGCAGAAAGTTATTTAAGAGAATACAATAAATACATCTTACAAATCTTAAATATTCACGAAGCTATTCCAGGTCATTATACCCAACTGGTATATGCTAACCAATCTCCTAGTTTAATAAAATCTATATTAGGAAATGGCGCAATGATTGAAGGCTGGGCTGTTTATACGGAAAAAATGATGTTAGAAAATGGTTATGGAAACAACGACCCTGCGATGTGGCTTATGTATTATAAATGGAATTTAAGAAGCACTTGCAATACCATAATTGATTACAGCATTCAAGTAAAGAATATGCAAAAAGATGCAGTAATTAATTTATTAACGAAAGAAGCATTTCAACAACAAGCCGAAGCAGAAGGCAAATGGAAACGTGCTACATTGACACAAGTGCAGCTTTGCTCTTACTTTACAGGCTTTACAGAGATTGTAGATTTAAGAACTAAAATTCAAGAAAAAGAAAAAGAGCAATTTGACTTAAAGAAATTCCATGAAACATTTTTGAGTTTTGGAAGTGCACCTGTCAAATATATTAGCGAATTAATGAATTAAAAAAAGGCCGGATTATCCGGCTTTTTTTATTAGTTATCTAATTGTTTCGATTCAATTAATTCTTTTAAATTTTGATAATTTGAATTTTCAGAAGACTCAAACTTTGATTTCATAAATACCATTAAAGATTTAAGAAAAACATTATTAGCCCTGATTTCATTGTGTACTTGTATTATAGAAGCATGTTGCTCAGTTGCTAAAAAAGTAATTTTAGTATGAATATTCATTGCATGATTAGCAACACTATAGGCCATAAATGATTCTTTTTGCATACTATCAATAGTTTGAATCATGGCCACTTCCGATTGAGCGGATTGATATATAATTTGTTGCATAGAGCCATTAGATAACGAATCACCTTTGATTAAAATAGTTCTTTTGTAACCCGGCATCCATCGATATTTTAGTGAATCTGTTTGATAAACAGTCCAACATTTAGCCAATGGCCTATTTATCTTAATGTTTAAATCGTAACTAATCATTGGTTTAAACACTCCAATCAAAAGAAATCCTAGTAAACAGAATACAATAAAGCCAATTACATATAAAGTTTTTCGCATTTCCAAAAGTAAATAAAAATGACATTTCATTAGTTAAATGTCTAAAGAAAAAAAAAGCCGTACCTTTGCACTATATGACAAAAAATACAACCATTACCTTTGAATCTCTTAACTTGATTCAACCCATTCAAAAAGCACTTTCTTCAGAAGGATATACACACCCCACTCCTATTCAAGCGCAAGCCATCCCTTTAATTTTAGAAAAAAGAGATTTATTTGGAATTGCGCAAACCGGTACCGGAAAAACAGCAGCGTTTACCATTCCAATTTTACAAATGCTTGCTTCACACACGCATGCAGAAAAAGGAAAGAAACCTGTTAAATGCCTAATATTAACACCAACCAGAGAATTGGCTTCACAAATTGGTGAGAGTATTGCGAATTATGGCAAAAATTTAAAATCAAATCATACTGTAATTTTTGGAGGCGTCAATCAATTCTCACAAGTAAACGCTATAAGAGCTGGAGTTGATATTTTAATTGCCACACCAGGTCGTTTACTAGATTTAATGAACCAAAGAATTGTCAGCTTAAAAGATGTACAGTATTTGGTTTTAGACGAAGCAGACAGAATGCTTGACATGGGTTTTATCAATGATGTAAAAAAGATTGTTGCTACTTTACCTCAAAAAAGACAAACCTTGTTGTTCTCAGCAACAATGCCTGCAGATATTTTAAAACTTGCTTCGACTATTCTATACAAACCAGCAACAGTAGAGGTTACACCAACATCTTCAACAGTAGAAAAAATTCAACAAACACTTTATTACGTTGAAAAAAACGATAAGAAAAAACTACTTAATAATATTTTAAAAGATAAAGAGATTCAAACTGCTTTGGTTTTTTCAAGAACCAAACACGGCGCCGATAAAATTGTAAAGGAATTAATTAAATCTAATATTACCGCTCAAGCCATTCATGGTGATAAATCACAAAATGCAAGAGAGTCGGCTTTGAGAAACTTTAAATCTGGTCAAACAAGAGTGCTAGTTGCTACTGATATTGCTGCTAGAGGAATTGATATTGATAAATTAGCTCATGTAATTAATTATGACATTCCTAACATTCCAGAGACTTATGTGCATCGTATAGGAAGAACTGGCCGTGCAGGCGAGAGCGGGAAAGCTTATTCATTCTGCGAAACAGAAGAAATTCCATACTTGATGGATATTTTAAAGCTCATTAAAATTGAAATCCCAGTTGTAACTGACCATCCATATGCCATGACTGTTGTTGCTTATACTAAACCAAAAGCAGATGCAAAAAAAGCGAAGCCAACTGGTAATAAATTTGCAGGAATAAGAAACGGCGGAAATAAATCTGGCGGAAAATCAAGTGGTGCCAGAAAAAATGAAGATGGCAATATGAGTGGTAAAAGAAAATTCAAACGTTAAATATGCTGCGCGATAACATATCCTGAAGCCCAAGCCCACTGGAAGTTATAGCCACCAAGCCAACCTGTTACATCTACACATTCACCACCGAAAAATAAATCGGGGTGTTTTTTACTTGACAAAGTTTTAGAAGAAAGCTCGTTGGTATCAATCCCTCCTCGCATCACCTCTGCTTTCTCATAACCCTTATCACCCGCAGGTTTTACAGCAAAATGATGAATGAGCTGATGTGTTTTAAGTACAGCTTCTTTACTGATGGATGCTAATTTTGTGTCTAATGGCAATTGAGTTGCAAATGCCTCCACTAATTTTTTAGGTAAATAAAATTGCAATAAAGTAGACAGCAATTTAGAACCCTGTTCATTCCTTTCCTTTTGAATGAGGTCTTTTAAATTCACATTTGGCAATAAATTAATTTCGAAAGTTTCAGCTCCTTTCCAATAAGAAGATATTTGCAAAATTGCTGGACCACTCAACCCCCAATGCGTAAATAAAATATTTTCTTCAAAAGAAATTCGCTCATTTGATACCCTTGCAAATACACTAATTCCAGATAACTTTTCATACCATTCGCGGTCTTGAAGCCCTATAACCAAAGGAACTAGCGCCGGTGCATGTTTAGTTGTTTTAATTTCAAACTGCTTTGCAATGTCAAACGCAATGCCGGTTGCTCCCATTTTTGGAATAGGGAAACCACCAGTTGCTATCACTAAATTTCGCGCACGAAATTTCAGTTGTTTACCTATACTGCTTCCAAAAACTTCGTAATCATTTGCACCAACTTTTACTATTTCACCTAATTCAAATTGATATTGAATTGGTATTTGCATCTCTGCTAATAAATTAGTGAAAACATGAACGATATCGATGGCTTTATTACTTGCTGGAAATATTTGACCTAAGGTTTTTTCTTTACCAGTTATTCCAAACTGTTCAAAAAAATCGAGGGTATCTTGAACCGTCCATTGACTTAAAGTTGAATTGGCAAAATGTGGATTTTCTGAAATGAAATTTTCTGCTGAAACGGATAAGTTAGTGTAATTACACCTACCCCCACCTGATATAATAATTTTCGCACCAGCTTTGTCTCCTTTTTCAAGCAAAAGCACTTTCTTGCCTAAATAACCGGCCTGAACTGCACACATTAAACCACATGCACCCGCACCAATAATTATTGCATCAAAGGATTCCATTTTCTATAGTTCAATTGTGAAATTATAAATATTCAAAAGTAGGCTGTTTATGCATAAAAAAGCCTTGTTGAAGCCTTTTTTATGGTCATTTTTAGTTACATTTGAACATGCAAGATACGGCACAAATTTCAGAGTTCGGAAAAATCTTAGTATTTCTAGCATTAGGAGTATTTTTTATTCTTGCTGGATATGGTGTCAATTCATTTTTTTCTAAGAAAAAACCAAATCCAATTAAAAATGCTACTTACGAATGTGGTGAAGAAAGCGTTGGTAATTCTTGGGTGCAATTCAATATGCGATTTTATGTAATCGCGCTTTTATTTTTAATTTTTGATGTAGAAATTGTTTTCCTTTTTCCTTGGGCAACCGTTTATGCACAACCAACATTTTTAACTAACATTCCGAATTGGGGTTTGTTAAGTTTAATAGAAATGTTTGTTTTTGTTGGCATACTATTAATTGGACTAGTATATGTTTGGAAAAAAGGAGATTTAAACTGGATTACATCTAAGTTCAATATCCCTTCAATTGAAACAGGAATTCCATTGGAAAATTATTTGGCTCTAAATTCCAAAAAATACATTATTAAAGAATTTAGTAATGAAGAAATAATTCCTGTTAGCACCGAAAGCACTACCAATACAGTTGCTCCAAGTACCATAAGGAAAGCTCCTTTTAAAACAGTTGTCAAGAAAACAGAATTATAGCATGATTGCAAAAGCAGAAACAGATGGCGTCATCATCACTAAACTAGACGAGTTACTCAATTGGGCTCGATCAAGTTCATTGTGGCCGATGAGCTTTGGCCTTGCTTGTTGTGCCATTGAATTCATGGACACGCAATCTGGCAACTTTGATTTAGAAAGAATGGGCGTTTTTCCTAGACCTTCTCCACGCCAATCCGATGTCATGATTGTGGCTGGAACGGTTACTTTTAAAATGGCTGAAAGAATAAAAAAATTATATGAGCAAATGCCTGAACCTAGGTATGTTATTTCAATGGGTTCATGTGCAAATTGTGGCGGCCCATATTGGCAACATGGTTACCATGTGGTAAAAGGAGTTGATCAAATTATTCCAGTAGATATATACATACAAGGCTGCCCTCCTAGACCAGAAGCGTTGATAGGTGGCATCATAGAATTACAAAATTTAATTAAAAAAGAAAAGCTAGCAGATCGATAATGAAAACTTTTTACGGTTCATTAAAAATAGGAATATTAGGTGGCGGTCAATTGGGTCGCATGTGGATTCAAAATGCCTTGAACTATAATGTCAATGTAAGTATACTTGATCCAGATAAAGATGCCCCTTGTAAAAATATTTGCGATGATTTTCAAGTTGGTAGTTTAGCCGATTTCAATACCGTATATGAATT
>JAHEGO010000069.1 GCA_024645045.1 Sphingobacteriaceae bacterium
GCTCCTGAAGCTGGACTCGAACCAGCGACCCTCTGATTAACAGTCAGATGCTCTAACCAGCTGAGCTATTCAGGAGTCTAGAGCTTACAAAAATTGCTTTTCGTAAGGGAATGCAATATTAGGGTATTCAATTTAAAAATCCAATATTTGTAAAAAAAATATTTAAAATAAATTATGAGCCTAGTAGTTATTGGTACGGTAGCCTTCGATGCAATTGAAACTCCGTTCGGGAAAACCGACAAAATCGTCGGAGGAGCAGCGACTTACGCAAGTTTAGCAGCATCTTATTTTTATGATCAAACTAAAATTGTAGCGGTTGTTGGAGATGATTTTCCCCAGTCAGATATCGACGATTTTGGAAAACATGGCATTTCAACTGATGGTTTGCAAGTAAAAAAAGGCGAGAAATCGTTTTTTTGGTCTGGAAAATACCACAACGACCTCAATAATAGAGATACATTAATTACAGATTTGAATGTTTTGGCAGATTTCGATCCTATTATTCCTGAGAGCTACCAAGACTGTACTTATTTAATGTTGGGTAACTTAACTCCACAAGTACAACAAACGGTCATCAAGCGCTTGAAAAACCGCCCTAAGCTAATCGTAATGGACACCATGAACTTTTGGATGGACATTGCAATGCCTGAATTATTAGAAACCATCGCGATGGTTGATGTTTTGACAATTAACGATGCGGAAGCACGACAATTGGCAAATGAGTATTCTTTAGCTAAAGCAGCTAAAAAGATCTTAAAGATGGGTCCTAAGTTTTTAATTATTAAGAAAGGTGAACATGGCGCCTTATTATTCCATGAAAATAAGATGTTTTCTGCACCAGCCTTGCCATTAGAAGAGGTTTTCGATCCAACTGGAGCAGGAGATACTTTTGCAGGTGGTTTTATTGGTTATTTAGCCAATACCGATGATGTTTCATTTGATAACATGAAGCGTGCAATAATTTACGGTTCGGCAATGGCTTCTTTTTGTGTAGAGAAATTCGGTACTGAACGAATCAAAAACTTGGCAGCTGATGAATTGAAATCACGTGTCAATGAATTTGTAAATTTATCTCATTTCGAGATTATATAATTCCAACTAAATTTAAAAGGGCTAATTGAATTTCAATTAGCCCTTTTTTTATTTTCGTTTTTCTTTCGATTGAAATTCTTTTATAAGTTCAGCGGGATCTTTATCTAAATTTTCTAAGCAGGCAGCTGCATCCTTTGCCAGACTATGGTTTGGGTATTTTATTAAAAATTCTTGGTAAAAATGTTTAGCCTGTTCGGTATTCATTAAATTGCTGTCATAAATAAAACCAATTAAGAATAAACTTTCTGCAGCTTTATTGTATTTTGGGTAGGAGTACACAATTTTCAAAAAGTTACTGATGGCATGATCGTACATTCCGATGCCACTCGAAACTTCTGCGCTTTTAAAAAGCAGTTCTGGCGATTTTTCATCTTTGATGTTATTCTTTACATATTCATCAGATAAGCTGATAAATAATCTTGCTAAACTGTCATTCGTTATTTCTTTGTTTTGGAGCAATTCCTTTTCAATGGCTTTTATTCTGCTATAAGCTTTGTCTTTTTCATTACTACAGGCTGCAATTACTAAAGTGATGGCAATTATGGAAATAAGGGCTATTTTTTTCATTTATTCAGTATTTCTATATACAAATGTACAAATTTTGACTGCAGCTTTCAATTGCTTAACTTTATGTCGTGAAAAAAGCATTTATACTTTTTCTAGCTATTCAAATATTACTCAGCACGATGGGCTTCATTTTTGCTGCCCATTTTTGTGGTAGTGAAATGAAATCCGCTAGCATCATTGTTGATGCGACTGCTCCTTGTTGTGAAGCGGATGTAAAAGAAGAGAACACATCTGAAGACACAGGCTGTTGCAAAAACGAATATCAGCTTTTTAAAATTAGCGATCAATTCATACCTAGTGAATTTTTAAAAGTAGATTTTCCAATATTAGCAATTCAAAATAATATCGCTATAACACCTTTTTTTATTGCGTTTGAGCGATATCAAGTTGCTAAGATATTTGAGTTCCCACCTGGTCAAATTCAACAACAAAAATTAATTTCTACTTGCGTATTGAGAATATGATTTTGATAATATTTTTTAATTAAAATATTCCATCATTATAATTCTAATTACATGATAAAAAAAATAAGTGTTTTTGCATTTCTTTTTTTGTTGCGATTGAGTGCAAATTCACAAGCAACAAATGAAATACAAAATAAACACACAATCGATACGTCGAATACATTAAACCGTGTTCATTTACTTAAATCTGCCGAAGTTACTTTTGAAAAAGCCGGCACGATGATTTCTATTAGTCCCTTTAAGACTGAAATACTAACAAATAAAGAGTTGAGAAAAGCAGCTTGTTGTAACTTAGGCGAAAGCTTTGAGACCAATGCTACTGTTGATGTAACCTATAAAGATGCCTTGTCGGGTAGCAAAGAGTTACAATTATTAGGCCTTTCGGGTTCATATATTCAGTTGTTGACAGAAAATGCACCTTTAATTGCCGGATTAGGGTTAACCTATGGCCTAAATACTGTCCCAGGCACGCAAATAGAGTCTATAAGTATTGTCAAAGGACCGGGTTCTGTAGTCTTTGGGCCAGAGTCCCTCAGTGGCTCAATAAATATAGAATTAAAGAACCCTAGTAAAGAAGTGCCTCTTTTTGTAAATTATTACCTAGATGAAAACTTTAGAAATGAAATTAACATAGATTTTACAAAAAAAATTAATTCTAAATTGTCTACGTTATTTTCTATTCACACAGATGTTTTTAATAAAAAAATAGATGAGAATGGCGATGATTTTTTAGACATACCAATGGTTCGAAATTTCAATTTTTTAAACAAATGGAAATTTGAAAATGGTAAGGGGTTTATTTCTCAAAACACCATTCGTTTTATGAATGAAGAGCGAATGGCAGGACAACAGCAATTTGATTTTTCAAAGGACTTTGCTGATTTATCAGCTTGGGGACAAAAGTTAAACAGCAATCGAGTGGAATTTTATGGACGAACAGGTAAAGTAATTCCGAGTGCTGTATTTCAAAGTATCGGATTTCAATATTCAATTGTAAGCCACGCACAGAAAGGTTTTGCAGGCATTAAAACATATGACGCCAATCAGCTTTCCGCCAATTTTAGAATTATATATAACCGAGAAATTGGAACACAGCATAGCTTGAATGTAGGATTAAGTTTGAAGTCTGAAAAAACAAAAGAACAATTTGCTTTAGCAAATTATGATCGATCTGAAAATGTCTTAGGTGCATTCGTTGAAGATACCTACAAGCCAGATGCAAGAAGTACATTTGTTTTAGGCTTTAGGGCAGACCGTTATTCTGATAAGTTGTATTATATCCCAAGGGCAAATTATAAATTCTCGATCAATGAAAATACCGATTTGCGTGCAAGTGTTGGGATGGGGGTCCGAACGCCACATTTCTTAGCAGAAAATCCAGCAATAATGATTAGTTCGCGTAAGTATGCTTTGAAATCAAGCATTACGCCTGAAGTAGCCTTAAATTATGGTGTCAATTTAACCCACGATTTTTTTATTAATTATCGAAAAGGATCTTTCAATTTAGATTGGTACCAAACAAAATTCAATAATAGGTTGCGCATCGATTTTGATACCGATCCGACGAAATTTTTAATTTATAATCAAAGAAATGCTTCTGTTTCTAAAACATTTCAAGCAGAATTTATTTATAAAATTTTAAAAACAGTAGAATGGAAAATTGCTTATAAATACCTTGATGTTGTTTCTAAAACGGATAGTATTGGATTAATTTCAGATCCTTTTATTGCTAAAAATAGGATTGTGACAAGTCTATATTATGAGTCTTTCAGTAGGAAATGGAAAGCCAATCTAACTTTAAATTTAGTAGGTCCAAAACGATTACCTGCATTGCATTTGCACGATTCTACATCTAAAGCAATGTTGCAGTCTCCGTCATATCAAACAGTTAATTTTCAAATCACACGTAGCCTTAAAAACACAGAAATTTATTTAGGTGCAGAGAATATGTTTGATTTCAAACAATTAACTCATTTAACTGGTTCAGACGATCCATATGGTCCTTATTTTGATGTTTCAAATATTTGGGGGCCAATGGATGGCAGAAGAATATATATAGGATTTAGGTTTAAACTTTCAGAAAATAAAAAATAAAAAAATGAAAAAGATATTCCATTTAGCATTCATGTTATTGTTTGCTTTGTCAACACAAGCACAAACAAAATCACAAATCATCAATGATACAATTTATGTATATGCAAACTGTGAACAATGTGTAGAGAGAATCGAAGGCGCCTTAAAACCAGCTCAGGGTGTAGTTTCAGCCCGTATGGATGTAAGCGTTGGAAAATTATTTGTGAGTTATGATGTAACAAAAACAAATAATGATGCCTTGCAATTACTTGTTGCAAAAATTGGACACGATACTAAAAAATATCGAGCAGATGATAAGACATATAAAGCATTGCCTGCTTGTTGCAAATACGAAAGGGCTCCGATGAATGCTCAAAAAAGCAAATACGAAACAGTTCATATGTTAATTGAAGGAATGACCTGTGCGCAAGGTTGTGCTAAAGGTATTGAGTTGAAATTGTACCAGCAGAAAGGGGTAAAGCTTTCGGAAGTAAATTATGATACTAAAAAAGCCAAAGTGATTTTTGATCCAACTAAAATATCTTTGCAAAAAATCATTCAATTAATTGAATCGTTTAAGCCAGAAAACGGAGAGAATAATAAATATACGGTAACGATTTTACCTTAGTAAATCATTGGTTTATAAGTGTTTGTAAAATGTTAATTCAAAATTACAGCCTATTTTTTACAGCTCCATTAAAAATTGGTAATTTCACCCTCTAAATACATGAATTATGAATAGTACTTCTTTTGATTTTGAAAAACCAATTGCAGATTTAATCGAGCAAAGAGAGAAGGTTAAACAAGTTGCAGAAAAATCTAAAGTAGATGTTTCTGCTACCTTGAAAGAAATCAATGAAAAAATTGAGAAAACGAGAAAAGAAATTTTTGAAAACTTAAACGGTTGGCAGAAAGTTCAAATTTCAAGGCATCCAGAACGCCCATATACACTGCAATACATCGAGTCTATTTGTGATGATTTTATTGAAATGCACGGAGACAGAACTGTTAAAGATGATAAAGCAATTGTAGGTGGATTTGGTACTTTGAACGGTCAAACTGTAATGTTCATTGGTCATCAAAAAGGTGCAAATACTAAATTGCGTCAGTATAGAAATTTCGGGATGGCGAATCCAGAAGGTTATAGAAAAGCGCTGCGATTGATGAAATTAGCAGAGAAGTTCAATAAACCAATTGTTACTTTTATTGATACGCCAGGTGCTTATCCAGGCTTAGAAGCGGAAGAACGTGGCCAAGGCGAAGCAATCGCTAGAAACTTACTAGAAATGTCTGTTTTGAAAGTTCCAGTTCTTTGTTTCATTGTAGGCGAAGGAGCTTCAGGTGGTGCTTTAGGCATTGGAATAGGAGATAGGGTTTACATGTTGCAGTATACTTGGTATTCTGTTATTTCTCCTGAATCTTGTTCTTCTATTTTATGGAGAAGTTGGGATTACAAAGAGCGTGCAGCAGAGGCCTTAAAGCTAACAGCCGAAGACATGTTTCAAAATAAGTTAGTGGATGGGATTATTCCAGAACCAATAGGTGGTGCGCATCACAATCCTGCGCAAATGGCCGAAACTATTAAAAGTAAAATAGTAGAAGATCTTGCTGCTTTAGGTAAAATGGATCCTCAAAAAAGAATAGACGAACGCATTGCAAAATTCTGTGCAATGGGAGTTGTTCAAGAATAAGACAATCAATCATAAAAAAAGCCCGCTAAATTTAGCGGGCTTTTTTTATGTAGCTATTAGCTCAATTAATTTGTTCCAGCTGCAAATATGAAAGAGAAATCTTTTTGATAATTAGCAGTCAATTTCGAAATGTCATCTGAAATTTTTGCTTGGTTATTGTCTCTGCAAATTCTAGCCAATTCATTTAAAACAGCAATACCTTGTTGAACTTCTTCAGTATACATTGAAGATTTTTTTCCATTGAATTGCTTATAATAATCTAAGTTTTGAGCAATTTCTGCTTGAATGGTCGCAGCCAATGTTTTAGCTTGTTCTGTTCTTCCACAACGGAAATATTGATCTACAAATCTAAAATCAAAAGTCTTGTATTGTAATGGAATTCCATGTTTCGGCAATACGCTCATTAACAAGTCTAATGCTTTAGCACATGAATCTTTTTTGCCTTCAGCTAACAATACGTCGCACATTTGGAAGAATTGAATTCTGAAACTATAAGTCATTCTTGCTGTTTCTGGATCGATAAATACTTTAGGGTCACTCATATTTCCCCATTTGAATTTATTCATCATGTTATCATACATGATTTTAGTATTTACTTTTCCTGCTGTACCATAAGGGTTTCTTGGCGATCTAATTGGAATTAACCTTAGCGCTAAACCCTCTAATTGCAAGTAATCATTTAAGCCATAATAATTGTCTTGACCCATAGTGGCAGCAAAGTAAATTGGTCTAGACCAATTGTTATTTGCTAATAAATCTAAAACCAATAAATCATTTTTAACCAAACCGTCTTTGTTTAAATTAAAATCAATGTACTCTGCAATTTGATTTTGATCTGCTGCGGATACAACACCAGCTTTAATTACCGCATTTTTGTCAACTTTAATTCTAAGCATTCTAGTTGGCAAAACATTGATAGATTTTCCAGCTCTGGTTTGCATTAATGCTTGCTCATTACTACTAGTTACAAAATTTACAACTTCTCTAACATCGGCAGGGCCATTGATTTTCATGTCGTAATAAGGAATATAATCTCTAGTGCCTTGCGTGTATTTATCCGAACTTAAAGTAAAAGGAACGCCTAATCCATCTAAAGTATTTTTCTTCATTTGGTTGATGTACCAATCCATGCCTAGTAAACTTAAGTTTACAACACGAATATCTGTACGTATTCCTTCTACTTCTTGCGCGTACCATAATGGATAGGTTTCGTTATCTCCCATCGTAAATAAAATGGCATTAGGTGCGCAACTATTTAAATAATCTGCTGCAAAATCTTTTACAACTGATCTGTTTGAACGGTCGTGATCATCCCATTCTGCATTGGCCATAATTACTGGTACCGCTAATAAGCTGACAGTTGTCAACGCAATTGCGGCAACTGGTCCGTTCCAAGATTTACGAATCAATTCGTACAATCCCATTACACCTAAGCCAATCCAAATAGCGAATGCATAAAATGATCCAACGTATGCATAGTCACGCTCACGTGGCTGATATGGATATTGATTCAAATAAATTACAATGGCTAAACCTGTGAAGAAAAATAATAAACCTACAGGTGTTGCACCTTTTTTATTTTTATTGAAATGGAATACCATACCAATTACACCTAAAATAAGTGGCAAGAAGTAAAGTTCATTTCTTGAAGTATTTTCTGCTAAATAATTAGGCAAATTAGTTTGTGGGCCTAAACGGTATTCATCTAAAGCTTTGATACCACTAATCCAATTTCCGTCAGTCATGTTGCCATGACCTTGTATATCATTTTGGCGACCTGTAAAGTTCCACATGAAATACCTCCAATACATGTGGCCCATTTGGTAGCTGATAAAGAACCCCATATTCTCAGAAAAACTTGGTTTTCTAGTGGTAGATTTTAGCTTTGCCCATGATTGGTAAAACTGAATATGATTCGCTTGGTTACTCCACATACGAGGGAAAAACCCTGATTGTGCTTCTTCCCAAACTGGAATTGTTTTACGAACTGTTTCAACGTATTTATCACCAACTTTTTGGTATTGCATTGCACCTTCTTTTTCATCTGAAAGTTTTGCAGTAAAAAATTGTCCAGTTAATAATGGTGTTTCACCGTATTGTTCACGGTTGATATATGACAATAAATTAAAAATATTATCATTTGCATACATGTTAATATTTGGATCCGCTTTTGCACGAATTGGAATCATGGTATAAGATGAGTAGCCAATCAGCACAGCAGTTAAGCACATCAAAGCTGTATGTAATAATACATTCGCTTTTCTGATGCTGTAACGAGTTGCCCAAACTATTCCAATAATCAATAATGCAAACCATACCATTGCACCAGACCAGAACGGCATACCAAATGCATTTACAAACAACAAATCAAATTTAGTTGCGATAGAAATTACTCCAGGTATAATTCCAAATTGTATAAAACCTAATATGGCAATCGATGCAATTGAAGTATAAATAATTCCTTTAGTGCTGGTGTTAAATCTTTTGAAATAATAAACAAATGCAATAGCTGGTATTGCTAATAAGTTCAATAAATGTACGCCAATTGAAAGTCCAACAATCAATGAAATCAACACTAACCAGCGGTCAGCATGTTTTTCTTCAGCAATATTTTCCCATTTTAAAATTGCCCAAAAAACAATTGCGGTACACAATGACGACATCGCATAAACTTCTGTTTCAACAGCAGAAAACCAAAAGGTGTCTGAGAAAGTGTAAGCCAATGCGCCAACTACTCCAGAACCAATGATTAATATTTTGCTTGTTAAAGAATAGTTGTTTTTTTCTTCCTCAACTAATTTAGCAGCTAATAAAGTGATCGACCAGAATAAAAATAAAATGGTGAATGAACTAGAAAGTGCAGATCCTAAATTGGTAAAGAATGCAACGTTTGCAATATTACTTCCAGCAAAAATGGCAAATAATCTTTCTAATAATAGGAACATTGGTGCTCCTGGCGGATGCACTACTTGAAGTTTGTAAGCTGCCGAGATAAATTCTCCGCAATCCCAATAACTTGCAGTCGGCTCCATAGTGAGCGCGTAAGTAATAGTTGCAATGGCAAAAACAAGCCATCCAAATAAATTGTTTAATTGTTTAAAGTTGAACATATAGGATTTTACTTATGTCTATTGATGATTAAATATTAGCGTCGAAAATAGTAATTTATTTTCATGGATGTTATTTTTTTGATCATAGACGATGTTTTTCGTCGATAATATTAAGATTTCAAGCTTAATTTACCTTTTTCTCCTTGGTTCTTAGGGCTTAAAAAATTATTTTCAATTAGACTTGCACCTTCAACTCAACTTTTCTACATTTGCAAACCGCAAATAAAAGCTATTTGCAAAGATTGTCCGATAGTGTAACTGGCAACACGTCTGGTTTTGGTCCAGAAGAGTCTAGGTTCGAGCCCTAGTCGGACAACAGGAATGAAGAGGGTTGCGATGAATAACATAAACGCAACCCTTTTCTTTTAATACAAGATTATGCCACAACAATTCAATCAGATCAAACTCTTTGCCGGTTCAGCTTCTGCAGATTTGGCTCAAAAAATTGCAATTGCAAACGGTACACCGCTTGGCGATTTAACCGTGAGCAAGTTCAGCGATGGCGAAATCCAACCTTCATTTAATGAATCTATTCGTGGTTGTGACATTTTCTTAATCCAATCTACCTATGCACCTTCAGACAACCTGATGGAGCTTTTATTAATGATTGATGCCGCAAAAAGAGCGTCTGCGCATTATATCATAGCAGTTATTCCATATTTTGGATTAGCTCGTCAAGACAGAAAAGACAAACCTAGAGTTTCAATCGGTTCAAGGTTAGTAGCTAATATGTTAACTGCAGCAGGTGCGCACAGAGTGATGACAATGGACTTACATGCTGCTCAAATCCAAGGCTTTTTCGATATTCCGGTAGATCACTTAGATGCATCCGTAATTTTCGTTCCTTATATCAAAAGTTTAAACTTGCCTAATTTGACAATTGCTTCACCAGATATGGGTGGAACAAGTCGTGCAAGAACTTTTGCGAAGTCTTTAAATGTTGAAGTTGTTATTTGCGATAAAACAAGAAAAAGAGCGAATGAAATTGAGTCGATGAATGTAATCGGTGATGTAGAAGGCTTAGATATTGTTTTGGTAGATGACATCATTGATACGGCAGGTACTTTAACGAAAGCAGCTAAATTATTAATGGATAAAGGTGCAAAAAGTGTAAGAGCTGTTTGTACGCATCCAGTTTTAAGCGGTAAAGCATACGAAAACATTGAGAATTCAGTTTTGGAAGAATTAATCGTTTGCGATACAATTCCTTTGAAACGTCAAAGTCCAAAAATTAAAGTATTATCGGTAGCTGAGTTGTTCAGTAAAGCTATTGCAAATGTAAATGAACATGGATCAATCAGTGATCTATTTAAAGTGAATTAATTAAACCAAATAAATAAAAACAAAATGAAAACAATCTCCATTAGCGGCTCAGTTCGCCAGAGCGTAGGGAAAAGAGATGCGAAAGAACTTCGTTACGAAGGAAAAGTACCATGTGTATTGTACGGTGGTAAAGAGCAAATTCACTTTTCAGTATTCGAAGCAGACTTAAAACACCTTGTTTACACACCAGATGTGTGTTTCGTAGATTTATTAATCGACGGTAAAAAGGTGCAAGCAATCATGCAAGACATCCAATTTCACCCACTTACAGATTTAATTATCCACGTTGACTTCCTTCAATTATTTGATGACAAAGAAGTTACGATGTTAGTTCCTGTTAAATTTACAGGTTACTCTCCAGGTGTTAAATTAGGGGGTAAACTAATTCAAAAAATCAAAAGATTAAAAGTAAAAGGTTTACCAAAAAACATGTTAGATACAGTAGAAGTTAGTATCGAAACTTTAGAGATTGGTAAAAATATTCGTGTAAGCGAAATATCATTGCCAAATCTTGAGATCTTAGATGCTAAAGCAAACTCAATTGTTTCTGTTGAAACATCTAGAGCGCTTCGTGAAGCAGCAGCTGCAGAAGCTAAAGAAGCTAAAAAGTAATTTAAAGCTTAATCATATAGAAAGGCCGCAATTTGCGGCCTTTCTTGTTTTTGAGCTAAATTTTTTATTAAATATTCGTACTTTTGAATATGAATTACCTCATTGTTGGTTTAGGAAATATTGGCGCAGAATATGCAGGAACACGACATAATATCGGCTTTATGGTATTAGATGAATTTGCAAAGAAGCACAATTTAAGTTTCGAAACCGATCGACATGCAGCAATTACGCAAATGGCTACCAGAGGGCATAAAGTTTATCTGATTAAGCCAACAACTTACATGAATTTAAGTGGAAAGGCTTTAAACTATTGGATGCAACACTTGAAAATTCCAGCCACTCATATTTTAGTTGTAGTAGACGATTTAGCCATTCCTTTCCATTCGGTCAAGTTGAAGCCAAAAGGCGCTGACGCGGGCCACAATGGCCTTAAAAACATTAATTTAATGCTTGGACATAATAATTACCCCAGAATTCGCTTTGGAATTGGCGATAACTTCCCCAAAGGTCGTCAAGTGGATTATGTTTTGAGTGTATTTGATAAAGAAGAACAGCCATTCTTGCCAGAATTAATCGATAAAGCAATTTTAATGATCGAAAGTTTTATTGCCATTGGAGCAGAACTTACGATGACTAAATTCAACTGATAATCAGCATTTTAACTTTATTTGCTGCAAATATATCCGCTAAAGCCTAAAAAACTTCAATTATTTTAGTGCTACCTCTTGTAAATTAATAGATTGTTGCTACCTTTGCAGTCCCTCAAAAAGGGAGTATTGTGTCTTTTTTAAAAAATAAATAGCATAAAATGCCTACTATACAACAGTTAGTAAGAAAAGGAAGAGTAGCTTTGGTTGACAAAAGTAAGTCGCCAGCATTGGACTCATGTCCACAGCGAAGAGGTGTGTGTACCCGTGTGTATACAACCACTCCTAAGAAACCAAATTCGGCAATGCGTAAGGTTGCTAGGGTTCGTTTAACCAATGGAAAAGAGGTTAACGCGTACATTCCAGGTGAAGGTCATAATTTACAGGAACACTCGATTGTTTTAATCCGTGGTGGAAGAGTAAAAGACTTACCAGGTGTTCGTTATCACATTATTCGTGGTACTTTGGACACTTCAGGAGTAGACGGCAGAAATCAACGCCGTTCTAAGTATGGAACCAAAAAGCCTAAAGCAGGAGCAGCTCCAGCAGCCGGTAAAGGAAAGAAAAAATAAGTAAGCAAGATATCTGATATAAAAGATAATGAGAAAGTCGAAGCCTAAAAAGAGAATTATATTACCTGATCCTAAGTTTAACGATGTAGTAGTAACTAAATTCGTTAACAACATGATGTATGAAGGTAAAAAATCAACTGCATACAGTATATTTTACGATGCAATTGAGCAAGTAGAAAAGAAAACGTCTGAAAACGGACTAGAAACTTGGAGAAAAGCATTAAGTAACGTAATGCCAGCTGTCGAAGTAAAGAGTCGTCGTGTTGGTGGTGCAAACTTCCAAGTACCTACTGAAGTTCGTCCAGAAAGAAAATCTGCATTAGGAATGAAATGGTTAATTGGTTACGCTCGTAAGCGTGGCGAAAAAACCATGGTAGATCGTTTAGCAGGTGAAATCATTGCAGCTTCAAAAAATGAAGGTGCAGCGATCAAGAAAAAAGAGGATACTCATAAAATGGCAGAAGCTAACAAAGCATTCTCTCACTTTAGATTTTAATTTATAATACAGCTTTAAAAAAGATTAAATGTCAAGAGATTTAAGATTTACAAGAAATATTGGAATTGCTGCTCACATCGATGCTGGTAAAACAACTACGACTGAGCGTATCCTTTATTACGCAGGGGTTAGCCACAAAATTGGTGAAGTGCACGAAGGTGCTGCAACTATGGACTGGATGGCGCAGGAGCAAGAGCGTGGTATCACAATCACTTCAGCTGCTACAACCGTAAACTGGAAATACAGAAATCAAAATTACCATATCAACATTATTGATACACCGGGTCACGTGGATTTTACCGTAGAGGTAAATCGTTCACTTCGTGTATTAGATGGTTTGGTGTTTTTATTCTCAGCTGTTGATGGTGTTGAGCCTCAATCTGAGACTAACTGGCGTTTAGCTAATAACTACGAAGTGGCACGTATTGGTTTCGTTAACAAAATGGACCGTGCAGGTGCTGACTTCTTAAAAGTTGTTAAACAAGTTAAAGAAATGCTAGGCAGTAATGCTGTTCCTTTACAATTACCTATTGGTGCTGAAGATGGTTTCCAAGGGGTAGTTGATTTAATTAACAACCGTGGTATTGTTTGGAATGAGCATGATAAAGGAATGACTTTTACAGAAGTTCCTATTCCTGCTGATATGCTTGATGAAGTTGCTGTGTGGAGAGAAAAATTATTAGAATCTGTTGCTGAATACGACGAGAATTTAATGACTAAATTCTTCGAAGCTCCTGAAACTATTACAGAAAGAGAAGTATTAGATGCATTGCGTCAAGCAGTATTAGATGCTAAAATTGTTCCTATGGTTTGTGGTTCTTCTTTCAAAAACAAAGGAGTTCAAACCATGTTGGATTATGTGATGGAATTATTGCCTTCTCCAATGGATGTTGAAGGTATCATTGGCCATCACCCAGATACAGGAGAAGAAATTCTTCGTAAACCAAATGAGCAAGAGCCTTTCGCGGCTTTAGCTTTCAAAATTGCAACAGATCCATTCGTAGGTCGTCTTTGCTTTATCCGTGTTTACTCGGGTAATTTAGAAGCGGGTTCATACGTATACAATACTCGTTCAAATAATAAAGAACGTATCTCAAGAATTTTCCAAATGCATGCGAACAAGCAAAATCCTATTCCAAATGTTGGAGCTGGAGATATTGCTGCAGTAGTAGGTTTCAAGGATATCAAAACAGGGGATACGCTTTGTGACGAAAAAAATCCTATCATCCTTGAATCAATGAATTTCCCTGAGCCAGTAATTGGTTTAGCAATTGAGCCTAAAACTCAAGCGGACGTTGATAAATTAGGTATTGCATTAGGAAAATTAGCTGAAGAAGATCCTACATTCCGTGTAAATACAGATCAAGAAACTGGTCAAACAGTTATTTCTGGAATGGGTGAATTGCACTTAGATATTTTAATGGATCGTTTGAAACGTGAATTTAAAGTTGAAGTTAACCAAGGTGCACCTCAAGTAGCATATAAAGAAGCAATCACAGGTACTGTTCAACATAGAGAAACCTATAAAAAACAAACTGGTGGTCGTGGTAAATTTGCAGACATTCAAGTGGTAATTTCTCCAATTGATGCAGATTTCGAAAAAGGTGGTTTACAATTCGTAAACGAAATCTCTGGCGGATCTATTCCTCGTGAATTTATTCCTTCTGTAGAAAAAGGTTTTGCAGCAGCAATGGTAAACGGCGTATTAGCTGGATATCCATTACCAAGCATGAAAGTAAGATTGATTGATGGTTCATTCCACGCAGTCGATTCAGATGCATTGTCTTTCGAGATTGCAGCTCGTTCAGCTTTCCGTGAAGCATTACCAAAAGCTAAACCAGTATTAATGGAGCCAATCATGAAGGTTGAAATCTTAACACCTGAAGAAAACATGGGTGATGTGATTGGTGACATGAACCGTCGTCGTGGACAATTACAAGGAATGGACACACGTGCTGGTTCACAAGTAATCAAAGCATTAGTACCACTTTCTGAAATGTTTGGTTATGTAACTCAATTACGTACCATCACTTCTGGTCGTGCAACATCTACAATGGAATTTGACCATTATGCTGAAGCACCTAGAAACGTTCAAGACGAAGTAATTGCTAAAGTAAAAGGTAAGTCAAACGCATAATAAATTAAATCAATCGTTGTAATTAATAGCTCTTACAGCGATCTAAATAAAAATAAAATGAGCCAAAGAATTAGAATTAAATTAAAATCTTACGATTACAACTTGGTAGATAAATCTGCTGAGAAAATCGTTAAGACTGTAAAGGCAACAAATGCCGTGGTTAGTGGACCAATTCCATTGCCTACAGAAAAGAAAATTTTTACGGTTTTGCGTTCACCGCACGTAAACAAAAAAGCTAGAGAGCAATTCCAATTATGTTCTTACAAAAGACTTTTGGATATCTATAGCTCAACTTCAAAAACTGTTGACGCTTTAATGAAATTAGAGTTGCCTTCAGGAGTAGAAGTGGAAATTAAAGTTTGATAAATAAAATAAAATATACACACATCTTGAACGAAGTGGCCTACACTACGATGGATGTAAAAACAAAAACAAATGTCAGGAATAATTGGTAAAAAAGTAGGAATGACTAGCGTGTACAATGCGGAGGGTAAAAACATCCCATGTACAGTTATCGAAGCTGGTCCTTGCGTAGTAACGCAAGTAAAAACCGTTGAAACAGACGGTTACGCTGCTGTACAGTTAGCGTATGACGAAAAGAAGGACAAGAATACTTCTAAACCGATGAAAGGTCATTTTGCGAAAGCAAATACGACTGCAAAAAAGAAACTTGTTGAATTCAAGAAGTTTGATGATGCAAAAACTATCGGAGAAGTAATTACTGCAGAGCTTTTCGCAGAAGGTGATCTTATCGATGTGGTAGGAACTTCAAAAGGTAAAGGATTCCAAGGTGTTGTAAAACGTCATGGTTTTGCCGGTGTGGGTGGTCAAACTCACGGTCAGCATAACCGTTTAAGAGCACCAGGTTCATTAGGAGCTTCATCATGGCCGTCAAAAGTATTCAAAGGAATGCGTATGGCTGGTAGAATGGGTGGAGACCGCGTGAAAATTCAAAACTTGCAAATATTAAAAGTGTACCCAGAACAAAACTTATTAGTAGTAAGTGGTTCTATCCCTGGTGCAAAAGGTTCATATGTAATATTGGAGAAATAAGCGATGGAATTTAAGGTAGTAAACATTGAAGGAAAAGAGACAGGTAACAAGGTTACCCTTTCCGACGCCATTTTCGGTATTGAACCAAATGATCACGCTATTTATTTAGATGTAAAACAATATTTAGCGAATCAACGTCAAGGAACACATAAATCGAAGCAACGTAACGAAATTTCTGGTTCAACTAGAAAATTACATAAACAAAAAGGTACTGGTGGATCTCGTAAGGGTAGCATCAAGAGTCCATTGTTTAAAGGTGGAGGTCGTATTTTTGGTCCTCAACCAAGAGATTACAGCTTCAAATTAAATAAGAAGTTAAAAGCTTTGGCGCGTATGTCAGCATTGACTTACAAAGCAAAAAATAATGACATCGTTATTTTGGAAGATTTTCAAATGGAAGCTCCAAAAACTAAAAACTTTGTGAACATTATGAATAACTTGAAAATAGCTGATAAGAAATCATTATTAGTTTTAGCAGGTATGAGTGAGGCAATTTATTTGTCAAGCAGAAACTTGCAAAAAGCGAAAGTTGTTTCAGCTTCAGATATCAATACTTACGATTTGTTAAATGCAGATAAATTAGTATTGACTTCAGGTTCAGTTAAATCAATTGAAGAATCATTAAGTAAGTAAGACGATGGAAATACTAAAAAAACCAATACTTACAGAGAAAGTAGCTGCAATGGGCGAGAAGTTTAATCGCTATGCATTTGTGGTAGATAGAAAAGCAAATAAAATACAAATCAAAAATGCTGTTGAAGCAATGTTCAATGTTTCAGTAGTTGCAGTTAACACTATGATTGCACCAGGGAAATTCAAATCTCGTGGTACAAAAACAGGAGTTGTTTCTGGAACTACAGGTCGTGTTAAGAAAGCGATCGTTTCATTAGCAGAAGGTAGCACTATTGACTTTTATAATAACATCTAATTAGGTTATGGCAGTTAAAAGATATAAACCGACTACGCCGGGACAACGTTTTAGAGTAAGTGCTGATACCTCAGACATTACTACAAACGTTCCTGAAAAATCGCTCGTGGTTTCTCATAAGAGATCAGGCGGACGTAACCATTCGGGAAAAATGACTATGCGTTATATTGGCGGTGGTCATAAGAAATCTTATCGTTTGATCGATTTCAAAAGAGATAAACATGGTATTCCAGCAGTGGTAGCAACAATTGAGTATGATCCAAATAGAACATCTCGTATTGCATTGTTACATTATGCAGACGGAGAAAAAAGATATATTTTATCTCCAGAAGGCTTAACAGTTGGAATGAAAATTCAAAGTGGAGAAGGTTCAGCACCAGAAATTGGTAATGCGCTTCCATTAAAGAATATCCCATTAGGTACATTGATTCACAACATCGAAATGAAACCTGGGCAAGGTGGTAAAATCGCTAGAGGTGCTGGAACATACGCTCAATTAGCAGCGCGTGACGGTAAGTATGCGATCATCAAAATGCCTTCAGGTGAAACTCGTATGATTTTATCAGAGTGTATTGCAACAATCGGTAAATCTTCAAATTCTGATCACCAAATCGAGAGATTAGGTAAAGCAGGAAGAAACCGTTGGTTGGGTCGCCGTCCAAGAACAAGACCAGTAGCAATGAACCCAGTCGATCACCCTATGGGTGGTGGTGAAGGTAGAGCTTCAGGAGGTCACCCACGTTCTAGAACAGGTGTGTTAGCGAAAGGTTACAAAACTCGCTACAAAAAGAAATCATCGAATCGTTACATCATTGAAAGAAGGAAGAAATAATGGCTCGTTCAATTAAAAAAGGACCTTATATTGATTTTAATCTTGAGAAAAAAGTTGTTGTTATGAACGACTCTAGCAAGAAATCAGTAATTAAAACTTGGTCAAGAAGATCAATGATCTCACCAGATTTTGTGGGACATACATTTGCAGTTCATAATGGTAATAAATTTATTCCTGTTTACGTAACTGAAAACATGGTTGGACATAAACTAGGAGAATTCTCCCCAACCCGTACATTCAGAGGACATTCAGGTGATAAAAAGAAATAAGAAGTAAAAATGGAAGCTATCGCAAAATTAAATGATTGTCCAACCTCACCACGTAAAATGCGTTTGGTTGTAGATTTAATCAGAGGACAAAAAGTAGAAAATGCTTTACATATTCTAAAGTACAACACTAAAGAAGCTTCACAACGCGTGGAGAAACTTTTGCTTTCTGCAATTGCAAATTGGCAAGCAAAAAACGAAGGTGTTCGTATGGAAGAAAGCGAATTATATGTGAAATCTGTTATGGTTGACGGTGGTCGTCAATTGAAAAGATTACGCCCTGCTCCGCAAGGAAGAGGATACCGTATCCGTAAAAGATCAAATCACGTAACATTAGTTGTAGACAGTAAATTATCAGAAACCAAGAACTAATTAGAAATGGGACAAAAAGTAAATCCAATAGGATATAGATTAGGAATCATTAAAGGTTGGGATTCTAATTGGTTCGGTGGAAATCACTATGCTGATAAATTAGTTGAAGACGAAAAGATTCGTAAATATATTATGGCTCGTATCTCTAAGGGAGGTATTGCTAAGATCGTTATTGAGCGTACTTTGAAGCGCATCACCATTACAATTCACACGGCTCGTCCAGGAATCGTTATTGGTAAAGGCGGACAAGAAGTTGATAAGATCAAAGAAGAGTTAAAGAAAATTACCAAAAAAGATGTTCAAATTAACATCTTTGAAATTAAACGTCCAGAATTAGACGCACAATTAGTGGCTGATGGCGTTGCAAAACAATTGGAAGCGAGAATTTCTTTCCGTCGTGCAATGAAAACATCAATCGCATCAACTATGCGTATGGGCGCTGAAGGTATTAAAATCATGACTTCAGGTCGTTTAGGTGGAGCTGAGATGGCTCGTACTGAACAATACAAAGAAGGAAGAGTGCCTTTGCATACATTAAGAGCAGATATTGATTATGCATTAGCAGAAGCATTAACAACTTACGGTAAAATTGGTATCAAAGTTTGGATCTGTAAAGGTGAAGTTTACGGTAAACGTGATCTTTCTCCGAACATAGGTTCTTCAGCAAACACTAAGTCAAGAACAGAAGGTGCTGGAGATCGTCCAGATAGAAGAGATAATAGAGGTGGCGACAAACGCGATAATAGAGGTTCTGGAGATAGAAGAGGCGGTGCAGCTGGTAACAGAGGCGGTGGTGCAAAAAGAACTAATAGTAAATAATTAGAGGATTCTTAACGGGAATAAAAAGGTAAAGTTATGTTACAACCAAAAAGAACGAAATTTAGAAAGATGCAGAAGGGCAGAATGAAAGGTAACGCCAAAAGAGGTGCTACACTTGCATTCGGTTCATTTGGAATCAAATCGTTAGAAGATTGCTGGATTACAAGTCGTCAAATTGAAGCGGCTCGTATCGCGGTTACACGTTTTATGAAAAGAGAGGGTCAAGTTTGGATCCGTATCTTCCCAGACAAACCAGTAACAAAGAAACCAGCCGAAGTACGTATGGGTAAAGGTAAAGGTGCTCCTGAATATTGGGTAGCAGTTGTTAAACCTGGACGCATGATTTTCGAAGCGGAAGGTGTTTCACTTGAAGTTGCTAAAGAGGCATTGCGTCTTGCTGCACAAAAACTTCCTGTTGCAACAAAGTTTGTAGTAAGAAGAGATTATACAGAAGCATAATAAGAAATTCATGGAATCTTGGCTCAGGATTCCCGCTGAAATAAAAACAAAAAGAGATGAAATACGCAGAAATAAAAGAACTCTCAACAGAAGAGATTAAAGCAAGGATACAAGAAGAAAAGGGGAACTTAACTAAGTTGAAATTCAGCCATGCTGTATCAGCAGTTGAAAACCCAATGGTTATCCGTACTTTAAGAAAAACAATCGCTCAATTAAATACAGAATTGAAACAACGCGAGTTAAGCACTAGCGCAGAATAATTTTGTAAAATGTCTCAGGAAATGGAAGAAACAAGAAATTTAAGAAAAACGAGAATCGGGCAAGTGATTAGCAACAAAATGGACAAGTCTGTTACAGTAGCAATCGAGCGTAAGGTGAAACACCCGATCTATGGTAAGTTCGTAAAAACTACGAACAAATTTATGGCTCATGACGAGAAAAACGAATGCAACATCGGTGATACCGTAAGCATTATGGAAGTTCGTCCGCTGAGTAAAAACAAGCGTTGGAGAGTAGTTGAAATTTTAGAAAGGGCTAAATAATCATGATACAGCAAGAATCAAGACTTACAGTAGCAGATAATAGCGGAGCTAAAGAAGTATTATGCATCCGTGTATTAGGTGGAACAGGTAAGAGATACGCATCAGTAGGCGATAAGATCGTTGTTACTGTAAAACATGCAATTCCTTCTGGAAATATCAAGAAAGGAACAGTTTCTAAAGCAGTAATTGTTAGGACTAAAAAAGAAGTACGTCGTAAAGATGGTTCATATATTCGTTTCGATGATAACGCAGCAGTGTTATTGAACGCAAACGACGAACCAAGAGGTACACGTATTTTTGGCCCAGTAGCTAGAGAGTTGCGTGAAAAACAATTCATGAAAATTGTTTCATTAGCACCGGAGGTATTATAATCATGGAAAGAAAATATAACACACAGACTAAATTGAAAATCCGTAAAGGTGATACTGTAAAAGTTATTGCTGGAGATTCAAAAGGTCAATCAGGAAAAGTTTTAAGTGTGAGCTTAGCGAAAAACACAGTAATTGTGGAAGGCATTAACATGGTATCTAAACATACTAAACCAAATGCTAAAAACACAGAAGGTGGTATCGTGAAAATGGAAGCTCCAGTACACGTTTCTAATGTGATGCTTGTTGATCCTGCATCTGGTAAAACTACTAGAGTTGGAAGAAAAGCAAATGCAGAAGGAAAATTAGAAAGATTTGCAAAAAAATCAGGGGAGGTGATAAAATAATGGCTTACGAACCAAGATTAAAAGCGGCTTATAAGAAAGAAATCATTTCTTCTTTGAAAGACAAGTTTCAGTACAAAAGCATTATGCAAGTACCGAAATTGATGAAAATCTGTATCAACCAAGGTGTTGGTGCTGCCGTTTCTGATAAAAAATTAATTGACAACGCAATTGAGGAATTAACAATGATCACTGGTCAACGCGCAGTTGCTACTAAATCAAAGAAAGATATCTCTAACTTTAAATTGCGTAAAAACGTACCAGTAGGTGTTCGTGTAACACTTCGTGATAATCATATGTATGAGTTCTTAGACAGATTAATTTCTGTTGCTTTGCCTCGTATCCGTGATTTCAAAGGTATCAACGATAAAGGTTTTGATGGACGTGGTAACTACACATTAGGTGTTACTGAACAAATCATCTTCCCAGAGATCGACATTGACAAAATCAACAAGATCACAGGTATGGATATTACATTCGTTACCAATGCAGGAACTGATAAAGAAGCTTTAGAATTATTAAAAGAGTTTGGTTTACCATTTAAAAATCAAAATAATAACTAAGTAAAATGGCTAAAGAAGGTTTAAAAGCACGCGAAGCGAAGCGTCAGAGATTAGTTGAAAAATACGCTCAAAAAAGAGCTGATTTAAAAGCTGCCGGAGATTTCCAAGGATTAGACAAATTGCCAAAAAACTCTAGCCCTGTTCGTTTACACAACCGTTGTAAATTAACTGGTCGTCCAAGAGGTTATATGCGTCAATTTGGTATTTCAAGGGTTACTTTTAGAGAAATGGCACTAGCTGGAAAGATCCCAGGAGTGACAAAATCTAGCTGGTAAGCAATAAAAAGGTGTAAATTATAGTGATAGGTCAAAAATATTCATATCTTTGCCCTCCGCTAAATTTTTAAAATTAAATAAGTAGAATTAAAAATAAAATGACTACAGATCCAATAGCAGATTATCTTACAAGAGTAAGGAATGCCATTAAGGCCAACCATAGGGTTGTCGAAATTCCTGCATCTAATATCAAAAAGGAAATCACGAAAGTGCTTTTTGATAAAGGATATATTGCGAATTACAAGTTTGAAGATGCAGGTATCGACAGCAAAATTAAAATTGCTTTGAAATACCATCCGATTACTAAAACTTCAGCAATCAGGAAACTTGAAAGAATCAGTAAACCTGGTTTAAGATCATATTCTGGCACGGCAACGATGCCAAGAGTATTGAATGGTTTAGGAATCGCAATCATCTCTACCTCAAAAGGTGTGATGTCTGACAAAGAAGCAAGACTTCAAAATGTTGGTGGCGAAGTATTATGTTACATATATTAATTAGGAGGACGAACAGATGTCAAGAATTGGAAAATTACCTATTGCCTTGCCACAAGGCGTAGAAGTAACAGTTTCTCCTGAAAATGTAGTAACTGTTAAAGGTCCCAAAGGATCATTAACTCAAGAAGTAGATAAAGATATCATTGTTAAAGTAGAAGAAGGTCAAATTATTGTGGCCCGTCCTACTGAACAAAAGAGACATAAAGCATTACATGGTTTATACCGTTCTCTTGTGAATAACATGGTAGTTGGTGTAACTCAAGGTTATAAAGTAACTCAAGAATTAGTAGGTGTAGGTTACCGCGCAACAAACCAAGGTAATACTTTGGATATGGTGTTAGGTTATTCTCACCATTTTGTGTTCGAATTACCGAAAGAAATTAAAGTTACCACTACTGCTGAAAAAGGTCAAAACCCTACTATTATTTTAGAGAGTATTGATAAGCAATTAATAGGTCAGGTTGCCGCTAAGATTAGATCTTTAAGAGCTCCAGAACCATACAAAGGTAAAGGTATCAGATTTGCTGGTGAGGTGTTGAGAAGAAAAGCAGGTAAGTCAGCAGCTAAAAAATAATTAAGAAGAGTCATGGGAAAAAATAAGTCTTCAAGAAGATTAAGAATCAAAAAAGGTATCAGAATTACCATCAGTGGTACTCCTGAAATGCCAAGACTTTCTGTGTACAGAAGTAATAAAGCAATTTACGCTCAAGTAATTGATGATTTAAACGGTAAAACATTAGCATTTGCATCTAGCGCTAAAAACGCTGTAAGTGCAGAAATGAATAAAGTTGATCAATCAAAAGCAGTAGGTAAATTGATCGCAGAAAAAGCAAAAGCTGCTGGTATAGAAAAAGTTGTTTTCGATAGAAACGGTTATTTATATCACGGTAGAATTAAATCTTTAGCAGAAGGTGCTAGAGAAGGTGGTTTACAATTCTAAAAATCAGAAAATGTCAACAGCAAATATAAAAAGAGTAAAAACTACTGATATTGAATTAAAAGACAAATTAGTAAGTATTCAGCGTGTAGCTAAAGTTACTAAAGGTGGTCGTACATTCAGCTTCTCAGCAATCGTAGTGGTTGGTGATGAAAACGGAGTAGTTGGTTATGGTTTAGGAAAAGCTAAAGAAGTAACAGAAGCGATTACTAAAGGTATCGATGATGCAAAAAAGAACTTAATTAAAGTTCCTATTCACAGAGGCACTGTACCTCATGAACAATATGGTAAATATTCTGGTGGGTATGTATTCTTGAAACCGGCATCACACGGAACAGGTGTAATTGCAGGTGGTGCAATGCGTGCAGTATTAGAAAGCGCTGGTGTTACAGACGTATTAGCAAAATCTAAAGGTTCTTCTAATCCACATAACGTGGTAAAAGCAACTGTTGATGCATTAGCTCAAATGAGAGATGCAATTACAGTAGCACAACATAGAGGCGTTTCTTTAAATAAAGTATTTAACGGTTAAGAAATTATGTCGAAGATTAAAATTACACAGACTAAAAGTGTCATAGATAGAAGCCTTAGACAAAAGAAAACAATGTTTGCTTTAGGTTTAAGAAAAATGAATCAGACTGTTGAAGTGGAAGCAACTCCTCAAATTTTAGGAATGGTTGCTAAAGTAAATCATCTGATCAAAGTAGAAAATAGTTAATTGTTTTAGCCAATAGGCATAAATTCAACGAAAATGAAATTAAATAATTTAAAACCGGCTACGGGAGCAGTAAAAACTAGCAAACGTATTGGTAGAGGAACAGGATCAGGAAAAGGTGGAACATCTACACGTGGTCATAAAGGTGCTGGATCTCGTTCAGGAACTTCAACAAAAGTTGGTTTCGAAGGTGGTCAAATGCCATTACAACGTCGTATTCCTAAGTTTGGATTCAAAAACATTAATCGTGTGGAGTACTCAGGTATTAACCTAGATGTATTACAAGGTTTAATTGAAAAATATAACTTAACTGTAATTGATTTAGAAGTGTTAAGAACTCATGGTCTTGCATCAAAATCAGATTTAGTTAAAATTTTAGGTCGCGGAGAATTAAAAGCTAAAGTTGAAGTAAAAGCACATGCATTTACAGCTACTGCAAAAGCAGCAATCGAAGCACAAGGTGGATCAACAGTAACTATCTAAATTCATGAAGAGATTTATAGCTACATTAACCAATATTTTTAAAATCGAAGACTTAAGAGTTCGTATTATTAATACAATTCTTTTGCTATTGATTTACCGTGTAGGTTCTTTTATCGTTCTACCAGGTATTGATCCTGCGTTAGTTGGAAGAAAAGCTCAAGACGGTATTTTAGGTTTGTTAAATATGTTTGCAGGAGGTTCTTTTTCTAGAGCTTCTGTGTTTGCATTAGGTGTAATGCCCTATATTTCTGCTTCAATTGTAGTTCAGTTATTCGGAATTGTTATTCCATATTTCCAGCGCTTACAAAAAGAAGGTGAAAGTGGAAGAAAGAAAGTAAATCAAATTACTAGATACTTAACCATTTTCATCACTGCAGGTCAAGCAATTGGCTATATCAAAACACAAGTACCTCAAGAAGCAATCATGGTTGATTCGTTCTTGTTCTCTTTATCATCTATTTTAATTTTAACAACTGGAACCATGTTTGTAATGTGGTTAGGTGAAAGAATTACAGATAAAGGTTTAGGAAATGGTATTTCATTGATCATTATGATTGGTATTATTGCACAATTGCCTTTAGCATTTTCATCTGAATTAGTTTCAAGAATGGGTGTGAATGGTGGTGGTTTAATCCCATTCATTATTGAACTCGCTGCTTTAGCATTTGTAGTGATTTTGGTGATATTATTGGTACAAGGAACAAGAAAAATTCCAGTTCAATACGCTAAAAGAATTGTTGGGAACAAACAATACGGAGGTGTACGTCAATACATTCCATTGAAAGTGAACGCAGCAGGTGTAATGCCAATTATTTTTGCACAAGCAATTATGTTTATTCCAGGTACATTAGCTTCTTTTTTACCTGAATCAAGTTTCGCACAATGGATGGGTCCTAACTTAGGTAATCCAATGTCATTGTCTTATAATTTATTATTCGCATTTTTAATTATCGCATTTACTTATTTCTATACTGCTATTACTGTAAATCCTACACAAATGGCCGATGATATGAAACGTAATGGCGGTTTTGTACCGGGTATCAAACCAGGTAGAAAAACAGGCGAATTTATCGATGGTGTAATATCGCACATTACATTACCAGGTTCTATATTCTTAGCTATAGTTGCGATTATGCCTTCTATTGCGGTGATGTTAGGCATCAACAGTCAGTTTGCTCATTTTTATGGAGGAACTTCATTGTTGATCATGGTTGGTGTGGTATTAGATACATTACAACAAATCGAAAGTCATCTATTAATGCGTCACTATGATGGATTAATGAAAACAGGAAGAATTAAAGGTCGCACACCAGCGGGTGCTGCAGCAATATAATATAAGCGTTATTGTATGATAACTTACAAAAACGCAGAAGAGATTGAATTAATTAGAGAGAGTTCTTTACTTGTTGGCAAAACCTTAGCAGAGGTTGCAAAAATAATTCGACCAGGCATTACGCCTTTAGAATTAGATAGAAGAGCGGAAGAGTTTATCCGCGATTCGAATGCAATTCCAGCGTTTAAAGGTTATGGAGATTTTCCAAACACTTTATGCATCTCATTGAATGATGTAGTGGTTCACGGAATCCCTTCTTCAAAAGCACTAGAAGACGGAGACATTGTTTCTGTTGATTGTGGTGTTTTAAAGAATGGTTATTACGGCGATTCTGCTTATACTTTTGAGATAGGTGAAGTGAACGAAGCAATTAAACAATTGCTTAAAGTAACAAAGGAAAGTTTATATAAAGGAATTGAAAAAGCGATAGAGGGAATGAGAATTGGAGATGTAGGATACGCTGTTCAAGAGCACGCAGAAAAATTTGGATACGGGATTGTACGAGAAATGGTCGGTCACGGAATTGGAAAGAATTTGCATGAAAAACCAGAAGTTCCAAACTATGGTAAAAGAGGTACAGGAATTAAGTTATCTGAAGGATTAGTTATTGCAATTGAACCGATGATCAATTTAGGGAAAGCACCAATTTTTCAAGATAAAGATGGTTGGACAATTAGAACAAAAGACGGCAAAGTATCTGCTCATTTTGAACATACTGTTGCTGTTAAAAAAGGGAAAGCAGATATACTTTCCTCATTTGAATTTGTAGAAGAAGTATTAAATAAAAAATAAAATTAATGGCGAAACAAGCCTCCATAGAACAAGATGGTGTAATTAGAGAAGCATTGTCAAACGCAATGTTTAGAGTTGAGTTGGAAAACGGACACGAAATAATTGCACACATTTCAGGAAAGATGAGAATGAATTACATTAAAATTCTTCCTGGAGATAAAGTAAAATTGGAGTTGTCACCATATGACTTATCGAAAGGCAGAATAACTTATCGATATAAATAAAAAGCTAGCAATAGCAGTTTAAAAAAGAGAATAAAAAATTAAATATAGCTAAAGATGAAAGTTAAAGCATCAATCAAAAAAAGAAGCGTAGATTGTAAAATCATTAGACGCAATGGAAAGCTTTACGTGATAAACAAAAAGAACCCTAAGTTCAAACAACGTCAAGGGTAATCCATTAATTGAAAAAAAAGTAATATAGGTCGTTAAGAAATATAAATTAACAAATGGCAAGGATCGCAGGTATTGATTTACCAAAAAACAAAAGAGGAGAAATAGGTTTAACATACATCTATGGTGTTGGCCGTTCTACTGCACAACGTATTTTGAAAGAAGCAGGTATTGATTTCAATACTAAAGTTCAAGATTGGTCAGATGATCAATTAACTTCAATTCGTAATATCATCAATGATCAAATCAAAGTGGAAGGTGCACTTCGTTCAGAAGTTCAACTGAACATTAAACGTTTGATGGATATTGGATGTTACAGAGGTTTACGTCACAGAAAAGGACTTCCAGTTCGTGGTCAAAGAACTAAGAACAACTCAAGAACTCGTAAAGGTAAACGTAAGACAGTTGCAGGTAAGAAAAAAGCAACTAAGTAATCATATTAATTATGGCAAAGACAGGTAAAAAAGTTACTAAAAAAAGAGTAGTAGTAGTTGAACCAATTGGTGAAGCTCACATTAGTGCTACTTTTAACAATATCATTATTTCATTAACCAACACACAAGGCCAAGTTATTTCTTGGGCATCTGCTGGTAAAATGGGATTTAAAGGTTCTAAGAAAAACACTCCTTATGCAGCTCAAATGGCAGCAGGCGAATGTGCTAAAACTGCACATGACCTTGGCTTAAGAAAAGTAGAAGTTTTTGTTAAAGGACCAGGTTCGGGACGTGAGTCTGCAATACGTACCATCCAAAATTCTGGAATCGAAGTGACCTTGATTAAAGATATCACTCCACTTCCACACAATGGATGTCGTCCTCCGAAAAAGAGAAGAGTTTAATTAAAAAAACAATAAAATGTGGTATTCGAAAGAACATCACATTTTGTTAATTAAAAAGATAATCTAGTTATACTGACTACCGCGGTGGTATTCAGCTAAGAGTAACTAAAACAACAAACAATGGCAAGATACACAGGACCAAAATCGAAGATCGCTCGTAAGTTTCGTGAAGCAATTTACGGACCAGACAAAGCATTAGAAAGAAAAAACTACCCTCCTGGGCAACACGGTTTATCTAAAAAACGTGGTAAACAATCTGAATATGCTATTCAGTTAATGGAGAAACAAAAAGCTAAATACATCTATGGTGTGTTAGAAAAACAATTCGAAAACTTATTTGATAAAGCTCACCGTAAGCATGGTATTACTGGTGAAAACTTATTGAAATTCTTAGAAGCTCGTTTAGATAACACTGTTTACCGTTTAGGTATTGCAGGTTCTCGTCGTGCTGCTCGTCAATTAGTTTCTCATAAACACGTATTGGTTAATGGTGAAATTGTAAATATTCCATCATACACTTTACGTCCAGGTGATGTTGTTTCTGTAAGAGAAAAGTCTAAAGCTTTAGAATCTATCAACGAAGCAGTAGCAACAACAAGAGTAGCTAAATACACTTGGTTGTCTTTCGACAGCGCAGCAATGTCAGGAACATTCCTTTCAATGCCTGAAAGAGTTGATATTCCAGAGAACATCAAAGAACAGTTAATTGTCGAGTTGTACTCTAAATAATTCATTTTAGAATTAATAATAATAGCTCAAAAGGCTAAAGAAATAAAAATTATTATAACATTTAACTTATAAATTAATGGCCATATTAGCATTCCAAAAACCGGATAGAGTAATTATGCAGAAATCAACAGATTTCGATGGATCGTTTGAATTTCGTCCATTGGAGCCAGGTTTCGGTATAACTATCGGTAATGCATTAAGAAGAATTTTACTTTCTTCTCTTGAGGGTTACGCTATTACATCTGTAAAGTTCTCTGGAGTTTCTCATGAGTTCTCAACAATCAAAGGTGTTGTAGAAGATGTTACTGACATCATCCTTAACTTGAAACAAGTACGTTTCAAGAAAACTGGCGATAGTGGCGATTCTGAAAAGATATTTGTTGTTATTAAAGGACAAGATGCTTTCAACGCTGGAGACATCACTAAATTCTCTAATAACTTCACAGTTTTAAATCCTGATTTAGTTGTTTGCAACATGAATCCAAGTGTTACTTTAGAAATGGAAATTTCTGTTTCAAAGGGTAGAGGATATTTAGCTGCTGAAGAAAACAAAAACGAAAACGCTGCAGTTGGTGTAATTGCAATCGATTCTATTTACACGCCAATCAAAAATGTTAAATACAGCATTGAGAACTACCGTGTAGAGCAAAAAACCGATTACGAAAAATTAATCATTGATATTTCTACAGATGGATCTATTCATCCAGAAGAAGCATTGAAAGAAGCAGCTAAAATTTTGATTCAACATTTCATGTTGTTCTCTGATGAGCGTATCATGTTAGAAACGCAAGCTAAAGAGCAAACTAATGAAGTTGACGAAGAAATTTTACACATGCGTAAAATTCTAAAGACAGAATTAGTAGATATGGATTTATCAGTTAGGGCATTAAATTGCTTGAAAGCTGCGGATATCCGTACACTTGCTGATTTAGTAACATACGATGTAGCTGACATGTTGAAATTCAGAAATTTTGGTAAAAAATCTTTAACTGAAATTCAAGAGTTAGTAAAATCAAAAGGTTTATCTTTTGGCATGAATCTTTCGAAATTTAAATTAGACGAAGAATAAAAATTCCGGTCGAACAATGGTTCGATTTAACTAAATGTTAACAATGCATAAATCCTCCGCTAAGACGGAACGGTATGCAGCAATAAAAAGAAAATGAGACACGGTAAGAAAATTAATCACTTAGGCAGAACAACTCCACATAGAAAAGCAATGCTTGCTAACATGGCTTGTTCTTTAATTTTACACAAACGCATTACAACTACGCTTGCAAAAGCAAAAGCGTTGCGTACTTATGTAGAGCCTTTGTTGACTAAATCAAAAGACGATAGCACAAACTCAAGAAGAGTAGTATTTAGCTATTTACAAGACAAAGAAGCTATTTCTATTTTATTCAGAGATATCGCTGTTAAAATTGCAGATAGACCAGGAGGATATACTCGTATTATTAAAACTGGAAACAGAATTGGTGATAATGCAGAAATGTGTTTTATCGAATTAGTTGATTACAATGAATTAATGCTTTCATCTAAAGCAGGAAAAGCAGAAAAAGCGACAACACGTCGTGGACGCGCTAAGAAAAAAGTTGATGCTCCAGCAGCAGCTCCTGCAGTTGAAGCAGCTCCAGCAGCAGACGAAACAACTGCAACTGAAGAATAATCAAATTGAATTTATTGAAAAAAGGCCGCGATGTAATCGTGGCCTTTTTTTGTGATATATTTTAAAAAATTACCAATTAGATTTTTTTAATTCATTTCTTAATCGCATTTTTATTCTTTACTAAAAACAATTAAATGAACCGCAAGCTTCTTTTCTTTATTACCATTGCAGCATTGTTTAACTCATGTTCGACAGACTTTGATGTAACTGCACCTTATAAAGAAATACCTGTGGTTTTTGGCATCATCAATAAAGACGAAGCGGTTCAATATATTAAAATCAACAAAGCATATTTAAACGACGAAGGCAGCGCGATCATTGCGGGCACTGTGCCTGACTCGAATATTTATCCTTATCCAATTGAAGCTAAACTTTACGCGACTTTTACGCCATTAACAGAATTGAATAACATCAAGTATATTGATAGTGTTGTATTAGATACCGCACACCTTAACAAAGAAGCAGGCAATTTCAACGCGAATAATTTATTTTATAAAACGCCCTCAAACTTTAAGATAAAATATACAATAGTTAACAGAGACACTACTTGGGCTAATTATCAAATTATAGTAAGAAGAAAATCTGACGGTAAACTTATTGCCAAATCTCGCACGCCAATTGTCGCAGATTTTTTATTCAGTGGCACACAAAATGAAGTTAAATTATACAATCGATTTACTAAGCTTTATTTAAATCATACATTTAATTGGAGCGGTGCAGTAGGTGGAAAAATGTATACTTCATTTTTAAGATTTAGATTTAGAGAAGTTGATGATTTAGCCGGCACATCAGAAGATAAATATGTGGATATGCCATTGTTTGAAAATATTAAAACAAGTAATTCTAATGGATCATCTAAAATTTCCTATACTTTATCTGGTGAATCATTCTTTGTTTATTTACAGTCAAAATTAGACCCGCTAACGAGCAGTTCTGCTAGAAGGGAGTACATAGCGCCTTTGGAGCTTTATTTTAACGTAGCGGGCGAGGAATTGACTAAATACATGGAAATAAACAATGGTTCTGGTGGCTTAAATGACATTAGACCAGATTACAGTAATATTGAAGGTGGATTTGGTATTTTTTCAAGTAGAATGGGAAAAGTATTCAATCAATTGTCTAAGACGAATTTAAGTCAAGATGCAATATATGCATTGAAAGAAGGTGATATTACTGGTCGCGGAGCTGGAACCGCCAACGACTTAGGTTTTAGGTAAGCCTTGATTAGCTATACAAAAACAACGCTAGCTAATAATCATCCAACTGACATTCAATTTATGACAAAACGACACCGAAAGATGTCGTTTTTTTTATGCAATTCGCTGAATTGTCGGAAAAACAGTCAGTTTTTCGGATTGGCACAAGCATTGTATATCAATAGGAAATTGAACAAAATAAATTCAAGTATATGTCAAAAATTATCGGAATCGATTTAGGAACAACGAACTCATGTGTTGCCGTAATGGAAGGAAATGAGCCAGTCGTTATTCCAAATTCAGAAGGAAAACGTACAACACCATCTATTGTGTCTTTCGCAGACAATGGTGAACGTAAAATTGGTGATCCAGCAAAAAGACAAGCGATCACAAACCCACGTAAAACGATTTATTCAATTAAACGTTTTATGGGAAGTTCATTTAGTGAAGTTGCAAAGGAAGTTGATAGAGTTCCTTATGCAGTTGTAAAAGGGGATAACAATACACCGCGTGTTCAAATTGATGACCGCATGTATACACCTCAAGAATTATCTGCGATGATTCTTCAGAAAATGAAAAAAACAGCAGAAGATTATTTAGGTTATGAAGTTAAAGAAGCGGTAGTAACTGTACCTGCTTATTTTAATGATGCACAAAGACAAGCAACAAAAGAAGCTGGTGAAATTGCAGGATTAACTGTTAAGAGGATTATCAACGAGCCTACTGCTGCGGCATTGGCATACGGTTTTGATAAAGCTCAGAAGGATATGAAAATTGTAGTGTTCGACTGTGGTGGTGGAACGCATGACGTATCGGTATTAGAATTAGGTGGTGGCGTATTTGAAGTTAAATCTACAGATGGAGACACGCACTTAGGTGGAGACGATTTTGACCATGTAATTATTGAGTGGTTAGCTGACGAATTTAAAGCAGAGGAAAACATTGATTTGAAAAAAGATCCAATGGCTTTGCAACGCTTAAAAGAAGCTGCTGAAAAAGCTAAAATAGAATTGTCATCAACTACACAATCGGAAATTAATTTACCATATGTAACTGCAGTTGATGGTGTGCCTAAGCATTTGGTGCGCACTTTAACGAGAGCGAAATTTGAATCATTAGCTGATTCATTAATTAAACGTACGATTGAGCCTTGTAAATCAGCATTGAAAAACGCAGGTTTATCTACTTCTGATATTGACGAAGTAATTTTAGTTGGTGGATCAACTCGTATTCCAGCGATACAAGAAGCAGTAGAGAAATTTTTCGGCAAAGCACCTTCTAAAGGTGTTAACCCTGATGAAGTTGTAGCGATTGGTGCTGCAATTCAAGGTGGTGTTTTAACAGGTGATGTTAAAGATGTATTGTTGTTAGACGTTACACCGCTTTCTTTGGGTATTGAAACAATGGGTGGAGTATTTACTAAATTAATTGAGTCAAACACAACCATTCCATCTAAAAAATCGGAAGTTTTTTCAACTGCATCAGATCAACAACCGTCGGTAGAAATCCATGTATTACAAGGAGAGCGCCCTATGGCAAATCAAAATAGAACCATTGGTCGTTTCCATTTAGATGGAATTCCACCAGCTCCTAGAGGTGTGCCACAAATTGAAGTAACATTTGACATTGATGCCAATGGTATTTTAAATGTAAGCGCAAAAGATAAAGGAACAGGTAAAGAACAAAAAATTCGCATCGAAGCAAGTTCTGGATTATCTGATGAAGATATTCAAAAAATGAAACGCGAAGCAGAAGAAAATGCAGAAGTAGATCGTAAAGCAAAAGAAGAAGCAGATTTAATCAACGGTGCAGATTCATTGATTTTCACAACTGAAAAACAATTAAAAGAATACGGAGATAAATTATCTGCAACTAATAAAGAAGCGATAGAAGGTGCGCTTGCAAAATTAAAAGAAGCGCACACTGCTAAAAACTTTGAAGAGTTAGCAACAGCACAAGAGGCTTTGAATGCCGCTTGGACTGCAGCTTCGGAAGAATTGTATAAAGCTACACAAGAAGCAGGAGCAACGGGTGCGAATCAAGATGCAAGTGCAAGTGGAGGAGCGGACGACAATGTTCAAGATGTAAACTTCGAAGAAGTTAAAGAAGACGAAGCGAAATAATTCAAATAATTAACGCATAAAAAAAGCCTCCAAATCGGAGGCTTTTTTTATTACCAAATTTTAATTCTTTGCACTTCATCGCGCCACATCTTATCTCCTTTTTTAATATCAAATGCTTTGTAAAATTCATCGATGTTTACGACAGGGCCGTTTACTCTAAATTCACTTGGCGAATGTACATCACTCATTATTTGACGTGCTAAATTCTCTGGTCTTCTGTTGACCATCCAGGCATATCCATAAGCTAAGAAGTAACGCTGATCAGCTGTTAAGCCATTGATCATTTCGTTATTTTTTCCTTGTTTGGTTTTCTTGAATGCCTCGTATCCCATTACCACGCCACCTAAATCGGCAATATTTTCACCTTGTGTAGCTTCGCCATTTACATGCATGCTATCTAAAACGGTATAAGCACTGTATTGCGCAACAATCGCCTTTGTTTTAGCAGTAAATTTTTCTCGATCTTCTTTGGTCCACCAATCTCTCAGGTTTCCGTTCTCGTCATATTGACTACCTTGGTCATCAAAACCATGGGTAATTTCATGTCCAAAAGTTGAACCACCTATGATGCCATATAAAACTGCATCATCTGGCATTTGTCCTTCAAAGCCCGGAACAATAATGTTACATGCTGGCACTACAATTTCGTTATCAACTGGATTGTAATATGCATTATAAGTCTGAGGGGTCATGTCCCATTCGGTTCTATCTACTGGTTTGCCATATTTTTGAATGCTTCTTTCAAAAGACCATTGATTAATACTTTTCATGTTTGCTAAATATCCATCACGCGTAATATTTACACTAGTTAGGTCTTTCCATTTATCTGGGTAACCAACTTTCATGTTTACTTTAGCCAACTTACTCAACGCTTTTGTTTTTGTTTCGGCAGACATCCATGTTAAGTTTTTAATGTGTTCAGCATAAACCGTACGGATATTTTCGCCAATTTCTAATAGTTTTTCTTTGGTGCCTTTTGGTAAATAATTGGCAACATAAACTTGTCCAACTAATTCTCCTAACGCGCCATCCGTTTGCTCTACAATTCTTTTGTAGCGCGGTTTCTGGCTTTTAGTGCCAGACATTGTGCTACTATAAAAATTAAAATTAGCTGTTTCGAAATCCTTGTTCAGATAGGAAGCGTAATTGTTTAATAAATTCCAAGAAAGGTATGCTTGCCAATCTGCAATACTAAATTTTTTCAAAGTCTCTTGTAAAGCAGCAACGAATTCTGGTTGACCTACAATAATACTATCAACATTTTTCAATCCATAGGCATTCAAAATATTTTCAAATGAAATATTTTTACTCAATGCGGAAACTTGCGCAACCGACATTTTGTTGTAATTTTTATAAGGATCCCTAGTGTCGGCTAATTTTCTGCTAGCCTTTGCCAATGCTGTTTCAATTTGAAATACTGCGTTACTTTTATTTTTTGCATTTGCATCGTTTTCGCCTGCTAATACAAAAATAGTTGCAATGTGTTTTTGATATGCTGTTCGGATCTGATTCGTTCTCGCATCTGTATTGAAATAGTAATCTCTATCTGGAAGACCTAAGCCACCTTGGTATAATGAAATTGCATACTCACTCGATTTTTTATCGTCTCTACCTACAAAAAGATTAAACAATGGAGCCACGCCAATTTTATTTAAAGCTGCCACATTTTGCATAACACCGCTTAGGTCTTTAATGGCTGCGATTTGTGTAAGCTCTTGCTGTAAAGGTTGAATACCAAGCTTTTCAATGGTAACAGTGTCCATGCCACTAGCATAAAAGTCGCCAATTTTTTGTTCGTTGCTTCCTTTTTCTGCATTAGTTTGTGCTGCTGCTTTTTGACAAATATTAAACACTGCACTATTGATGGTGTCCTGAATAGTTCTGAAAATGCCATTGCTATTTTCCGTATTGGGAATAGGATTGTTTTTAAACCAACCATTGTTTGCATAAAGAAAAAAGTTTTCTCCTGCTGTAACAGTGCTGTCAATGTGTTGTACAATTGGATCTTTTGATTTGTCAATTGTTTTATTGGTGCACGACGCAAAAAATAGCACCAAGGCAAAATAGGTTAGTCTTTTCATTTTTCTATTTTAAATATTTAAAATCTTGTCCATTTTTAATGACCAATAATGTTTCGTAAATCAACTGAATTACATTTTCTACGTCTTCTTTGTGAATCATTTCAACGGTAGTGTGCATATAGCGCAAAGGCAATGAAATCAAGGCTGACACAACACCGTCGTTAGAATAAGCAAATGCGTCTGTATCTGTTCCTGTTGACCTTGAAGAAGCTTGTCTTTGGAAAGGAATATGATTTTTTTCCGCAGTCTCTATTATTAGTTTGTTTAAATTCAATTGCACAGCAGGGGCATAAGAAACTACTGGTCCTTTACCGCAAGCTAAATCTCCTTGTGTTATTTTACTAATCATTGGAGTAGTCGTATCATGTGTTACGTCTGTAACAATGGCTACGTTAGGTTTAATTTTATGCGCAATCATTTCGGCACCTCTTAAACCAATTTCTTCTTGTACTGAATTGACGATATATAAACCAAAAGGTAATTTCTTTTTGTTCTCTTTTAATAATCTCGCAACTTCTGCAATCATGAAGCCGCCAGCTCTGTTGTCAAGCGCTCTGCCAACATAATATCGGTCGTTCAGCGTCATGAATTCGTCTACGAATGTTACAACGCAACCAACATGTATTCCTTTTTTCTCTACTTCTTCTTTCGTTACACAACCACAATCAATGAAAATATTTTTCAATGATGGATTTTCTTCTTTTTCGCCACTTCTGGTATGAATGGCAGGCCATCCAAACACGCCATTTACTATGCCTTTGTCGGTATGAATGTTTACGCGCATCGAGGGTGCAATTTGATGATCAGAACCACCATTGCGAATTACATAGATTAAACCATCGTTTGTAATATAATTCACATACCAAGAAATTTCATCGGCGTGTGCTTCAATGACTACTTTATATGGTGCTTTTGGGTTTATGATTCCAACTGCAGTTCCATAATTATCTACATAAGTTTCGTCAACCAATGGACGAATATAATCTAACCAAATTTTTTGACCACTTTTTTCGTATGAAGTAGGGGAAGCGTTGTTGATGTATTTTTCAAAAAATGCAATCGACTTCGGTGTTGTTACAATTTTTGTTTTGCTTGCTGTTTTTGCTGCAGGCTTAGCGGTAGTTTTTTTTGCCATGGTTTTTTATTTTTTACAATGGAATGTTTCCATGTTTTTTTCTTGGGTTTTTAACGGCTTTATTTTCTAGCATTTTAAATGCTTTAATTAATTTGTTTCTTGTTTCAGCAGGTTCAATTACTTCGTCTACAAAGCCTCTTTCTGCTGCCCTGTATGGGTTTGCAAATAGGTCTGAATATTGTTTTTCTTTTTCGAGCCATTTTGCTTGCGAATCACTTGCTTCTGAAATTTCTTTTTTGAAAATAATTTCAGCTGCACCTTTGGCGCCCATTACTGCAATTTCTGCGCTTGGCCATGCGTAATTCATGTCTGCTCCAATATGCTTCGAATTCATTACATCATAAGCGCCACCGTAAGCTTTTCTAGTGATAACTGTAATGCGAGGAACGGTTGCTTCGCTAAATGCATATAATAATTTGGCGCCATTGGTGATGATGGCGTTCCATTCTTGGTCGGTGCCGGGTAAAAACCCAGGAACATCTTCAAATACCAATAATGGAATATTAAAGCAGTCGCAGAATCTAACAAACCTTGCGGCTTTAACAGATGCATTGTTATCTAATACACCGGCTAAGAACATTGGTTGATTTGCAACAATTCCAATGCTTTTGCCAGCTAATCGTCCAAAACCAACTACAATATTTTCTGCATAGTTTTTATGTACTTCTAAAAAAGAATCCGCATCAATTACTTCTTCAATTACTTCTCGAATATCGTAAGGTTGATTAGCGTTTTCAGGTATAATTGAATTTAATTTATTTCTTGTTTCATTAGCTGATTCATAAGGAATACTTGGCGCGCTTTCATCACAATTTTGTGGCATAAAGCTCAACAATTTTTTGATATGCTCAATACATTCAATTTCGTTTGCGCAAGCGAACTGTGTAACTCCAGACTTAGTAGAATGGGTTGATGCGCCGCCTAATTCTTCTGCACTTACTTCTTCATGTGTAACTGTTTTTACAACATTAGGTCCGGTTACAAACATGTAAGAAGTGTTTTCAACCATCAATATAAAATCGGTAATCGCTGGAGAATATACTGCACCTCCAGCACATGGCCCCATAATACCCGATAATTGAGGTATAACTCCAGATGCCATGGTATTGCGATAAAAGATATCAGCGTAACCTCCAAGAGACACTACACCTTCTTGAATACGCGCACCACCAGAATCATTGAGTCCAATTAATGGTGCACCATTTTGAAGGGCTAAGTCCATAATTCTACAAATTTTTTCTGCGTGTGTTTCAGAAAGTGACCCTCCAAAAACAGTAAAGTCTTGCGAGAAAATATAAGTTAATCGACCGTTAATGGTGCCGTAGCCCGTCACTACACCGTCTCCTAAATATTGTTCGTTTTCTAAACCGAAATCTTTAGAACGATGCGTAACCATCATACCAATTTCTTCGAAGGAGCCTTCGTCAACTAAAAAGTGAATGCGCTCTCGTGCAGTTAATTTTCCTTTTTTATGTTGTGCATCAATTCTTGCTTGGCCGCCACCTAAAAGCGCTTCCGCTTTTTTGTCATTTAATATTGTAAGTTTCTTTTCCATTTAATCTTGCTTAAAAAAATAATTATTCTTTGTCCATAAATGGATAACGATAATCTTTTGCTGGGTCGAATGTTTCTTTGATGGTTCTTGGAGAAACCCATCTTAATAAATTGATCATTGAACCTGCTTTGTCATTCGTTCCTGATCCTCTTGCACCACCGAAAGGTTGTTGGCCAACTACAGCACCAGTACACTTATCGTTGATATAAAAATTACCAGCAGCATTTTCTAGTTTTTTAGTCGCTAAGGTAATTGCATAACGATCTTGGGCAATAATTGCACCGGTAAGTGCATAAATTGATGTGCTATCTACGATGTCTAATGTTTCTTCAAACTTGGCATCATCAAACACATGAATGGTCAATACTGGTCCGAACAATTCTTCGCACATGGTTACATATCTAGGGTCTTGCGCTACAATAATTGTAGGCTCAATAAAGTAACCTATTGATTTGTCATAGTTACCACCTGCAATAATTTCTACACCATTATCTTTTTTTGCAGCGTCAATATATGATGCTAATTTGTTGAAGGATTTTTCATCAATAACTGCATTGATAAAGTTTTCAAAATTTTCTGTTCCGCCCATTTTAAAAGTCGCCATGTCTTTTAAGATGCGCTCTTTAATTGCTGGCCAAACTTTTCTAGAAATATAAACTCGAGATGCTGCTGAACATTTTTGACCTTGGTATTCAAATGCGCCTCTCATAATGGCAACGCTTGCTGCCGCAATATCTGCAGACTCGTGAACAACAATAAAATCTTTACCACCTGTTTCACCTACAATGCGCGGGTAGGTTTTATATTTATGAATATTGTTGCCGATTGTTTTCCAAATATCTTGGAATACTGATGTTGATCCAGTAAAGTGAATGCCTGCAAAATCTGGGTGGTTGAAAATTACTTCACCTGCCTGCGGCCCCGAAACATAAACTAAATTAATTACGCCATCTGGTACTCCTGCTTCTTTGAATATTTCCATCAAAACATTAGCAGAATAAATTTGTGTATTGGAAGGCTTCCAAACTACCACATTACCCATCATGGCTGCAGAGGTGGGTAAATTTCCAGCAATGGCAGTAAAGTTAAATGGCGTTAATGCAAACACAAAACCTTCAAGTGGTCTTTGTTCTATTCTATTCCACATACCTTTTCCAGAACCAACTTGTTGGCTATATATTTCAGACATGTATGCTACATTGTACCTTAAAAAGTCAATAATTTCGCAAGCAGAATCAATCTCAGCTTGAAAAGCATTTTTTGATTGACCTAACATGGTTGCAGCATTTAATTTATAACGGTAAGGGCCCGCAATTAAATCGGCTGCTTTTAAGAAGATGGCAGCACGTTGTTCCCATGGCAAATTTGCCCAAGACCTTTTGGCTTTTAAAGCAGCATCAATTGCTTGACTCACATGTTTTGCTTCGCCTTTATGGAAATGACCTAATACATGTTGGTGGTCATGAGGAGGTGTGATGGCTTCTTTGTTGCCACTTCTCACTTCTTCTGCGCCAATGTACATTGGGATATCAATTTGAGTAGCTCTTGCTTGCGCAATTGCGTTTTTCAGTGCTGCTCTTTCTGGACTTCCAGGAGCATAGTTATAAATGGGTTCGTTAACTGGTTTTGGAACCACAAAAAATCCGTTTGACATAGTATAATTGTTTTGAACAAACATAGCTTTTTTATGCCTTTTAAACAAGGTTAAAAAGGCTTCAAATACGCTTTTTGACTCGTTTTTTTAGTTAAAAAATGTCTTTTTTCTTTTGTTGAGAATTTCGCAAGCCGAATTTTCCTAATTTTACATTTCAGAATGATTGTATATGCTAAGTGAATGTTTTTAAAATTGTATATTTCTCCTGAATGAAAAGGAAGTCTAAACCATATTTATATTTATTTTTTTATTGCGCATTGTTTGTTTTAATTGCATGCGACAAGCCTCAATTAATTGATATTGAAGGCTCACAGCCTTATTCAAAATTAATAGATACTGATGGAGTGGAATATGTTACTGTAAAAATAGGAACACAAACATGGATGGCTGAAAATCTTAGAACCACTAAATATAATGATGGCAAACCTATTCCAATGGTAACCGGTGCGGGAACTTGGGCGAATTTAAAAACGCCAGCCTATTGTTGGTATAATAACGATTCAGTAAATAATAAAACCAGATACGGTGCAATTTATAATTGGTATGCAATCAGTTCAGGAAAATTGGCTCCAAAAGGTTGGCGAATTCCATCAGATTCTGATTGGTCGGTGCTAGAAAATTATTTAAAAGCAAATGCATGCAACTATAACCTTAGCAAAACAAGTAATGATTATGCAAAGTCATTGTCATCTAAAATATTGTGGTCGGGTTCTTCAGTTGTAGGCGCTGTAGGTAATACAGACTACCCAACCTTTAGAAATAAAACAGGTTTTAATGCTTTGCCTGGAGGTTACAGAATAGAAGATGGAACCTTTAGTAATGAAGGGAATATTGGTTATTGGTGGACTGCTACCATCAATCCAAAAACAATATCAAAAGCTTGGTATCGTTATATCTATTACGATGAAACAGGTGTAGGTCGCAATAATTATTTGAAGGCAAGAGGTTATTCTATTCGTTGTGTAAAGAATTAATCAGCCTTTTTACTACCTTAGATTCATGAAATTTTTAAGATATAGCACATTTCCATTTGCCATACTATATTGGTTAGTTGTGGCAATAAGAAACAAGTTATATGATTTGGGAATTTTAACTTCAAAATCTTATCGCATTCCTAATATTGGTGTTGGAAATTTAGTAGTTGGGGGGTCTGGTAAAAGTCCAATAATTGAATACCTCGTTAAATTATTATCGCCACACCATAAGGTAGCTACTTTGAGTAGGGGATATGGAAGAAAAACATCGGGGTTTATTGAAGCTACTGCATTTTCTACTCCAAATGAAATTGGAGATGAGCCAACTCAGTTTAAACAAAAATTTCCAGATTTAAATGTAGTTGTATCTGAAAACAGGCAATTAGGAATGGAACATTTAATTGATAATAACGATGTTGTTTTATTAGATGATGCGTTTCAACATAGAAAAGTAAAATTAGGTTTATCCATTTTGCTTTTTGATTATAATACCATGTTTGAAAAAGATTGGATGTTACCAATGGGTAATAGGAGAGAGCCAATTTCCGCAAAAGAAAGAGCAGATATAATTGTGATTACAAAAACACCTGATTTTTTTTCTCCAATAGAACGCCGAAGAATTTCTGCTCTTTTTAAAGTAAATACAAAGCAGCACTTATTTTTTTCGTTTTTAAAATATGGCGAATTGCAGGCAATAAATACGACACAAGTAGCGCTAAAATTCGCTCAAGTTGAGACTAACACAAGTATTTTAGCTTTGTCTGGAATAGCTAATCCTACTTTGTTTCACAACTACATTCAATCTAGAAAGTTTAAAAACATAGTGCCTATTACATTCCCAGACCACCATGAGTTTTCTGCTAAAGATTTTCAGAAAATTAATATGGAGTTTGACGAATTAACAGGCCTAAGAAAAATAATTTTAACAACTGAAAAAGATGCAATGCGCTTAAAGTTTTCAGAAAATTATAAAATGATTATGGATCTTCCTATTTATTATATTCCAATTGAAGCGGAGATGCATGAAACAGATAAAGAAAAATTTGATCAATTAATTTTAAAATATGTTAGAGCAAATTGAAAACACAACCGCGTATATAAAAAGAATTATCGGAGATTTTGAGCCGGAAATTGGGATTATATTAGGAACTGGCTTAGGCGGTTTAGTGCAAGAAATTGACGTCAAGTACGAATTGTTGTATTCGATGATTCCTGACTTTCCAATTGCCACAGTTGAGTTTCATACTGGTAAATTGATTTTTGGAACATTAGCAGGAAAAAACATTGTTGCAATGAACGGTCGTTTTCATTATTATGAAGGGTATTCTATGAAGGAAATTACATTTCCAGTTAGGGTTATGAAGATGTTGGGAATTCAAAAAATTATCATCTCTAATGCTTCTGGATGCCTGAATCCTGCCTATCAAAAAGGAGATTTGATGGTAATAGAAGATCACATTAATATGCAGAATGATAATCCGTTAAGGGGAAGAAATTACGATAGTTTTGGTCCTCGTTTTCCTGATATGAGCAGCCCTTATGACTTAGAGATGAACAGAAAGGCGCTTGAAATTGCTGAGAAACAAAATATCAAAGTGCATACAGGAGTTTATGTTAGTGTAAATGGCCCTAATTTAGAAACGAAAGCAGAATACAAGTTTTTGAGGCTAATTGGCGCCGATGTAGTGGGCATGTCAACAGTTCCAGAAGTAATTGTTGCAAATCATATGAACATTCCGGTGTTTGCTATTTCTGTAATTACAGATGAGGGTTTCCCAGAGCAATTAAAGCCAGTATCGTTAGCAGAAATTGTTGCTATTGCACAAAAAGCAGAACCTAATATGACTATGATTATAAAAAAATTAATTGAAATTGCTTAGTTAATGAAATTTATCAAAAAGATTTATTTACTTTTTATTTTACAATTATTTGTGTGCGGTTTAGTAGCTGCACCTGCAGACAGCGTTTCAAAATATGGACCGAATACTGTTCGTTTTTTACAGCTTTCTCAACAAAATACAGATTCGCTAAAGTTTGATTCATTAGATACAGATTACATTGGCTTTCAAAATTTTCATCCAGCAACAAGAACAAACATTCCTTTTTTAAGTTTAGGTAATTTAGGAATTGCTACTGCGCCTATTTTCTATGAAAGCAATGTAAAAACTGGCTTTCAAGACGGATGGATCTCGTTGAATAATTATTTAGCTACAGCTGAAAAAATAAAATTTTACAGAACAGCATCTCCATTTACGCAACTCAAATATTTTTGGAATCAAAAGCAAGAACAACTTTTCAGTTTTACTTTTGCCCAAAATATTAATCCTCGTTTAAACTACGCTTTAAATTATTCAAGATTGGTTTCTAAGGGAGATTATCAACTACAAAAAGCAGATCATTTGTCGCTCGATGCAAGTTTGTGGTATACTTCAAAAAATAATCAATATAAATTTTGGTTTGCAGCTTTGTCCAATAATCTTACGGTAAAGGAAAATGGAGGTGTTGTAAATGATAGCCTCTTTAAAACTGCGCCAATTTACGACCCATTGTTTGAGCCAGTAAATTTAAGCGCTGCAACTAATCACTTAAGGCAAACAGAACTATTTTTCAAACAAAGTTACGCGATGGGAGATGTTTATCAATTGAAACTAGACTCAATTTCAATTGATAAAGTGCAAAACAAAAATCGTTTTACACAAGAATGGAATTACTTTAATAAAGTAATCAATTTTGATGCAAATTCAATTGACTCTGGATACTTTGCGCATATTTATATAGATTCTTTAAAAACGGCAGATTATACTCAAATTAAAAAGTTCAATTCGTTGATTGCATACGAGTATTTTGAGCAAAAAAGCATTCTTAAAAGTGGCTTAAAATCATTTAGATTTGGATTGCAAAATCAACTAGTGGCATTTCAAAATAATAAATTTGATTCCACGTTTATGAGTCATCATTTTATTTCAAGTTTACATTTTCAAATCAGTCCAGCAGTTAATTATTTGCTACATGCTGATTATATATTTGCTGGCTCTTATGAAAAGAACTTTTCATTACATACTCAATTAGATTACGATTTATTGCAGCGCAGAATGATTGCTACTGTTGCTGCCGATGCTATTCTTCAAAGTCCTGTGTTTAGTGCATTGCAGCTGCACAACAACCACTATCAATGGGTCAACAACTTTCAATCAATACAAACAAATAAGTTTTCAGTTTCTTTAGATTGGAAGCCGATAGCATTAACGCTTAATTTTGCATATCAATCGTTAGGTAATTATGTATATTTTGATCAAACTTTTGCGCCCATTCAGGCTAATAAATTAATCAGATTAAATACTTTTTATATTGCTAAAAGGATGGCTTGGCATGCCTTGCATTTTGATAATTATATTTACTTGCAACAAAGTTCTGATCAAAACATATTGCCTCAGCCTAAATATCATATATACAATTCCACCTATGTGCAAATGCCTCTTTTTAATGCTGCATTAAAAATTCGTGCCGGCTTAGATACGCGTTATTATTCAGCGTATAGGGCATTGGCTTATTCACCGGCTAACATGACTTTTCATCTAGGAGACAAAGTGCTTGGTGATTATCCTGTAATAGATGTATTCGTTACGGCTAAATTAAAAAGAGCTGTCTTAATGTTTAAATTAGAGCATGCAAATAATTTAATAAACAACTATGGCGCTATGATGGTTGCAAACTATCCAATTGCTCCTAGAACATTTAAGTTAGGTTTACTTTGGAATTTCTATGATTAACAATGTCTAGGTCTTTTGTTTTTTCTTTTTAGCAGCAGGAAATAACACGTTGTTTAAAATGAGTCTGTAACCTGGAGAATTAGGATGTAAATTTAAATCTGTTGGTGGGTCGCTCACTAAATGCTGGTAATCTTCTGGGTCGTGTCCACCATAAAACGTCCAAGTGCCTTTGCCAATTTCTCCATGAATGTATCGCACTTCCGATGCGCTGGTTGTTTCGCCAAGTACCAATACATCAGGTTTTACTAAAGATTTTTTGAAGGCTGTAGTCTGTCCCATAAAACCTTTGATTACTTTCTCATGATTTTGTGTAAGCATGCTTGGAACAGGATCCCATTTAGCTGAAAAGTCAAATAATGTAAAATAATCATTCTGTTCGTTCAGGTTCCTTGAATTGGTATTGTCAATGTCAGAAAATTCGTAGTTATAAGGATTGTTGTCTAATTTGAAATTCTTAAAAGCAAAAGTATTTTGAAAGTTTAATTTTGATTGTGCATTCGGATCTGCTCTATCGCCATCAAACATGCTTTCGCAAATGTCTACACCTGCAGCAGCTAATGCAATGTCGTAACTGTCGGTTCCAGAACACATCGCAAATAGGAATCCTCCACCAACCGTGAAATTTTTAATGGCGGTGGCAACTGCTAGTTTTAATTCAGATACTTTTTTGAATCCAAGTTTTGCTGCAGTTTGTTCGTTTTGTTGAACATCGTTTTGGTACCATGCTGCGTTTTGATAAGCCGCATAAAATCGACCATATTGACCAGTAAAATCTTCATGGTGTAAGTGAAGCCAATCATATGTTGGCAATACACCTTTAATTACTTCTTCGTCATAAATTAAATCATATGGAATTTCTGCATAAGTTAAAACCATTGTAACCGCATCATCCCAAGGCAATTTGTTTTTTGGAGAATAGACCGCCATTTTAGGCGCTTTATCTAACTTAACTGCATCCATATTTGTTTCTGGTTCTGCAATTTGACTTAGTATTGTGCTAGCTTGAACATCTGCAAGTAATTCATAAGATACATTTCGAATCCGACATTCAGATTCAATGCTTTGCGCATATGGAATTAAAAAGCTACCTCCTTTATAATTCAGCAGCCATTGTATGGAAACTTCTTGCTTTAAAACCCAATATGCAAGTCCGTAAGCCTTCAAATGGTTGCTTTGTTTGTCATCCATCGGAATCAATATGGAACTTGCTCTACCGATAAGTGCGCAGCTCAGAAATAAAACTAAAAAAAGTGTTTTTTTCATTTCAATTAGGTAAAAATAACAAATTCTATTGCATACAACGATTGGCCTTGTCGAATATTTTTTTACTTTTGTTGCTTATAAAAATTTAACATATGAGTACTGCAATAATAAAAACAGCAAAAGGAGATCTTAAGGTAGAATTCTTTGAGAAAGATGCGCCAAATACGGTTGCTAACTTTATCAAATTAGCAAAAGAAGGTTTTTACGATGGTGTAACTTTTCACCGTGTAATTCCTGATTTTGTAGTTCAAGCAGGTTGTCCATATTCAAAATCTGAAGCTACAGCTTACAAAGCAGGTTCAGGTGGCCCAGGTTATATGATAGATTGTGAATTGACAGGTGAAAACCAATTTCATGATAGAGGTGTATTATCTATGGCTCATGCAGGAAGAAATACAGGTGGTTCGCAATTTTTCATTTGCCATAGCCGTGCAAATACCGCACACTTAGATAGAAATCATACGGTGTTCGGTAAAGTAATAGAGAATGTTGATCTAGTAGACGCAATTGCTCAAGGAGATCAAATTTTAGGTGTAGTAGTAGAAGAAAATTAAGGATATGAATTTAAGAGGGATTGTATCAGTAACTGGTAAGCCAGGATTATATCGTGTAATCGGTCAAAATAAAGCAGGCTTCATTTTAGAAACCATGGATGGTTTGAAAAATAAGTTAATCACCAATGCAAGTACAAAGCTTGCTACATTGGAAGATATTACTGTGTTTGGCGAAGAAGATGAAGATATCACTTTGATCAGCATTTTAGAAAAAATGAAATCAGAAGCAGCAAAAAATGCGATTCCTGATCCAAAATCTGATAATAAAATTTTGCGTAAATATTTTACGAGCATTGTGCCAAACCATGATGTGGAAAGAGTTTACGCATCAGACATTAAAAAGATTCTTTCTTGGTATTTATTTCTTTCAACGTTGCCGTTGTTTGATGAAACAGCTCCTGCAGCAAACGAAGAAGCTGCTGCTGAATAATAAAAAAGCCCAATTAATTAATTGGGCTTTTTTATTGCTTTGATTTTTTTAAGAATGATGATAAGGCTCGCCCTTTAATATGCTATACGCTCTATAAATTTGTTCAACAAAAAATAGCCTGACCATTTGATGCGAAAAAGTCATCTTCGAAAGTGAAATTTCTGCGTTTGCCCTGTTTTTTATTTTTTGATCAAAACCATAGGGCCCGCCAATTAGGAACACAACTGAAGAAACAGATTGGTTCATCCATTTATTTATTTCTTTGCTGAATTCTATAGAGGTAAATTGCTTGCCTTGTTCATCTAATAAGATGACATGATCTGTTGTGGTAATTTTTTGGAATATTAATTCTGCTTCTTTTTCTTTCTGTTGTTCTTCACTTAAACTTTTGGTGTTTTTTAACTCTGGAATTTCTATAATTTGAAATTTACAATAATGAATCAATCGTTTGGTGTATTTTTCAATACCCTCTATCAAATATTTATCTGTAGTTTTTCCGACCACTAAAAGTGTGATTTTCATTTTGATTTTTTTGAAATAAAAAAAGGGGCGAACCCCTTTTTTATAATTTAGTTAACGCTAGCTCGTATAATGTTTAGTGCACCTCCAGCCTTAAACCATTCTATTTGTTGTTGGTTGTAAGTATGGTTTACAGAGATAGTTTCTTTGCTACCGTCTGCATGGTTTAAACAGATTTCTAATGCTTTCCCTGGAGCAAATTCATTTAACCCGTTGATATCGATTGTGTCGTCTTCAAGGATTTTATCATAGTCAGCAGTATTTGCAAAAGTCAATGCAAGCATGCCTTGTTTTTTCAAATTTGTTTCATGAATTCTTGCAAATGATTTTACTAAAATTGCACGAACACCTAAATGACGGGGTTCCATTGCTGCATGCTCTCTTGAAGATCCTTCACCATAATTTTCATCACCAACTACAATTGAACCTATTCCAGCTGCTTTGTATGCTCTTTGTGTAGCAGGTACAGCGCCATATTCACCAGTTAATTGATTTTTTACCGTGTCAGCTTTTTCATTGAAAAAGTTAATTGCACCAATAAGCATGTTGTTAGAAATATTATCTAAATGACCGCGGAATTTCAACCATGGTCCAGCCATAGAAATATGGTCTGTTGTACATTTGCCTTTTGCTTTGATTAATAATTTTAAGCCTTTGATGTCTTGTTTTTCCCATGCTGCAAATGGTGCCAATAATTGTAATCTTGAAGAGTTTTCTGCTACAATTACATTTACTTTACTTCCATCAGCTGCTGGTGCTTGATATCCTGCATCTTCTACTGCAAAGCCTTTTATTGGCAATTCAATCCCTTTAGGTTCATCTAGTTTTACTTGATCGCCATTCGCGTTTGTTAAAGTATCTGTTATAGGATTGAAAGTTAAGTCACCTGCAATTGCTAATGCAGTTACAATTTCTGGAGAAGCTACAAATGCAAAAGTGTTTGGATTTCCATCCGCACGTTTTGCAAAATTTCTATTGAAAGAAGTAATGATTGAATTTTTCTCTTGTTTTTCTGCGCCATGTCTTGCCCATTGTCCAATACAAGGACCACATGCATTTGCTAATACTACACCGCCCATTGCTGCGAAAGTTGATAAGTAGCCATCTCTGTCAACTGTGTATCGAACTTGCTCTGATCCTGGCGTAATAGTGTATTCCGCTTTAGCTTGTAATTTTTTATCAACTGCTTGTTGGGCGATAGATGCTGCACGAGAGATATCTTCATATGAAGAGTTTGTACAAGAACCAATTAAACCAACTTCTAATTTTGCAGGCCAGTTATTTTCTTTAACAGCAGCTGCAAATTTTGAAAGTGGCCAAGCCAAATCCGGTGTAAATGGTCCATTGATGTGTGGCTCTAAAGTTGATAAATCAATTTCAATTAATTCATCAAAATATTTTTCAGGACTTGCGTATACTTCAGCGTCACCAGTTAAATGGTGTGCAACCTTATCTGCTAAATCTGCAACGTCTGCTCTTTCAGTTCCTCTTAAATAAGCAGCCATTTTTTCATCGTATCCAAAAATTGAAGTTGTTGCGCCAATTTCAGCACCCATATTGCAAATGGTTCCTTTGCCAGTACATGATAAAGATTGAGCGCCTTCGCCAAAATATTCTACAATTGCACCGGTACCACCTTTTACAGTTAAAATTCCAGCAACTTTAAGTATAACATCTTTTGCTGAAGTCCAACCCGAAAGTTTGCCAGTTAATTTAATGCCGATTAATTTTGGAAATTTTAACTCCCAAGGTAATCCTGCCATCACATCACATGCATCTGCACCACCAACACCAATCGCTATCATACCTAATCCACCTGCATTTACAGTGTGAGAATCAGTACCAATCATCATTCCACCTGGGAATGCATAATTTTCTAATACAACTTGATGAATAATTCCAGCACCTGGTTTCCAAAAACCAATTCCATATTTATTAGATACTGAAGCTAAGAAATCATATACTTCTTTATTTTGTGTGTTAGCAGTTGCTAAGTCTGTTGAAGCGCCATCTTTCGCTTGAATCAAATGGTCGCAATGCGCAGTTGAAGGCACAGCAACTTTTGGTCTGCCAGCTTGCATGAATTGTAACAATGCCATTTGAGCTGTTGCGTCTTGCATGGCAACTCTATCTGGAGCAAAATCAACATAAGACTTTCCTCTGCTATATGCTTCACTTGCAGACTCCCACAAATGGGCGTATAATATTTTTTCAGTTAAGGTTAATGGTTTATTTACAATTTTACGAGCTGCGTTAACTTTCGCATCTAGGTTTGCATAAACCTTTTCAATCATTTCTATATCAAATGCCATAATAATTTATTTTCTACCGCGAATTTAGGATAAATTATTATTTTATTTTGATCAATTTTTCAATTGTTTAGTCGATTGAATGAAAGCTGTAGCCTTGCTTTAATAGGGTAGAAATTACCTTCGGAAGTGCATCTTTTAAATTTGGAAACGCTTTTAAGCTGTCATGAAAAACGATTATAGATCCATCATTGGTGTTTTGCACGACATTTTGATAGCATTTTTCTGCATCTATTTTTGTGTCGAAATCGCCGCTGAGTACATCATACATGATAATTTTAAAGCGACTTTGTAAGGTTTTAATTTGACTTCTTTTAATTCTACCGTATGGAGGTCTAAATAGCTGACTTTTAAAAAGTGATTCACACAAAATTGCATTGTCTGAATATTCAGAATTACTTGTTTTCCAGCCATTTAAATGATTGAAAGTGTGGTTGCCAATACTATGTCCAGCGTCAATAACCTGTTGAAATACCTTTGGGTGTTTTCTAACATTGTCTCCAATGCAAAAAAATGTTGCCTTGATTTGAAATTCTTCTAAAACACTTAATACATAAGGTGTTACCTCTGGAATGGGACCATCATCAAAAGTTAAATACACCTTCTTTTTATGGTCTCGAAAATCCCAAGTTAATGAAGGATAAAGCGCTTTTAGTAGCCTGGGCGTTTTACTTAGATACATCGAGTAAGAAAAATGTTACGGTAAATAACTAATTTAATAAGGATTTGGAGCTAAATTACTATATTTTTACAGCTCTAAATAGAATTTTGCGTCTGAAAGATGAAAAAAATAAAATTAGCCTTCATTATCGTTGTTGTATTAAGTTTACAACAATTCCAATTAAAAGCACAAGCACCTACTTGGTCTCTTGAAAATTGCATTAGTTACGCACTTGAAAATAATTTGACCATTAAGCAGTATAAATTAAATGTTGATTTAGCTAAAATAGATCAGGAGCAAAGTAAGTATGCACTTTTGCCGTCTATTAATGCCAATGCATCTAATTCTAAAAACTATGGATTGTCTGTCAATCCAGTAACTAGTGCATCTAGTTATAGTAGTTATAATTCATTCTCTACAGGTATAAATTCACAAGTTACTATTTTAGGTGGCGGTCAAAAGATAAACAATTACAAAGCGCAAACTTTCGATTTAGCTGCAGAGCAAGCAAGTTTTGAGAAAGTAAAAAACGACATCACTTTAATGGTAATTAATTATTACCTCAATGTATTGTATAATCAAGATTTAGTAGCAGTTTCGCAAGAGCAACTAAAAATAAGCACTCAACAATTTGAGCGTGCTAATAAAAATTTCGAAGTCGGAAATATTACACAAGGAGATTTATTAGAAAGTAAAGCTCAATTGGCTAGAGATCAATTGAATTTAACTAACAGTGAAAACCAGTTATCTATTGCTAAATTAAATTTATTACAATTACTAGACAGAGACCCTGCCGAACAATTACAAATTCAAAAGCCTGCCAATATTTTACCAAATTTAAATAGTGGAGTGCAGTATCAGTTTGCTGATATATACCAAACTGCCGAGGCCCGCTTACCAGATGTTAAATTATATGATTTTAAATACCAATCTGCGGCAAAGTCTGTATCGATAAGTAAAGCAGCACTATTTCCAACTTTAGGTTTTGGAATGGGGTTGAATTCAAATTATGTTTCATTGGCGAGAGAAACTTTTAAGGGGCAATTACAAGATAACTTTGGACAGTATTGGGGATTTAGTTTAAACGTTCCAATTTTCAATAGTAGAAATGCTAATTCAAACATCAAACGCGCTAAAATTAATTTAGCCAATGCAACGATCAATACACAAACAGCAAGGTTAAATTTAAGTAAGTCTATTGCACAAGCGTTGAACGATTTAAAAGCCGCAGAAAAAAAATACGAGTCAACTGTTAAAAGTAATGCAGCATTAAAAGAGTCTTTTAAATATAACCAACAAAAGTTTGATGTCGGTTTAATTAACGCAGTAGATTTTATTATTTCAAAAAATAATTTATCAAAGTCTGAAGCTGAACGTGTACAGGCATTATACGAATTAATATTAAGACAAAAATTAGTAGATTTTTACTTAGGAAACCCATTGACATTTTAATTTACATATACCATGTTGAACAAAAAGAATAATTTAATAAAATATTTAATCATTGCTGTAGTGGTGTTAATTGCGTTTGCAATAACAGGGAAAAAAATGGGTTGGATTGGTGGAGTTGCTAATCAAAAAGTGGCTGTTGAAAAAGTAGAACAGCGAACAATTGTGGAAACGGTTTCTGCTAGTGGTAAAATACAACCAGAAGTGGAAGTTAAAATTTCATCTGATGTGTCGGGAGAAATAGTTTCTTTAATGGTGAAAGAGGGACAAAAAGTTAAGCGAGGGCAGTTGCTTTGTAAAATTAGACCTGACATCTATGAGTCTTATTTAGATAGAGCTTCAGCGGCTTTGAATACCTCTAAAGCAAATTTGGCAAATGCAGAAGCTAGGTTTATTCAAACAGAGCAGGCGTATGAAAGAAATTTAAAATTAATTAAAGATAAAATTATTTCGGATGCAGATTTCGAAGTGATTAAAAGCAATTATCTTTCTTCAAAGGCAGATGTGCAAGCAGCAAAATATAATGTAAAAAGTGCAGAGGCTTCGGTAAAAGAGGCAAAAGATAATTTGTTTAAAACAACAGTATTTTCTCCAGTTGATGGAACAGTTTCGAAATTAAATGTTGAATTAGGAGAGCGTGTTTTGGGTACTTCTCAAATGACAGGAACTGAAATTATGCGAATTGCGAACTTGAATTCAATGGAAGTTAGTATTGATGTGAATGAGAATGATATAAACAGATTATCAATTGGAGATACTGCAATTGTTGAGGTTGACGCATTCTTAGATAAAAAATTCAAAGGCATTGTAACCGAAATTGCAAACTCTGCAAGTGTTGTTGGCACCAGTGCAGATCAGGTGACAAACTTTCCTGTAAAAATAAGGGTGTTGCCAGAGTCATACGCTAGTTTAAGCAGTAAGGATAAAAGCTTGCCATCACCTTTCCGACCAGGTTTGTCTGCAACTGTTGAAATACAAACAGAAAAAACGAGCAATATTTTAACGATACCTATACAATCTGTAACTACAAGAGAAGATTCAACAGACAATTCAACGATTGCAGATTCTAAAGCACCAGCATTGGGTATCAAAGAATTTGTTTTTGTAGTTGAAGGTAATAAAGTAAAGAAAATTGCAGTGAAAACTGGCATACAAGATGACATGTATATTGAGATTAAAAGTGGTTTAAAAGCAGGTCAAGAAATTGTAGTAGCGCCTTATCTAGCAATTTCCAAATTGTTGAAAGACGGCATGCAAATTGAAAAAGTGAGCAAAGAAGATTTGTATACCGCTGAAGATAAGAAGTAGTTTTTTCTTGCCTATCTGTTTCAATTTTGGTATTTTCGTTTTATAATTCGAAAATGAAGCAAATAACAAAAGATTCTAAGATCGCCGTAATTGGAGGGGGGAGTTGGGCAACCGCACTGGTTAAAATACTGTGCGATAACCAAGCAGATGTATTATGGTGGATGCGAAACGAAGAAGCTGTTGCACATATTCGTCAATTTAACCGTAACCCACATTACCTTTCTTCTGCTGAAATTAATATTAAAGAAGACAAAGTAAGCACCAATTTAAAAGCAACTATTGATGCGGCTGATGTAATTATAGTAGCTGTACCTGCAGCTTTTTTGCATTCGAGTTTAGCCACTTTAACACCTCAAGATTTCGAAGGAAAATTTGTTTGTAGTGCAATAAAAGGAATTGTCCCTGAGTTCAATTTAATCATAGGCGAGTATTTTAATTCTTATTTTAAACTACCACTGGAAAATGTCTTAGTAATAAGCGGACCTTGCCATGCAGAGGAAGTAGCCTTAGAAAAATTATCATATTTAACTATTTCTTGTTTACAACAAGCGCATGCAATTGCTTTTACATGCTTGCTAAATAATCGTTATATCAGAACAGTAACAAGTGATGATATTTATGGTACAGAATATGGCGCTGTTTTGAAAAATATTTATGCAATAGCAGCAGGTATATTTCATGGATTGGGATATGGAGATAATTTTCAGTCTGTATTAATTTCTAATGCCATAAGAGAAATGGAGCGCTTTTTAGCTGCGGTTCATCCCATCAATAGAGACATCAAAGAATCTGCTTATTTAGGTGATTTGCTGGTAACAGCATATTCACAGTTTTCAAGGAATCGAACATTTGGGAATATGATTGGTAAAGGGTATTCTGTAAAATCTGCTCAATTTGAGATGGGAATGGTTGCTGAGGGATATTATGCAGTTAAGTGTATCCACGAAATCAATAGAAACTATAAAGTAGAAATACCTATCTGTAGGGCTGTTTTTGCGGTACTTTATGAGCAAATATCTCCACTTATCGAAATGAAATTACTAACTGAAAAACTAGATTAGTACCTGTTTTCATTTTTTTAGTCAATTACCTCATAATCAATTATTTACTTTTAGCGATTATCTAATTAATCCTTTCTTGTTAGCTGGTTGATAATTTTAAGTTAAATCATGCTTTTGCACCTTTATTTAACGATGCATAATGTATATTTATACGTACATTTGCAGGCTAATAAATAGGCAAAAAATGAGTAGAAATCAATTACATATAAAGCTAGCGTTAACAGCCTTTTTTTGTGCTTTTACAATTTTTAATTCTTTCGCACAAGACACTATTAGGGTGATGCAATATAATCTATTGCGTTATGGAGAATCAAATCAACCACCTAGCACAAAGAATCCATTATTGTCTACTATTATTAATTATGTAAAGCCAGATATTTTCGGGTGTAATGAAATATCTGCAACGGCTGACTATGCTCAAAATATATTAACTGGTGCGTTAAATATTAATGGAGAAACAAAATGGAAGCGAGGCAAACTTTCTAAAGCCGGAGCAGATGCTTCTTTGACAAATACGCTTTTTTACAATTCAAATAAATTTGAATTATTATCACAAGACACTGTTTCAAAAGTGCAACGTGAAATTACAGCATTCAATTTATTTTATAAAGATTCTAATTTAGTAAAAACCAAAGACACTATTTTTTTTACGGTTATTGTATTGCATTTAAAAGCAAGCAGTGGATCTGCTGAAGCGGCAACTCGTGCAGCTGAAACCCAACAAGTTTCTAGGTATATGAAATCTTTTACAAAACCTAGAAATGTAATTATTATGGGTGATTATAATATTTACACACATACAGAATTAGCTTATCAAAATTTGGTAGCTGACACCAATTTAATGGGAAGGTTTTATGATCCATTAAATAAACCTGGAGCATGGAATAACAATGCAAATTTTTCGGCTATACATACTCAGTCAACTCATAGCGCAACTGGAGGAAGTTTTTCTGGGGGAGGGATGGATGATCGTTTTGACATGATGTTGGCTACAAAATCAGTTATAGCCGATTCTTTAAAAGTTAGAATTTTACCAAGTACTTATATTCCGATTGGGAATGATGGGTTGCATTTTAATTTAGCATTAACAGATTTACCAGCTAATACATCTGTGCCTGCAAATGTTTTAGGTTCACTTTATAATATGTCGGATCATTTACCGATTCGCGCAGATTTTGTTTTCACCCCAACTAAGCCTGCAGCACAAGGTATATCGCAAGCAGCAGCTTTGCTTTCGCAGCAAATACAAGTTGTAAATCCAATTAACAACAAGTTAGAAATTCATTTTAGTGCAAACTTATTGAATCAAGAGTTTAATTTGAAAATGTATAATTGTGCAGGTAAATTAGTTGCCAGTCAAAAAATAATTACAGTCAATTCCGATATTCAAATTATGCAAAATACAGAATTAGAAAAAGGCATATATTTATTAAGATTTGAAAATAAAAATGGATTGTCTGTAATAAAAAAAGTAGCGAAGTATTAAGATGTTTGCAAAAAATATATTTTATAAATTTTTTATTGGATCAATAGGATTATTTATTCCTTTTAATGGAATAGCGCAGGCCTCTTTCGATGAAAAATTAACCACCGCTGGAAATATTAGAATGACGATCAATAATTTAGGCATGATCGGCAATGCATTCAAAGGTTCTTATAATATTTTAGGTTATCCTTCTTGTGAGTTTCCTGCCAATTCAGGTGTAGAACATTTATTTCAAGGAGGCCTTTGGATTGGTGCATTAATCAATGGATCTCAAGTTGCTGTAAGCTCTGGAGCTACTGACGATGCTTCCGGCTATACAACTGGTAAAAGCGGTTTTGAATTTACTGCTGGATTAGGTTCTAAAATAAAAGAAAGATCTAGCTTAATTGACAATCCTTTATATGAAACCAATGCTATTTCACATCAAGATTTTCTTGCCGATTTTACAGATAAAAATATTGTAGTACCAGGAACAAACATTGCAATTTCAAACCATAATTTCCCTTTAGGTGCCGATGTGCATTTTGAAGCATATAACTACAACTTTAATTTTGCGAATTATTTCGTCATCTTAAATTATACAATTACAAATAATAGTAGTTCAAATTGGGACAGTGTTTTTATTGGTTATTGGAAAGATGGTGTTGTGAGAAATGTGAATGTAACACCTCCAGGTGGAAGCGCATTTTATAATAAGGGTGGTAATGGTTTTTTAGATTCATTAGACATTGCGTATGAATTTGATGCAAACGGCGACCCCGGATTTACCGAAACCTATGTTGGGTTAAAATACCTCGGATCGATTGACCCTGCTGGATTTGCGCACCCATTGTTAAGACCAAACATGAAGATTAATTATAACTCATGGCAGTTTCAAAACTCAGCAGATCCTTTGTTTTTCTCTCCAACAGACGATAATCAAAAATATGGAAAGATGACTGCTGGTTTAAATCATCGTTCCGACTGGCAAACAGTAATTCGTCCTACGTTAAGTCAGCCGAATAACAGATCTCATTTGATGGCTGTTGGTCCATTTGTTCAAATTAAACCTGGGCAAACTATTAATATATCATTTGCATTAGTGTGTGCGAAGAAAAATGAAGATGGGAAACCCAATACTGCAGACAACGATTTTCAAAAACAAATTTTAGTGCAGAATTCTAAATTTGCGCAAACTGCATATAATGGAGAGGATGTAAATTTCAATGGTTTGCTAGATGCTGGCGAAGACCGCGATGGAAATGGAGTTATTACTCGATTTGTGTTGCCAGCACCACCGGTTATTCCTCGAATGAAAGTAGTTGCTTCTGAAAATAAAATGGAAATTTATTGGACAAAAAATGCAGAAGCATCTGTAGATCCAATTTCAAAGAAGAAAGATTTTGAAGGTTATAGATTATACAAAACAGCCTTAGGTTTTGATGTGAAACAAACCCAAGATATTGCGAAGTCTTTAAAGTTAGTTGCTGAATTTGATCGTGCTGATAATACATTGTTTAATAACACCGGTTTGCAAGCAATTGCATTGAAAGATTCTATTACGTTTGGAGAATTAGGGCCTTTAGATGAACCAATATATTATCATTATAAATTTACTTTCGATAATTTACAAAACGGATGGCAGCATGCAATTGCATTAACGGCTTTTGACCAAGGCGATAAAGTGAATAATTTAGAATCATTGGAGTCGAGTACATTGCCAAATATCAAAAGGATTTTTCCTGGTATGCCAGCGAACGAAGACTTTATAAATGGTGATCCATTTGTTTACCCAAATCCTTATTATGGCTTAGCGGCTTGGGAAGGATTGAGTACCAATCCTGAAAGTAAAAAAATTTACTTTGCAAACTTACCTGCAAATTGTACCGTAAAAATTTATACTTCTTCTGGTGATTTAGTAGATCAGTTTACGCATAACGAATCATATAATGGCTCAGACATAAAATGGAATAATATTTACGCCGACCCAACTAAGAATCAATTTTCAGGAGGAGAGCACGCTTGGGATTTATTATCAGCAGACAATCAAATTATTGCCAGAGGTATTTATATGTTTTCTGTAAAAGATAATAAAACAGGCAAAATAGTAAACGGTAAATTCGCATTAATTAAATAGAAAAATATATAGCAATTAGAAAATAAAAAAATCATGAACAAAAAATTACTCGCAATGGCAATGTTGTTGTTTGGTGCATCAGCTGCTCAAGCACAATATCCTTTAAAAACAATTCAAGAAGTGCAAACTGTTTCGCAGCAGAATTTAGCAGCAGGACAAGATGCTTCTTCTATTCCATCAACAGACACGATTAGAATACGTGGCGTTGTAATTATGGATGCAGGTCTTTCTACTTTAGTTGGTGGAAAACAAATTTGGATTCAAGCAAATGATGGATCTTCATTTTCAGGGATAGATGTTTACCAAAACTTTCCAGGAAGCACTGTTACCGGCGATGCTGGAACTGGAATTCTTTCTTTGGTTGCAGGAGACTCTGTTGAATTAACAGGAAATGTTTTAGAGTATCAAGGTGAAACAGAATTCGTGCCTGTCAATACGACACCGGCTACGCCAATTCAAATTCTAGGCGGTGGAATTACTGTTAAACCTAAATTAATTACAGCCGCAGAATTGAATGATGCAAATAGAAATAATATTTTAACTACTGGTGAGCAATACGAAGGAATGTATGTAGAGATACATAATTTGACAGTATCTACCGTTGATTATTTTTCAAATGGCACACGTGTAAGTTTTAATATTGTTGATGCTAATGGAAATAAAATTAATGTATCTGACAGATTTAAAGCTTTTAAATTACCTGCAGCTGGTGGCTCATTTGTTCCGCCAAATGTTGGTGACGTGTTAACGAGTATAAAAGGTATCATTGCACATTCATTGAATAATCGTGGATATGAATTGCACGTATTTGATGCTTCGCAAATTGTTTATGGTGCAGCAGCTCCAACAATTTCGCAAATCACACGTTCTATCAAAGTGCCTACAAGTACCGATGCTATTACTGTTACAGCAAACATTACCGATAAAGATGGAGTTAACTCCGCAGATCTTTATTATGCAGTAGGCGTAAATAGTACTTCTTATACTTCAGTTGCAATGACTGCAAATGGAAATAGTTTTTCAGCTGTAATTCCTGCACAAGCTGATGGCTCTTTTGTTAAATATTATATTTCTGCAAAAGACAATTCAACAGCACAATTAGTTAGTCGTATTCCTAATGTACCTACTGAAGATCCAAAGTTCTATGTAGTACGTAACGCAGGTATGGGAATTTATGATGTACAATATACGCCATTCAAATCTGGTAACTCAGGTTTTGCAGGACAAGAAGTTACAGTTACAGGTGTAGTTACTGCGTCTGCAAATGATTTAGGTTATGTATTTATTCAACAAGAAAATCAATTGAATTGGGCAGGATTAATGTGTATAGGAAGTACAACGCTTGCAACACTCGCAATTGGTGATAAGGTAACTGTAACAGGTACTGTAAAAGAAAACTATGGTTATACCCGTATAGAGGCAATCACATCTGTTTCAAAAAACGGAACAGGTTCAATTACGCCAATTGTTTTGGTTGCGGATTCATTCCGTAAATATAGTTTTACAGGAACTGAGCCATACGAAGGTATGTTAGTGAAGTTCATTGGAAACAATGGTTCGAAATTAAAAGTTGTCAATGCAAATGCAGACGATCCTAGTAATTTTGCAGAATACCGTGTAGGTCCAGATACCACAGATGCCGGCGCTGGTTGCAGGGTAATTGCAGGTAGGGTAACTTCTTCGGTTTATTCTTCTTTAAATGTTTCATATGTAACAGACACCATTTGGGCGACTATTTCAGGTGTGATGAAAGTAGCTCCAATTGTTGTTCAAAAAGGAGATAGCATGACTTCTGTTACTGGTATTATGGATTACTCTTTCAGTAACTGTAAATTAATGCCACGTAATAATGCTGATTTTGAAAACTATTCGAGAATGACAGTAGGTGTAAACAGCCAAGCTTTGAATAAAGGTAAAGTTGTTGCATATCCTAACCCTACCAATAATCAAATCAACTTTGATTTTATCTTGCCTGCAAATGCGATAGATTGCAGTATTGTAATTTATGATATGTTAGGAAATATGGTAAGCTCAAAAGCATTGTATTCATTGAGCGGTAGCACATCTATTGCTATTGATAATATTGCACAAGGATCTTATATCTATTCAGTTGTTGCTAAAAACTTAGGACAATTAAATAATGGAAGATTTGTAGTAGTAAAATAATTTTAACAGCTCCTTGCATTTTAATGCAAGGAGCTTTTTTTAATTTATAATGAAATCAACACGCATTTTATTTTTTCTTTTATTCACGTTTGGTTTATCTGCTTGTGTTAAAGAAGATGAATTGAAGTTAAACACCAATCCAAATACTGCTATTTTTCTAGATAAGATTGATCGATTTGGTGAAAATAGATTAAATACAAATGTTACTATGCATTGGTCTGCTGATGACCAAGACGGTTATGTAAAAGGTTATGAAATATCTTTAGATAATATTACATGGTCCTTTACTACTAGCCAAGACAGCACCTTCCGATTCACTATTTCTAATGGTGACACAACAGACATTCATTTATATGTTCGTGCAATAGATAATGACGGGAATAAAGATTTATCACCAGCCTACTTAAGAATCCCTATTAAAAATACCATTCCTACAATTTCGTTTGACGACAATTTAATAAAAGGAGATTCTGTTTATACCGTATTTTCATTATTGTGGAATGCGAATGATTTAGATGGAAATGAAACCATCGATTCTATTTATTTAAAAATTAATAACGGAGATTGGTTTTCATTTTCTAAGAAAACAAACTTTGTAACCATAGTGCCAAACAATCCTGGTGTTACAGGAGCAGATCAAGCAAAAGTTTATTTGGGATACGATGCACTAAAAATAAACAAACAAATTAACGGTTTGTATATAGACGGCATCAATCACATTTATATTAAAGCGCGCGATTATTCTGGTGCTGAAAGCACAATAGATACGCTGAATTCTTTTTTCTTAAGAAGAAAGACATCTGATTTATTAGTACTTGATGCATATAATATTGCAACAACACCAAGTGCGGATTTAGTTTATAAAGAAGTCTTACAATCTGTATATGGCGCAGCAGACTTCTATGATTTTTTTAGACAAAACAAAGCATATTTCCCATCTATTTGGAAACCTACATTTAGTTTGTTTTTGAATTTGTATGATAAAGTTTTCTGGTATTCTGATAATATTGCAAGTAATAATAATGCCATGCTATTAGAAAGTGGAGCTTCTGCAATTCAAAATTATTTAAATGCAGATGGTAAATTATTTGTTTGTTCTGATTTTGCAAACAATGCCTTTCCGTTAGCATTTTCAAAAACTTCTCCAATATTTCAATTTTCTCCAGCTGATAGTTTTCAAACTTTTTTTGCTGCTAATCAAAAAGCGAGTATCCCTAAAGATTCATTTTTAATACCCAATCCATTGGCAGGTAGTGGTTACCCTGTTTTGCAAGCTAGTTCGTTTGCAGATGCTGTTGATCCATTTTTTGAAAAATCAAACGCTACTGTAATTTACACGGCAAACATTAAAAGAAACTCAGGTGTTACTAATACAAAAGTAGTGATGGCTAAAACGCAGAACGCAAACGGTAAAACCAATCAAGTGTTTTGTTCAATAGATTTATTTAAAATGCAAGCTGATGCTGATACAAATGGACAGCAAGATGAATTGAAAAAATTATTTCAAAAGATATTTTTAGACGAATTTAATTGGTAATGAGAAAAAGCATTATATATATAATACTCTTTATTTTTTCAATGTTTTCTGTTGTTAGTGCACAAGTACAAACAGGTGTGTTGAAAGGGAAAGTTGTTGACAGAAAAACGAAAGAGCCAATTATTGGAGCAACGGTAACCATTGTGGGTACTTACTTTGGTGTCAGTACGGATATCAATGGAAATTTTCAAATCAATGCCATTAAGCCTGGAGAATATACTGTTAAAGCAATTTATTTGGGCTATAAAGAATTACTATATAATGGTGTAAAAATTAATGGAACAGTTCCGACGCAATTAAATTTAACCCTAAGTGAGGTGACTGCTGAAATTGGTGCAGTTGAAGTTTTAGGCCAAAGGACAATTGTAGATTTAGAATCAGGAAAATCGAGCACTAAAGTTTCATCAGAAGACATCAAAGACATGAGTGTGAAAGATGTACAATCTATAGTTGCAAATCAAGCAGGGGTAAGTCAAAATCCAGATGGTTTACAAATTAGAGGAGGTCGAGTATACGAAACACAGTATTTAGTTGATGGTATCAATGCGCAAGATCCTCTAGCAGGAACTGGCTTTGGTGTTGACATTGCGTCTAACGCGGTAAATGATATTGAAGTAATTACAGGTGGAGTTGGAGCAGAATTTGGAGAAGGCACTTCCGGTGTTGTATTAACTAGAATTAGAGAAGGTGGTGATAAAGTTAAATTTGGTGGCAGTTATTATAGAGATAATTTAGGTTTCAATAATTCGAGCAATTGGAACACCGATATGTTAAGTATCAATTTTGGTTCACCTGTGCCTTTTACTAAAAAGAAATTAACTTTTTTTAGTAGTGCAAATATGGAATTGACCGACGAATTTTTTAAAAATCCAGCAAAGCAATTACATAGCTCTTTGTTGCGCAACAATGATTCTATTTGGGCGCCAAGGGAAGATAATAAATGGTCTGGTACTTTTAAGTTGACTTATAATATTGCGCCCGGTAAAAAATTATCGATATCTAATCAATCAAGTTTAAATATCAATCAAAATACTCGATCGCTTCAAGTAGTAGGAAACAATGCAATCGTGACCCCTGGCTATCAATATTTGTTCAGTTTGAATATGGACAATGCCGCAACCTATACCCACAAGTCTAATTTATTAATTGTTCAATATTTGAATTTATTTTCAAAAGAGTTATCGATGGATGTTTCTTTTGCAAGGCTGTTTACAAATTTGAGAGCAGATGCAAATGGTAGACCGTTTAGGCCTTCTACCATTGATCAAATTTTCGATCCAGCATCTATTGTATCAGATCCTGCAACTTTATTTAATCCTGGAGACTCTGTGATCTATGTAAATCCAGGTCCCGGTTTATATAACAACGGAGGTGTTTCCACTTTATGGCACGACCACTATGCACAAGAAAATACTTTCAAAGTAAAATTTAATTACACTCCGAATAAAGAAAATTTTATCAGCTTCGGAATTGAACATAAAGAGCAAGAATACCAATGGGTGGATGTAACCAGACCTTGGATAGGTGCACCAATTATTATTGATGACTCTACCACAACAGCTTCATCTAGTATTGGTCAGTCAAATGACATATGGAAAGTAAATCCTGCTACTGGAGGATTATTCTTTCAGGATGAATTGCGTTATAAAGGCATCATCGTTAATGCAGGAGTTCGATTGAATTATTGGATGCCTGGAAAATTTGCAGATCAAGCAGTGGCAGATCCAAACGCGCCTGTGCTTGATGCTATCAGACAATCTTATCTTGCTAATAGTACCGAAATTTTTGGTCGCAGAACAAAATTTAGGTTATTGCCAAAGCTTAGAATTTCTTTCCCAGTTTCTGAGAATAATGTATTGTATTTTAACTACGGGCATTTAAGTAAATTGCCACATCCTCGTTTTGTTTATGCTGGTTTAGATCCAGTTTATCAAAACAGGTCTTTCTTAGCTAATCTAGGAAATCCAGATTTGAATCCAGAAGTAACGGTTTCTTATGAGGTGGGGATTAAAACGCAAGTAACATCCAATTTTGCTGTTACTGCAACAGCGTTTTATAACGACAAGTTCGACTACATTGTAAGTAGAAGAATTATTGTAAAAGATCAAACTGGACGTTTTGTTGAAAAGAATTTCAACATCAATCAAGATTATGCAAGAATTCGCGGTTTTGAACTAACTTTAAATAGAAGAATTCAAAGATATTTAAGTGCAACTTTTAGTGCGGCTTACCAAATTGCTACTGGTAAATCTAATTCTGCGCAAGAATCACAATTGCAAATTTTACAAACAGGTTCTGTCTCTCCAACAGTTGAACAAAATTTAGCATGGGACAGACCTCTTGATTTAAAATTAATGATTGTATTTAAACCAGACACTTCTTTCCATATTGGACGTATTAATTTTAATAGGGTGCGTGTATTTTTTAATTCAACATACAAATCAGGATTGCGTTATACGCCATATTATCAAAATGGAGTAGAACCTAATGGTAGACCAATATACGAACCAGATGAATTGCATCCATTCAGTAAGATAGGTTCTGCTTGGTGGAATACAGATTTAAAAATCACCAAAGATATTCCTATTAAAAGAGGACAACAAATTAGTTTGAGTCTAGAGTTTAAAAATATTTTTGATAATAAAAACGCTGCAATTATAAATCCAATCACAGGTAAGGCTTATGAATATGGAGATCCGCTTCCTAATACTTATCGAGATCCAATGTATCCTGATCCGCAAGACAATGGTGTGCCACCATTTAACCCGGCTAGGTATTTGACGCCAAGGCAATTGTTGGCTGGAATAAGTTGGCAGTTTTAATTTGAAATGATAAATGACTCGTTCGGTATATATAAAATTTGAAATGAAAAAATATTTAATGGCCATTGTTTGTTCTGTGTGCGTATTGTTTGCGCAAGCACAATTGCTTCCAAATTTAGGAGGGCAAAGAGCAGGTACTTCGGCATTTAATTTTTTAAAATTAAATTACAATCCACGCGCAACAGCAATGGCCGGAGCCAGTGCGGCAATGCCAGGAGATGCATTTTCTGCAGCTGCAAATCCTGCAGCAATTATAGATGTGAAAGATTTAAGTTTTGCAATATCATCACAACAATATTATGCAGGCGCTAACACAAGTTATCTTGCAGCAGTTGTGCCAACTAAACATTATAGCGCTTGGGCGTTTCAATTGCAAAGTTACCGAACTGATGCCATGGAAAAGCGAACTGAATTTCAACCTTATGGCACTGGAGAATATTTCTATGGACAAAATATAGCATTGGGATTATCTTATAGTAAAGTGTTATCAGATTATTTTAGTTATGGTATTTCGGCAAAATACATTTATGAAGGAATTGATAATTTTAAAGTGCATAGTGGTGTAGTAGATTTAGGGTTTCTTTACAAAACAGATTTTAAAGATTTAAAGTTTGCCGTATTGCTTTCCAATTTTGGCATAAATACCAAGATTGACGGAGAAACAAATACATTGGTAGCATTTAATAATTCTAATCCAGATATCAATGCATATGCCGCACCTACACTTTTTAAAATGGGAGTTTCGTTTGTGCCTTATCAATCGGGTAGAAATAAATTATTATTTGCAACAGAATTACAGCATCCAAATGATAATTCAGAAAACATTCGTGTTGGATTAGAATACAGTTGGATGGATTTATTTTTTGTTCGTGGTGGATTTAAGTTAGGATTGAAAGACCAATCAACCCCAACCTTTGGAGCAGGTATTCGTACTCATTTTGGAAGATATCCGTTGAATGTAATTTATGCAGCAGATCCACATCCTTATTTAGGATTTGCACAACAAATCGGAGTGTCAATTGCTTTAACAAAAGAAAATAGGTAATGAAAAACAACAATATATTTTTTGCTATATTTTTTGCTGCAACTTTTCTTTTGTCAAGTTGTGAAAATCCATTTGGTGATAAAACAAATTTAAGTTTTATTGATGTGCCTAATTATGACGAACAACCTATTGCATTTGTTCCTATTCAACCGGCATTAAAAGATTTTGAAAATCCTACTGCCATTATTATTGGTTATGATGAATTGGTTTATATCGCAGATCAAGGGAGGTCTACCGTTTATTGTTTTGACCAAAGTGGTAAAAAGATTTCTTCACTTGTTGTACCAGGTTTAAAATCGATTGCCATGGATCGAAGTTTGAATTTATTAGCATTAGGTGCTATTGATACATTAATTAATGGGAATAGTTTCAAGCTAGACGCGGTATTTAGATATGAGTTGGCTGCTGCGTCCGGTTATGGTTTATCATTTGCTTCTTTAAAAAAGAGAACCATTCATCCATTTTATTTTAAAACAAGTTTTTCAACTTCAGACACCGCCACACATTTTAATGCAATTAGTGTGATGGCTGATAATAATTATTATATCACACGTTCTGGGCCATCTAATGCGCCTACACAAATAGGCGGTCCAGATGATGCAATTTTAGTATTCAATTCAAGAGATAAATTTGTCACTACGGTAAATGTGCAAACAGAGCAAGGTTTAATCAGTGATTATTTCAAGAAACCATTTGCAATTACTACATTGGCAAAAGGACCTCAGTCTCCTATAGTTAAACAAGGTGGCGATTTTATTTTTACTTCAATTAATCCTAGTACAACCATTAAAACGCAATACATTAGTTTTGTTTCTTCAGAATTTGGTTCTAGCTATACGCTGAACACTTCATTAGCAGGGCAGGATACTTCAAAAGCGAATGGCTTTATTTATTCGCCAAATAAATTCACTTCACCATTAGGCGTAACAATTGCTGGCGATGGTAGTAATTATATTTTTGTAGCGGATGCTGCAAAAGACTCTGTTTATTTATTTTCTTTAAATGGATTGGAAGGTATTCAGCCGCCTCCTGGATATGCAACAAAAAAGAACATCAAAGTATCTTTTGGTGGCAGCGGATTGGGTCCAAAACAATTCCGTAAACCAGTAGCACTTGCCTATCACAATCAAATATTATATGTATGTGACGCAGGCAATGGCAGGGTTACTCGATTCAAATTAAGCACAGAATTCGTCAATTAACCTAAAATTAATTAGCGCTATTTAGCTGCTTTAAAGCTTCAATTCGAGGTTTTTAAAACATAAGTTGCTAAACTATTGCTACTTGCTAAATAAAAGCGTATCTTTGCGGCGGCTTTCGCAAGAGGCGATCGCTTTAAACTATATATTTAATGAACCCATTTGAACAATTGGGTGTCAGTCCTAAAATTGTAAAGGCAATTGTAGAAATCGGCTTTGTCTCGCCGACGCCTATACAAGAACAATCCATTCCCGTCTTATTAAAGGGGGATCGCGACTTTGTCGGTCTGGCACAAACAGGAACAGGGAAAACCGCCGCATTTGGCCTCCCGCTGTTAGAACAGATAGATCTTCGAAGTAAACATCCGCAGGCATTAATTTTATGCCCGACGCGTGAGTTATGTTTGCAAATCACGAATGATCTAAAAAATTACGGTAAATACCTCGACGACTTAAATGTTGTTGCCGTGTATGGAGGTGCTAGTATTGTTACTCAGTTAAAAGACATCAAGAGAGGCGCACACATTGTGGTAGCAACGCCAGGTAGAATGCTGGATGTATTAAACAGGAAAGCAGTTAATTTTTCAGAAGTAAAATCTGTAGTATTAGATGAAGCCGATGAAATGTTAAACATGGGTTTCCAAGAAGACATCAACAGTATTTTATCAACTACACCTGATGATAAATTTACATGGTTGTTTTCTGCAACGATGCCTGCAGAGGTTCGTCGTATTGCAAAAAACTACATGGATGATCCTTTTGAATTAACCGTAGGAACTAAAAATACAGGTAACGTAAATATTAACCATGAATACTATGTAGTTCGTCCGCGCGACAAATATGCTGCATTGAAAAGATTGGTTGATTACAATCCTGATATTTTTGGAATTGTGTTTTCAAGAACAAAAATAGAAACACAAGAGATTGCGGAGATGTTGATGAAAGATGGTTACAATGCAGATTCATTGCATGGTGATTTGTCGCAACAACAACGTGATAGGGTAATGAAAAGATTCCGCGACAGGTCATTGCAAATTTTAGTTGCAACAGACGTAGCTGCAAGAGGAATCGACGTAGACAATGTAACTCACGTAGTACATTTCTCTTTACCAGATGAAATTGAAAACTATACACATAGAAGTGGTCGTACTGCAAGAGCAGGTAAAACAGGAACTTCATTGGCGATTATTACTGCTAGAGACATCGGTAAAATTCGTCAAATTGAAAGACAAATTGGATCGAAGTTTACTTTAGCAGAAGTGCCAACATCTTTTGATGTATGTGAAAAACAATTATTTTCTTTAGTACATAAAGTACATAATGTACAAGTGAATGATGAACAAATTGATCAGTACATGCAACGCATATACGATGAGTTAACAGATTTATCTAAAGAAGATGTAATTAAAAGATTTGCTTCATTAGAATTCAACAGATTCTTAGATTACTATCGCAATGCACCAGATTTAAATGCAAAAGCAGATGATCGTTCGGCAGATAGAAATTCTATGGGTAGCGCAAAAAGCGGAACACATACACGTTTGTTTATTAATTTAGGTTCTGTTGACGAATTCAACAGAGGTGAATTATTAGGATTTGTATGTAATACTTCTGGTATTAAAGGCGACCGAGTTGGAAAAATCGATATCAAAGGCGTTTATTCTTTCTTTGAAGTAGAAAATGAAGTGTTAGAGCAAGTACAATCCGCATTCAAGAGCGTAGATTTCAAAGGCAGAAATGTTAGAATTGAAGTTTCTCAAGATAGTGGAGGAGGAGATAGAGGCAGAAGTCGTTCTAGAGGATCATATGGTGGCGGTGAACGCAAGTCATATGGCGGAGGCGGCGGTGAGCGCAGATCATATGGCGGCGGAGAACGTAGGTCATATGGCGGCGGCGGTGGCGAACGCAGATCTTATGGTGGCGAAAGCAGAGGTGGAGACAGTGGTCGTGGCGAAAGTCGCGGTTATTCATCAGAGCGCAGGTCATATGGTTCTGGTAGTACAGCTGCAAATTCTCCAAGCGGTGCTCCAAGAAGAGAACGCAAAGACAAAGATTCAAGAGGCGGTAGATGGTAATCTATTTGCTTAACTAATAAAAAGAGTAGGTCGTAGATCTACTCTTTTTTTTTCTCGTCAAATTCGTTTAATTTTACTTTTTTAAAACATTATGATACAACGAATTCAAACCATTTATTTATTCTTGGCATCGGTAGCGCTAATGGTGCTCTTTTTTGTGCCGATTTATCATTATCAACAAATTGGCCCATCGGCTCATGTGTTAGATGCTAAAATTACCATTCAAGGTAGTTATGTAAAAAATGCGCTAACGAATAATTATGAATTACAAACATTAAATAATTTACGCATGTTCATTGCAGCAGCACTTTCTTTGTTTCTATTGTTTACGATTTTTCAATTTAACAATAGAAAAAGACAAGTGGGAATTGCTAGAATTTTAGTCATTGCGCAGTTTGCTTTTGTAATTTATTTATTGTCTTCTTTACAGCAACAAATTACTGCAGCAGGTATTACTCAAGTTAAAATGGGTTTAGGCGTTGCCTTGCCAAGTATTGCAATTTTATTTACGGCAATGGCTGCTAAAGCAATTCGTAAAGATGAAGAGAAAGTAAAAGCAGCAGATCGAATAAGATAAGATGCGCTATTTTTTAGAACTAGCTTATTTAGGTACTGCTTATCATGGTTGGCAATTACAGCCCAATGCAATTACTGTTCAAGAAATACTTGATCAGAAATTAAGTACCTTATTAGCTGAGCCCATATATACGTTAGGCTGTGGCCGAACAGATGCAGGCGTACATGCAAAAAATTTTTATGCGCATTTTGATAGTTCAAAAAACATCAGCAATCAATTAATTACTAATTTGAATGGGATGTTGCCTTCAGATATTGTTGCAAAGAAATTTATCTTAGTCAATGACGATGCGCATGTAAGGTTTGATGCCATTGCAAGAGGATATGAATACCGAATGCATTTTTTTAAAAATCCATTTGTAGAATCGCAGAGTTATTATTTTCATTTCAAAAACAAACCAGATATCAACTTAATGAACGATGCTGCCAAATTACTTTTGACACATCAAGATTTCGAATGTTTTAGTAAAACACACTCTGGTTCAAGTACCAGTATTTGTAAAATTAATTATGCTTATTGGGAGCAAACTGAAGACGGTTTTGTTTTTAAAATTTCGGCTAATCGTTTTTTGCGAAACATGGTCAGAGCTATTGTAGGAACGCTTTTAGACGTGGGTATTGGTCGAATAAACTTAGTAGAATTTCAACAAATATTAGCGAGCAGAAATAGGTCAAATGCAGGAACTTCCGTACCCGCAAATGGTTTAGCATTAGTATCTGTTATTTATCCCGATGGATATTTAAAAGATTAATTTAACCAATTTAATATTTCGACCAATGGCAACAGGGCAGCTCGTCAACACTAAATTATTAGCAAGGGTTTTTCAATTTGTTAAGCCTTATAAAAGCGTTTTTTATAAATCAGCTTTTTTAACAATTGTGCTTGCAGTCATTGCTCCTGTTAGGCCTTACATGGTCCAGTATACCATCGATCATTTTATTTTTGATTCAAACCTAATGGGTTTAATATGGATGGTAATAGCCATGTTTTGTGTTTTGGCTTTGCAAATGTTTGTACAGTATTACCACACTTTGTTAACTAATTTATTAGGTCAATCAGCTATTTTAGACTTACGTAAAAAAATAGTCAATCATTTGTTGAGTCTCAAATTAAGTTATTTTGACCATACACCAATTGGGACTTTAGTAACCAGAAGCGTTTCCGATTTAGAAACCATTGCTGATATTTTTTCAGAAGGCTTATTGGTTATTATTGGAGATATTTTACAAATTGTTGTTTTAGTTTCAGTAATGTTATATGTGGATTGGCGTTTGACATTGATAAGTTTAAGCACCATTCCTTTTTTATTACTTGCTACTTATATTTTTAAAGAAAAAACAAAGGTAGCTTTTCAAGAAGTCAGAACAGAAGTGGCTAAGCTCAATACTTTTTTGCAAGAGCATATTTCTGGAATGAAAATCATTCAATTATTTCACCGTGAAAAGCAAGAGCAAGAAAAATTTGAAGCAATTAATTTAAGACATCGAGATGCACATATAAAATCCGTTTGGTATTACTCTATTTTCTTTCCAGTAGTGGAATTGATGTCTGCCACTTCAATTGGAATTTTAGTTTGGTTCGGCTCTAAAGAAGTAATGCAAGAGGCTGTTTCTTTGGGCGTAATTGTTTCTTTTATTATGTATCTCAATATGCTCTTTAGACCTATTAGAGAGTTGGCAGATAAGTTTAATACTTTACAAATGGGAATGGTGAGTGCCGAAAGGATTTTTAAAGTTTTAGACACCGATTTAAAAACAAAGAACGAAGGAAAATTGAAGCCGGCACAAATTAATGGTAACATTCAATTTCAAAATGTTTCATTTGCTTACGTCGAAGATAATTTTGTATTAAATGACATAACATTTGAATTGTCAGCTGGCGCAACGTTAGCTTTGGTAGGTGCTACAGGCGCAGGAAAATCTTCTATTATCAATTTATTGAATCGATTTTACGATATCAATGCTGGTAAAATTTTACTTGATGAAATAGATATCCATCAATATGATTTAGCTTTTCTCCGCAGCACCATCGCAACAATTCCGCAAGATGTATTTTTGTTTTCAGATACCATTCACGAAAATATTACCCTGAAAAACAATGACATTTCAAGAGCAGAAGTTATTGCAGCTGCCAAGGAAGTTGGAGCCCACGATTTTATCATGCAGTTGCCAGGAAATTATGATTATAATGTGATGGAAAGAGGCGCAACATTATCTGTTGGCCAAGGTCAATTAATTTCATTCATTAGGGCTTTAGTTTATAATCCTAAAATTTTGGTTTTAGATGAAGCAACGTCTTCAGTCGATACAGAAACAGAATTATTGATCCAAAGTGCTATAAAAAAGCTCATGAATGGAAGGACAAGTATTGTCATTGCACATCGTTTGTCAACTATTCAGCATGCAGATAAAATATTGGTAGTTGATAAAGGGCACATTGTGGAGGCCGGAAATCATCAAGAATTGCTTCAATTAGGGGGAATTTACCATAAATTAGTCTCCTTGCAATTCCAAGCACAAGGTAATTAGAATATCGAAATCAATATTAGCGGATTATTTAAATTTTATTAGTTTTGCAGCATAATTTATAAGAAAAACAATGAGTGTTTTAGTCAATAAAGATTCCAAAGTAATTGTACAAGGTTTTACGGGTAGTGAAGGTACTTTCCATGCAGGCCAAATGTTAGCTTATGGCACCAATGTAGTTGGTGGTGTAACGCCAGGAAAAGGTGGTTCAACACACTTAGAAAAACCAGTTTTCAATACAGTAGCAGATGCAGTTGCAAAAACGGGTGCTAATGTTTCTATTATTTTTGTGCCACCTGCATTTGCAGCTGATGCAATTATGGAAGCCGCTAATGGGGGTATAAAAGTTATTATTTGTATTACAGAAGGTATTCCAACCAAAGACATGATTTTGGTAAAAGAATATTTAACTGATAAAGATTGCAGATTAATTGGGCCAAATTGTCCAGGTGTAATGACTGCAGGTGAAGCAAAAGTTGGTATCATGCCAGGTTTTATTTTTCAACCAGGTAGAGTAGGAATCGTTTCTAAATCTGGAACGTTAACTTATGAAGCGGTTGATCAAATTACTCGTTTAGGTTTAGGTCAATCTACTGCAATTGGAATTGGTGGTGATCCAATCATTGGAACAACTACTAAAGAAGCGGTTGAATTATTAATGAACGATCCTGAAACAGATGGCATCATTATGATTGGTGAAATTGGTGGTGGCATGGAAGCAGAAGCAGCAATGTGGATTAAGAACCATGGTACTAAACCGGTAGTTGGGTTTATTGCAGGTCAAACAGCACCAGCGGGTAGAAGAATGGGACATGCAGGTGCAATTGTAGGTGGAGCAGACGATACCGCTGCAGCAAAAATGAAAATTATGCGCGAATGTGGTATAAGAGTAGTAGAATCTCCGGCAACAATTGGAGTTGCCATGAAAGAAGAATTACAAAAGGCCGGACTTTTAAAATAATTATAAAAAATAAGATAGGCCTTAGCATTTGCTGAGGCCTTTTTTTTATGCTTTTTTAGTACATAATCATGTTAATCCTATATTTGCTATAGGAATTAATAAAAGCAAGCCTTATTTTTAAATAAAAACATATTTCAAAATGAATTTATTAGCTGGTAAAACTGCATTAATTACAGGTGCATCAAAAGGAATTGGAAAGAAAATTGCTGAATTATTTGCAGCTCAAGGTGCAAATGTAGCTTTCACTTATTTGTCTTCAGTAGAAAAGGGAGAAGCATTAGCAAAAGAACTTGCTGCAACAGGTGCCAATGTAAAAGGCTACCGTTCGGACGCTTCAGATTTCAATGCTGCTGAACAACTAATAAATGATATCGTTGCAGATTTTGGCACTATAGATATTGTCGTAAACAATGCAGGAATTACAAAAGATGGTTTGTTGATGCGCATGACCGAAGCCCAATGGGACGAAGTAATGACTGTCAACCTAAAATCAATTTTCAATGTAACCAAAGCGGCTAGTAAAGTAATGATGCGCCAAAGAAGCGGCGTATTCATTAACATGACTTCAATCGTTGGATTACAAGGTAATCCAGGCCAAGCTAATTATGCAGCATCTAAAGCTGGTATTATTGGATTTACTAAATCAATTGCACAAGAATTAGGTTCAAGAAATATCAGATGTAATGCAATTGCTCCAGGTTTTATCAAAACAGAAATGACAGATGCACTTGCACCGGAAATTGTAGAAGGGTGGAGCAAAACAATTCCTTTGCAAAGGATGGGCGAAACTTCTGATGTAGCAAATGTTGCTTTGTTTCTTGCTTCAGATATGGGGAGCTATATTAGTGGACAAACTATTTCAGTTTGTGGCGGAATGTCTAGGTAATTTATTTCGATTTCATAAAAAAATGTAAATTAGCATGCGTTTATGAACAGCATGTTTAATACTACCTTTCATTTTTCTTCTCAATCGACTTGGTGGATTTTGCTATGTGCCTTCATTGCGACTTTATATAGCCTTGTTTTATATTTTCCGCATTCGGGATTCGCTAAGCCTTATCGATTTTTATTAACCACTGCCCGTTGGGTATTGGTTTTCATTTTAATGTTATTTTTATTTTCTCCATTATTTACTAGTAAGTCTAGTAGAGAAGAAAAACCTTTGTTGTTTTTTTTGCAAGACAATTCTAGTTCAATTTTAGCATCTAATAGAAAATCTTATTATCAAAACGAATACCTTAATCAACTTCAAGAGTTTAAAGCAAAATTGGCTGATAAGTTTGATGTATCATTTGTCAAATTTGGAGAAACATTAGCTATTGATCAAGCCAATCCAAATTACAAAGATCAGCAAACGTCTATTGCTGCTGCGATGCAACAGGTTGCTACACTCAGCATTAATAAAAATGTTGCTGCAGTGGTATTAGCAACTGATGGAATTGCAAATCAAGGTCAAGATCCGTATTATGAATCGCAGAAATTAGCATTGCCAATTTATTCAGTTTGCATGGGTGACCCACGAGTGCAGAAAGATGCAACGATTAAAGATGTTCAAGCAAACGATGTGGTATTTAAAGACACTTATTTTCCTGTAAATATCCAGTTAAAAGCATACTCTTTAGCTGGCAAGTTTTCAGATTTAATTATTTTTCAGAATGGTGTGCAGAAAAAAAAGCTAAAGGTAAATATCAATAAAAATGATTTTTTCGCGACAATTCCTTTTGAGTTATTTGCTGATCAAGTAGGATTGCAAACATATACAGTTAAATTAAATCCAATTAATGGAGAGCAAAATTTAGCAAATAATACTTTTCATTTTTATGTGAATGTGTTAGCGAATAAACAAAAGATACTGCTTTATGCAAACGCTGCACACCCAGATTTGGCTGCATTTTCGTCGATTATAAAAGCAAACGAGCAATATGAATTAACAACATTAATAGATGAAGAAATAGCGCCTAAAGATTTAGCTAAATTTCAATTGTTAATTTTGCATCAATTACCTTCAGGTAACAATGCCTCGTTTGATTTGCTTACTCAGGCGAAAGCGCTAAATATCCCTATCTTTTATATAGTTGGTCCGCAAACATATATTGATTTATATAATAGACAAAATGCTGCAGCGCAAATACTCAATGCCAATTCAAAACTAAATGAAGTAACAGCTTCGTTCAACGATGATTTTTATTATTTTAATTTAACACCCGAAACCAAAAGTTTAATTACGCAATTGCCGCCTTTGAATGCACCATTTGGAAGTTACCAAACACAGGCAAACGCGCAAGTTTTATTGAAGCAACAAGTAGGCTCGGTGTCAACGAATATGCCTTTGTTGAGCTTCCATATACAAAATGGTTATAAGTCTGCAAGTTTATTTGGTGATGGCATTTGGCGATGGCGATTGGCTAATTATCAGCTAACAAACAATTCGGTTGCGGTGGAAGAGCTAATTCAAAAAACCATACAGTTTTTAGTTTTGCAATCGGATAACAGAAAGTTCAATGTAAAAATTCAAAATAGCAACATTGTGGCTGGTGAAGAAATAAATTTCAATGCCACTTTATACAACGATAGTTATCAAGCAATCACAGGGCCAGACGTACAATTGAAAATCAAAAACAGCCAAGGAAAAACTTTTGACTTTGTTTTTTCTAAGAATAATATCAATTATGAATTGAATGCAGGTGCATTTCCAGCAGGAGCGTATTCTTTTAGTGCTAAAACGCAATTAGGCGCGAATCAGTTCACTGATAAAGGTAACTTTACAATTAGGGCTAACCAATTAGAACAAATGGATACAAGGGCTAATTTTGACTTGTTGAATAATATTTCGAAACAGTCTGGAGCAATTAGTTTTCGAGATAACCAATTGATGGCACTAGCAGATACATTATTGCTTAATCAAAGTTATAAACGCATTGCATTCGAAGAAACAACTAGCAAGGAATTAATTGACTTAAATTGGTTTTTAGGCTTCCTGCTTGCATTGGCTAGCCTAGAATGGTTTGGTAGAAAGCGACTGGGTAGATATTAAGCGAAATCGAAGCAGGTGTTAAAAAAAGTAAAACCTTTTTTTCTTCTCAATGGTGTCTGTTCTTGGAATTTTAACAATCACATAAACATCTTCATTGTCTTTTTTCATTAAGTACTTTTCTCTACCGAATTTCTCTAAATGGTTTTGATCTGTTGTAAGGTTGATAAAATCCTTTTCCATGCGATCAATATCCTTGATGTAATATGCTTTTTGATCTTCCAGCAGTTTTAAGTCGTTGTAATGTTGGTATTGGCTGATCAGGTCGTTTCTATCAAACACCAACATCCAAACAATAAATAAGGCAAAGCTTAAATAGTATTTGTTTTTTAAGATGTTTAGAAACTTTTTCATTTTTTGGTAAAAAAAAGGACAGATGCCCGCTTGTTAACATCTGTCCTCATAATAATTTTAACCACAAGCGGTTTTCATGTTTTATGTTTCGGATACAAAGAAAATAATCTTAATTGGTTTTAGTCAATCTTAATTTTCAACATATCAACATTTTAAAGATACAAAAAACCTAAATTAAAAACCAAATTTAAATTATCGTTTTAAAAATTTGAAATCTTTACCAATGTAATATGCATTGCTTCCTAATTCTTCTTCGATTCTAAGTAACTGATTGTATTTTGCAATCCGGTCTGATCTAGATGCAGAACCTGTTTTTATTTGTCCGCAATTTAAAGCAACTGCTAAATCAGCAATGGTGGTATCTTCTGTTTCTCCACTTCTATGACTCATTACAGAAGTATAACCATTTCTATGTGCTAAATTTACCGCATCAATGGTTTCAGTAACTGATCCAATTTGATTTACTTTTACTAAAATAGAATTTGCAATTCCTTTCTCAATTCCTGTTGCCAATCTTTTTACATTTGTTACAAATAAATCGTCTCCAACAATTTGTGTAGAAGCGCCAATGCTTTTGGTTAATGCAGCCCAGCCATTCCAGTCATCTTCAGCTAGTCCATCTTCAATTGAAATAATTGGGTATTTTTTGCACCAATCTGTCCAGTAATTTACCATCTCAGCAGATGTTAATTTTTCGCCACCAGATTTATGAAAATGATAAATACCTTCGTCTGCTTTGTATAATTCAGATGCAGCAGCATCCATTGCAATGTAAACATCTTCACCAGGGCGATATCCTGCTGTTTCGATTGCTTGTAATACAATTTCAATAGCTTCCGTATTAGATCCAATGTTAGGAGCAAAACCTCCTTCGTCGCCTACGTTTGTAGAATAACCTTTTTTCTTCAACACAGATTTTAAATGGTGAAAAATTTCTGTTCCCATTCTTAATCCTTCTGAAAAACTAGCGGCACCAATTGGCATCACCATAAATTCTTGGAAATCAATTTTATTGTCAGCATGTGCACCACCATTCAAAATATTCATCATTGGAATGGGTAATGTATTTGCATTTACACCGCCAATATAACGATACAGTGGTTGGCGTGATTCCTGCGCAGCAGCTTTTGCTACTGCCATTGAAACACCAAGGATTGCGTTAGCACCCATGTTGCCTTTATTATCAGTGCCATCAATGGCATTCATTAAATTGTCTATGCTGTTTTGGTTGAAAACATCCATGCCCATTAATTCAGGAGCAATTTTATCATTGACATTTTTTACAGCATTTAAAACGCCTTTACCTAAATAAACGCTTTTATCGTTATCTCTTAACTCAACAGCTTCATGTGTTCCGGTAGATGCGCCAGAAGGAACCGCAGCTCTTCCCATCATGCCGTTTTCAGTTAACACTTCTACTTCGACAGTAGGATTACCTCTGGAGTCTAAGATTTGTCTTGCACGTACATCAATTATAATACTCATATCTTTTTATTTAAAATTAATTCAGTTGATTAGTTTAACATTGCCACAAAGTCATCGAATAAATACCTTGAATCATGTGGTCCAGGAGAAGACTCTGGATGGTATTGAACAGAGAATGCTTTTTTGCCTTTCACTCTAATTCCTTCTATGCTTTGGTCGTTTAAATTAATATGGGTGATTTCTACTAATTTAGATTGGTGAACATCTTCAGGGATAACTCCAAAACCATGGTTTTGAGATGTTACTTCACAATGGTTGATGATCACATTTTTAACAGGATGATTTAATCCACGATGGCCATTAAACATTTTGTGTGTACGAATGCCATTTGCTTGCGCTAATAATTGATGGCCTAAGCAAATTCCAAAAAGTGGTTGTTCTGCTGCTAATATATTTTTTACCGTTTCTATTGCATAAGGCATTGCTGCTGGGTCTCCAGGGCCATTAGAAATGAAATAGCCATCAGGATTCCAAGCTTTCATTTCTTCAAAAGAAGTTTTTGCAGGGAATACTTTTACTAATACATCACGTTCGTTAAAGCATCTTAAAATATTTTTCTTAACACCTAAGTCTAAAACGGCAACTTTCTTTTTTGCATTTTCGTCGCCTAACAAATAGGCAGTTTTTGTACTCACTAATGAAGAAAGTTCTAAGCCATCCATTGAAGGTGTTGCCGCTAATTTTTCTTTCAATTCTTCTATAGTAAAGTTCTCAGAAGAAATAATAGCATTCATTGCACCTTTTGCTCTAATATGGCGAACCAATTGTCGAGTATCTACATCAGAAATACCAACAATATGGTCTTCAGAAAAATAATCTTGAATTGACTTTTCTGCCATTTTTCTAGAAAAACCTACATTGAAATTTTTGCAAACCAAACCAGCAATTTTAATAGACTCTGATTCTACATCTGCTTCAGCTATACCATAATTTCCAATATGGGCATTTGTCGTAACCATAATTTGACCAAAATAAGAAGGGTCGGTGAAAATCTCTTGGTAGCCAGTCATGCCGGTGTTGAAACATATTTCGCCAGTTGTGGTCCCAATTTTGCCTGCGGCCTTGCCTTTAAATACGCTACCGTCTGCTAAAAGCAATACTGCCGGTATGCTGCTAATTTCTGCCATATTATTTTTTGTTTTTGGGTATAAAAAAGGCCTTGTAGTATCTACAAAGCCGCTGTTCCAGAAATGATTAATTTGGATCGTTTCCGATCGAACAAAAATCAATGCATTTTTGGAGTGTTTTCATCGAATGCAAAGGTAATAATTTTCAACTATTCTTCCGCTTTTTTTGAAAGATCAATTTAAAAATCGGACTTTTACTTTGTTGGCAGAAAAAACCCAAAATTGGACGTAAATTTGCCATTAGAAATTTTTAATATAACAAAAGCGAAAAAACATGTCTGTTCATAAAGAAACCAAAAGAATAACCACGCATACGCTTCATGAAATGAAGTCTAAAAAAGAACAAATCGCGATGTTAACTGCATACGATTATTCTACTGCTTTAATTTTGGATGAGGCAGGAATAGATGTATTGTTAGTAGGCGATTCCGCATCCAATGTGATGGCAGGGCATGAAACAACATTACCTATTACGCTTGATCAAATGATATACCATGCTTCCTCAGTAGTGAGAGCAGTGAAACGTGCTTTAGTTGTAGTTGATTTGCCATTTGGTTCATATCAAGGTAATTCAAAAGAAGCCTTGCAATCTTCTATTAGAATTATGAAGGAATCTGGTGCGCATGCAGTAAAGTTAGAAGGTGGCGCAGAAGTCAAAGAATCAATTGAAAGGATTATATCTGCAGGTGTTCCGGTTATGGGGCATTTGGGTTTAACGCCGCAATCTATATATAAATTTGGAACATATACTGTTAGGGCAAAAGAACAAGCTGAAGCAGATAAATTAATTTCAGATGCCAAAGTTTTGCAAGAAGCAGGTTGCTTCGCCTTAGTTTTAGAAAAAATTCCAGCTAGTTTAGCAAAAAAAGTCGCAGACGAATTAACCATTCCAATTATTGGTATAGGAGCAGGAGCAGGTGTTGACGGTCAAGTTTTGGTAGTGAATGATTTATTAGGTTTAACAAAAGGATTTAAACCTCGTTTTTTAAGACAATATTTGAATTTATTTGAAGAAATAAACGGCGCTGTAAAATCATATATCAAAGACGTGAAAACGCACGAATTCCCGAACGAAAAGGAGCAATATTAATTACATGCGTATTATTTTCGAAGACAATCATTTATTGGTCATCAATAAAGACGCAGGTGTTTTGGTCCAAGGTGACAAAACGGGAGATACCCCTTTATCGGATTTAGCTAAAGCATACGTTAAAGAAAAATACCAAAAACCTGGTGATGTTTTCATGGGCGTCATTCATCGCATTGATCGACCGGTTAGTGGGTTAGTGCTAATGGCTAGAACTAGCAAAGCTTTGGAGCGCATGAATGACCAATTCAAAAACAGACACATCGAAAAAAAATATTTAGCAGTGGTAAGAAATCAGCCACCTGCAACAGCTGGGAATTTGGTGCATTGGTTAATAAAAAACCCTGAAACCAATGTGACCAAAGCATACGATAAAGAGGTACCCAACAGCATGCGTTCAGAATTAAATTACAGACTTCTTGGAACTCTTGATGGATTTTATTTATTAGAGGTAAATCCAATTACTGGAAGGCCGCATCAAATTAGGGTGCAATTGGCAAGTATGAATTGCCCTATCGTTGGAGATAATAAATACGGCTATCCTAGAGGCAATAAAGATAAAAGTATTTGCTTGCATGCATACAATGTAAAGTTTATGCATCCTGTAAAAAAAGAGGAAATGCAACTTTTCGCGGCACTTCCTCTTGATTCTTTTTGGCAAAAATTCTCAACTTTGCTCTCTAAATAATTATTCTTTTATTATGCGTTCATAAATAATTCCTTCGTTGGAAATAATTTTCAGCATATAAATTCCTGAATTTAAATTTGACAAGTTCAATTCCATCTGATTGGAATGATTTCCTATTTGAACTAAAACAGTCCTTCCGGTTATGTCTTGTAAATTTATTAATTCTATACTTGATTGTCCGTTTCTTAATTCGATGTAAGCACTATGCTTGCTTGGGTTTGGATAAATTTTTGCAGCCTTTACAGCAACTGAATAAATGCCTGTTAAAGGACAATTTGCACTGTCAATTTCATTGATGTGTGTAAATGGATTATTCCCAGTTAATTTTAAAACATCGTAGTATAAAAATTGACTAACAAATAATATTGTGGTGTCCATCCATTGTTTTTGAGCAGGTAATGATCCGTAGAAAGGCACATGGTCTTGTCCGCAATAAGTATAGAAACGGTTAACCATATTTTTGTTATTCAAAGACTTTCTGATACTACTGCTGCCACTCACATTTAATAAAGGTATAGTGTTGAATAATTTAATTACTGCTGTGCCATAAGGGACCGTATTGTCTGCTGTACCATGCATGTTTAATACAGGTATGTTGTGGTCTTTTGTTTGGATCCATGATGTATCACCAATGGCGCCACATAGATTAATAACAGCATTTACTTCATCACTATTTGATAAAAGATTAGTTGTTCCTTTGAAGCCGCCTAATCCTTGTCCACCGGGAACATATGCGCTGGTATCAACACCCGCAACAAGTTCTTGAGGCTCATCTAAAAATGCAACATGCAATGCGGTAAATCCACCAGCCGAAGAACCGCCATAAATTATCATGTTGGTGTCAATTAGGTATTGTGCAGCATTTGCTCGTACATGTCTAACCGCTGCACGTCCATCTTGCATGGCACGCCATACGGCTCTTTTAGCATTTGTTGCATCAAATGTTTCGTAACCTAAACGGTAATTTTGCGAAACAGTTACATAGCCTCTTTTTGCAAAAGCCCTGCAAAGTGCTACAACATCTGCAGTTTCTTTAGAACCTGAAAGAAAAGATCCACCGTGCGTAAAAAACACAACTGGTCTTTTAGTTAGTGAATCATTTTTGGGTAAATAAATATCATATAATTGATCTTCGGGTGTAGAAGAATTTGCTGTTACATTTGATCCATATTTTACATTTAAAATAGAATCGTATGAAAAGCTTGGGCTTAAATATCTTTGCGCTTTTGCTGTTGAAAATATTCCAAAAGTAAAAAGCAAAATGGAGAGGTAAAGTGTTTTTTTCATTTCTAGGAGTTTGATTATTTGATGAATATAAATAAAAAAAAAGAATGTAATAAAAAAGGCCCAAATCTATTAGAATTGGACCTTTTAAATATTAGTTTGGAATTACATTCCAATTTTAGTTTTTAAATTCTCATCAATTGCCGTTAAGAATTCTTCAGTATATAAATAATGTTCTCCATGGTTTACTTTATTTCCATGAATACAAACCGCTAAGTCTTTGGTCATTTTACCAGACTCTACCGTTTCAATACATACTTTTTCTAAAGTTTCGCAGAAATTAATTAAGGCTTGGTTGTTGTCTAATTTTCCTCTGAATGCTAAACCTCTAGTCCATGCAAAAATAGATGCAATTGGATTTGTAGAAGTAGGTTTACCATTTTGATGATCTCTGAAGTGACGAGTAACAGTACCATGTGCTGCTTCCGCTTCCATAGTTCCACCATCCGGTGTAATTAAAACAGACGTCATTAAACCTAACGAACCAAAACCTTGTGCTACGGTATCAGATTGAACGTCACCGTCGTAATTTTTACAAGCCCAAACAAAATTTCCATTCCATTTTAAAGCACTTGCAACCATGTCATCGATGAGTCTGTGTTCATATGTAATTCCCACAGCATCCATTTTAGTTTTAAATTCTTTTTGATAAATCTCTTCAAAAATATCTTTAAATCTACCATCGTATTTTTTCAAAATGGTATTTTTAGTCGATAAATATAAAGGCCATTTTTTGTTTATCGCTTGGTTGAAACATGCTCTAGCAAAGCCTTCTATAGATTCGTCTGTATTGTACATTGATAAAGCAACACCATCACCTTTAAATTGGTATACTTCATGTTCAATTACCGTTCCATCTTCACCTTCAAATTTAATTGTTAATTTACCTTTTCCTTTTGTTACGAAATCGGTTGCGCGGTATTGGTCTCCGAATGCATGGCGTCCAATACAAATTGGTGCAGTCCAGTTTGGAACTAAGCGAGGAATATTGTTCATCACAATTGGCTCACGAAACACAGTTCCGTCTAAAATATTTCTGATGGTGCCGTTTGGCGATTTCCACATTTGTTTTAAAGAGAATTCTTTTACTCTTGCTTCGTCAGGAGTAATGGTTGCGCATTTGATACCAACGTTATATTTTTTGATGGCTTCTGCTGCATCAACGGTAACTTGGTCGTTTGTTGCATCTCTGTGCTCCATACCCAAGTCAAAATATTTGATATCTAATTCTAGATATGGATTAATTAATTTATTCTTAATGAAATCCCAGATGATTCTAGTCATTTCATCGCCGTCTAATTCTACGACCGGGTTTGCAACTTTTATCTTTGACATAACTATATAATTTTGAGTGCAAATTTACATTTTTCTATAAGAGCAAACAAGAAAAATGAAGATCAAAATGCTTGAAAAAGAAGCTTTTGTTAATATTCAGAATCTAAACCTAATTTATCCTTAAGGCTAAGCAAAATTGGTTTCTTTTCGGCCATTGCTTTAAACTTTTCAGAAGTTGTATAAGGTTTATTGGCGCTTAAGTCTTGGTTTATGGTTATTTTGAAATCAATGAGATGGTTATTTAGCGAGGCGCGTAAGTGTTGATTAATAGCACCTTTTTCTGTTAAAAATAAATCTGATTGAATTTTATTGCTGACACTAATTTCATATTGAAAATCACCGATAGGCTTAGGGTCTAGGTGCTCCAATAATGAATTTAATGAAATGAGGTTTCTGTCTTTAAGTTTTTGAATAGATTCGTTCCAATAGATTTTAAAGTCTGATTCCTGATACGCATCTTTTGGTAATTCTTTTTCTTCTTCTTTAACAACCACAGGCTGCACATAACTACCCGATCTTACTTCTTCCATGGTTGGCAACTTGAATCCCGACCTGCCAATAATGGACGGTTTAATTGTACTGGTATTTTGAATAGCAATAGGATTATTTTCAACAGCAACAGGAATAATTACTTTAGCTTCAGGTTGAGGGTCTTCTAATATTGGCGCTTTAGGCTGTGTTTGTTGAGTTTCAGCAGGCGCATTAACAATAAGAGTTTGTTTTTCGCTTGGTGCTGGTGCAGCTTCGTTAGTTATTTTTTTTTTACCTCCGACGTTGCTGAAGGAAGTTGACTTAAATTAATTGCTGCATTGATATGACACATTTTCATTAAAGCAAGCTCGACGTGAAGTCTTTGGTTTTTACTTTGCTTATAATGTATGTCGCATTGATTGGCAATATTTAGTGCCGTTAATAAAAGTGATGCACTAATATCTGCTGCTTGTTTTAAATATTTTTGTTTAATAGACTCGGTTACTTTCAATAAAACAATTGTTTGCGGATCTTTGCAAACCAAAAGGTTTCTGAAGTGCTCGCTTAATCCTATGATGAAATTATTTCCATCAAACCCGTTGTCTAAAATTTCATCAAAAGTTAATAGAATGCTGCGCATGTCTTCTGATGCAATGGCATCGGTAATTTTAAAATAATAATCGTAATCGAGGATGTTTAAATTATCGATGACTGATTTATAGGTTAAATTATTTCCAGCAAATGAAACCAATTGGTCAAACATAGAAAGTGCGTCGCGTAAAGCGCCATCTGCTTTCTGTGCAATGATGTGAAGGGCTTCTGGCTCGGTAGCAATTTGTTCACTTTTTGCAATAAAATACAAGTGTGTTGCAATGTCTTCTACTTGAATTCTGTTAAAGTCGAATATTTGACAACGAGATAAAATAGTTGGAATAATTTTATGTTTTTCCGTAGTTGCTAAAATAAAAATAGCATATGGAGGAGGTTCTTCCAATGTTTTTAAAAATGCATTGAATGCACTGGTAGAAAGCATGTGTACCTCGTCAATGATATAAATTTTATATCTACCTGAAGGTGGTGCAAACCTAACCTGCTCTACTAAACTTCTAATATCGTCTACCGAATTGTTAGAAGCAGCATCGAGTTCATGTACGTTTAATGAATTTCCGTTTTTAAATGAAATGCAAGACTCGCATTGATCACAAGCCTCCATTGCTGGAGTTGGATTTAGGCAATTGATAGTTTTTGCTAAAATTCTAGCGCAGGTTGTTTTTCCAACACCTCTTGGTCCGCAAAATAAAAATGCTTGGGCAAGGTGATTGTTTTTGATGGCATTTTTTAATGTATTGGTAATATGCGCTTGTCCAACAACCGTGTCAAAGGTTGCAGGCCTGTATTTTCTAGCCGATACAATAAAATTATCCATTGGCGCTAAATTAGTTATTTTTTCTGATTTTGAAATGCTGATTTGGCCTCTCGTAATGAATCTTTCATAGAAATAAGTATTTACTTGAAGACTAGTCTATTAAAATCTTTCTATCAAAAAATAAAAATCAGAGCGCTAATTCGTATTATTGCAAAAATCTTAAACAACCATGGCATTCGAATTCCATAGCGATTGGGTTACTTATTTTAATCAACAATACGAAAACTCTAAAAATTTCGTATTGCCTTTTATTGCTAAAAGCAAAGCTTTGTCAACACATTCGAAAGTGATGGAAATTGGTTGTGGCGAGGGTGGAGTTTTAAAAGCTTTTACCGATTTAGGTTGTCAAGTGGTTGGCGTAGATTTAAGCCCTGAAAGGGTGAAAATGGCAGAAGCATTTATGCAAAGTGAAATCAATGCTGGCCTAGCTAAATTTATTGCTAAAAATATTTACGATGTTGATTTTCAACAAGATTTTGCAGGATATTTTGATGTCATCATCTTAAAAGACTCCATTGAACATATTCCGGAGCAAGAAAAAATCATTGCACAATTACATCAATATATTGCTAAAGATGGTGTGATCTTTTTTGGATTCCCACCTTGGTATATGCCATTTGGCGGCCATCAACAAATTGCAAAACACAAATTATTGAGCAAACTGCCATATTATCATTTACTGCCAGCTTTTCTATATAAACCATTGTTAAAAGTATTTGGAGAGCCAGAACCTGTAGTAAAAGAATTATTAGAAATTAAGGACACAGGTATTTCTATTGAGCGATTTGAACGAATTTGTAAAAAAACAGGATTCGAAATCGTAGCTAAAGACCATTACCTGATTAACCCTATTTATCGATATAAATTCAATTTATCGCCTAAAAAGCAGTATAAATTGATACAAAATCTGCCTTTTTTACGCAATTTCTTAACTACCTGCGTTTATTATTTGGTTAGTCCAGTTCAAAAGTCTGTTTAATTAAGCCTAAATATTCTGATTTTAAGCTAAATAATTTTGCATTTTGACTTTGTAAAAGCTATATTTGCAACCCGCAAAAAGCGGAAAAACTAAACAATTTAAACAAAAAGCAAAGTAACACAATGAGAAATTACGAAACGTTAATCGTTGTGACCCCGTTGTTGTCTGAAGAGCAATTGAAAGAGGTGCATGCCAAATTCAATAAAATCTTAACAGATAACGGTGCCGAAATTGTCCATGAAGACAATTGGGGTCTGAAAAAACTAGCTTATCCGATTCAAAAGAAGACAACTGGCTTCTACAAAGTAACGGAATTCAAAGCTACAGGTGAATTAATCAACAAATTGGAAATTGAGTACAAGAGAGATGAGCGCATTATGCGTTTCTTGACTGTAGCACTTGACAAACACGCAGCGTCATACAACGACCGTAAGCGTAATGGTCAATTGGCTCCATTACCAAAAAGAGTTAAAGCAGAGGAGGCAAAATAATGGCTAGAGATAAAATAACATACGTTACCGCTGCCAAAGTAGAGGATAACCGCAAAAAATACTGCCGTTTTAAGAAAAACGGAATCAAGTATATCGATTACAAGGATGCAAACTTCTTGTTGAAGTTCATCAATGATCAAGGTAAAATTTTACCTCGTCGTTTAACAGGTACATCTTTAAAATACCAACGTAAAGTTGCTCAAGCTGTAAAGCGTGCACGTCACATTGGAATTTTACCATATGTAGCAGATTCATTAAAATAAGGAGGAAGACGACATGGAAGTAATTTTAAAGCAAGATGTTAAGAGCCTTGGATACAAGGACGATATCGTTAAAGTAAAAAATGGTTATGGTCGTAACTTCTTAATCCCTCAAGGATTTGCAGTTATCGCTAATGAGCCAAACCGTAAAATGCATGCGGAATATTTAAAACAAACGCAATTCAAACAAGATAGAATTAAAAATCTTGCTACTGATATGGCGGAAGGATTAAAGGCAATTACTGTGAAAATCGGTGCAAAAGCTGGAGAGTCTGGTAAAATATTCGGTGCAGTTAATACTATTCAATTCGCTGAAGAGTTGAAGAAATTAGGATTCGAAGTGGATCGCAAGCGTATTACATTTGAAACAGATGTAAAATTCATTGGTTCATACATCGCAAACTTAAACCTTCACAAAGAGGTGAAAATTCAAGTACCTTTTGAAGTAGTTGCAGAATAATAATTTTTTAAAAATCGAAAAGCCCCAAGATTTCTTGGGGCTTTTTTTATGGTAAAAATTTCAAATAAAATTATTAGCGAAGGTATTCTGGTTTGCCAACGTATCTCATCGCTCTTAGAATTCTATATTCTCTTCGTTGAATGTATGCGTTAGGGTTTGCTGGCGACCATTTAATTGGGTTAGGCAATACCGCAGCAATAAGTGCTGATTCTCTTTTACTTAAAGACTTTGCTGGTTTGTGAAAATATTGTTGTGCTGCTGCTTCGGCGCCGTAAATTCCATTACCCATTTCAATTTCATTGAGGTAAATTTCCATGATTCTTTTTTTCGACCAGGTAATTTCTATTAATATGGTAAAGTATGCTTCAAGTCCTTTTCTAATATAGGAACGACCAGGCCACAAGAAAACATTTTTAGCAACTTGTTGTGAAATAGTAGAGCCACCTTTTACTTTTTTACTTTTCTGATTGTGTTGATAGGCTTTCTGTAAAGCCTCCAAATCAAAACCCCAATGTTCGTTGAAATGTTGGTCCTCGGATGCAATTACCGCGCGAACTAAATAAGGTGAAATGTGCTCAATGTCCACCCAATCTTTTTTAAGTTTAAAAGATTCCCCATCTATTTTTTGTTCTACCAACCTTTGTAACATAAGGTAAGTAAAAGGTGGTGGAACAAATCGATAAATAAGCGTAAGCACAAAGCTGCTGATTAAAAAATACAGCATCAATTTCTTTAAAAAGCGATATACTTTTTTAACCATGCTAAGCCTAGTATTTATTCAGATGTTTTAAATGAATAACTTCCTCGGGTGTTAAGAATCTGCAGCGACCTCTAGATAAATCAAGTTTAGTTAAGCCTGCATAAATTACGCGGTCTAGTCGTACTATTGTATATCCTAAAGATTCAAAAATTCTTCTTACAATTCTATTTCTTCCAATGTGAATGCCAATGCCAATGTGCTTTTTAGACTTTCCTTCAACATAAGATAGCTCGTCTACTTCTGCTTCACCATCTTCTAATTCTATCCCTTTTTTTATTTTGTCAAAGTCTGAAGGACTTAAGGATTTATCTAATTCCACTTCATATAATTTTTTGACTTTATTTCTTGGGTGAGAAAGCACGTCGGCTAATTCGCCATCATTGGTCATTAATAGCAAACCAGTTGTATTTCTGTCTAATCTTCCAACAGGATAAACGCGTTCATTTGTAGTGCTCTTTATCAACTCCATTACTGTTCTTCTTTCCATTGGATCGTCGAGGGTAGTAATGTAATCTTTTGGTTTATTAAGCAAGATATAAGTTAATTTTTGACGTTTTAAAACTTTTCCTTGGAAAGTGATTTTGTCAGAATCTTTAACTTTATAACCTAATTCTTTTACTAGTTCATCATTAACCATTACCGCACCGGATTCAATTAGTTCATCTGCTTTCCTTCGGGAGCAAATACCTGCATTGGCAATGTATTTATTTAATCGAATCAAGCCTTCATCTGCAAAAGTTTTCTCTTTCTTTTTAGGTGTAGTTGGGATGATTGCTTTTTTTAATGGTTTTCTTTCGTATGGTAATTCACCAACTTCGGATTTTAATTTCCTTGGTTTTTTTATTGGTGCAGGAGTCAAGTCTTCGACCTCTTTCACGCGTTTGGCACGAGGAGCTCTTGGTTCGCGAGGTTGTTTAGCTTCTTCTTCCCAACCACTGAATTCTATTCTTTCATAAATTTCTGTAGGGCTATCAATTGATGCTGCTCTCTCCGCTCTTTTTTGGTCGTAACTATTTTCTTTAGGAAGCGCTGTTTTTACAATCGATCTTCTTTCAGTGTTACCTACCGTTCTGCTAATTCTTTCGGAATTACGATCGTCGGTTTTTGGTTTACGTGATTTATATTCTTTATTGTCTATGCGTCCTTTTTTCTCAACTGGGCTAGCATTTCTGCGCTCAAATGAATTTGGAGACTTCGTGCTTTTCTTAAATTCAGCAGATTTGTCTTCGTTATAAGTTCTTCTTGTATTTGGTTCAAACTCTTCTTTAGCATTGAATCTTCTGTTTGGTCGATCTTCGCTATTGCGAGTTGCGCCGTCTTTTGCATTAAATCTTCTATTTGGACGGTCCTCGCTATTACGAGGCGAATCGGCTTTAGGAGAAAACCTTTTATTTGGACGGTCTTCGCTATTGCGAGTAGGGGCTGGTGTTCTCTTAAATTTGTCGAAATTTCCGTCTGACTTAGCGCTGGTATTTTCGCTATAATCGGAGGTAGAACGAACTTTAAAAGGCTTGCCTGCACGTTCGTTTTTTTTAGGTCCTGAATTAACATCTTTGCTAATTCTAGGTTTTCTAGGTTTTTTATCGTCCTCGCGACGAGATGGGTTTGATTTATTCATATGCAAAAATACATTGATTTAATGCTAAATCAGCAAAAAAATGTCAAAAAGTAGCATTTTTAATCATTTTTTTGAAATAGCATGATTCGCTTATTATGAACACTTTAGCTGTGATTTAATGCTAGTTGATTGCAATAAATTTCATAAATAGCTCTTTATTAAGCAAATGAATGTTTATCTTTGATATTAGCATTAAAAATAAGTGGGAGGATTCCGCACAAATTGTTCGGTTGAAAAGGAGGATTTTTTATGAAATTTACAGTTAATACATACAAGTTTTTATTCAGTTTCACGCTGATCATGTTGGCAACTTTGATCCAGCAGCTTTTTGTTTTTGCTACTCAAATTGATGAAGATCAATTTAAGCAAGACTTCCAAGAGAAGTATAAAACATATGCTTTTAATATTCCTGGAGATTTAAATTTTGCTGGAGAGAATGTGCCTTTGGATAATTTCAACGTTTATCAAAAAATGGATCGTGCATTATTGGCTAATTCTTATTGGAGAACACAAAGTAACGAAATGCACCAAAGGGCAAGCAGGTGGTTTCCGCTTATTGAAAGTATCTTGGCTAAACACAACATTCCATCTGATTTTAAATACCTACCAGCAATCGAATCTGGTTTTTTAAACGCTACCTCTCCTTCAGGTGCCGTTGGCTTTTGGCAATTGATGGACAAAACGGCTGTGGAATATGGTTTGTCAGTTAATGATGAAATTGATGAGCGTAACCACATCGAAAAGTCAACAAAAGCAGCTTGCAAATATTTAAAGAAATTAAAAAGAGAACTGGGTTCGTGGACATTAGTGGCTTTAGCTTATAATATGGGTGTAAATGCTACCAAAGATCAAATTGCACATCAACAAACACGTAATTATTACGACCTTAAATTAAACCGCGAGGCGGCTAGGTATGTATACCGTTTGTTAGCAATGAAAGAAGTTATTGAACATCCAGAAAACTACGGATATCGAATTTCTAAAAATTCAACCTACGCAACAAACAACGCGCTCGCATTGAAATAAGTTGCTAATTTTCATTTTTTCTTGCAAACAAATCACATTTATTTTCGCTTATAGTTATAGACATTTGATATAGGTCAAGCGCTGCTTTATCGGTATTTTTGTTTAGTTTTATGGCCAAATCTATGAAGAAGAAGCAAAGCGAGACGACCGGTATTCAAGCCGTTGAAGTATATGGAGCTCGTGTACATAATTTAAAAAACATTGACATTAAATTTCCAAGAAACCAGTTGGTCGTGATCACTGGTTTGAGCGGAAGTGGAAAGTCTTCATTGGCCTTTGATACCATTTATGCTGAAGGTCAAAGAAGGTATATGGAAACATTCAGCGCTTATTCACGCCAGTTTTTAGGTGGATTAGAAAGGCCTGATGTAGATAAAATAGAAGGCTTAAGTCCAGTAATTGCCATAGAGCAAAAAACAACCAGCAAAAATCCAAGATCAACAGTTGGTACCATTACCGAAATTTACGATTTCCTTCGTCTGTTATATGCAAGAGTAGCAGATGCCTATTCTTATCATACGGGAGAACCGATGATAAAAATGACAGAAGAACAAATCATTGATACCATAATTACCAACTATGCTGAAAAAACAGTCACAATTCTTGCGCCAATTGTAAAAGGGCGAAAAGGGCATTATAGGGAGTTGTTCGAACAAGTGCGCAAGCAAGGCTTTGCTAAGGTTCGTGTTGACAATGAGATTTTAGAATTAGTCCCTAAAATGCAAGTGGATCGTTATAAAATTCACGACATTGAAATTGTCATTGATCGAATTGTAATTCGTGCAGACGATCGTCAAAGAATTGCTGAAGCAATTAAGGCAGCAATGAAACAAGCAAAAGGAATAATTAAGGTTTTAGATAATGCTACTAATGACGTGAGTCATTTTAGTAAATTCCTAATGTGTCCAACTACAGGTTTGTCTTATGATGAACCACAGCCCAACTCTTTTTCGTTTAACTCACCATATGGCGCTTGCGAGAATTGTGATGGATTAGGTTATGTGTTTGAAGTAGATGAAAAACTCTTAATGCCAGACAGGAAAGTGAGCATTGCCAATGGAGGAATCGTTGCAATTGGCGAATACAGAGATGTCTGGACTTTTCAAGTGCTCAAGGCGGTAGTAAAAAAGTTTGGATTTACCTTGCAAACGCCAATTGAAAAACTATCAAAAGAAACAATCAATGCAGTATTGTATGGTTTGGAAGAACCTGTTGCGGTTGTGGTGCCATATTCTTCAACTGTTACCAATTTCAACATCACTTTTCAAGGGGTGGTTAAAATGATTGACCAACAAAATGAAAAGCGTTCAGATGATATTGATAATAATTTAGATGAGTTTGTTCAAAAAGTGCCATGCCCTGTGTGTGATGCTGCACGATTGAAAAAAGAATCTTTGCATTTTAAAGTTGATCAAAAAAATATCTATGAATTGGCCAGCATGGATTTAGCCAAACTGGCAAATTGGTTTGAAGGAATAGAAAAAAGATTATCTGTTAGGCAAAATACAATCGCAGTAGAGATCATTAAAGAAATAAAAGCAAGAATTGGATTTTTAAATGATGTTGGCTTAAGTTATTTGAATTTAGATAGGGTTACCAAATCACTTTCAGGTGGAGAAGCGCAACGTATTCGATTGGCTACGCAGATTGGTTCACAGCTTGTCAATGTATTGTATATTTTAGATGAGCCTTCTATTGGATTGCATCAACGCGACAATGAAAAATTAATTTTAGCACTGAAGAATTTAAGAGACATAGGAAATTCAATTCTAGTAGTAGAGCACGATAAAGACATGATCTTAGAAGCGGATCATGTAATAGATATGGGCCCTGCAGCTGGTATTCACGGTGGTGAAGTTGTGGCACAGGGAACGCCAAAAGAACTTGCGAAAGCAAATACCTTAACGATGCAGTATATCAACGGAATAAAATCCATAGATATGCCATTAAATAGAAGAGCGGGCACTGGAAAAGAAATTAAAATTCAAAAAGCAAGTGGAAACAATTTAAAGTCTATAGACTTAACAATTCCATTAGGAAAATTTGTTTGTATTACGGGAGTTTCTGGCAGTGGTAAATCTACCTTGATCAATGAAACGCTTTACCCAATATTAAATCAATATGTTTATGGCTCTAAGAAAAAGCCATTACCCTTTCAAAAAGTTTCAGGTTTAGAAAACATAGACAAAGTTATTGAAATTGACCAAACACCTATAGGACGAACTCCTCGTTCGAATCCTGCAACATATACTGGTGTATTTTCAGATATCAGAAATTTATTTGTTCAATTGCCAGAAGCCAAAATCAGGGGATACAAACCTGGTCGTTTTTCATTTAATGTAAAAGGTGGTAGGTGTGAAACTTGCGAAGGCGCTGGCATGAAATTAATTGAAATGAATTTCTTGCCAGATGTGCAAGTAGCCTGCGAATCTTGTAATGGTAAACGATATAACAGGGAGACATTAGAAGTAAGATACAAAGGTAAATCAATTGCTGATATTCTAAATATGAGCATTGAAGATGCGGTTCCGTTTTTCGAAAACATGCCTCATATTCTCCGTAAAATCAAAACAATTCAAGAAGTTGGTTTAGGTTACATTACCATTGGGCAATCGTCTGTAACCCTTTCTGGTGGTGAAGCGCAACGTGTAAAGTTAGCAACAGAGTTATCTAAAAAAGATACAGGAAACACTATATATATTTTAGATGAACCTACTACTGGTTTGCATTTCGAAGACATTCGCATTTTGTTAAATGTACTTCAAGAATTAGTGGATAGGGGCAATACTGTAATTGTAATTGAACATAATTTAGATGTAATCAAAGTCGCAGATCACATCATCGATATGGGGCCAGAAGGTGGTGCTGCGGGCGGTGAAATTATATTTACTGGTACACCCGAAGAACTCATTAAAAACAAGAAAAGCTTTACTGGAATTTTCTTAAAAAAAGAAATGTAAATTATTTGCTCATTAAGCAGAGTTGCGAAATATTAGGAATTTCACTACCATTTTTAGGCTCTAATGAAATTAGAAATACGCCAGCTTGTGTAGTTCCGTTCATTGGAAGCATCTGTTTGTTTTTATTAGTGGCTGAAAAGGTACCTAGGCTTTGTGTTTGGCCATTTGCAATACACCACAATTGATAGCAATGCATTTTATCTTCTAGCGGTAATAAAATTGGGTCTAATAAAATATTGTTTGTGTTTTTATTCCAATATACAACTGCTTTTGCATTTGGCGCAAACTTCATTCCAGACAAAGTAAATTTGATTACATCTGGGTTTCTTATTGTGTCTAGCTGTTGATGCGTTGCTTTTAAATTAGAATCTATAGACATTAAAGCACTATTCGCTTTTGCAGCTACTTTCTTTGTTTCTTTTAATTCTTGTTTTAAGGAATCCCAATTGTTCCATAAATTAAACGCAGCAACCGCTAATAAGATTGGCAATATTAATACCAGAAATATTCCATAGCCAATGCGTTTCTTTTGATTTTTTGAAGAATTTGTTAACGCCTCATTATTTAAGATAGTTGCTTGTATTGGCGAATTATTTTCAGTCTTAATTTCAATATTGGGCTCAACCTTAACCTCTGCAAGTGTTTCAAAGTTTGTAGCAATTGGTTTCGAAGGAATCGCTTTTTCTGTAATAGGTGAATTGAAATTCGTATTAATTTTAATGGATTGAATGATGGAAGCTTTTAATTGGTCATGTGGTCCTTCGAATATTTGGTCATTAAAATTCCAAATGGCCAACTCTATAGCTTGTATTTCTTTTTTTATAGCAGGAAATTGTGCAGCCATTCGCTCTACTTCTCTCATTTCAGATTCTGCCAAAGCCCCTGCGCAATAGCGTTCTAAAATTCCGGATGAAATATAGCTATTGATGTCCATTTTATTTTAAGTTACGAAGTGCTAATATTGCTGCACGAAAATCAGTTTGTACAATTTGATAGTCTGTATTTAATTTCTCTGCAATTGAAAGTAGCGAAAACCCAGAATAAAAAAACAACTCAATTAATTGTCTGTGTTGGCTACTCAGTTGGTCAATCAATTTTTTATTGGTTGATTTTGCTAACGTGATTATTGGTTGTAAACTTAACTCTTTTGTTCTTTCTTTTTTGTGTTGTAAAGCAGTGTTTCTAGCTATTATACTTAACCAGCTAAAAAGAAATCCGTTGTTTGCATCGAATAAATAAAAAGAATTCCAACAATGAAAAAAAGTGAATTGAAGTATTTTTTCTGCTTCGTCTTCGTCGCCAATAATTTGAAAAATAATATTATACAAAGCCTTTGCATAGGCGTCATATAAATGAGCTAATGCATTTACATCTTTTATCTTCAGAAGATAAATTAATTCTGCTTCAGAAATTGTCGGACTCGTATTTGTCTTCAATTTAAAAATCGAATAAATGTTTTTCTGCGTGGTAAGAAGACCTCACCATCGGGCCACTTTCTACAACTCTAAATCCCATTTTCATTCCTGCTTCTTTGTATTTAGCAAATTGGTCTGGGTGTATATATGAAATAACTTCATGGTGTTTTTTTGTTGGTTGTAAATATTGACCTAGGGTTAAAATATGAACACCATTATTTACTAAGTCCTGCATAGATTCTAGTACTTCTTCTTCGGTTTCACCTAGCCCCAACATAATACCAGATTTAGTTCTTAAACCTGCAGCGCTAATGCGTTTAAGACATTCTAAGCTGCGGTCGTATTTTGCTTGTATGCGAACTTCTTTAGTTAATCTGCGAACTGTTTCTAAATTATGTGAAACAACCTCAGGCTTTACCGCTAACACTTGTTCTAAATTCTCCCATATTCCTTTGAAATCGGGCAACAATGTTTCAAGAGTAGTTTCTGGAGATTTTTTTCTGATTGCTAAAATTGTTTCTGCCCAAATTCCAGCGCCACCATCTTTCAAATCATCTCTATCTACAGAAGTGATTACGCAATGCTTAACGCTCATCAAGGAAACAGAACTTGCAACACGTTCTGGCTCTTCTAAATCTACTGCTAGGGGTCTGCCAGTTGCTACTGCGCAAAATGAGCAAGAGCGAGTACAAATATTCCCTAAAATCATGAAAGTTGCGGTACCCGCACCCCAGCATTCGCCCATATTAGGACAATTGCCACTCTCACAAATGGTGTGTAATTTATGTTTATCAACCAGTGACCTAACTTGTGCATATTCTTTGCCAACAGGCAATTTTACACGCAGCCATTCTGGTTTTCTTACAGCAGGGGTTTCCGATAAAACAGGTAATTTGATCATTGATACAAAACTAATACTTTTTCCCAAAAAGGATACTAGCGTATAACGAGATAAATACAGATTTGTTGATGTCCGATGAAAAATTTGCCATAATTGGAACTTTTTTAGTGTAAAAGTCAACCACAGCTCCGGTTTCAAGTAGTACTATTTTTTCATCTTTACTACTCCAATCAAAAGTAAATCCAGACTTGATGTATCCACCAATCATCATTGTGGTTTCGTTTAAACCTTTATTGAAACCTGAATACCCATAAATATTAGAAGGGTTATGTAAATCTTTGTTGAATTTTTCAGACACAACGTCTAAGTAAAAAGGGTTTCCGTTATCTTTTAAAATTTCCAAGTAAATTGGCTTCAATAACCCTAAAGACGAACCTGCCATTACATTGAAAGAAATTTCCACTCCGTCTTTTGCCGCTTTATCAAAAACTAAAAATTGTGTACCAACACCTATTCTCAAAGGGTAAAATGCATTTTGTTTGCCATATACATAAGACTTTGCATTGTCATAATATGGGTTTACTACTTTTACTTCTTTTGGATGTTTTAGTTTAACTAACTCTACTTCGAATTGAATTTTTTTGAAGTTATTGGTGATGATAGCGTGTCTAAGAATGGCGCCAAATCCTCTATTGTTGATAGTTGCACCTCCGGACCATTCTTTGTGATAAACAAATTGGGTGGGTTCTTCTCCGATTTGTGCATGCGCAAAAGTTGCCACACAGCATAAGAGCAAAATCAGAAAACAGTTGAATTTGTTCATGAATTTAAAATATTAACATAAAAATAAGCATTTTTGAATTAATTAAATGAAATAATATGGCAACAATTCAAACGGTTTATTTAGGAGAATTAAGAACTCAAGCTACACACCTTGATTCTCAAACAGTAATTTACACAGACGCGCCAAAAGACAACCAAGGATTGGGTTCATGTTTTTCGCCAACCGATTTGCTTGCAACTTCATTGGGGAGTTGTATGTTTACCATCATGGCTATTGCAGGTAAAACACATGGTTTTGAACAGAAACTTATTGATTCGAAATTAGATATTACCAAAATAATGTCTAGCGACCCAAGAAGAGTTGGAGAAGTGAAAGTGGAGTTTTATTTTCCTAAAAATGTGGAATTTACTGACAAGGAAAAAGCAATCATTGCTAATGCAACTAAGACTTGCCCAGTAGCGTTGAGTTTACACCCAGAAACAGTAAAAACAGTTGTATTTAATTATTAAGTTCCGCTAAAACTCTAGCTGCTTCAATAGATTGGTGGCTTGCATGATAAGTGCATTGGCCATTTTTGATTACCAATACTTGAGGAGATTCATGTGTAATTTGAAATTGCGTTGCAATCGCATTTGAGATGGAACGAAAGTTTAGTAAATCTAAATAGTAGACAGGAAAAACAGAATCGTTCCATTCTTGTTGAAACATTTTCCATGCCATGTTACTAACCGAACACCTGGTACTATGTTTGAATAACACAACAGGTTCGTTGCCATTGGCAATTGAAATTAATTGTGCTTCGTCGTTTAGGGGAATTAAATTCATTTTATTTCCAAACGCCTCTACCTCTTCCTGAGTATTTATAATTATCTGCTCCACCTGGGCAACCTTGACGGCTAGAACAAGCGCTAAATGCAATGGCTAAAAAGCCTAATACTAAAATTGATGCAAATACTTTTTTCATGTTGTTTATTGCTTATTAGACAAATGTAATTGTTTAATTGATATTTTTAAAATCTGCAGCTAAGGCTGCCATTTTGATGGCGGTAATTGCTGCTTCTACGCCTTTATTTCCATGTTTCCCGCCAGCTCTATCTGCTGCTTGTTGCATATTTTCGGTAGTCAATACGCCAAAAATTGCAGGAACAAGGCTTTGTGTACCAACATTGGTTATTCCGTTGGCTACGGCATTACAAATAAAATCGAAATGACGTGTTTCCCCTTGAATAACACAGCCTAGGCAAATGACCGCATCGTATTTCTTGCTTGCAGCAGCTAATGCAGCTGCATTACTTAGTTCAAAAGTGCCAGGCACTTCGTATATCGTAATTTGATCTTCTGGGCAACCGTTTTCTTGTAAAGCATCCAAAGCGCCATTTAAAAGCGCACCTGTTATTGCTGCATTCCATTGTGCAACTACTATCGCAAATTTAAAATTTGCTGCAGAAGGGATACTTAGATGGGTGAAATCGGAAAGGTTTTTTAGATGAGTAGCCATTTGTTTTAACATAAAAAAACTCCTGAGGTCACTCAGGAGTTTTCAATAAAATTTTTTAATTAAATTTTTGCACTTGCTCTTGCAATGTATTTATCAATATCTCTTGCTTCGTTTGTGTCAGCAAATTCTTTTTTGATTTTGTTGTAAGTATCTACTGCTTTTTGATTTTCATTTAATTGCTCATAAGTGATGCCTAACTTTAACAACGCGATTGGCGCTGTGAAAGCGTTTGGTGACTTTGCAGCAGACTTAGCATAATAAGAACTAGCGTTGTCTAATTGATTTAATTCAACGTAAGCATCAGCAATTCCAGCAAATGCTAAAGCGCTTAATAAATCATCATTACTACTAAACTCTTTTAATGATTCTACTGCTAAATCGTATTGTCCTTTTTTCAAATAACAAAAACCTAAATAGTAGTGTGCAAGGTTTCCTGCTTTAGTGCTACCATATTCATCAATAATACCAACAAAACCTAAAAAGTTTCCGTCACCATTGATTGCTTTGTCTAATGAATCTTGTTCAAAATATCTTTCTGCAACATAACTTTGTGCAGCTGCTTCTTTTTCTCTAGGTGTTAAGATGAATCTTTGGTATGAAAAATAAATTAAAATTAGGGCAACAATGGTACCACCAATTACTAATAAACTTCTTCTGTTTTCTGCAACAAAATGTTCTGCTTTTGAAAACTGTTCTCCGATGTTATTTTCTGTTTCTTGCGACATATAATTCTATTCTAAGCTTGCAAAAATACATTTTTAGCCGATACTATCAATATCTGTTTAAAAGATGCCCTTAATTTAAATATATTTGTGCACCAGAATGGGTTTTTAATGTATCTAAATCAACTTTCACTCTTAAATTTTAAAAATTACCCCGAGGCTAATTTGAGTTTTTTGCCAGGAGTTAACTGCTTTGTGGGTAATAATGGAGCCGGTAAAACGAATATTTTAGATGCCATTCACTATTTATGCCTTTGCAAAAGCTATTTTAACCCTATTGATTCTCAACAAATATTACATGAAGAAGCATTTTTCTTAGTTCAAGGAGACTTTAATAAGGATGAGCAGCTAGAACCAGTTTATTGTGGCTTAAAACGTAACCATAAAAAGGTTTTTAAAAGAAATAATAAGGAATATCAAAGATTAGCTGACCATATTGGTATTTATCCGTTGGTTATGATATCTCCACAAGACCAGTATTTAATTTCGGAGGGGAGTGAAGAGCGAAGGAAATTCCTAGACAATGCTATTTCACAGACAGACAGCGTTTATTTAGACGATTTAATTGCTTATCATAAAGTGATAGCTCAAAGAAATGCTTTGCTAAAACAGTTTCAAGAGCGAAACCGAGTGGATGAAGAAATGATTTCGATTTACGATGAACAGTTGGTTCATTTAGCTGCTAAAATTTATCAAAAGCGACTGAGTTTTATGGAAGAATTTATTCCATTATTCAATCAAATTTACCAAACCATTAGTTCAGGGGCAGAAACAGTTACTTTTAATTATGAATCACATTTAAGTCAAAATGACTTTGCATTGCTATTAAAAAATAATTTAACGAAAGATATTTATACGGCAAGAACTAATTATGGAATTCATAAAGACGACTTGCAATTTAATTTAGGTGAATTTCCTCTGAAGAAATATGGTTCACAAGGGCAGCAGAAATCTTATGTCATTGCGTTGAAGCTTGCGCATTATTCTTTTTTAAATGCTAAGAAAGGATATAAGCCAATTTTAATGTTAGATGATATTTTTGATAAATTAGACGAACAGCGTATTCGAAAACTATTGGCTATGGTAAGTGAAGATTCGTTCGGCCAATTATTTATTACAGATACAGACCAGGCAAGGGTTGCAAAAATTTTTCAAGATTTAAATATCGATTGTCGTATATTTGAAGTTAACAAAGGGCTTGTAGCGCAAGTCAATAAAAAATAAAATATGTTATTTAGGAAAAGTAATGAGTTAACCATGAAAGCTGCCATTGAGCAGTTATTGGATACCTATAAACTTTCCGATCAGTTTTTAGCAGAAAAAATAAAATCTAATTGGCCTGAATTAGTTGGAAAAGTAATTGCCAATCGAACCGATGAGATTTCAATTCGTCAACAAAAATTATACTTGAAAGTTTCTTCCGCTAGTTTACGTCAGGAGTTAATCATGATGAAAACAAATTTAATTGATAACATAAATGAATATGCTGGAAAGAAATTAATCAATGAGATTGTGTTATTGTAATTGTAGATTTTTAGACATAAAAAAAGCTTGACAAATTTGTCAAGCTTTTTTTATTTTTTAAAATGCAATTAGCATCTTTCAAATGCACTGAAGAAAAAGTTTCCTTCAATCATTGCATTTTCATCAGAATCAGATCCGTGAACTGCGTTCGCGTCGATTGATTTTGCATATAAATTTCTGATAGTTCCTGCGTCAGCTTTTTGAGGGTCAGTAGCTCCAATAACGGTACGGAAATCTGCAACTGCATTGTCTTTTTCTAAAATAGCAGCTACAATTGGTCCAGAAGACATAAATGCGACTAAGTCTTTGTAAAAAGGACGTTCTGCGTGAACTTCATAGAATTTCCCAGCCATTTCTGGACTCAATGAAGTGTATTTTAAGGCAATTACCTTAAATCCTGCTTTGATAATGTGGTCAATGATAGCTCCCATGTGTCCATTCGCTACTGCATCAGGCTTAATCATGGTAAATGTTCTGTTTGTGGTCATCTTTTTAATTATTTATTTCCGCGAAAATACAATAATATGTCAAAATCTAGTAAAAAACCTTTAAAGTCCTACGTTTAAAGCCGTATAATGAAAAAAAATGAATAGATTTGCTACCTTTCTATGCACAATATCAAAGAACTACAAGCGCTGCTTTCCGAAGCAAAGAAAATAGTCATCACTACGCATCATAAACCAGATGGAGATGCCATGGGCTCTTCTTTGGGTTTGTACCATTTTCTTCTTGCATTAGGTCATCATGTGCATGTCATAACACCCTCGGATTATCCTTATTTTTTACATTGGTTACCTGGAAATTCAGAAGTGATAGATTTTCAAATTCAAGAAGCACGAGCTAAGGATTTAGTCGCAGAAGCCGATATAATATTTTGTTGCGATTTTAATGCGCTTTCTAGGATTGGCTCTTTAGGTGATTTAGTTCGAAGTAGTGCTGCGAAAAAAGTGATGATAGACCATCATTTAGATCCAGAAGGATTCGAAGACTTTACTTACTGGAATGTTAGCGCATGTGCGGCGGCAGAATTAGTTTACCGATTCATAGTTGAATTAGGGTTTGGGAATAACATCAATAAGGATATTGCTACTTGTTTATATACAGGAATCATGACCGACTCTGGTTCTTTTCGTTTTCCAAGTACTTCAGCAGAAGTTCACCGCATCATTGCAGATTTAATTGAACGAGGTGCAAATAATTCAAGAATTCACGAATTAATATACGATACCAATTCTGAAAACCGTTTAAAATTTTTAGGGCATATTTTGAGTCAGAAAATGTTTGTATTACCAGAAATAAATACTGCTTACATTTATATTGATCAAGAGGAATTAAAAAAATACCAAATAGTAACTGGCGATACCGAAGGAATTGTAAATTATGCACTTTCTATCAATGGTATTCGTTTTGCAATTTTGGTTGTAGATAGAGGTGAAGCGCGTAAACTTTCGTTTCGTTCAAAGGGAGAGTTTCCTGCGAATGAAGTAGCGAAAAAATATTTTGAAGGAGGGGGGCATCGCAATGCTGCCGGAGGAATTTCTTTCTTAAGTTTAACAGAAACGGTAGAAAAGATAAAAAATATTTTACCTGAATTTGAAGAAATGTTAAAACAATAAATAATAAAATAAAAATAAAAATAAAATGACTAGAAGATTATTAATTATCGCTGCATTAGCGACTGCCTTATTCCAAAGTTGTGGAGATGGTTTTAAAACAAGTGAGGATGGATTGAAATATAAAATTCACACGAGCAATGAAGGTGAAAAAATCAAAGTAGGAGATTTCGTTACTTTAAATATGGTTTACCGTACAGATTCTGATTCGGTTTTATTCGATACATATAAGATCGGACAAGCAGTTAAATTAATGGTTGTAGAACCTTCATTCAAAGGTGATCTAATGCACGGTTTGACTTTATTATCTGAAGCTGATTCTGCTACTTTTTTAATTAATGCAGATTCATTGTTTGAAAAAACTTTCCGTTTTCAACGTCCTGCATTTATTGCAGCAGGTTCTATGTTGACCTTCCAAGTTAAAATCGAAAAAGTGCAAACTAAAAAACAAATGGAAGATGAAATGCAAGCTGAAGCAGCTAAAAAAGCGACCGAAGAAAAAGCAAACATCAATAAATATATTGGAGATAATAAATTAACAACTGTTATTACAGCAAGTGGAATTCAATATGTAATTACCAAAGAAGGATCTACTGAAAAAGCGTTAGTAGGTGATACAGTAATGGTTCAATATACAGGTAGATTATTAAATGGATTTAAATTTGATTCTTCTTATCCTGCAGGTAAACCATTAGAGTTTCCAGTTGGACAAGGTGTTGTTATTAAAGGTTGGGACGAAATTTTGCAAATAATGTCTAAAGGTGCAAAAGCAACAGTTATTATTCCATCGGCTTTAGCATATGGCGCAAGCGAAATGGGTAATGGTGCAATTCCAGCATTTTCAACTTTGGTTTTTGACATGGAATTAGTAGGTATTAAAAAAGCTAAAAAATAATATATCATATGAAAAGTTTAAAAGTTCTTGTAGCGTTTTTGTTAATTGCTTCATTTGCAAATGCACAAAAAGCAGTAAAATATTCAAAGTCTAAAACAACAGGCTTGTCTTATGTAATGCATAAGTCAAATAAAGGTTCTAAATTGAAATTAGATGATGTAGTAACTTTACATATCAAATATGTAACCAGTAAAGATTCATTGGTTTTTGATAGCTGGAAAATGGGCAAACCAGTTCAGTTAAAAATTACAAAAGCAGCATTTAAAGGTGATTTAATGGATGGCCTTACTTTGTTAACCGTAGGCGATAGCGCTAGTTTTTTAATTAATGCAGATTCATTATTTACAAAAACTTTTGCAGCACCTCGTCCATCATTTATTGATTCAAATAGTTTTTTAAACTTCACAGTTAAAATTATTAGTTCAACAACAGAAGCTGCATTGAAAGCAGAAGAATTAAAAGCAGAAAAAGATAACGCTATGAAAGAAAACGAAGTAATTGCAAAATACATTGCAGATCAAAAAATCACACCAAGTAAAACATCAACTGGTTTGATGTATATTATTTCAGAACCAGGTACAGGCGAACAAGCAACAGCTGGAAAAACCGTTAAAGTTCATTATACCGGTCGTTTATTAGACGGTACTAAATTTGATTCTTCTTTAGACAGAAACGATCCAATTGAATTTAAATTAGGACAAGGCATGGTTATTAAAGGTTGGGACGAAGGAATTGCTTTATTAAAAGTTGGCGGTAAAGCTTTATTAATTATCCCATCAAATTTAGCATATGGTTCAAGAGGGGCAGGAGGAGTTATTCCACCATTTGCACCACTAACATTTGAAGTGGAATTGGTTTCAGTTCAATAAATATTTAATTACAGAAAGGCCTAAGCATTTTGTTTAGGCCTTTTTTGTTTCATCGTTTTTTTTAATGTTAGTCGACACCCACACCCATATTTACCTTCCAGATCTTTCATCGTCTATAGATGAAATAATTTTGCGTGCCAATGAAAATGGTATTCAACAATTTTTCCTTCCTAACATAGATGAAGAATCAATTGATGCTGTATTTGCATTAGCTACAAAATATCCAACACAATGTTATCCGATGATGGGTTTGCATCCTTGTTCTGTTGACGCTAATTACGAACAAAAGTTTGCAGTCATAAAACAAGCAGCATTATCAAATAAGATATATGCAATTGGCGAAATTGGGATGGATTTATATTGGGACAAAACTTTTGAACAACAACAGAAATTAATTTTTGTCGAGCAAATAAAATTAGCAAAGTCGATGTCTTTACCGATTGTAATTCACTGTCGTAAGGCATTTGACGAAACATTAGCAATTTTAAAATCGGAACAATCAACAGAATTAAGAGGAATTTTTCATTGTTTTTCTGGTACGCTTGCACAAGCAAAAAAAATAATTGAAATGGGTTTTTATTTAGGTATCGGCGGCGTCTTGACCTATAAAAATGCGGGCTTAGCCGAAGTGGTAAAAGAAATTGATTTAGCACATTTAGTTTTAGAAACAGATTCGCCTTATTTGAGTCCTGTGCCTTTTAGGGGTAAACCAAATGAAAGTTCTTACATGATTCATGTTGCTGAAAAACTTGCTGAAATAAAATCTTGTACATTAGCTGAAATAGCAGCTCAAACAACTGCTAATTCAAAAAATATTTTTGGTATTTAGAAATCAATAAAATGCAAAAACTATTAGTGATTTATACGGGAGGTACCATAGGAATGGTACAAGACCACAAAGGAATGTTAGTTCCTTTTGATTTTAATAATATCACAGAAAATGTTCCTGAATTAACGCGTCTCAATTATAAATTAGAAGTCATTTCTTTCGATCCAATTTTAGATTCATCTAACATTAACATGAATAGTTGGATTCAAATGGTAAATATAATTGAAGAAAATTACCTCAATTATGATGGTTTTGTAATTCTACATGGTTCTGATACGATGGCTTACACAGCATCTGCATTGAGTTTTATGCTGGAAAACCTATCTAAACCAGTCATATTAACAGGTTCGCAATTACCTATTGGTGAGATAAGAACCGATGCCAAAGAAAACTTGATTACAGCATTAGAAATTGCCGCTGCAAAAGACGAAAACGGTCAATCAATTGTGAACGAAGTTTGTATTTATTTCGACTATCAATTATTTAGAGGGAACCGTGCAAAAAAAGTGGAAGCAAATAAGTTTGAAGCATTTCGTTCTCCAAATTTTCCGGTTTTAGCAGAAGCGGGCGTACACATCAATTTTAATTCTGAAGTATTATTGCCACGATCTGAATCCTCATTCATTGCACATAAAACTTTACAAAATCCGGTTTCATTATTAAAAATATTTCCAGGTATTTCACCTGCATACGTGAATGCAGTTATACATGCAGCAGGAGTTAAGGCAATAATATTAGAAGGTTTTGGCGCTGGTAATACTTGTACTGATTCTTGGTTTGTGGATTGCTTACAAGCTGCAGTTTCAAAAGGTATATTGATTTTAGAAATCACACAATGTATTGGCGGTAATGTTGAAATCGGACGATATGAAACCAGTAAACATTTAGCCAAAATGGGAGTGGTAGGCGGCTTAGACCTCACCTTTGAAGCTGCGATTACAAAGTTGATGTTTTTGTTTGGTCAAGATTTAACAATTGCTGAAATAGCAAATCAATTGACGCAAAACCTAAGGGGGGAAATAACAGCCTAGCAAAAACACTAGGCTGATTTAATATTATTCTACTATTGTATTCCAGCTAAATTTATCAGCCTCTACACCTGTGCGAATGTGCATTAATTTCTTTTTTGCACGCATCATAAATGAATGTTCGTCTGCCACAGGTAATATATAATTATGCCCGTTGATACTGATTGATTCAATGGGTGCTACAACTGCGGCTGTTCCTGTTCCAAATGCTTCTGAAACATGATTCGCTTTTAATGCTTTTTCTAAATCATCTACACTGATTTTTTTAATATCTACAGGCATATCCATTTCGTTTGTAATGGATAATAAAGAATCTCTTGTTATACCATCTAAGATAGAGTCTGATGTGCTAGGAGTAATTAGCTGACCATTGATGATAAACATTACGTTCATTGTGCCAGATTCTTCTATGTATTTATTTTCACGACCGTCGGTCCATAAAATTTGATCGAAGCCTTCTTCTTTTGCTAATTTAGTAGGGAAAAAAGAAGCACCATAATTCCCAGCACATTTAGCAAAGCCGGTGCCACCGCGTGTTGCACGCGCAAAATGTGTTTCTACTTTTATTTTCAAAGGAGAGCCATAATAGGGGCCAACTGGTCCGCCAAAAATCACAAACATATATTCTTCGGCAATCTTTACGCCAAAACGTGCTTCCGATGCAAATACAAATGGTCTGATATATAATGAATGACCTTCGCCATCTGGTACCCAATTCAAATCTGTTTTTACATATGCTAACAAAGCTGCATGAAATAAATCAGCTGGAATGGTTGGCATACACATTCTGTCTAAAGATTTATTCAATCTTTCTAAATGTTTTTCAATTCTAAAAATAGAGACAGTTCCATCTTGCATTTTGAATGCTTTCATTCCTTCGAAAACACTTTGGCCATAATGCAACGCCAAAATTGCAGGGTTAAGCGATAGGTTTTGGTATGGCACCACTTTTGGGTTATTCCATTTTCCTGCTTCGTAATTGGCAACAAACATGTGGTCTGAAATAACCGCACCAAACTCTCCTCTTTCAACTAAATCTTTACTCCAGTGTGGATTTTTTGTTTGTTCTATACTTATTTGGTAGTTCATATTGATTCAATGTTTTTCAAGCACAAAATTGCATAAATAATGCTAAAATGGCTAATTTATTTGATAAGCTATTTTCTTGAATATCAATTAGATAATAATTAGATGTTAGTCTGTTTCAAATATGGCTGAAAAATTGCAAACAATAACTTAATTTGCAATATAATTTAAAGGCATTGAAACTTTCTGAAATACGTATTCCCATTGCAACAGAATTAACTGAATTCGAAAAGAGTTTTCAGTCCTCGATGCAAAGTTCTGTTCCGCTGTTAGATAAAGTAACACAATATATTTACAAACGAAAAGGGAAGCAAATGCGCCCTATGTTTGTATTTTTTACCGCGCAATTATGTGGAGGTATTACCGAAGCGACCCACAGGGGAGCCGCATTGGTTGAATTGCTTCATACCGCAACTTTAGTGCACGACGATGTAGTAGATGATGCTTACCAAAGAAGGGGGTTTCTATCAATCAATGCAGTTTGGAAAAATAAAATTGCAGTATTGGTTGGAGATTTTTTATTAGCAAAGGGATTGTTATTGTCTTTAAATAATAACGATTTTGAATTATTGAAAATTGTTTCGAATGCAGTGCAACAAATGAGTGAAGGGGAATTATTGCAAATAGAAAAGGCGAGAAGATTAGATATACAAGAAGAAGTTTATTATGAAATCATTAGGCAAAAAACAGCTTCATTGATTGCCTCTTGTTGTGCTTGTGGCGCTGCTTCTACAGGGGTTAGCCAAGATATAGTGAAGCAAATGCATTTGTTCGGAGAGTGTATAGGCATGGCTTTTCAAATTAAAGATGATTTGATGGATTTTGGTTATGATGATATCGGAAAACCAAAAGGTATTGACATTAAAGAAAAAAAATTAACATTACCGTTGATTTTTGCTTTGCAACAAGTTAGCAGTTCGGAGAAAAATAAAATGATAAAATTAGTTAAAAATCATAATGAAGAGCAACAAACACTTCATACGATTTTAAATTTTATTCATAGTCAAGGCGGCATGAAATATGCTGAACAAAAAATGCTGACATATAAACAACAGGCATTGGATATATTAGCACAATTTCCAGATTCAACTGCCAAATCATCGCTTATCCAATTAGTCGATTTCACTATTAATAGGAGAAAATAATGTTCGCAACAGAATTAATTTTTTTCGCGGCCTTTGCATTATTTGTGGTTTCAATGTTAGCCATTGATTTAGGGGTTTTCAATAAAAAAAATCATGTTATTGGTGTCAAAGAGGCGGCAATTATGAGTTTCATCTGGTTGAGTTTTGCTGTATTTTTCTATGTTTTGCTTTTATATAGAGGGCATTGGATTCATGGTATTTATGACATGAATGCTTTGCAAGTTTTTATAAATGAATACCAGCAAACAGTTTACATTCTTCCAGGTAATTTCACCCAAAGTTTAGCAAATTACAATCAAAATTTAGCATTGGAATTTATCAGTGGATATTTAGTGGAATACGCCCTTTCGGTAGATAATATTTTTGTGATTATTTTATTACTAACTGCTTTTAATGTTGCAGAAAAATATTACCATAGGGTTTTGTTCTGGGGTATACTCGGTGCAATTCTGATGCGTTTTTTATTTATTTTTTTAGGTGCAACGCTTATTAAGGAATTTGAATGGATTTTGTATTTGTTTGGTGTTTTCTTATTGTATACTGGGCTTAGTTTGTTTTTTAAAGGCGATGAGGAAGAAAAAATAGATACAGAAAACCATCCGGCAGTAAAGTTTGCCGCTAAAATTTTTAGGGTATTCCCTAGGTATGTTGGGAGTAAATTCTTTGTAAAGAAAAATAAAAAGTGGCTTATCACACCTTTGTTTATTGTGTTAATTGTAATTGAGTTTTCAGATTTAATATTCGCAGTAGATTCAATACCTGCTATATTTTCTATCACTAAAGATCCTTATATAGTTTTCTTTTCTAATATTTTCGCTATTCTAGGTTTACGTTCCATGTTTTTTTTACTAGTCAATGTAATCCATCGCTTTCATTATTTAAAAACAGGATTGGCAATTTTGTTGACATTTATAGGGCTGAAGATGTTAGCAGCTCATTGGCTAAAAATCATTGGTTTTAGCACTTTACATTCGTTGATATTTATTATAACTGTTTTAGTTACAAGTGTTTTATTTTCTTATTTTTTTCCAAAAACTAACGAGACAAATTAATATGAAATCGAATAAATTATTCGCGGCATTCGTTTTGTTGCTTTGTTTTTTTGAGCAATCTTTTGCACAAGAACAAGTTCCAGCACAGTCAAATAATAAATCTAAAAACGTTTTTGAAGATTATTATATTGGTGCATATCGTTTTAAAAGCAGAAATAATTGGGTGTTATTTGGGTTTGGACCGAATATTAAACCTTCTTTGCCAAATTTTACAAATGCAAACATGGAGTTAAGCTTCAATTATTATGACCGCTTAGATCGTTTGTGGCAGTTGAGTTACCAAGCAAGTACACTTAATTACCTAGCATTTGGTGGTGCTACAGTTTATTTGAATGCATTTAATGTAGGTAGGGGAAAGGTAATTGAAAAACAATATTATAAAATCGCTGCTTTTGCGGGGCCTAGTTTAGTTTATACAAATTACTACCCTTTTGATTCAACTAAAACAATCAATCAAGATAAGTCTTTCGGTTTGGGGGTACAAGGGCAAATACAATTGATTATAAAGCCTGTTTATGATTTTGGAATTAGCATTAGTCCATTTGTGAACATTAATACTGTTCAGTCGGTGGCAGGAATAACTTTGTCTATTTATGGTTCGAATGCGATGGAACGAAAAATTAATTATTAATCATTTTTAAAATTTCATCTAAATAAATTCTACTGTTGGCTAGGCGTGGTACTTTATGTTGACCACCTAATTTGCCTCTGTTTTTCATCCAATTATAAAAGGTGTCTTTTTTGGCAATATGAATTATAGGTTTCATGAGTGCCATGTCACCTTTTCTCTTGGCTTCATAATCAGAATTGATTTTCTTTAAAGCATTATCTAAGCTATCTGTAAATAAGTTTAAATCGGCAGGTTCTTTCTCAAATTCAATGATCCATTCATGTCCTCCCGCATTCTTGTCTCCAAAATAAATTGGGCCAGCGGTATAGTCTTTAATTGCTGCATCACAGGAGTCGCAAGCACTAACCAATGCCTTTTCTGCATTATCAATTATTAGTTCTTCTCCAAAAGCATTGATAAAATGTTTAGTTCTACCGGTAATTAAAATACGATATGGATTTAAGCTAGTGAATTGAATGGTATCGCCAACTACGTACCTCCATAATCCGCCATTGGTGGAAATTACAAGGGCATAATTTTTATGCAAACTAACTTCTGCCAATGTCAATGTTTTAGGATTTTCTTCTTCTAAATTTTCAATCGGAATAAATTCATAGTAAATGCCATAGTCTAACATCAATAACATTTCACTACTATTGGTTTGGTCTTGAATGCCAAAAAAACCTTCGGAAGCATTGTATGTTTCTAGGTAATACATTTCTGAAGAAGGAATGAGTTTTTCAAATTGTGCACGATAGGGTGCAAAATTTACTGCGCCATGAAAATACAATTCAAGGTTTGGCCATACTTCAAGCAAATTATTTTTACCTGTAATTTCTAAAATTCTTTTTGCTAACAAAACAGTCCAAGTTGGCACTCCAGAAATATTGGTCACATTTACATTGATGGTTGCATTTGCAATGGTTTCAAGTTTTTCTTCCCAATGTTCCATTAATGCAATGGCACTGTTTGGGGTAGTGTGAAATTCTGCCCAAATCGGCAAGTTTTTTATCAAAACAGCAGAAAGGTCGCCGTATGAGATTTCGTCGTTTACAGGGCTTATTTGATTGCTTCCGCCTACTATTAAACACTTACCAGTAAATATTTTTGATTCTGGTCTGTTATTGCAATAAATACTGAGTAAATCTTTTCCACCTTTATAATGGCACTCCTCTAAAGATTCATTGCTAACAGGAATGAATTTGCTTTTATCACTAGTGGTGCCAGATGATTTAGCAAACCATTTTATATCAGAAAACCATAAAATATTTTCTTCGCCCTGGAGCATTCGTTCGATATAGGGCTTCAGCGTATCGTAATTTTGTAAGGGAACTCTGCTAACAAACTCTGCTCTGCTTTCAATAGATTTATAATCGTATTTTTTTCCCCATTCAGTATTTCTTGCACTGTTAATTAAGTTAAACAACCATTCTTCTTGTACTTCATTTGGATACTTCATAAAGAATTCAATTTGATGAATTCTTTTTTTCATAATCCAAGAAAGAATGGAGTTTACAACAGTCATTGTTAAATTGCTTTAGGTCTTAATACAAAGTTTTTGCCTAAGTATACGCGACGTACTTGTTCATCTGCAGCAAGTTCTTCTGCCGAACCCGACTTTAAGATAGAACCTTCAAAAAGTAAATAAGCACGATCCGTTATAGAAAGTGTTTCTTGTACGTTGTGGTCGGTAATTAGAATGCCAATATTTTTTTTCTTTAATTTAGAAACGATGGTTTGAATCTCTTCAACTGCAATAGGGTCAACACCTGCAAAGGGTTCGTCTAATAAAATAAAGTTAGGGTTTGCAGCCAATGCTCTTGCAATTTCTGTTCTTCTTCTTTCTCCACCAGACAGTAAATCGCCTTGATTTTTTCTTACTTTCGTTAAGCTAAATTCTTCGATGAGTTCTTCTAGTTTTTCTTTTTGAGCAGCTTTCGATAAATCGGTCATTTCTAAAATAGCCAATATATTTTCTTCCACGGTCAGTTTTCTAAAAACCGATGCTTCTTGAGCTAAGTAGCCAATTCCTTTTTGTGCTCTTTTATACATTGGCTCTTGTGTAATTTCTTCATTTTGAAGAAATATTTTTCCAGAATTTGGTTTGATTAAGCCAACAATCATATAAAATGAAGTAGTTTTTCCTGCACCATTTGGCCCAAGTAATCCTACAATTTCGCCTTGTTTAACATTGAAAGAAACATCGTTTACAACAGTTCTTTTTTTGTAAGTTTTAATCAGGTGTTCGGCTCTTAATTCCAACATATATTACGAATGAATTCGGATGTCTTTAATATTTAATTGTATGCTTGTTTTTTCTCTCCAAGTGTTTTCTTCTATGGTATAGCAGATGTCAAATGGAATTCCAGTTGCTAATTTATCTTTTAAATTTCCTAATCCAAAAGCAATACAGTCAAATTGATAGCTACCTTGTTGGACAACGGAAAACTTAAGGTGATTGGTATTTTGTTTGCCTACTAATTGCGCAGGGCTTGCCAGTTGTACATTTGATGAAATAAATACAGGTTTCATGTTCCCAGGACCAAATGGCGCAAATTGCTTAAGTATTTGATAGGTTTTGGTTGAAAACTCTGCTAAATTCATTTCACATTCTATGGCTATTTCAGCTTGTAAAGAATCATCGTGAATAGATGCTGCAACGATGGTTTCAAATTTTTCTTGAAATGCTGGAATTTGATCAATGTGCATAGTCAAACCTGCAGCATATTTATGTCCGCCATATTGAATTAACAAATCGCTACATGCACTGATGGCTTCGTAAATATCGAAACCATTAACAGACCTAGCAGAACCTGCTGCAAGTCCATTGGATTCTGTTAAAATAATAGTGGGTTTGTAATGTTTATCGATTAAACGAGAAGCCACAATTCCAATGACACCTTTATGCCATGATGCGTCAAACAATACGGTAGATTTTTTTTGATGTAAATCAAAATTGTCTTCAATCATTTGTAATGCAGCCAAAGTAATCGACTGGTCAAATTCTTTTCTTTCAGTATTTTTCCCGTCAACAATTTCACAAAAATCAAAAGCAGATTGTTCGTCTGTTGATATTAATAGATTTACAGCATGTTTTGCATCGTCTATTCTTCCAGCAGCATTGATTCTTGGCCCAATTGAAAAAACAATTTCATTAATTGACAAAGCACCTTTTGTAGCTGCAATATTAATGAGTGCTTTTAATCCTGGCCTTGGATTGCTGTTCAATTGTATTAATCCAAAATAGGCAAGTGTTCTGTTTTCTCCAGTTAAAGGAACAATATCTGAAGCAATACTGACGGCCACTAAATCAAGTAAAGGTAAAATGGTATCAATTTCTATTCCGTGAAATTGACAAAATGCTTGCACTAATTTAAAACCAATCCCACAACCTGAAAGTTCATCGTATGGGTAATGACAATCCTTTTGTTTAGGGTCTAAAACTGCAATAGCTGCAGGAACTGAATCGCCAGGTAAATGGTGATCACAAATAATAAAATCTACGCCTAAAGAATTTGCATAATCAATTTTATCTATAGCTTTAATGCCGCAATCTAAGGCAATAATTAAACTGAAATTATTTGCTTTAGCAAAATCAATTCCAGCTGTTGAAATGCCATATCCTTCTTTATATCGATCTGGAATGTAAAAATCTATATGCTCGTATTGGCTTTTGAAAAAAGTATAGGTTAAGGCAACTGAAGTAGTTCCATCTACATCATAATCACCATAAATTAAAATGCGCTCTCCTGCTGCAATGGCCTGATTGATTCTGAGAATTGCTTTCTCCATGTCTTTCATTAAGAAAGGGTCGTGGAGGTGGTTAATAGAGGGACGGAAAAAGTCTTTCGCTTGATCGAAAGTGTAAATGCCTCGTTTTACTAATAGCGATGCAATTACGTTGTTTACATTCAGCTCCTTTGCGAGTTGATCGATAGCGGTTTTGTCTGTAAGGTTATTTTCTACCCACCTTTTTTCCATATCTTTGTAAACGGTTTTTGTAAAAATACATTTTTCAATTCAAAAATTTAGACAATTTACAAAGGCTTTGTGGTATTTTAAACCGCATTAATTGAAATAAATAAAATGACTAAGCTTGTAGTACTTACCGAAGGACAATATTCTGTTGATCAAAGTAAAAAGTTCATTCCTTTTGACCCAGCTTTTCATGATCCAAAAGACCGACCTGCCTCAATTTTTGTGCATGTTCAGCCATTTTTATTACAAACTGAACAGGATTTAATTTTATTTGATACAGGCTTAGGTTATCATAATGAGCAAGGAGAATTAGTCATTCATAAAGCAATTCAAAATGCTGGTTTTGACCCAAATGAGGTGACTAAAGTTTTAATGAGTCATTTGCATTTTGACCATGCTGGTGGAATGGTATATGAAAAGGATGGGAGCATGCAATTGAGTTTTCCCAATGCATATTACTATATTCAGAAAGAAGAATTGAATTTTGCATTAACACACGCAACACAGTCTTATCGTTTAGCGCCTTTAGAATATTTAAGAAGATCGGATGCTTTGGTATTATTAGATGGAGCAGGTTCTATCGATGGTTATATTGACTATGAAATTACCGGCGGGCATTGTCCATTTCATCAAGTTTTTAAATTACATACAAGCGATGGAATTTATTTTTATGGTGGAGATGTTTTACCTGAAGCCATGCAAGTTATTAGGCGATTTATAGCAAAATATGATTTCGATGGCAGAAAGTGTATGGAATTAAGGAATCAATTTGCAGCACAAGCGGTTGTAGAAAACTGGAAGTGCTTAATGTACCACGATCAAAAAAATGCAATTACTTCTTTTGAAATTATAGAAGATGCTATAAGCATAAAAAAGCCTTTCTAAAAAATTAGAAAGGCTTTTTTTATAATAGATTTGTTTGCGTTATTTTTTTGCAACTAAGTTAACTGTGATTTCGAATTCGTCTTCAATCGCTTTGTCACCAATGCTTTCAAAGAATGACTTAGAACCATATTTAATGTCAAATTTAGTTCTGTCTACACGAATAGTAGATACAGCAACAAGTACATCTCCTTTTTTGCTGATAGCAGAAGGGAATGAAATTGCTTTAGTAATACCTTTAATAGTTAAGTTTGCATCGATGTTTGCTTTGTTAGCAGACTCGTAATTAACTTTTGTAATTGTTAATTGTGCAGTTGGATTTTTCTCAACACTAAAGAAATCATCAGATCTTAAATGACCAATTAATTTATCTGCCCATTCACCTGTTAAGTCTGTGCATTTAATGCTGTTCATGTCAATTACAAATGAACCACCTGTAATGTTATCATTGGCAACAGTTAAAGTACCAGAAGTCATTGCAATGGTTCCACCGTGTTGACCTGTTACTTTTTTAGCTAACCAATTGATAGAACTTGCAGTACCATCAACTTTATAGTTTGCTGATTTTGCTTTAGGTGCAGCTGTTGCTACTAATCCTGCTAATAGGATAGAAAGAGTTAAAATTTGTTTTCTCATAATTTTTTAATTTAATACAAAGATAGTAAAATAAATGTTATAACATATAATACAAACAAATAATTGCTTGAATTTGTTTTTAATGCATAAAAAAAGGGCTCTAAGCCCCTTTTTTAAATAAATTAATTGTGTTATTCTGCATAACTTTCAATTGGAGGGCATGCACATATCAGTGTTCTATCACCATGTGTATCATTGACTCTTCCAACAGATGGCCAAAACTTATTGTTTTTAACCCAAGTTAATGGATAAGCTGCTTTTTGACGAGTATAAGAATGGTTCCATTCGTTTCCAGTAATAACTGCAGCTGTATGAGGTGCATTTTTCAAAACATTGTCGGTTTTGTCTACTGTTCCATTTTCTACTTCTTGAATTTCATGGAAAATAGAAATCAATGCATCACAGAATCTATCTAGTTCAGATTTTGGTTCGCTTTCAGTTGGTTCAATCATTAAAGTTCCAGCAACTGGGAAAGAAACAGTTGGTGCATGGAATCCATAATCCATTAATCGTTTAGCGATGTCTGTTACTTCAACCCCAAAATTTTTGAACATTCTACAATCAACAATCATCTCGTGTGCACATCTTCCATTAGCACCTGCATATAAAATTTGATAATGTTTTTCTAAACGACTTTTAATGTAGTTAGCATTTAAGATGGCAATTTTAGTTGCATTGGTTAATCCTTCACCACCCATCATTGCAATATATGCATGTGAAATTAAAAGAATACTTGCGCTACCATATGGAGCTGCAGATACTGCTGGTATTGCTTTTGATCCACCTGTCTTTACCAAACTATGACCAGGTAAAAATGGTGTTAAATGTTTTGCTACGCCAATTGGTCCCATGCCAGGTCCACCACCACCGTGTGGAATACAGAATGTTTTATGTAAGTTTAAATGACAAACATCGGCACCAATATTAGCAGGGCTTGTTAAGCCAACTTGTGCATTCATGTTAGCGCCATCCATGTAAACTTGTCCGCCGTTTTCGTGAATCAACGCACAAATTTCTTGAATAGATTCTTCAAAAACTCCATGTGTTGATGGATAAGTAACCATTAAAGCAGCTAAATTTTCTTTATTTGCTTCTGCATGTTGACGTAAATCAGCTACATCAATATTTCCTTTTTCATCACATTTAGTTACAATAATTTTAAAGCCTGCCATTGCAGCACTTGCTGGGTTCGTGCCATGTGCAGACGAAGGAATTAAAACAATGTTACGATGTCCTTCTCCTTTGTCTTTTAAATATTCACGAATAACCATTAAGCCGGCATATTCACCTTGAGCACCTGCATTCGGCTGTAAGCTCATGGCATCAAAGCCAGTTATTTCACACAATGCTTTTTCTAGCTCACTGAAAATTTGCATATAGCCACCTACTTGATTTGTTGGTGCAAATGGATGTAGTTTACCAAATTCAGCCCATGTTACAGGAATCATTTCTGTTGTTGCATTTAATTTCATGGTACATGAACCTAATGCAATCATTGAATGACATAATGAAAGATCTTTTGCTTCTAAAGATTTAATGTAGCGTAACATTTCATGTTCAGAATGGTATGAATTAAAAATAGGATGTGTTAAAATTTCTGAATGTCTTTCATTTTCATCTCCTAATTTTGAATTTACTTGAATGTTTAATTGAAAATCTGCAGAAGTTTTCCCAATCATTTTTGCAAAAATTTCTGCAATTTTTTGAATGTCTGCTACTTCAGTAGTTTCGTCAATCGCAATATATACGTGTGTTTCGTCGTATCTAAAATTTAATTCATGATCAATAGCATCTTTATGAATTGCAGCTAATTGATCGCCAACTTTTATTTTTAAAGTGTCAAAAAAGTTTTTGTTTTCTTGTGTATATCCAAGTTGTGTTAAGGCTTCAGAAAGACTTACAGCTAAACCATGAATTCTGCCAGCAATTTTTTTCAAACCTTTTGGTCCATGATAAATCGCATACATTGAAGCCATAATAGCTAACAATGCTTGTGCCGTACAAATATTTGATGTTGCTTTATCTCTTCTAATGTGTTGCTCTCTGGTTTGTAATGCCATTCTCAATGCAGGTTCACCTTGAGCATCAATAGACACCCCAATAATTCTACCTGGCATTGATCTTTTGTATTCTTCTTTTGTTGCGAAGAATGCAGCATGTGGACCACCATATCCCATTGGAATACCAAAACGTTGCGATGAACCAACTACGATATCAGCACCGAATTCTGAAGGAGGTGTAAGTACGATCAAGCTCATGATATCTGCCGCAACAGTTAACTTGATACCTAGTGCATGACATTTATTTGCGAATGATTGGTAATTATAAATAGTTCCATTTCCTGCTGGATATTGAACAATAGCACCAAACATTTTTTCATTTAAGTTTGCTGTTTCGTGGTTGCCAATGATTAACTCAATGCCAAGTGGATTAGCGCGGGTTTTTAATATATCAATGGTTTGTGGTAAAACTTCTTCAGAAACAAAATAAATAGTTGCATCATCATTTTTTCTCAATGAATATTGCATGAACATGGCTTCAGCTGCTGCAGTACCTTCGTCTAATAGCGAAGCATTTGCAATTTGCATACCTGTTAAATCCAGAACCATTGTTTGGTAATTTAACAAAGCTTGCAAACGTCCTTGTGCAATTTCTGCTTGGTATGGTGTGTATTGTGTATACCATCCTGGATTCTCTAAAATATTTCTTTGAATCACGCCAGGTGTAATACAATCGTGGTAACCTAAACCGATATATGATTTAAAAATTTTATTTTGACTTGCAATTTTTTTCAAGTCATTTAAATATGTTGCTTCTGATTTTGCTGCAGGTAAACGTAATGCTTGTGCTAATCTAATTTTAGCAGGAACGGTTTGTTCAATTAATGCATCAACAGTTTTTACACCAACACTAGCCAACATTTTTGCTGTGTCTGACTCGTTAGGAGAAATGTGTCTGTTTTCAAATTTTTCTGAGTATTGAATATCTAATTTCATGATGTGGAATTTGCTTGCGAAATTAATAAAAAAAATGATGCTTTTTGAGTCAAAAACAGCATTTTTTACATATTATAACACGCTGATTTTAAATTGGTTTTGACTAGGTATAAGGGTTCCAAATGAAACGCAGCATTCAGCTGGAAATCCATTTGATTTTAATAGTTCAATCATTTCATTTTCTTTAGCAGCATCAACAGCAATAAGTAATCCGCCAGAAGTTTGAGGATCAGCTAATATGGCTAATTCAGGTGCTAATTCATTTTCTTGAATATGAATAGTAGAATTAGGGTCGATGCTAATTTTGTGACCATAACTATCCCAATTTCTAAGGGTTCCTCCTGGGATAGATTTTTGAGCTAAGTATGCAGAAAGTCCTGCTATTTGAGGTACTAATTGATAATTGATTTGCGCATTGACTTGGCTACCTTCACACATTTCACTTAAATGGCCTAGTAATCCAAAACCGGTCACATCGGTTAAAGCGCGCACCCATGTTAGTTTGCCCAAGGTCTCTCCAAACTTATTCAGTTTCACCATCGAGTCTTTCGCAATTTGTTCGTGGTCTGCTTGTAATATTCCTTTCTTCTGCGCGGTTGTTAAAATACCAACACCAAGTGGTTTTGTTAGGAATAATTTACAGCCTAGTTCTGCTGTAGAATTTTGTTTTAAATTTTGAATGGGCACAACTCCATTTACTGCTAAACCAAAAATAGGTTCAGGGCTATCAATGCTATGTCCACCAGCTAGTGTGATGCCAGCTTCTGCACAAACTGCTCTACTGCCTTCTAAAACTTTTTGCGCAACAGCGGCATCAATTTTATTAATCGGCCAACCTAAAATTGCAATTGCTAAAATTGGTTTGCCACCCATTGCATATACATCACTAATAGCATTTGCAGATGCAATGCGGCCAAAGTCATAGGGGTCATCTACAATTGGCATAAAAAAGTCAGTGGTGCTGATAATGGCATTGCCATCACCAAGATCGTAAACAGCGGCATCGTCGCGGGTGTCGTTTCCAACTAATAAATTTTTATTCGCTTGGTATTTTATAGGGCTATGTAAAATAGTATCTAAAACCGCAGGTGCAATTTTACAACCACAACCAGCGCCATGTGAATATTGCGTTAATTTAATTTCTTCCATTTTTATTTATTTCTTGTAGTAAGAATTTTGCAATTTGGCTGGCATTGTAATTATCAAAAGAATAAAGTACTTGTGCTCTATCTTTTTTCTTAATTAATCCAGTATGATAAGTTTTATCGTAATAGTACAATACATTTTCAACAAAGGCAACGAGGTCTTTGTTTTGAATTGCAACAATTGTTTCTTGAGTTAATTTTGGGCCTAATCTTTTACCTATTTTTTGCGTACATGCTATCAAAAATTCTGGGTCAAGTTGCCCATAACTTGCCACTAAAGCATTCACCCTGTCTAGTTTTGGTATTTCAACAATTTTTAAATCGGCAATGCGCATTTGCTCCCAGAGGTCAACAGGAATAACTCTTTTGCCAATGGTGATGCTTTCATCTTCGAACCAAATGATTTGTTCTTTTTGCAAAAGACTTATTTCAAATGCTAAATTATTTTCAAATTGTTCTTGTGTGGGTTGTGTCAATTTATTCATTGAGCCAAATGCCGAACCTTGATGTTGTGCTAAATTTTCGAGGTCTATTATTTGGCCATGTTGGTTTTTTATTTCCTGAAGAATTTCAGTTTTTCCACTTCCCGTTAAACCTCCAATAATTCGAATGTTTAATTTGTATTTGAAAGATTGAAGCACCCAATTTCGATAGGCTTTATATCCGCCTTTCAATAAATATACTTCAAATCCATAAAAGCTCATTGCCCAGGCCATGGCATTACTTCTCATGCCGCCGCGCCAACAATGGATGAGTATTTTTTTACTATTTGTAGTGCTTTTTACAGTTTTAATAAAATTTGCCCATTCTGAACCGACAAGTTCAAAGCCTTGTAAGATCGCTTCTTCGCGACCAATCTGTTTGTAAGTTGTGCCAATTTTGATTCGACCTTCGTTACTAAAAATGGGTAAATTAAATGCGTTCGGAATATGACCTTGTTCAAATTCCAATGGTGTTCGAACATCGAAGACTGGACTTGTTTTGCTTAGTGTTAAAAATTCTTCGATGTTTACCGTAGTGATCATCTTTATTGTAATTGTTTTAAATAAAGTTGAATGGTATTTTCTAAACCTAAGTAAATGGCATCGCATACTAAAGCATGCCCAATAGAAACTTCCGCTAAATGCGGAATGTTATTTTTTAAATAAGCTAAATTGTTTAAATCTAAATCGTGTCCAGCGTTAATTGCCATACCAAGTTGATGTGCTAAATTTGCACTTGTAATATATTCTTTAATGGCATGTGTTTTATCAATTGCATAATGCTTTGCATAATGTTCTGTATAAAGCTCTATGCGATCAGTTCCTGTGTGCACTGCATTTTCAATCATCTGTGTGGAAGGATCAACGAAAATAGAAACACGAATATTTGCTTGGTGAAAAGTAGCGATGATATCTTTTAAAAACTGTTGGTGTTGAATGGTGTCCCATCCATGATTTGAAGTAAGTTGATTGCTTGCATCTGGGACCAATGTAACCTGCTCTGGTTTGTTAGCTAAAACTAAATCAACAAATTTTTGCTCTAAAGGATTTCCTTCAATATTAAATTCTGTTTTAATCTGTGCTTTTAATTGAAATACATCTTCATATCGAATATGTCTTTCATCGGGGCGGGGGTGAACCGTAATGCCTTGTGCACCGAAACGTTCACAATCTAGCGCAACTTTTATTAAGTCTGGATTGTTACCTCCACGTGCGTTTCGAAGGGTTGCAAATTTATTGATATTAACAGAAAGTCTAGTCATGGAAAGGAAATGTTAATGCTATAAATTTACGAATTTATCTGCATTTAAAATATGTTAAAAATGCAAATTCAGGAAATGGTCATAAATGAAAAAAGGTGCTCGACGCACCTTTTTTCAAATTCATTAAAAAATAATGATTAGTAACGATAAGCATCATTCTTGAATGGTCCATTTTTAGGAACACCAATATAATCAGCTTGTTCTTGAGAAAGTTCTTCTAATTCAACACCAATTTTAGCTAAGTGTAAACGTGCTACTTTTTCATCTAAATGTTTAGGTAAAGTATATACTTTGTTTTCATAGCTAGCTGCATTAGTCCAAAGTTCTAATTGTGCTAAAGTTTGGTTTGTGAATGAGTTAGACATAACGAATGAAGGGTGTCCAGTTGCACATCCTAAATTCACCAATCTACCTTCTGCTAAAATTAAGATATCATTTCCATCAATTGTATATTTATCAACTTGTGGTTTGATTTCGATTTTAGTATTGCCATAGTTCTTGTTTAACCAAGCCATATCAATTTCGTTATCGAAGTGACCAATGTTACAAACAATCGCTTTGTCTTTCATCATTTTGAAATGTTCGCCTTTTACAATATTGAAGTTACCTGTTGCAGTTACCACAATGTCAGCTTCTTTAATTGCAGTAGCTAATTTCTTAACTTCATAACCTTCCATTGCAGCTTGTAAAGCACAAATTGGGTCAATTTCAGTTACAATTACACGAACACCTGCATTTGATAATGAATCTGCTGAGCCTTTTCCAACATCACCGAAACCACAAACAACAGCTACTTTACCAGCCATCATGACGTCAGTTGCACGACGAATCGCATCAACTAATGACTCACGACATCCGTATTTATTATCGAACTTTGATTTAGTTACTGAATCGTTTACATTGATTGCAGGCATAACTAAAGTTCCGTTTTTCATTCTATCATGTAAACGCAAAACTCCTGTTGTAGTTTCTTCTGACAATCCTTTGATGCCAGCTACTAATTGAGGGAATTTATCGAATACCAT